>NZ_JARRIR010000013.1:0-119559 GCF_029601685.1 Rhizobium sp. YJ-22 | reverse complement strand
TCTCGACGCCATCATGGCCGCCAAGAAGCCGAAGCCGGTGCAGGACCGCCTCGAAAAGGCCGTCGCTGCGGCGAAATAAGGCATTTCCCGCAAAAGTGCGATGCGGGGAGGGCCGTCATCGACGGCACTCCCCGTTCCCGACCGGCACCGATAGTTGCCAAGCCGTGGTTCCCTCATCGAAGCCGGCCGTCCGTGACGGTAGGATACTCATGCGTTGCGCCCATCCCGATGGAGTCTTCGAGCATGGCGGAACGATCGCTCCTGCCGGCAACGAGGATGGCGAGAACCGAGCCGCAGAGCATGCCGACAAGGCAGATTGCGGGAAGCATGCGGTGGAGCGTCAAAATGGTTCTTCCTTCATGCGGTTGAGTCCGTGCGGCGCCCGGAAGCGCCTTGTCGTCATGCCCGTCCGGGATGGAGTTTTCGCGGATCGATTATTGCGGCCTCGTGGAGCGGAATGATCGATCGATCGTCGTCGATCCCTGTGAACCGGGCTTGTGACGGGCCGAACCGTTCTCAGCTATGTTCCGCCGCAGAGGGAGCATTCCTGAGCGCCGCGAATACCGCCAGCGCCAGAAGACCGATCACGATCGCGACAGACAGAAGAACCGAGCCATGCGCACCGACGAATGCCGTCTTCGCAGCCGCTACAATCTTCGATCCGTCGTCGCCACCGAGTTTGTGGGCAAGCGTCATGGCTTCGCCGATCGAGTTCGACGCGCCGGGATGCGCGGCGTCCAGCGCGAACGACGCCCTGTAGAGCGAATTCACCATCACGCCGAAGATGGTCACGCCGATGCCTGCCCCGAGTTCGTACCCCGTGCTTTCAAGCGCACCTGCCGCCCCGGCCTTCTCTTTGGGCGCGCCTCCCATGATCGCCACGGACGACGCCAGAAGACCGACGCCCAGGGCAAACCCGAGCACGCCAAGCAGCGCCGGCACGGTGAGGTAGTGATCGTCGGCAAGGTTGGTGAAAGACAGTCCGGCAAGCGAAACGGACGCGGCCAACATCGAGAGGGTCGCAACGGGGCGCAGACCGAACCACGTCGCAAGCTTTCCGCCAACCGGCCCGCCGATGGCGGCAGCGACGACGAGCGGAAGCATGAAGACACCCGCCTCCAAAGGCGTCCTTCCCAGGACGAATTGGAGCTCCTGCGCAAGGACGAGCTCGAAGCCAGCGAGGGCACCGCTTGCAACGAAAGCCATCAGCAATCCCGCCGCGATGACCGGATTCTTGAGCAAAGCGATGTCCAGCATGGGCGACACCGAGCGGATCTGCAGGCGCGCGAACCAGACGATGAGCACGAGGCCGATCGCGAACGGAGCGACGGCGAACAGATCCAGCCCCGACTTGAACCCGGCCTTGATGCCGTAGATGGTGAGCATAAGCGCGGCGACCAGCAACAGGGCCTGGCGCGGATCCCACGGTCCGCTTGAAGCACCTGATGTCTCGGGAACCAGTCTCCACGCCATCGGAATGACGATCATCATGATCGGCACGTTGACGAGAAAGGCCGCGCCCCACCAGAAATGCTCGAGAAGAAGGCCGCCGGCGAGGGGTCCGACGGCAGCTCCGGCCATTCCGACGACACTCCAGACGCCAAGCGCCGTGGCGCGCTCGGCGTCATCGTCGAAGGACTGGCGAATGAGCGCGAGGACGCAGGGCATGATCATCGAAGAGCCGATTCCGAGCGCGGCGCGGGCAGCGATCAGGGGTATCGCCGCCGGCGAGAACGCCGCGGCCACGGACGATACCGTGAACACGGCGAGGCCGATCAGAAGCATCCTGCGGTAACCGATCCGATCGGCGAGCGTTCCCATGGGAACAAGCAGGCCCGCCATGACCAGCGGATAGATGTCGATGATCCAGAGCACCTCGTTTCCGGATGCGTTCAGCGCCAGCGTCAGCGAGGGGACGGCAATGTGGAGGATGGTCATATCGACCACCACCGGGACAAAGGCCAGCATGACGGCGAACAGAATGTACCAGCGATCGGGATTCATCAAACACCTAACGGTAACCAAGCGATCTCTCGCGAATTGACGACATGGGCGGGGTCGTATCCTCGTCGAATGGCCTGATCAATACGGGCATGCCGCCTCCGGTGAGGACACGGTTCGACGACGACAGGGCAGGGTCCCTTTCATCCGGCGCATTCCTATGCTTTCAGGAGCACCAGGAAAGCGACGAGGTACCCTGTCGCAACCAGCGAGGGCATGATATAGGCGAGGGGGCTGCTGAGGTCGCTGACCAGGGACATCGTTGCCATGATGTCTCCCAGAAGAGCGACGATGACCGCCACAATGAACGCGGCTCGCCTGCTCATCCTCCGCTCCGCTCAGCCAGCGTCTTCCCTGTCCTCGACCTGCATTCGCGCATGGGCCACGCGTTGCGCGCGGCCCCCATCAGGACGGTCGTCGCTGCGGCAAGAACCGGAGGCCGGCGAATGGATCGGTTCAGTTTCAGGAACATACAGGTCATACCCTTCGCACGAAGCGAGACGCTCGTGTTTCAGGCTTGACCTAAACCGCGAAGTGTTGGCCGATCGTCCCTATTTCGTGGAGGTTTCGTGGAGAAGTGTGAAATCCGTTTGACGGCGCGTGCTTTAGGTCTCTTTCTCAAGGCTGGAGGTGAGCATGGAAAACGCTCTTGTACTGATCGTCGAGGACGAGCCGGAAATCTCTGATATCCTCGAACGCTACTTCGCGCGCGAGGGCTACCGCGTGCTGGCAGCCGGAGACGGTGAGATCGGCCTCGCCCATCACCAGCGGTTGAGGCCGGACATCGTGGTCCTCGACGTGAACCTGCCCAAGTTGGACGGAAATTCCGTCCTGGCGACCATCCGGCAGCGTGGCGACACCCCTGTCATCATGGTGACGGCGCTCGCCGACGACCTCGACAAACTGCACGGGCTGAGAGCCGGTGCCGACGACTACGTGGTCAAGCCGTTCAACCCGGCCGAAGTCGTCGCGCGGGCGCGCGCGATCCTGCGAAGAACCAATGCGGCGAGCGCGCCGAACAAGGTGCTGAGGATCGGGCGGCTGTCGATCGATCCGGTCGCCTTCGTCGCAACCGTCGAACAGGGTGAGACGCGTGTCGCCTTGCCGTTGACCCGGACGGAGTTCAGGATCCTCGAATTCATGGGCGGCTATCCGAACCGGGCATTCGAGCGCGGCGAGATCGTCGATGCGTGCCTGCCGGAGGGCGACGCGCTCGACCGTACGGTCGACAGCCACATGAGCAAGCTTCGCAAGAAGCTGGACGCCGCCGGTGTGGGCGGTCTCCTCAACGGCGTTCGCGGGGTTGGGTATCGGCTTGGCGAACCTGGTTAGCAACAGCCTCAACAGGCAGATCATCTGGTCGACCACGACCGTCGCCTTCGTGGCGCTTTCCGTGATGTTCTTCGGCTGGACCATCTACTTCTACGCCTGGGACTGGCTTTATCCGAACCAGGTCTCGCCTGAAGGCTGGTCGCCGACGGACTTCGTCGTGCTCGGCATCAATGTTGCGATTGGCCAGGCGGTCGGGGCCTATGTCGGCTGGAGGTTGGCGCAGCGCCTGGTCAAGCCGCTGGACGCCGTCACCCAGGCGGCCCGCGCCATCGCCGAGGGCAACTTTGCCGGACGCGCGACGGGCGAGGGAACCTTTGGCGAGGTCGACAGGATGATCGCGGATTTCAACCGTATGGCGGAGGAACTGCAGCGGGCCGAGGCTGAGCTCAAATATTCGAACTCAGCGATTGCCCACGAGCTTCGCACGCCCTTGACCGTTCTCCGGGGCCGGATACAGGGTCTGGCGGACGGCGTGTTCGAGCCAAGCCGGGAGACGTTCCTCGGTCTTGTCAAGCATGTGGATTCCCTTACCCGAATCGTCGAGGATTTGAGAACCCTGTCCTTGATGAATGCGGGACGGCTGGAATTGCGCGTTTCCAACTTCGATCTGGCCGAGGAAATCGAAGATGTCGTGGCTTCGACGAAACCCGCGATCGCTGCCCAGAAGATCGACGTGACCTTGGAACTGGCGAACGTCACGGTAAACGCCGACCGCGCGCGGCTCAGGCAGGCGGCCTTGGCGCTTATCGACAATGCGATCCGCTATGCGCCGGGCCAGAGCCTGGTGATCGCACTCGACGCCGTTCCCGGTTTTGCCCGGCTGACGATAGCCGACAAAGGCCCTGGCATGACCCGGAGCGAACGGGAGAAGGCCTTCGAGCGTTTCTGGCGCGCCGACGATGCAAGGACCCGCAAGAGCGGCGGTTCCGGCCTCGGACTGTCGGTCGTAAAAGCCATCGCGGAAGCCCATGGTGGAACCGCCAGCATCGAGGATCGCGAGGTCGGAACGACGATCATGATATCGATACCCAGGGAATGATCGCGGCAATCATCCACCTCGGCGCAGAGCATGCGGCTTTCCTGCAAGGGGCAACCCATTGGCATCGTTCGTGAGCCTCACTTCACCCCGAACCCTTCCCAGGAACAATGCAAGTTCGATAATTGACGTTATGGAACCGAAACGGGCCAGTCGACAGGGGGGCCTCGGCGATGCTACATCGTCCAGGGGCCGGACCGCATGGGGATCACCGCGTGAAGCGTGAAGAACGCAGACAGGAAATCATCAACCTGTTGGTCGAGCATCATGCCGTCGATCTCGACGATCTCGCCAAGCGTTTCGCCGTCTCGAAGATGACGGTGCATCGCGATCTCGACGAGCTGGAAAGTGCGGGCGTGCTGCGCAAGGTGCGTGGCGGCGCCACCATCGATGCCGGCACGCAGTTCGAGAGCGATTTCCGTTTTCGGCAGTTGCAGGAGGCCGACGTCAAACGGGCGATCGCCGAGGCCGCGCTCGATCTGGTCGAGCCCGGCATGACTGTCATCGTCAATGACGGCTCGATGGCCGCCGTTCTCGGCGAGGCGCTTCTCACCAAGCGGCCGATCACCGTCGTCACCAACAATGCCGCTGTCCTGCAACGCATGCAGGGCGAAAGCGGCGTGACGCTGATCGCGCTCGGCGGCATCTATTCCGACAAGTTCAACGCCTATTTCGGGCTGGTCACCGAGGAGGCGCTGTCGCATCTGCGCGCCGATATCGCCTTCATCTCGGCGCCCGCCGCCGCCGGCGCCTTCGCCTATCATATGGACGAGCGCATCGTGCGCGCCAAGCGCGCCATGATCGCCGCCAGCCGCCAGGCCTGCCTGATGATCAACAGCCGAAGGCTCGGCCATACCGCGCTGCATGTGCTGGCGCGGCTCGACGAATTCGATACCGTCATTTCCGACAGCACCCTGCCCGCCGACATGCAAAGCGCGCTGGAGGGAACGGCGGTGACGGTGACGATCGCCGCGACAACAGAGTAATCCCGATCGAAGAGGACAAATCATGCAGGACCTGCCCGCCATTCGCAAGGCGACCGTCGAGGATGCGGACCAGCTGCTTTCGGCCATAAGAATCATCGGCGACCATCTCGGCACCCCCGAACGCATCACCGCCAGCGCCGAGGATCTCCGCCGCCACGGCTTCGGCCCCTCGCCCGCCTTCACGGCGCTGATTGCGGAAATCACTGGCGAATTCGCCGGCATGTGCCTGTTTTTCAGAAGTTTTTCCACCTGGCGCGGTCAGCCGGGAGCCTATATCCAGGATCTGGTCGTGCCGGAGAAATTTCGCGGGCGAGGCGTGGCCGAGGCACTGTTGCATCGCACGGCACGGCATGTGCGCGCCGAAGGCGGCGCTTACCTGCGCCTCTCCGTCGACGCCGCCAATGCCGGCGCCCAGCGTTTCTACGAGCGCATCGGCATGGTCCTCCAGCCGCAGGAGCGCATCCACGCCATTTACGGCGAGGCATTCGACTTGCTGGCCGGCCTGGAAGAGAGTGGCGTCTGAAGACGCTTCCGGCACAATTCCGGACGGGAAATCGCTTCACGCCTTTCCTGGAATTGCTTCAGAACGCCGTAAACGTCAACGTCGTCAGCGAGCGGATGATGCCGGGGATATTGGCAATGTGTTCGTTGACGAACTTGCCGATATCCTTGTCCTCCTGCACATAGACCTTCATCAGCAGGTCGTATTCGCCGCTGGTGGAATAGAGTTCGGACACGAGTTCTGTCTTGTAGATGGCGTCGGCGACCTCATAGGTCTTGCCCGGAGCGCATTGCAGCTGAACGAAGATGGGTTTCATGGCCGAATATCCTGCGAAATCGAAAGCTCGCCTTCCTTACGCCAAACGCGGCCCGCTGAAAACCGTTTAACCACCCTCCTTCGCCACCGCCGCGATCCAGTCGCGAAAGGCGGCAAGCGGCGGATAGGCCAGCCGCTCCGTCGGGCAGGCAAGGAAATAACGTCCGCCGCCGTCGATCTCGCCATCCTGGAAGGCCTCGACCAGATCGCCGCGCCGCAATTCCTCCTCGAACAGGAAGCGCGGCAGCAACGCCACGCCGAGCCCGGCGACCGCGGCTTGCGCCGCCGCGGTGAACTGGTCGAACAGCATGCCGTGGACCGTCGGTTCCGGGACGCCATGGCCGATCAGCCATTGCTCCCAGGCATCCGGCCGCGAAGTCAGATGCAGGAGCGGCACCTGCAGGAAGTCGCCGGGCTGTTGCAACCGGTGCCGGTCGCGGAAATGTGGGCTGCAGGCCGGCAGGATACGTTCGCCCATCAACGGCGTCAGTTCCGCGCCCGGCCAAATGGAATCACCGAAGTGGATCGCCGCATCGATGGAGTCGAGCTTGAAATCGAAGGGCGACAGCCGCGTCACCAGATTGACCGACATGCCGCGATGGTGCTCCAGGAAACCGGCCAGCCGAGGCATCAGCCAGCGGTTGCCGAAGGCCGGCAGCACCGCCAGCGTCAGCGTGCCGCCATCCGGATTGGCGCGCAGGTTCAGCGAAGCGGTGGAGATGCGCCGCAGCGCCTCGCGGATTTCCCGCGCATAGGCATCGCCCGCCAGCGTCAGCCGGATGGTCTGGCGCTCGCGAACGAACAGCTCGACGCCGAGATGGTTTTCCAGTGCGCGTATCTGCCGGCTGACGGCGCTTTGCGTCAGATCCAGCTCACGGGCGGCGATAGTGACGCTGCCCGTGCGCGCCGCCGCTTCGAAGGCGGAAAGCAGCGAGAGCGACGGCAGAAAACGGCGGGCATGCAGCATGATCAGGTTATTCCTTCGCGGAATGAACTCTTGAGAATATGTCGATATTCACGACGCCGGCGGCGCTGTAAAGGCTGCGATGAGGGAAGACGTGCCGAATTCTCGCATGCATGCGACGGCGGACGGCATTCCCCTATGGTGAACACGATGCTGAACGATCCCCGCTCTCACGGCCTCTGGGAAAAGACCGCCCCGCCCGCCCCCGCGGCGCCGCCGCTGCAGGGTGTTGCGACGGCGGATGCCGTCATCATCGGCGGCGGTTATACCGGCTTGTCCTCGGCGCTGCATCTGGCGGAAGCTGGCAAGCATGTCGTGCTGCTGGAAGCGGTGGATTTCGGCTTCGGCGGCGCCGGCCGCAATGTCGGCCTCATCAATGGCGGCATGTGGGTGATGCCGGATGATCTGCCGGGCGTGCTCGGTTCCGTCTATGGCGAACGCGTCCTCGCCCTGCTCGGCGAAGCGCCGCTGGTGGTGCGCGGCCTCATCGAAAAACATGAGATCGCCTGCGAGCTGGAAACCGGCGGCACGCTGCATTGCGCCGTCGGCGCGGAAGGCTTCAAGGAATTGGAAGAGCGCCAGCGCCAATGGTCGATGCGCGGCGCGCCGGTGCGGCTGCTGGATGCGCGCGAAACCGCCGCGCGGCTCGGCAGCAGTGCCTATGCCGGCGCCCTGTTCGATCCCCGCGCCGGCACCCTGCAGCCGCTCGCCTATGCCCGCGGCCTTGCCCATGCCGCGCAAAAAGCCGGCGTTGAGCTGCATGGCGAAAGCCGCGTCGAAAGCTGCGAGCGGGCTGGCAATGGCTGGCGCGTCGCGACCGCCCAAGGCTCCGTGACCGCGCCCTGGGTGATCGTCGCCACCGATGCCTATTCCACCGGCCCCTTCGCCAGCGTGCGCGAGGAGCAGGTACATCTGCCCTATTTCAATTTCGCGACCGCGCCGCTCGGCGACAACCTCAGGCATTCGATCCTGCCGGGCCGCGAAGGCTGCTGGGATACCAGGGAGATCCTCTCCTCCTTCCGTATGGACAAGGCGGGAAGGCTGGTGTTCGGCAGTGTCGGCGCCTTGCGCAACACCGGCCTTGCCGTGCATCGCGCCTGGGCGCAACGCTCGCTGAAGCGGATTTTCCCGCAACTCGGCGAGATCGGCTTCGAGGCCGAATGGTATGGCAAGATCGGCATGACCACCGATGCCGTGCCGCGCTTCCACCGCTTTGCCGATGGCATCGTCGGCTTTTCCGGCTATAACGGCCGCGGCATCGCGCCGGGCACGGTGTTCGGCCAGACGCTGGCGCGGCTCGTCCTCGGCGAGATGAGCGAACAGGATCTGCCGCTGCCGCTAACAGAACCCACTGCCCAGCGCTTCCGCGCCGTCAAGGAAGCGTGGTATGAGGCCGGCGCCCAGGTGGCCCATTTTGCCGGCGAGCGTTTTTAAGCGCGCCGGACTGAACCAGACAACGACAACCCACGGGGGAGACATCCATGACCGTTGCAAAACTCGACCTTGCCGCAGAGGTGAAGTCCATCCTGAGCGAACTCGGCGTTGCCGAAAACGCCTATACCGGCGGCACGCTGACCGTCACCTCGCCGGTCAACGGCGAAGTGATCGGCCGTCTGCCGGAGGATTCGCCGGAAGCCGCCAACCGCAAGATCGAAGAGGCGCACAATGCCTTCCTCGAATGGCGCAAGGTGCCGGCGCCGAAGCGCGGCGAGTTGATCCGCCTGCTCGGCGAAGAACTGCGCGCCGGCAAGGCAGCACTTGGCCGCCTTGTCTCGCTGGAAGTCGGCAAGATCACCTCCGAAGGTCTTGGCGAAGTTCAGGAAATGATCGACATCTGCGATTTCGCCGTCGGCCTGTCGCGCCAGCTTTACGGCCTGACGATCGCCACCGAGCGCTCCGAGCACCGCATGATGGAAACCTGGCATCCGCTCGGCGTCGTCGGCATCATCTCGGCCTTCAACTTCCCCGTCGCCGTCTGGTCGTGGAACGCGGCGCTGGGGCTGGTCTGCGGCAATGCCACCGTCTGGAAGCCCTCCGAAAAGACCCCGCTGACGGCGCTCGCCTCGCAGGCGCTGCTGGAGCGCGCCATCAAGCGTTTCGTCGCCGAAGGCGGCGTTGCTCCGGTCGGCCTGTCCTCCGTCCTGATCGGCGACCGCGCCATCGGCGAGCTGCTGGTCGACAACGTCAAGGTACCGCTGGTTTCGGCCACCGGCTCGACCCGCATGGGCCGCGAAGTCGGCCCGCGCCTTGCAAAGCGCTTCGCCCGCTCGATCCTCGAACTCGGCGGCAACAATGCCGCAATCGTCTGCCCGAGCGCCGATCTCGACCTGACGCTGCGCGGCGTCGCCTTCGCCGCCATGGGCACGGCCGGCCAGCGCTGCACCAGCCTGCGCCGCCTCTTCGTTCATGACAGTGTCTACGATGCCCTCGTTCCGCGCCTGCGCAAGGCTTACAGCTCGGTCACCGTCGCCAGCCCGCTCGAAAACGGCACGCTGGTCGGCCCGCTGATCGACAAGGCCGCCTTCGACGGCATGCAGAAGGCGCTCGACGGCGCCAGGACCGCCGGCGGCAGCATCACCGGCGGCGACCGCGTCGATGTCGGCGCCGACAATGCCTATTATGTCCGCCCGGCCCTCGTCGAAATGCCGTCTCAGACCGGCCCGGTCGAGCACGAAACTTTCGCGCCGATCCTTTATGTGATCAAGTACAGCGATTTCGACGAAGCACTGCGCCTCAACAACGCCGTGCCGCAGGGCCTGTCGTCGTCGATCTTCACCAACAACATGCAGGAAGCCGAAACCTTCGTCTCGGTTCGCGGCTCCGATTGCGGCATCGCCAACGTCAACATCGGCCCCTCCGGCGCCGAAATCGGCGGCGCCTTCGGCGGTGAAAAGGAAACCGGCGGCGGCCGCGAATCCGGCTCCGACGCCTGGAAGGGCTACATGCGCCGTTCGACCAACACCATCAACTACGGCAAGACCCTGCCGCTGGCCCAGGGCGTCAAGTTCGACGTCGAATAAGCCAAGCCGAATGCAAAAGCCCCCGCGCGGACACCGCGCGGGGGCTTTTTTGCTGTCGAAACCGAAAACCGGCACCTGAGGGATCAGAGTTTCTGGATGAACTCGACCTTCTCGGCATTCGGGCCATTGATCGTGAAATAGCGCACGCCGCGCTCCCAGAAGGGCAGTTCGCGAATTCCGCCTTCGATCGCCTGCAGGCCCGCCTTCGAAATGACCTCGAAAACCGACTCGATATCGATGACGTCGATGGCGATGTGATCGATCGCGCCGGAAAGGCCGGCTGCCGGTCCTTCCCAGATCTCGACGACGAAATCCCGCAGCTTCAGGAAAACCACCCGGCTGTCGCCGTTGCGCGTCTGGTGGAGGATGTCGAAGCCGAGGCCGGTGTAGAAGCGAACCGAAGCTTCCATGTCATTGGTCGGGATGCCGACATGCTGCAGCCCCGTTGCATATTGGGCGATATTCATCGTTGCGTCCTTCCGCCTCTTGCGCGACCCGAGGCGATCGCCTTCGACTCGGAAACCGAAATATCGCTCCTCTTACCCTGTTATGCACGGAATGTCGTGGGGGTTGGCGCGTCGGCAAGGTGCCGGCTATGCCGCTGCGGCGGTTTCCTGCACGAAGTGACCTGACGAAACTTCGCGGTAAATCCGTTTCGGCGGCACATAATCGAAGGGACGCACGGGGCTCTTGATTTCCTCGCCAAGCGGCGGGCGGGCTTTGCCGCGCCGCGATGGATCGGGGATCGGCACGGCCGCGATCAGGCGCTGCGTATAGGGATGCTGCGGATTGTCGAAGATCGCCGCGCGCGGGCCGATCTCGACGATTTCGCCGAGATACATCACCGCGACACGATGGCTCATGCGCTCGACCACCGCCATGTCATGCGAGATGAACAGGTAGGAGAGGCCGCGCTTTTCCTGCAGGTCGAGCAGCAGATTGCAGACCTGCGCCTTCACCGAGACGTCGAGCGCCGAAACCGCCTCGTCGGCGACGATCAGCTTCGGATCGAGCGCCAGCGCCCGGGCGATGGACACGCGCTGCCGCTGGCCGCCAGAGAATTCATGCGGAAAACGCTCGGCCATGGCGGCGGAGAGGCCGACCTGATCGAGAAGTTCGACGACGCGCGCCTTTGCCTCGCGCTTGCCCATCAGCCCATGCGCCAGCATGGGTTCGGCAATCGCCGAACCGATGGTGATGCGCGGATTGAGCGAGGCGAAGGGATCCTGGAAGATCATCTGCGCGGTGCGGCGCACCGCACGCATGTCGCGCCCGCCCGCCTGCAACACGTCCCGGCCCTCGACCTTGATCACGCCGGCGGTCGGATTGTTGAGTCGGATGATGGCGCGGCCGGTGGTCGACTTGCCGCAGCCGGATTCACCGACCAGCGACAGCGTCTCGCCCGGGCGCAGGTCGAAGGACACGCCTTCCACCGCGTGGACGCGGCCGGTCGGCAGGTCGAAGCGGATGGTGAGATCGGAGACCTGCAGGATGGGCGCGGCTTCCGCCGGAACGGCCTTCGCCTCCCGCCCGTCGATGGCCTCGCCCGTCTCGGCGTCGACTTCCGGGAAGCGTTTCGGGGCCTTGGCCTCGCCCATAGTCCCGAGCCTCGGGATCGAGGCGAGCAGCGATTTGGTATAGACTCGCGCCGGCGCGGCAAAAATATCTTGCGTGCGGCCGGTCTCGACCATGTCGCCGCGGAACATCACCACGGCGCGGTCGGCGACTTCGGCCACCACGCCCATGTCGTGGGTGATCATCAGCACGCCCATGTTCTCCTCGCGCTGAAGCTCGCGGATGAGATGCAGGATCTCGGCCTGGATGGTGACGTCGAGCGCCGTCGTCGGCTCGTCGGCGATCAGCAGTTTCGGCCGGCAGGCCAGCGCCATGGCGATCATGACGCGCTGGCGCATGCCGCCGGAGAATTTATGCGGATATTCGTGCAGCCGCGTCTTCGCCGCGGGAATGCGCACCCGCTCCATCATGCGCAGCGCCTCGGCCTCGGCCGCCGACCAGGACAGGTTCTGGTGGAGCACCAGCGCCTCGGCAAGCTGGTTGCCGATGGTGAAGACCGGGTTGAGCGAGGTCATCGGCTCCTGAAAGATCATGCCGATGGAGCCGCCGCGCACCGAGCGCATCTCGGCTTCGTAAGCTTGCAACAGATCCTTGCCCTGCAGCAGGATGCGGCCTTCGCAGCGGGCCTTGCCGGCCGGCAGCAGGCGCATGGTGGAGAGCGCCGTGACGCTCTTGCCGGAGCCGGATTCGCCGACGATCGCCACCGTCTCGCCGGCATCGACATGCAGGCTGATATCGCGGATGACGGCGCGCCAGCCGTCCGGCGTCTTGAAGGAGGTGGTCAGGTTCTCGATTGACAGAACCGGTGTAGCCTTTTCACGCATGATCAGCTTTCCTTCGCAAGGCGCGGATCGACCAGATCGCGCAGGCCGTCGCCCAGCAATTGCAGCGACAGGACGGAGAGGACGATGGCGAGGCCAGGGAAGATCATCAACCAAGGCGCATTGTTCATGAACTCGCGGCCGGACGCCAGCATCGTGCCCCAGGTGGGCATGTCGCTGGAGACGCCGACGCCGAGGAAGGACAAGCTGGCTTCCGCCAGCATCGCCGAGGCGAAGACGAAGGTGGCCTGGACAAGGATCGGCGAGGCGAGGTTGAGCAGGACGTGACGCATCAGCACCTGCCAGGTCGGCAGGCCCATTGCGACGGCCGCCTCGATATAGGGCAGTTCGCGCAGCACCAGCGTCGAGCCGCGCACGATGCGGGCAAGCCGAGGGGCATAGGTGATGCCGAGCGCGATGATGACGGTCGCCAGCGACGGTCCCAAGGCCGCGACCAGCGCGATGGCCAGCAGGATATCCGGAAAAGACATCATGGCATCCAGCAGGCGCGAGATCGGCGCGTCGAGCTGGCGGAAATAGCCGGCGGCGACCCCCATGATCACGCCGAGCACGGTGGAGATGAAGACGACGCCGAGGCTGACGAGCAGCGAAATCCGCCCCGCATAGATCGCCCGCGAGAAGATGTCGCGGCCGAACTCGTCGGTGCCGAAGAGATGGGTGAGCGACGGGCCCTTGAGCTTGTTGACGATCGACAGCTTGTTGGGCGCATAGGGCGCGATCAACGGAGCCAGGATGGCGGCGAGGACGACGAGCGCCAGGACGATCGCGCCAAGCAGAATGGCGCGGTTGCGGAACAGGCGCCGCAGGCCGGCCACGACAGGCATGGTGGTGGAAGCGGCCATCATAGGCGGACCCTCGGATCGACGAGAATGTAGAGCATGTCGACGATGAAATTGATGAGCACGTAGATTGCGGCGACAACCAGCAGCGTGCCCTGGATGACCGGATAGTCGCGCCGCAGCACGGCCGAGACCACCAGATTTCCGACCCCCGGCAGGCCGAACACGGTTTCGGTGACGACGGCGCCGGCGACCAGCATGGCGACCGACAGGCCGATGACGGTGATGATCGGGATCAGCGCGTTCTTCAGCGCATGCTTGAGGATCACCCGGCGCTCGTTCGCCCCCTTGGCGCGGGCTGTGCGCACGTAGTCCTCGCCGAGGACATCGAGCATCGCGGCACGGGTGAAGCGGGTGATCAGCGCCGAATTGACGACGCCGAGCGCCACGGCCGGCAGCACGAGGTGGTGCAGCCGCTCCAGGAAGGGCGTATCCGGGCCGCCATAACCGGAGGCCGGGAACCAGCCCGTGCCGACCGCGAAGACCTGGATGAGCATCAGCCCCAGCCAGAAGCTCGGCACGCTTGCCGCCACCATGGTGAGGGTGACGACGATCTGGTCGAAAAGCGTGCCGCGCCGGACGGCGGAGAGCACGCCGACCGGCAGCGCGATCGCCACCGCGATGAGGATCGAGAATAGCGTCAGGAAGAAGGTCGGTTCGGCGCGCGCGGCGAGCGCCTGCGTCACCGGCTGGTTCAGGAAGATCGACTGGCCGAGATCACCCCTGAGGATGCCGCCGACGAACTGCCCGTACTGCACGATCAGCGGCGCATCCAGCCCCATCCTGGAGCGCAGTTGCGCGATGTCTTCCGGGGTCGCATCCGACCCCAGCATGACCGCTGCGGGGTCGCCCGGGGTGACCCGGACGATGATGAAAACCACCGTCACGACGAGGGCAAGCACGATCAGCATGCCTCCCAGCCGGTGCAAAAGTCCCCAGGAAATCCTCGCCATGGCCTGTCGCCTCACTTTTTCGGGGTGACGTTCCAGAAATGCGGCCAATAGGTCGGCGTATAGCCGCCGACCGACGCGCCGACACCCGTCAAGCCGTTGAAATTGCCGACTTTATAGAGCGGCGCATCGTCATAGATGACCGTCTGGATGCCTTCCCAGGCCTTGGCTTTGGCGGTGTCGTCCAGCGCGTCCATATAGGCTTTGACGGCGGTCGCCTTCTGCTGCGAAACATACCAGCCCGGATAGGTGTCGGTAATGGTGTTGATCGTCGTCGGGTCGCCGGGAAAGTTGGAATGGGTGATGAAGATGTCCCACTCCTTGGGATCGCCGCGCCGGGTGGTCAGCGTCGCCCAGTCGACCACCTGCATGTCCACCTTGAAGCCGGCTGCTTCGAGATAAGCCTTGGCGACTTCGCCGAGCTTGTAGTGGAACTCGTATTGGCGGCTGGTCAGCAACCGGATCGGCGTGCCGTCATAGCCGGCTTCGGCAAGCAGCTTGGCGGCGGCTTCCGGATCGCCTTCGCCGTAACGGGCGACGCCGGCTTCGGTGTACCAGGCCGAACCCTTGGGGAAGAACGAGCCGTCGATACTGAAGAACCGCTCGTCCGAGAAGGCGGCGAGCATCATATCGGAGGCGTTGAGCGCGGCCTGGACGGCCTGGCGCAGCGGCTTCTTGGTGAGAAGACCCTCCTTCATATTCATGTTGAGCGACACCCAACCGGAATTTTCGAAGATCACCGGCTTGGCGGTGCCGCTGGCCTCGATGCGCTCATAGGTGCTGACCGGCAGCGAGTCGGCGAAATCGAACTGGCCGGAGATCAAGCCCTCGACACGGGTATTGGCATCGGGAACCGGAACGAAGCGGATTTCCTTGGCGATGGCCTCGCGCTTGCCGGCATAATTGCTCGGCTCGCCTTCCGGCGACTTGTAGCCATCGAAGCGGACGAGCTGGGTGTACTGGTCCGGCTTGCGCTCCTTCAGCACATAGGGGCCGGTGCCGACGAATTCGGTCAGCGTGTCGGCGATCTTTTCCGAGGGCATGATGACCGAGGCCTGCGACAGCGTGGCGAGCAGCGGCGCATAACGCGACTTCAGCTTGAAGACGACGGCATGGTCGCCGTCCTCGGTCAGGCTTTCGACGATGGTGGCGACCTGCTTGCCCTTCGGATAGAGCGCCATCCAGCGCTTCAGCGAGGCGGTGACGTCCCTGGAGTCGAGATCGCTGCCATCATGGAATTTCACGCCTTCGCGGATCGGGATGCGATAGGTCAGTCCGTCCTCGGAGATCTCGGGCATGGAGGCGGCCAGCAGCGGCACGGACTTCCACTGCGCGTCATAGGTATAGAGGGTTTCGAAGATGTGCTGGTCGATGGTCAGGACGATGTCGGTCGCTGTCTGCATGACGTCGAGGGTTGGCGGTTCGCCAATGGTCGCGACAGTGAGAACGCCATCGCCCTGCGCCTGTGCGAGAGCGAGGCCGCTGGTTCCGGCCAGCGCCGCAAGCGTTGCGAGAAGAAATGCACTTTTCATCGGGTTCCCCTTTCGGATTGAGCGACCTTGGCGGTCCCTGTCTTTTCAAATGCACGGTTGCGAAGACCGCCGGCTCGGTTCGCGATCTATGATTCCAGCCCCAGGGGATCGGCGACGCGCGGCCACAATTCCAGGCTGGCCTTGCGGTACGGGGTCGTCGCGGGATCCGTCGGATAGGAGGTCGGCGCGGCGACATAGACGATCTCCGAAGCGATCGGCTGGAAGCCGGCATGGAAATGATTGGTCGACTTGACCAGCAGCAGCGCCTTGCCGGCGAAATCGATGCCCTGGTTCGAGAAGATATCCGGCTCGTAGGTCTGTGTGCGGCTGGTGATCAGCACGATATCCACCGTCGTACCGATCGGTCGCACCACGGCGGTCCTGCCGAGCGTCACGCGGCTGTTGCGAAAGCTCTGCCAGCCGGCATCGAAGACACCTTGCACCGTCACGCGCAGATCCAGCGGCTCGCCGCCCTGGGGGCCGCATTTGCCGCCGACGCGCAGGTCGAGTTCTGCCCCCTCGCCGGCCGCATGGCAGAAGGAAACGGCGATCGGATCCCAGATCGTCGCCACGCCGACATGTTCGATGCCGCGCTCGATAATCCGCCGCAGGATATGGGTGGCATCGCCCGCCACGCCGCCGCCGGGATTGTCCCAGACATCGGCGACGACCGCCGGCTTGTCCGGCCGGGCGGCGCGCAGGTGGAGAGCACGGTCGAGCCCGGCCTCGGTGTCCAGCATCGGCATGGTCGTGCGCTTGCGCATCCCGTAAAGCTCATGGCCGAGCGCCTTGGCGAGCGCATCGCCCTTGGCTCTGTCGTTGTCGGTGACGACGACGATGCGGGTGCCCATGTCCGGCACGTCGCCGGCCATGAAGCCGTGGATAACCGAGGCGGAGAGGATGCCGTCCTTGCCTTCCAGCGCCATCAGACGGTCGACGAAGGAGCGCATCGGCTCGCGGCTGGTCGGATAGATGGTGATCATGCGGCAATCGAAGGTGGAGATGACCGGCTTGATCTCGCCCCGCAGCGTGCGCAGCGCCAGCTCGACGACATGTTCGCCGCGCTGCTCGAAGTCCGTATGCGGAAATTCGAGGAAGGCGGCCATGATATCGAGACTGGCGACGCGCAGCGTCGTCAGATGGCTATGCGGGTCGAATTCGGCGGCGATCAGCACATCCGGCCCGACCAGGGCCCGAACCTTCGACAGCAGATCGCCTTCGGGATCGTCATAGCCCTGGGCAACCATCGCGCCATGCAGGCCGAGCACTACGGCATCGACCGGCATCGCCGCCCGCAACTCATCGAGGATCTGGTCGCGCAGCATCTCATAGGTGCGGCGCTGGATGAGACCGGCGGGCTCCGCCCAGCAGGAAGTACCTTCGATGACGGTAAAGCCTTCCGCGCGCGCCCGGCGCCGCAGGATCGGCACGACCGAGGAGCAGAGCGTCGGCGTTTCCGGATGCTCGCCCGGCCCGGCATAGAACGCCGCCTTGAAGGCGTTCAGATCCGTCGGGACGGGGGAGAATGTGTTGGTTTCGGTCGCAAGCGACGCGGTGAAAATGCGCATGAACAATTGATCCGATCTTCTTCAGCCGTGAGGACACGCGTCCGCCCTCGCCGCCTCTTTCGAGGTACGACCGCTCGTTTTCGTTACGCTGAGTGGATGAAACGTCTCATTCGGCACCGCCGCCTATGGCAAGCATCGGCTCGGCACCACGACTGATCGCAATCAGACGCCGACTATGCTCTATAAGAGCGATATCGCTGATATTTCCTCCCGCCACCGCCTCAAGGTGTAATTAATTTTCTTGGATAAGGAATAAATGGATCGAAGTCAATCAGATTTTCGGTAAGCAGCATGAATTGTGAAAATTGATTTCTTTCAGCTTTGCATTTCATGAAATCGTTAAATCAACCAAAACGGCAAACGCTAGACCAGATCGACTTAAATTCCTTATAAATCAAAAAGTTAAATTGTATTCTCTCAAATAAGGCACTCCCTCGTCGCCGCAACACCGCTGAAAACGCTGAAACCGAATTTCGAGACCGCCTTCGCCCGCGCGGCTGGACCAAATCGCTCCCCAAGTCGGGATCGATGTGAAATCAACCGATTGTATCGTCAAAAGAATGTCCCGAAAGCCGCGCCTCGAAACACACTCAGGAAATGCCTTCGCCTGAAATCGCATTGCCGCCCGCCAATAGTGTGGTATGAAACCGCGTTCGAAAGAAATTCATTTTCATGAACGCGTTGCGGCCCGTGGGCCGTCAGTTCGAACCGGAGCCGTCAATGGATCTCTTCCACGCCCTTTCAGACGAAGACGGCCGGCTTGCCGGCCTGGACAAGAAGCTCGCCCATCTCGTGCTGAAGGATGTCGAGGCGGTGATGAATGCCTCGATCAGCGAGCTTGCCGAGCGCGCCGGCGTTTCCCCGCCGACGGTGACGCGCTTCTGCCGGCGGCTCGGCTGCCAGGGCTATTCGGATTTCAAGGTGCAACTGGCGAAGATGCCCTATGTCGGCCTGCGTTACCTGGTGCCGGAGACGCCAACCGCGACACCGGAAGAAGTCGCCGAGGATATCGTCGCCAAGGCGCAGAACGCGCTGTTCCAGTTCCATCGCCAGATCGATCTCAAGGCGATGAACCAGGCCGCCCACCTGCTGCGCGGTTCCGAATTCATCTATGCCTTCGGCGCCAGCGGCAATTCGGCGATGATCGTCAATGAGTTGCACAATCGCCTGTTCCGGCTGGGCTGCCGCATCAATTCCTCCAACGATCACAACATGAACATCATGCTTTCCGCCTCCGCGCTACCCGGTACGGTGGTCTTCGCCTCTTCCTTTACCGGCCGTGACCTCGGCGTCGTCGATTGTCTGGACGTGCTGCGCAAGCGCGCCATCCCGACCATCGTCATCACCCAGAGCGGCTCGCCGGTCGCCACCGCCGCCGATGTGGTCATTCCCATCGACCTGCCCGAGGGCAAGAACATCTTCCGCCCCACCTCCACCCGCTATGCCTATCTCGCAGCCATCGACATCCTTGCCAACCTCGTCGCCTACGCCGACCGCGGCAAGGCCACGAAGGCCCTGCGCAACATCAAGGAGGAACTGGTCAGACGGCGCGACGGCGACGATCGCCAGGTGCTGGGAGACTGAGATTCCGGTCGATTCCCGATCAGCCGGCGGCAATCGCCTGTTCGACGATGGCGAGCGCCCTGTCGAGATCGTCGCGCGCAATCACCATCGGCGGCGAGAGCGTCATGACGTTGCCCTGGCTGATCTTGAGGCTTAGCCCTGCTTCCAGGCAGCGATAATAGGCGCGTTCGGCCAGTCCGTTGTCGGGTGCGAAATCGGCGCGGTCGGCGACGATTTCGACGCCGAACAGCAGGCCGCGGCCGCGCACGTCGCCGATGGCGGTGCAGCGCTCGCCGAGGCTGCGCAGCCGGTCCATGGCATAAGCGCCGAGTTCGGCGGCCCGCTCCGCCAGACCCTCTTCCCGGATGATGGCAATCGTGGTCAGCGCCGCCTTCGATGTCACCGGGTTCTTTTCGTGGGTATAATGGCCGATGGCATAATCCCCGGCGACATCCAGATCGCGCCGCGCGATCACACCGGCGATCGGCAGGATACCGCCGCCGAGCGCCTTGCCGAGCACGAGAATATCGGGGATGACGCCGTCATGCTCGCAGGCGAAGAAACGGCCCGTCTTGCCGAGGCCGGTCGGGATCTCGTCGAAGATCAGCAGCGTCCCATGCCGGTCGCAGGCCTCGCGCACCATTTTCCAGAAGCCCGGCGCCGGCGGATTGGGGGTCGCGCGCATCGGCTCTGCAACCAGAGCCGCGAAATCGCCTTCGCGGCCAAGCACGTAGGAAATCATGTTGGCGCAGGCGCGGGCTGAACTTTCGAGATCGTCGTGGCCATAGGCGCAACGGCGGCTGGCCCAGGGTGCGACATGCTCGGCGCCCGGCAGCAGCGGACCGGCGATCCCGGAGCGGAATGTCGCCTCGCCGCCCACGCTGGAAGCGCCGAAACCGGCGCCATGGAAGGCATCCCAGAAGGACAGCGTCTTGAAACGGCCGGTCGCGGCCCGCGCCAGCCGCAGCGCCACCTCGATCGCATCCGAGCCGCCGGTGGTGAACAGCACCTTGCTAAGATCGCCCGGCGCCAACCGCCCCAGGGTCTCGGCAAGTTCCACCGCCGGCTCACAGGTGAAACGGCGCGGCGCGAAACAAAGGTCATCTATCTGCGCCTTGATCGCCTGCTTCAATCTGGGATGACCATAGCCGATGTGATGGACGCTGTTGCCGTGGAAATCCATGTAGCGCCGCCCCGCCATATCCTCGATCCAGATCCCTTCCACCCTGGCGATGGCGCTGAGGCAGGGGCTCGAGAGACTCTGGTGCAGAAAGGCGGCGGCATCCCGCGCCACCAGCGCGCTGGTCCGCTGATCGCCGATCCGGGCATTCCAGGCGCCGCGTGCGGCGGAGGTGTTGGCCTCGCCTTCGGTGTGAACCAGCGTGGATTCAGTCGGTTTCATCGCTTTCTCCGATCGTCGCTACGCAAAATCCATCGCATCTTTCTCAAAGGGAATAAAATCGATAATATAGCTTTCATTTAAGAATTCTTCGATATCATGAAGTGACCCGGAGGGCCCGTCCATGCGCTATGTCCAGCTTCGCGCTTTCCACCATGTGGCATTGTCCGGCAGCTTTTCGCAGGCTGCGCGCGCCTTGCGGCTGACGCAGCCGGCAATCTCCGATCAGGTGCGCTGGCTGGAAGAGGCCTATGATGTCGCCCTGTTCGTGCGAAAACGCCGGCAGATCGAACTGACGCCGGCTGGCGCCCGGCTGCTGGTCGCAACCCGCCGCCTATTCGACGCGGAAGGCGAAGCGCTGGGCGTCCTGCAGGAGGAGCGCTCGCTGCGGGCCGGCACGCTGCGCATAGCCGCGGACTCGGTCGATCACGTGCTCGAAGCGCTCACCGTCTTCCAGACCCGCTTTCCCGGCATCCAGATCAGGATCGTCGGCGGCAATTCGGAGGAGATCGTCGAAGATCTGCTGAATTATCAGGTGGATATCGGTGTCCTCGGCGACCTGCGCGACGACCGCCCGTTCGAGGTGCTTTCGCTCAACCTCTCGCCGGTGGTGCTGTTTGTCGCGAAATCACATGCCCTCGCCGGCCGTGCGAGCATGTCGCTCGACGCGCTGGCCGCATGGCCGCTGATCATGCGCGAGGAAGGTTCGCGTACGCGGCAGATGTTCGAGGCACTCGCCCGAGCGCAAGGCGTGACGCTGCGCTACGCCATCGAGGCGGAAGGCCGCGAAGCCGTCCGCCGTCTCGTCGCGACAGGCATAGGCGTCGGCATCGTTTCCGAGGCCGAATTCGACGACGATCCGCGCCTCGTCAAGATCGCCCTCGACCACCAGCCATTGACGATGCACGAAAAGCTGATCTGCCTGAAGGATCGCCGCAACGGCAAGGCCATCCATGCCTTCTTTGCGGTCGTCCGAGAACTGGGCGATCCGAACCGCTAGGCAACCTCTTGATCGGCGATCCCGCCGCCGCGTGCTTTTTCCACAAGCGCAGGGAACAAATGCCGGCCCGGCCGTGTTGAACTGCCGTTCGCCGACTTTCTGACCGGATTCGACCGCCGTGGCAGCCGGCCGGTGCATGCGCGAAGGGAAGCGCGGCATGGCGCAGATTTTTACCGCCTCGGCGGATACGCGGTTGAGAGCGATGCTGCTGATGGCGGCTGCCGCTCTCGTCCTTGCGATCGTCGCTGGTTATGCGTCCCAGGGATATGGCACTGTGGTCGGCTGGGTGCGCGATCAGCCTGTTCCTTTCAGCCACCGCCATCATGCCGGCGATCTCGGTATCGATTGCCGCTACTGCCACGGCGCCGTCGAGACCAGCAGCCGCGCCGGTTTTCCCGCCACCCATGTCTGCATGACCTGTCATTCGCAGATCTGGACGAATGCCGGGATGCTTGCGCCGGTGCGCCTCAGCCTGGCGCAGGACAAGCCGCTGATCTGGCAGCGCGTCTCGAAGCTTCCCGATTACGTCTATTTCAACCATTCCGCCCATGTCGCCAAGGGCGTGCCCTGCGTCACCTGCCATGGCCGCATCGACCGCATGCCGCTGACGGCGGCGGCCCATTCCTTTCACATGAACTGGTGCCTGGATTGCCACCGCAACCCCGGACCGGCGCTGCGCCCGCCCGGTGAAGTAACGCGCATGGATTGGTCCGGCTGGGACGACAGTGTGGAAAGTCATCGGCAATACGCCGCCTTGCGCGTCAGGGTCGAACATATCGACCCCGTCAAGCTCACCCAATGCAATGTCTGTCACAGGTGACCGCAATGCCCTTTGATCCCACAACAGAGCCAAATCGCCGCCCACCGGCCGAGATCGACCGGCGCAACCTGCTGAAGCTGATGGGGGCGTCGCTGTCGCTGGCGGGTTTCGTCGGCTGCACGGGAAACCATGACGAGAACGCCCTTCCCTATGTCCGCCAGCCCGAAGGCGTGACACCGGGCATCGCCAAATGGTATGCGACGGCGGTGACCTTCTGCGGCCTCGCCCAGCCGGTGCTGGGCAAGACCTATACCGGACGGCCGGTCAAGCTCGAAGGCAATCCGGACCATCCTGCCGCGCAGGGCAAAAGCGATGCCTTCACCCAGGCCGCGCTGCTCGGCCTCTACGATCCCAACCGCTCGCGCGGACCGCGGCGGCTCGGCACGCCGGTGGGCTGGGCGTCCTTCCGTCGATGGGCGACGGAAAATGCCGCCGCGATGGATCGGCGCAGGGGTGAAGGGTTTCGCCTGCTGACCGGCCCCTTCTCCTCGCCGACGCTCGCCCGGCAGATCCGCGCCTTGCTGGCGCGCTGGCCGCTGGCGCGCTGGCATATTCTGGACGACGGCCTGTTCACGGCCGAACGCGCGGCCACGCAAAGCCTGTTCGGTCAATCGCTGACGCTGCAGCCGAGCTTCGACCAAGCCAGTACCATCCTTGCCATCGAAGACGATTTCCTCGGCCCCGGCCCGCGCCAGACGCTGAACGCGGTGCAATTCGGCGCCGCGCGACGCAAGGGTGATCGACGGGTGCAACTCCTCGTCGCCGAAGCCGTACCGAGCGCTACCGGCGCCGTGGCAGACCAGCGCCTTGCCCTCGCCCCGGACGAAACCGCCACGCTCCTGCGAGCGCTCGCTGCCCGCCTCGGTCTCGGCATCGATGCCCCGGCTCCGGGTTCGCAGCAGGAGGCGTGGATTTCGAAAGCGCTGGCGGCAGCGACGCAAGGCCGCACGCTGCTCACGGTCGGCACGACGCAGCCAGCGGCACTCGTCAAGCTCGGCCTGCTGATCAATGAAAGGCTCGGGGCCTTGGGACGAACCCTGCATTTCTCCCCTTCGCCATTCGAGAGCCTGCAGGCGGAAAGCATCGCCGACCTCGTGGCGGACATGGCAGCCGGCAAGGTCGAGACATTGCTCTGTCTCGATACCAACCCGGTTTACCATGCCCTCCCCGATCTCGATTTCACGGCGGCGCTGGGAAAACTGCCGTTGCTTCTGCATGCCGGTCTGCACTTCGACGAAACGGCGGCGCGCGCGCAGTGGCACCTGCCTTTGCAGCACGATCTGGAAAGCTGGAGCGACGCCCGCGCCGTCGATGGCACGACAGGCATCCTCCAGCCGCTGGTGCGGCCCTTCTTCGATGTCCGTTCGCGCCACGGGCTTCTCGACATCATTGCTGGCGGAGAGGGCAATGACGACCGGGCGCTCGTCTCCGGCACCTGGCGAAACGCATGGGGCGAGGCTTTCGAGGAAAAATGGCGCGCGGCGCTGTTCAAGGGGTTTGTCGAGGGCAGCCGGCCCGAACCGCTGTCGCCGGCCGTGCGCGACCGTTCGCTCGAACTGGAAACGAAAAGCCCGCCAAGGCAAGGCCTGGCGGCACTCATCCGGCCTGACGCCACCGTCTGGGACGGCGTTTTTTCCGAAAACGCCTGGCTTCAGGAAACCCCGAAGCCGCTGAGCAAGCTCGTCTGGGAGAATGTCGTCCAGATCGCCCCGGCGCTCGCCGCCCGGCACGGGCTCGCCGATGGCGACATGGTGGAGGTGTCGGATGGACACATCCGCCTGCAAGGCCCGGTCTTCATCGCCAGGGGTCAGGCCGACGAGACGCTGGCGCTGACCCTCGGTTACGGCCGCGCCATTGCCGGCGGCCTTTCCGAGGGCATCGGCCACGATGCCGGGCTTCTGAGGCGCAGCAGCACCCCGTGGCGCTGCGATGGCCTGACGCTGACGCCGCTCGGCAAAACTGTGCCGCTTGCCTTCACCCAGCCGCATCAGCAGCAGGAAGGGCGCGATTTCGTCCGATCCGTCACCGCCCGCGAAAAGGCGGTGGAGACCGATATCGCCGCCGCCGACTTCTACCCGCCCCGACCGCCGCAGGATCCGAGCTGGGGCATGACGATCGATCTCGATCTGTGCATCGGCTGCAACGCCTGCGTCACCGCCTGCCAGGCCGAAAACAACATTCCCGTCGTCGGCAAGGCGATGGTGGCGCAAGGGCGCGCCATGCACTGGTTGCGGGTGGATCACTATACCGATGGGCCGGGAGACGCCTTCCAGCCGGTGCCTTGCATGCATTGCGAGCAGGCGCCCTGCGAGATGGGATGCCCGGTCAACGCCGCCGTCCACAGCATCGACGGCCTCAATTTGCAGGTCTACAATCGCTGCATCGGAACGCGCACCTGTTCCTCCTACTGTCCCTACAAGGTGCGGCGCTTCAACTGGTTTAACTACACCGCCGGGGATGCCGATTCCGTGCAGGCGATGCGCAACCCGCAGGTGACGGTGCGCAGCCGCGGCGTCATGGAAAAATGCACCTATTGCGTCCAGCGCATCGAGGAAGCCCGCATCGCTGCCGACCGGGAGAACCAGCCGCTCGGGGAGGTCGTGACCGCCTGCCAGCAGGCCTGCCCGACGCAGGCGATCGTCTTCGGCAACATCGCCGACCGCGGCTCGCACGTCAGCCGCACCAAGGCAGACCCACGCAATTACACGCTGCTGGAGGAAGCCAATACTCGCCCGCGCACCACCTATCTCGCCCGGATCCGGCCGGAGGAAGGCGAAGGATGAGCGATTTTTCCCGCCAGGCCGACCGCGCCATCACCGAGGACATCGTCTCCATACCGCTGGATTTTCCGCATCCGCGCCTGTGGCGGTTGTTTTTCGGCATGTCGCTGGCGCTGCTCGGCTGTTTCTTCGTCTCCGCCGTCGTATTGTTCGTCAACGGGGTCGGCGTCTGGGGGATCAATATCCCGGTCAACTGGGGGCTCGCGATTGCCAATTACGTCTGGTTTCTCGGCATCGGCCATGCCGGCACGCTGATTTCGGCGCTGCTGCTGATCGCCGGCGGGCATTGGCGCAATTCGCTGAACCGGTTTGCCGAGGCGATGACGCTGTGCGCCGTCGCCTGCGCCGGTCTCTATCCGATCCTGCATCTCGGCCGGCCCTGGCTGTTCTACTGGATGGCGCCCTATCCGAACACGATGGATCTCTGGCCGCAGTTCAAGAGCCCGCTCGCGTGGGATTTCTTTGCGGTGCTGACCTATCTGATCGTGTCGCTGCTGTTCTGGTATATCGGCATCGTTCCCGATCTCGCAGCCTTACGCGACCGGGCGAAAAGCCGGGGGCGACAGGTCGTCTACGGGCTTCTCGCGCTCGGCTGGCGCGGATCGGGACGGCATTGGGCGCGCTGGCAGCAGGCCTATCGGCTGACGGCGGCGATTGCCGTGCCGCTGGTCGTCTCGGTGCATTCGGAGATCTCGCTGCTGTTTGCGGCCAGCCCGGTTCCCGGGTGGAATTCCACCGTCTTCCCGCCCTATTTCGTGCTGGGCGCCGCCTTTTCCGGCTTTGCCGTCGTGCTGATGATCGCGATCGCCATCCGCCATCCGCTCGGCCTCGACCGATTGGTCACCGACCGCCATCTCGACCGCCTCGCTCTCTTCCTGCTCGCCACCGGCCTGATGACCGCCTATGGTTATCTCGCCGAGGTGTTCGACGCGCTCTATTCCGGCGAGGGTCCCGACATCGACACGCTCCGCGACCGGCTGACGGGCACCTATGCCTACAGCTACTGGGCCGCCGTTATCTTCAATTTCCTGCCGCTTCAGATGCTTTGGTTCGCGCGGCTGCGCAGAAAACCGCTGCTGCTTTTCCTGGTGGCGCTTTCGGTGACGGTCGGCATGTGGTTCGAGCGCTTCATGCTGCTGACCACGGCGCTTTATCGCGACCGGCTCGTCTCATCCTGGGGAGAATACAGCCCGAGCCATTGGGAATGGGCCTTGTTCCTCGGCATGCTCGGGGTTTTTCTGACCCCCTATCTGCTGTTCGTGCGCTATCTGCCGGTCATCTCCGCTTTCGAGGTGAAGGAAGCCTATCGCAAGACCGGGAGGCTGGAGGATGCGTGAACCGGAAGCCCATCTGCAACCCTTCGGCCTCATCGCCGAATTCGACGATGGCGAGCGTCTCGTCGAGGCGTTGCGAAAAGCACACGCCGCCGGCTTTTCCCGCCTCGACAGCTATTCGCCCTATCCGCTGGAAGGCATGCCGGAGGCGCTCGGCTTTCATGACCGGCGCCTTGCGCTGCTGACATTGGCAGGCGGCATCTTCGGCGCGGTCTTCGGCTACGGCATGCAGGTTTTCGCAATCGGGGATTTCCCGATCGATATCGGCGGCCGGCCGCTTTTCGCCTGGCAATCCTTCCTGATGGTCAGCTTTGAGCTGGCCGTGCTGTTTGCGGTGCTGGCCGCCGTCTTCGGCATGCTGGTGCTCAATCGCCTGCCGCGCCTGCACCATCCTGTCTTCGACGTGCCGGGCTTCGAGCGTGTCAATGTCGATCGTTTCTTCCTGATCATCTTTGGCGATGACGCGTCTTTCGAGCCCGCCTTTGCGCGCGGCTTCCTCGAAAGCCTTGCGCCGCGCGCGGTCCACACGGTCGGCAAGGCGGAGGAGCCGGAATGAAACGCGCGATCCTGCTTGTCCTCCTCTGCCTGCTGCCGGCCGCCTGCAACGACATGGGGCGCCAGCCGCGTTCCGATTCCGACGAGCCGAGCAAACTCTTCGCCGATGGCAAGGCGTTGCAGGCCCCGCCCGAGGGCACGCTGGCGCGCGACGATCCCGCCCGCATGGCCGCGCTGCAGAACCGCCCGCCCCTCACCCCCGCCCTGCTGCAACGCGGGGCGGAGCGCTACGCCATCTATTGCACCCCCTGCCACGGCCTGACCGGCGATGGCCACGGGCGCATTCCGTCGCGCGGCTTTCCGCAGCCGCCGAGTTTCCACGAGGCCCGACTGAAGGCGGCGCCCAGCCGCCATTTCGTCGATGTCATTACCGCGGGCTACGGTGCGATGTACAGCTATTCCGACCGCATAGAGCCCCGCGATCGCTGGGCAATCGCCGCCTATATCCGCGCGCTGCAGATCAGCCAGTCCATGCCGGCCTCCGCTCTCGACGAGGACGAGCGCCGGCGTCTTGAGGAGAGCGGCTCATGACACCGGGACGCGCGTCTCCCCACCTCGCCGAATGGGCCGGGCTTGCCCTTCTGGTCCTGTCGCTTGCGCCGTTGCCTTTCACGCCGGCCGCAGCGCTTGGTGGCTGGCTCTGTGCTTTCGTCCTGGCAAGCGGCATCCTGCTCGGCGGCCTGCTGTTCCTCGCGCTGACTTGGATCATTCCCGGCCGCTGGCAAGCCTGCGTGGAAGCGGAGGCAAGGCTTCTCGCCGTGCTGACGCCCTGGTTGCCTGTTCTTGCCATTCCCCTGCTCGCCGGTCTTTCCCGGCTCTACCCCTGGACTTCGGGCGACACTCTCACCGGGTTCAAGGCCGTCTATCTCTCGCCGGTGTTTTTCAGCCTGCGGCTTGTCGCAATCCTCGTCTTCGCGGCGTTGCTTTCCCTGCGGATGGCGCTGAAACCGGGGCGCGCCGTAGCCGTCGCGGGCAGCATCGGCTTCGTCCTGCTCGACAGCCTGCTTGCCACCGACCTGATCCAGTCCCTCGATCCGAATTTCCATTCCTCCGGCTTCGGTCTCTATATTCTGGCCTTGCAGATGCTGACCGCTTTCGCGGCGATGCTTCTCCTGCGGTTGCGGCAACCGTCCGATGGCGACGTTTCCCTTACCGGCGCATTGTTCCTCACCCTGCTGCTGTGCTGGCCCTATTTCTTCTTCATGCAGTATTTCATTCTCTGGTCCGGAAACCTGCCGCCGGGTGCGGCATGGTTTGCGCGCCGCGGGGTTGGTCTCTGGGGCGTGGCGGAGACATTGCTGGCAGCGCTCCGCTTGCTGCCGGCGTTCCTGCTGCTGTTCACCCCGATCCGCAGCAGCCGCAACTGGCTAAAGGGGATTGCAGCCGTGACACTGCTCGCCAGCCTGGTCGAGATCGGCTGGCTCATCCTGCCGGAAATCGACGGCCCCGCATGGCTCGGCTTCGGCTGCTTCCTGATGGCGGCAGCCGGTGGCGCCCTTGCAGCACCCCTCGCCCGCCGCCTTTTCGCCTGGGGACGAACGGAAAGGATGCGGGCATGAAAGCGCTCACTCGTTTCTCCTCCGTCGAGACCAGCGATCTGCGCCCGCGATGGCTGCTGGTCGCCGCCGCATTGCTGGTGGTGATTACCGCCTTCTGCGTGGTGGCCGCCGTATTGATCGTTTCCTTCGACCGCCCTCCCGCAGCAGAGCCCGCTGCCTCGGCGCTGCGCCGCGGGATCAGGTTGGAG
This sequence comes from Rhizobium sp. YJ-22, assembly GCF_029601685.1. Lineage (NCBI taxonomy): Bacteria > Pseudomonadati > Pseudomonadota > Alphaproteobacteria > Hyphomicrobiales > Rhizobiaceae > Rhizobium > Rhizobium sp. YJ-22. The sequence goes on along the minus strand of NZ_JARRIR010000013.1, from coordinate 90,899 downwards.
ACCGATCCGCGCGCCGATGGCGACCGCCTGCAACAGGCGGCGAAGACACGGCTGGAAACCTATGGCTGGAGCGACCAGCGGCGAGGGCTTGCTCATGTGCCGATCGCAAGGGCCATGGATCTGCTTGCCGCCCATGGCTGGCCGGATGAGGAGGAGCAGTGATGCGCGCCCCTATCCTCCTGCTGCTTTCCAGCCTGCTCTGCGCTGCGCCCGCCGCCGCTGCATTCAACCCGTTCGAAACCGCCGGTATCGATCGAAAGTCGGATGCGCAGGTGCCGCTCGCGATTCCCTTCATCGATCAACATGGTGCCCCGGCGACGCTTGCCGGCATCGCACACGATCGGCCCATCCTGCTGGTTCCCCTGCTGCACAAATGTCCGAACATCTGCGGCGTCACGCTTTCCGGCTTGATGGAGGCCATCCGGGTCCAGGATTACAAGCCGGGGCGGGATTTCGAGATCATCGCCTTCAGCATCGACCCGAAGGAAGTGCCGCAGGATGCCCGCGACAGCCTTGCGGATCTGCAGCGCCGCTATCCGGCGCTTTCCGCATCCGTTCACGCGCTGACCGGTTCGCGAAAAAACATCGCCGCCGTCACCGATGCACTCGGCTATCGCTATGGATGGGATGACGCAATCGGCCAGTATGCCCATATCGCCGCCACGGCCGTGCTTACGGCGGACGGCCGGCTCAGCCGCTGGCTTTACGGCCTCCAGCCCGCCCCCGAGGATCTCGCCCTGGCGCTGACGGAAGCCGGGCGCGGCCGGATCGGCACCTGGGGCGATCAGTTGCTGCTGCTCTGCTATCACTATGACCCGGTGACCGGACGCTATTCCCCGATCATCTGGACGGCCCTGCGCCTCGCCGGTGTCGCCACGGCCGGCATCATGCTCGGCGGGCTGGGCCTCGCCCTGCTGCGCGAGCGCCGCGGCCGCAAGGAGCGCGGCGATGCGTGATCTCCTCGCCTTCCTCCTGCCCGCCGAGGCGTCGGCCTATAGCCGCCAGGTCGATATATTCGCCCTAGCCTTCCTGTCGCTGGTCATCGCGCTTTCGGCTCCCGTCTTCATCCTCATTACCGCCTTTGCGGTAAAATATCGCCGGGGCAAGGAGGCCAACCGCGTCCACCCGCCGCAAAAGAGCGCCTGGATGGAAATCTCCTGGGCAGCGATCCCATTCCTCTGCCTGCTCGGCTTCTTCGCCTGGGCGACGGCGCTGTTTGCCACGCGCTATGCGCCGCCGGCCGACGCGCTGACCATCGACGTCGTCGTCAAGCAATGGATGTGGAAATTCCAGCACCCCGAGGGACAAGGGGAAATCGACGAGCTGCATGTTCCCGTCGGACGGCCGGTCAAGCTGGTCATGGCTTCGCAGGATGTCATCCACAGCCTCTATATCCCCTCCCTGCGGCTCAAGCAGGACGTGGTGCCGGGGCGCTATACGACGATGTGGTTCACCGCCGACCGTCCGGGCGTCTTCGGCCTTGCCTGCGCCGAGTTCTGCGGCACGGATCATTCCGTCATGGGCGGAAAGTTCATCGCGCTGGATGCGGCGGACTACAGCCGCTGGCTGGAGCGCGCCCCGGCCGACGAAACGCTGGCCGCCGCGGGCGCGAAAATCTTCCGCGCCCGCGGCTGCAGCGGCTGTCATGGTCCTTCCGCAACCGTGCACGCACCCCGGCTGGAAGGGCTGTACGGCCGCGCCGTGCCGCTGGCATCGGGGGAAATCGTCACCGCCGACGCTCAATATATCCGCGACAGCATCCTGCTGCCGCACAAGCAGGTGGCGGCCGGCTACCCCGACATCATGCCGACCTTCGCCAACACGCTCAGCGAAGAGGAACTGCTGATGCTCGTCGCCTATATCCAGTCACTCGGCGGGGAGGATTTCGATGTCCGTGCCCGATAAGAGCGAGTTCTTCCCGGACACGGTTTCGCAGCACGGCGTGCCGGAAACCGGGGCCGAGCGCGTCAGCTACCTGCGCGCCGGCCACAGCCTGCGCTCCTGGCTGTTGACGACCGATCACAAGCGCGTCGCCATCCTCTATCTTTTCGCCGTCACCTTCTTCTTCTTCGTCGGCGGGGCGGCAGCCGCGCTCATCCGCATGGACCTGCTGACGCCGCAGGCGGACCTGCTCACCAACGAGGGGTACAACCGCGCCTTCACGCTGCATGGCGTCATCATGGTCTGGTTCTTCCTCATCCCGTCCATCCCCAACACGTTCGGCAACTTCCTGGTGCCGCTGATGATCGGCGCGCGCGATCTCGCCTTTCCCCGGCTGAATCTGGTCAGCTGGTACATCTTCGTGATGGCCGGCTGCTTCACGCTGTTCGTGGTGGTCAGCGGCGGCGTCGATACCGGCTGGACCTTCTACACGCCGCTGTCCTCCAGCTTCGCCAACGGCAATGTCGTGCTCGCGGCGACGGCGGTGTTCATCGCCGGCTTTTCCTCGATCCTGACCGGGCTGAACTTCATCGTCACCATCCACAAGCTGCGCTGTCCCGGCATGTACTGGCGACGCCTGCCGCTGTTCGTCTGGTCGATCTACGCCACCTCGCTGGTGCTGGTGCTGGCGACGCCGGTGCTGTCGATCACGTTGGCGCTGATCGTCGCCGAGCGGCTGTTCGGCCTCGGTATCTTCGATCCCGCGCTTGGCGGCGATCCGCTGCTCTACCAGCATCTGTTCTGGTTCTACAGCCATCCGGCGGTCTACATCATGGTGCTGCCGGCGCTCGGTGTCGTCAGCGAACTGATCGCGGCGGCGGCGCACAAGCCGATCTTCGGGTACCAGTTCGTCGCCGGCTCGTCGATCGCCATCGCCGTCATCGGCTTTCTCGTCTGGGGGCATCACATGTTCGTCGCCGGACAATCCATGTATGCCAGCGCCGCCTTTTCGCTGCTCAGCCTCGCCGTCTCGGTCCCCTCGGGCATCAAGGTCTACAACTGGACGGCGACGCTGTACAAAGGCGACATCTCGCTCGATCCGCCCTTTCTTTTCGCCATGGGATTCATCGGCCTGTTCGTGGTCGGTGGGCTTACGGGACTGATGCTCGCCATGCTGGCGCTGGACCTGCACGTCCACGACACCTATTTCGTCGTCGCCCATTTCCACTACATCATGGTCGGCGGAACGGTGTCGGCGTTTTTCGGGGCCCTGCATTACTGGTGGCCGAAGATCGTCGGGCGGCGCTATTCGCAGATCTGGGGCAGCCTGACGGCGATCTTCATCTTCGCCGGCTTCAACCTCACCTTCTTTCCGCAATTCCTGCTCGGCTATTGGGGCATGCCGCGCCGCTACCATGTCTACGCGCCGGAGTTCCAGCCGCTGCATGTGCTCTCCTCCGCCGGCGCCAGCCTGCTCGCCGTGGCCTATGCCGTCCCCTTCGTCTATCTTTTCTATTCGATGCGCTACGGCAAGCCGGCCGGCGACAATCCCTGGCGCGCCAAGGGGCTGGAATGGACCGTCCCGTCGCCGCCGCCACAGCACAATTTCGATACGCTGCCGGTGGTGAGCGAACCACCCTACAACTATCCGATCGAGCGGGCGGAACGATGAACGAGATCACCCGCCTGCGCGAGCCCTACTCCACCCCGGAACGCCAGCAGGAAGCGGCGATGATGGGCGCCTATATCTTCCTCGCCACGGAAATCATGCTGTTCGGCGGCCTGTTCCTGGTCATAGCCTGGCTGCGTTACAGCCATGCGCCGGATGTCGTGGCTGCATCGAAACGCATGCATCTGGGTCTCGGCGCGCTCAATACGGCCGTGCTGCTGACCTCCAGCGCACTCGTCGCGCTTTCGGTAGCGGCAGCGCGTGAGGGAAAACCAGCGCCCGTCCGGCTCGGGCTTTGCGGCGCGACCCTGCTGGGCCTGGCCTTCCTTGCCGTCAAGGCGATGGAATATCGTTTCGAATATCGGGAGGGACTGCTGCCGGTCCCAGGAAGCGGCGCGGCGCTGTCGAAGGCCGGCGAGCACCTGTTCATGAATTTCTATCTGATCTCGAGCGGATTGCATGCCATTCATCTGACGATCGGCGTGCTGCTGCTGGCGGGTTTGCTGATCCGCTCCATGGCGGGCCGCCTGCCGCTGCCGGACCGGGCCATCGTGGTGACGGTTATCGGGCTCTACTGGCATTTCGTCGATATCGTCTGGATTTTTCTCTTTCCGCTTCTCTATCTGGCGAGGTGACGCCCCATGCCGAAAGCGATGCAGATCCTGAGCGTATGGCTGGCGCTGATGGCGCTGCTCGCCGCCACCGTGGTTTCCAGCATGCTCCTGCGGGGAAGTGTGGGACTGGCGGCAAGCCTGGTCATCGCCCTGGCAAAGGCCGCCCTCGTCTTCTGGTTCTTCATGCATCTGCGCGAGGAAAACGGCCTTGCCCGCATCGCCGCCACCGGCGCCGTGCTGTGGGTAGCGATCCTTTTCCTGCTCAGCGGCCTCGACATCGTGACGCGCGGGCTCTGAAGAAACGCGGCCAACGCCCATGCCCGCGCTTCATGAGGGCGTTGACGGCGGAACCGGATCCGAGGCGGCGCCGTTATGTATGCGTCTTGCAAAAAAGGTGGACGATATGGACAAGCAAAAGGACATGCCCGACCCGAAAAAGACCGGGCACAGGGATAGCACCAAGCCGGGAACGATCGTCGCAGGGCCGGAGGCGCATGCGCATGAAGGGGCCGGACAATCGCCGGCAGGGCGCGGCGGCCGGCCGCAAAGCGAGCCGGACGATAAGCCCGCCAAGGGCCACTGAACCTTCGAAGGTAGCCGTCCCCGTTGGGGGACGGCCTTGATCATGGCGCGACCGTTATCAGGCGGCCAGATCGAAGCGATCGGCGTTCATGACCTTGGTCCAGGCCGCGACGAAATCCTTGACGAACTTCTCCTTGTTGTCGTCCTGGGCATAGACTTCCGCATAGGCGCGCAGGATCGAGTTCGAGCCGAAGACGAGATCGACGCGGGTTGCCGTGTACTTTGTCGCGCCGGTCTTGCGATCGCGGATGTCATAAAGGTTGTTGCCGGTCGGCACCCAGGAATAGGCCATGTCGGTCAGCGTGGCGAAGAAATCGGTCGACAGCGCGCCGACCCTGTCGGTGAAGACGCCGTGTTTCGTGCCGGCATGGTTCGTGCCGATGACGCGCAGACCGCCGATGAGCGCCGTCATTTCCGGCGCGGTCAGGCCCATGAGCTGCGCACGGTCGAGCAGCAGCTCTTCCGGGCTCACCACATAATCCTTCTTCTGCCAGTTGCGGAAACCATCGGCCAGCGGCTCCAGCGGCGCAAACCCGTCCGGATCGGTCTGCTCGGCGGTGGCATCGCCACGGCCGGGCGCGAACGGCACGGCGATGTCGAAGCCGGCCGCCTTGGCCGCTTGCTCGACGCCATAATTGCCGGCGAGCACGATGACGTCGGCAATGCTGGCCCCGGTCGCGGCCGCAATCGGCTCGAGAACGGCGAGAACGCGGGCCAGACGCGCCGGCTCGTTGCCTTCCCAATCCTTCTGCGGCGCAAGGCGGATGCGCGCGCCGTTGGCGCCGCCGCGGAAGTCGGAACCGCGGAAGGTGCGGGCGCTGTCCCAGGCGGTGGCGACGAGATCGGCGACCGAAAGGCCGGATGCGGCGATCTTCGCCTTGACGGCGGCGACGTCATAGTCCTTGGCGCCGGCGGGGATCGGATCCTGCCACAGAAGGTCTTCCGCCGGCACGTCCGGACCGAGATAGCGCGACTTCGGACCCATGTCGCGATGCGTCAGCTTGAACCAGGCGCGGGCGAAGGCATCCGAGAAGGCCGTGAAATCGTTGCGGAAGCGCAGCGAAATCTCGCGGTAGATCGGGTCGACCTTCAGCGCCATGTCGGCGTCGGTCATCATCGGCATGACGCGGATCGAGGGATCCTCGACATCGACCGGCTTGTCTTCCTCGGCGATGGTGATCGGCGCCCATTGGGAAGCGCCGGCCGGGCTATGGGTCAGCGTCCACTCATGCTTGAACAGCATTTCGAAGAAGCCGTTGTCCCACTTGGTCGGCTCGGCGGTCCAGGCGCCTTCGATGCCCGAAACGACCGTGTCGCGGCCGATGCCGCGGCCATGCGTGTTCATCCAGCCGAGGCCCTGGAATTCGGGGCCGGCGGCTTCCGGGTCCGGGCTGAGATTGCTTGCCTTGCCGTTGCCGTGCGACTTGCCGATGGTGTGGCCGCCGGCGGTCAGCGCCACGGTTTCCTCGTCATCCATGCCCATGCGGGCGAAGGTCTCGCGCATCTGCGCGGCCGTCGCCATCGGATCTGACTTGCCGTTGACGCCTTCCGGGTTGACGTAGATCAGGCCCATCTGCACGGCGGCCAGCGGGTTTTCCAGCGTGGCGGGCTTGGAAACGTCGCCATAGCGACCGTCGCTCGGGGCGAGCCATTGCTTTTCATTACCCCAATAAACGTCCTTTTCCGGCGCCCAGATATCCTCGCGGCCGAAAGCGAAACCGAAGGTCTTCAGGCCGGCGACCTCGTAGGCGATGGTGCCGGCGAGCGCGATCAGGTCGGCCCAGGAGATCTTGTTGCCGTACTTCTTCTTGATCGGCCAGAGCAGGCGGCGACCCTTGTCGGTGTTGACGTTGTCAGGCCAGGAGTTGAGCGGCGCGAAACGCTGGTTGCCGGTGCCGGCACCGCCACGACCGTCCGCGGCGCGATAGGAACCGGCGGCGTGCCAGGAAACGCGGGCCATCATCCCGACATAGCTGCCCCAGTCGGCCGGCCACCAGTCCTGACTATCGGTCATCAGCGCGCGCAGATCGGCTTTCAGCGCCGCGACGTCGAGCTTCTTGAGTTCCTCGCGATAGTTGAAAGCCTTGCCCAGAGGATCGGTCTTCGTATCGTGCTGGTGAAGGATGTCGAGGTTCAGCGCGTTGGGCCACCATTCCATGACGGAATTGCCAAGCGCAGTGGCGCCGCCATGCATGACCGGACATTTGCCGGCGAGGTTTGTCTTCGTATCCATTTGGTCCCTCCAACGGATTTTCTAGGGTCTCTTGGGCACCGGAAGCGTTTCAGCAGGCGCCTTCCACCAGCGCGACGGGGCAACGATCTTCCGTATACCCAAGCAGTAGCAAAGCTCATCCATAAGTTCCAATTGTAAATTCTAAACTCTGCGATAGGATCAGGTTATGAATGGCCTGTCGATGAAACATCTCCGTTATTTCGATGCGCTTGCGCGGCTCGGCCATTTCGGTCGCGCGGCGGAAGCCTGTTCCATCTCGCAACCGGCATTGTCGGTGCAGGTGAAGGAATTGGAGGATCTGGTCGGCGCACCGCTGGTGGAACGCGGCGGACGACGCATCCGGCTGACAGGGCTCGGCGAGGAATTCGCCGCCCGCACCCAGGCGATCCTGCGCGCCGTCGACGATCTCGAAGATCTCGGCCGCGCGGCGCATGGGCCGCTTGCCGGCCGCCTGCGCCTCGGCATCATCCCCACGGTCGCCCCCTACCTGCTGCCCGACATCATCAAGGCTTTGGCGCGGCTTTATCCGGGGCTCGATCCGCGCCCGCGCGAGGCGATCACCCAGCGGCTGATCGAAGATCTCGCGGAGGCAAGGCTTGATGTCGCCATCGTCGCCCTGCCGATTTCCGAGCCGGCGCTGGAGGAAATTCCGCTGTTCGAGGAGGAATTCGTCCTGGTGCGGCCGCTGGAAGACATAGGCAAGCCTGTGCCGGTCTCCGAACGGCTACACGAGATGCGGCTGCTGCTGCTGGAGGAAGGCCATTGCTTTCGCGATCAGGCGCTTTCCGTCTGCAACATCGCGCCGACGTCGACCCGCGACCTGATGGAGGGAAGCTCGCTGTCGACGCTGGTGCAGATGGTCGGCGCCGGCATCGGCGTGACGCTCATCCCGCAAATGGCCGTCGATACCGAAATGCGCTCCGCCGCCGTCTGCGTCTCGCGGCTGGCCGAACCGCGCCCCACCCGGACGATCGGCATGGTCTGGCGCAAGACCAATCCATTGTCCGGGCGATTTGCCGTGATCGCCAACATCGTTCGCGAGGCGGGCGTGGACAAGCAGAAGCAGATGGCCGGCAGCCTGGTTGCGTCCTGCGCGGCGCGCCTTCGTGTATAACCAACCCTGCCATCCGGAAGGACAGGCAGCCTTGTTCCCATGTCAAGCGCAATCAAGTGCGCTCGGAAATCAAGAATTTTGCAATCAGCGGCGGGGTTTCACGGATATGGACCAGGTGCGCGCCTTCCTGGAAATCGTCCGTACCGGCAGTTTCCTCAAGGCTCGCAGCGGCGGCGCATTACCGGACGACGATCAGCGCCCGTATTGACGCGGTTCAGGAAAACTGCAGGAACTGGCGCAGGCGTGCCGATTGCGGATCGCGCATTACCTGGGACGGCGCGCCGCGCTCCTCCACCTGCCCCTTGTGCAGGAAGATGACCTCGCTGGAGATGTCGCGGGCGAGCGCCATTTCATGGGTGACCATGACCATGGTGCGCCCTTCCTCGGCGAGTTTCTTGATGACCAGCAGCACTTCGTTGACGAGTTCCGGATCGAGCGCCGAGGTCGGCTCGTCGAACAGCATCACCTCCGGCTTCATCGCGAGCGCACGGGCGATGGCCGCGCGTTGCTGCTGGCCGCCGGAGAGCTGGTTGGGATAGTGGTCGCGCTTGGGGGTGATGCCGACCTTTTCCATCAGCAATTCGGCCTCGCCGATCGCATCCTGGCGGGAAACGCCCAGAACATGGATCGGTCCCTCGATAATGTTTTCGAGGATGGTCTTGTGAGCCCAGAGATTGAAACTCTGGAACACCATGCCGAGGCGGGTGCGGATATGTTCGAGCTGGCGCTTGTCGGCGGCATGGAACTTGCCGTCCTTGCCCTTGACCGTGCGGATCGTCTCGCCGGAGACGGAGATCTCGCCCTCGTCAGGGGTTTCCAGATAGTTGATGCAGCGCAGGAGCGTGCTCTTGCCGGAGCCGCTGGAGCCGATCAGCGAGATGACGTCTCCGGATTTCGCCTCGAAGGAAATACCCTTGAGAACCTCGACGGTGCCGAAGCTCTTGTGGATATTCGAAACCGAAAGCGCCGTTGCGACCATGTTCGTTCCTCTCGTCGCGCCGTGCGCGCCTTTCGTTATGCCCTTGCCGTGCGGTAGCGGCTGAGCCGCGTCTCGACGACGCCCATGATGCGCGTCAGGATGAACACGACGGTGAAATAGATGATGCCGGCGGCGATCAGCGGTTCGAAGATTTGCAGCGATTGACGCTGCAACATGCGGGCCGTGCCCATGACTTCGAGGATGGTGATCGTCGAGGCGAGCGAGGTGGTCTTCAGGAGGATGATGAGATCGCCGGTCAGGACCGGCAGGCAGGAGCGGAAGGCCAGCGGCAGGGTGATGCGCCGCAGGATCATCGCGGCGCGCATGCCGATCGATTTCGCCGCCTCGATCTGTCCGCGCGGCACCGCCTTGATCGCGCCACGGATGACCTCGGCATTGTAGGAGGCCTGGTTGAGGCTGAGCGCAAAGATCGCATACCACAACCCGTCGCGCAGATAGGGCCAAAGGAAACTGTGGCGCACCCAGGTGCCGGGCAGGATCTGGCCAAGGCCGTAATAGACGAGATAGATCTGCACCAGGAGCGGCGTGCCGCGAAAGGCGAAGGTGAAGACAGAGGCCGGCACAGAGAGCGCGCGATGGCCGGAGAGCCGGGCAAGCGCCACCAGCGTGCCGATGACCAGCCCGAAGGCGCCGGCCACCGCCGTCAGAAGCAGCGTCAAGGGCGTCGCCTTGATCAGCGCCGGCAGGAAGCCGATGACGTTGGAGATCGTTTCCATCAGTGATGCCCCCGGTTCAGGTGGCGCTCGATCCTGGCGATCGCCAGCACGGAAACGAGGGTGATGCCCAGGAACAGAATGGCCGTCAGCCCGTAGAAGAAGATGTATTGCTTGGTGCCCGCCGCCGCCCGGTAGCCGGTGTAGAGCAACTCGCTGAACGAGCCGAGCACGCTGATGATGGCGCTTTCCTTGGTGATCGACAGCCAGAGATTGCCCATGCCGGGGACGGCATGGCGCATCATCTGCGGCAGGATGATGCGGGTGAAAATCTTGGAGCGCCGCATGCCGATCGAGACCGCCGCCTCAACCTGGCCCGGCGGCACCGACAGGAAGGCGGAACGCAGCACCTCGGTCATGAAGGCGCCGGAGACGAAGGCGAGCGCGATGATCGCCGCCCAGAACGAACTGAACTGGAAGGTTTCGGCGACGAGACCGAGACGCTTCAACAGCCGCTCGGCGCCGCTGGCGACGGAGAAATAGAGGAGCAGGATGACCAGCAGCTCGGGCAGCGAACGCACGACGGTGGTGTAAAGCTCTGCGGCCAGGCGCAGGATGCGATGCCGCGACAGCTTGCCCGCCGCCCCGAGGAAACCGAAGACGACGGAAAGCGCATAGGCGAGTAAAGAGACCTGCAAGGTCATCAGCAGGCCCCAGGCGAAATCGTCGCCCCAGCCGTCGCCGCCAAAGGCAAGCAGGTGCCAGTAATAGTCCATCCGTCGTTACCTGTTCCGATTCTTGGTCAGCCGCGAAACGCCGCCTGTCCCTTGGAGGCGGTTCCGGTCGCCGGTGGTCTCCGACACGCGGCCGGCAGCGGCGGCGAGGAGCCACGCGCCGCCGGTCAGCGGATTACTTCTTGCCGAAGATCCAGGTATCGACGAACTTCTTCAACTCACCGTCCTTTTCCAGTGCCGCAAGGCCGGCATTGACCTTGTCGAGCGTCGCCGCATCGCCCTTGCGCACGGCATAGGCCACGCCTTCGCCCAGAACCACGTTCTTCGGCACTTCCAGCTTCACCTCGTAGTCGGCGCCTTCCGGCGTCTTCAGGAAGGTCTGGATGTAGAGGTCGGGGATCAGCACATAGTCGACGCGGCCGGCGACGAGATCGGCGACGGAATTGTCGGCGGTATCGTAGCTCTTGGCCTCCGCGCCCGTCAAGTATTTGGCGACATAGGCGGACTGGACGCTGGAGGTCTGGACGCCGATGATCTTGCCCTCGACGCTGGCGGGATCGATGATCTTGCCTGAACCGTCGGGCGCATCGGCCGTCTTGATTTCGCTGCTATCCGACTTGGCGCCGACGAAGGAGGTGCCTTCCGTGTAGTAGGGCGTCGAGAAATCGACCGACTTGCGGCGTTCGTCGGTGATCGAAAAGGCGCCGATGATGAAATCGACCTTGTTTTCCTTCAGCGACGGGATGAGCCCGTCCCAGGCCATCTGGCTGATCTCGCACTTCACCGCCATCTTGTCGCACAGGGCGCGGGTGAGATCGGCTTCCAGGCCTTCCCATTTGCCACTGGAATCGATCTGGGTGAAGGGCATGTAGGGCTCGGGCGTCATGCCGAGCCGCAGCGAATCCTCGGCCAGCGCGCTGCCGATAGACATGGAAAGGGCGATCCCTGCAAACAGGGCGGACTTGAACGTCTTCATTATTTCTTCCTCGAAGGTACGGGATTACAGCGTGTTGCTGAACCAGCGCAGTGACATGCAGGACAGGCCCGCATCGATCTTGCCGATCTCGGTGGTCTTCAGCGGCACGACCTTATAGCCGAGCGTATCGAGCATCTCGATGGTGCGCGGGAAGTCGGAGCCGACCATGACGACATCGTTGACGCGAAGCGCATTGGCCGCCGCCTCTTCGCCTTCCGGGATGATCACCTGCTTGAAGCGCTCGAACACGCCGGACTTGGCCAGACGCGCAGTCGACAGCACGGTCTCGTCGTCGAGCAGCGAGCAATCGGTCTTGAAGTGCAGCACGCCTTCCGGCGTCGCGACGATCTCGCTCTTGCGGCCGAGCTTGGCCAGAGTGGCCTGCAACGCCTCGGCGCCGACCTTGCTGGTGCGGGCGGAGAGGCCGATCATGACGCTTTCGCGGGTGGTGAGCACGTCTCCGCCATCGGCAAAGCCTTCGCCCGGCAGGTCGAGCACGGTTTCGAACATGGCGCGCAGCGTCGGCTCGATTTCCGGCGTTTCCTTGATGCGCGTCTCGGCGCCCGGACGCAGCAGGATCGCGCCTTCGGTGAAGACCAGCGCCGGATCCTCGACGAAGATCGAATCGGGGAAGGCTTCCAGCGCCGGCAGTACCGTCACCTTCACACCCGCATCCTGCATCGCGGCGATATAGGCGTCGTGCTCGGCTTTCACGCCTTCGAAAGTCGGGTTGCCGCGGTCGTCGGCGCGCAGGCCGTTGACCACCGAGCGGGACGGCGTGCGCACGATGATGTTGTTGAACTGGTAGACGGGGCGGGATTGCGACATGTGCAGTACCTTTATCCTGGATTTAGGGTGCTTCTATCGAGCGGACGGGGCGGCGTAAAGCGTTTGCGTACCGACGGGTTCTCTTCGCGACAAATGGACGCCCGCGAGCATGCAGCGCACGGAGCCGCCGGCAAGCTCGATGGTCGGCACGTCGAAGGCGAGCAGGCGGGCCGAAGTTTCCAGCGCCGCGATCTGGTCGGACCGCAGCGAGGCCAGAGCGCGGGCCGACAGCACCACCACGCGACCATCGGCGCCATCGAGTTCGATGGCGTTGCCGGCGAAATTCTCGATCTGCTCCACCGTCAGGTCGATGACCTGGCGGCCGGTCTCCTCGAGGCGCGCACAGATCTCGGCGCGGCGGGCCGCATCCGGGATCATGCTCGCGCCGATCAGGGCGAATTCCGTGCCGATGCACATCAGCACATTGGTGTGGTAGATCGAATTGCCGTTGCGGTCGACCGCGCCGAAAATCATTGGCTCGAAATTGAAATGGGTGCAGAATCGCTCCAGCGCCACCTCGTTGGTGCGGTTCGAGCGCGCCGCATAGGCGACGCGGCCGATATGGTCGAGCACCATGGCGCCGGTGCCTTCGAGATAGACGCCGTCCTTTTCGAGGCCGGAATAGTCTATGACGTCCTGGACGCGGTATTCGCTCTTCAGCATCTCGATGATGTCGGGGCGGCGCTCGCTCTGGCGGCTTTCCGAATACATCGGATAGATCGCCACATGGCCGCCGGAATGAGTCGAAAACCAGTTGTTGGGAAAGACGGAGTCGGGAAGGGCCGCCGTCTCGTCCTCGAACAGATGCACGGCGACGCCGGCCCGCGCCAGGCCCTCGGCCATGCGGGTGACTTCCTCGAAGGCGGCTTTTGCTATTGCCGAGGGCTGGCGTGCGTCGGTCGCCTGGAAGGCGTTGTCCCTGGCCGTCATCGGGTTCGGGCCGAAGTAATGCGGGCGGATCATCACAACGCCCTTCGGCGCCTGTGCGGACGGTCTTTTCATGTCAGGCAATGCGCTCCATGCGGCGAGGGCCGAACCGTCTTCGCACGATCCGCAACATCGAACGGCGGCACAAGGCAGCCGGCATGTGTGGATCAGCTGACGATCCCCCGCTCCCTCGGGAAATTCGACGAAATCAGCCTAGGCTGGCATGACGTGAAATGAAATTCGAAACCTGCTCGATGTTTGCCGTCGTATTGCGCAATTTGCGCAATGGCACTAAGCATTCCTGATGCATATTTTCGACGATCTCGATCATCGGCTCATCTCGCTGCTGCGCGAGGATGGGCGCGCGCCCTATTCCAAGATCGCGGCCGTGCTGGGCATCTCCCGGGCGACGGTGCAGACCCGCATCGACCGGCTGCTGGAAAGCGGCGCGGTCCTCGGCTTCACGCTGCGCGTCCGCCAAGATTACGACGACCGCTCGATACGCGCGATCATGATGATCGAGGTCAGCGGCCGCAACACCACGAAAGTCATCAAATACCTGCGCGGCCTGCCGGAGCTGTATGCCCTGCACACGACCAATGGCGGCTGGGATCTGGTGGCCGAAATCCGCGCCAACAGCCTCAGCGACTTCGACCGCATCCTCCGCGAGGTCCGCGACGTCGAGGGCGTTTCCAACAGCGAGACGAGCATTCTGCTGAGCAGCGTCTAATTCGCCTCCGCCGCGCGTCTGTCCGTGCTGACACGATGGCCGGGCCGGAAAGCGACGCGGACGGTGGTGATCGGACCGAGGTCGTTCCAGGTGGTGCGTTGCTGGATCAGCAGCGCCTGACCGTGACGCACCTGAAGCAGGCGGGCATCGCGCCGGTTGGCGTTTTCGGCGGAGAAGGCCAGTTCGGCATGCAGGTAGGGCGCGTTGCGCACCAGCCATTCGTTGACGTTCAGGCGGCGCAGGCTCGACGGATCGAGATCCGGCACGGCGCACAGGTTGATCCAGCGGTCTTCGAGCTGGAAAGGCGTCCCGTCGCCGTAGTGAACGGCACGCATGCGCACGAGCTTCTCCCCCACGGGCAGGCCGAGGCATGCAGCGATTCCGGCCGGCGCGGGGCTCAGCCGATGGGCGACGACGCGGTGACCATAGACGAGGCCCGCCTGCTCCACCTGCTCGCGCACGATGCCGATGGAAAAGCTCGCCTTGCGTACCGGATCGATCGCAATCCGGGTGCCGGCGCGGCGGCGGCGATCCAGCAAACCCTCGTCCGCCAGCATCTGCAGCGCCTTGTTGACCGTCGCGCGCGCCGCGTCGAACTCGATGGCGAGTTCGGCTTCGTCGGGAATGCGCTCGCCCTGCCGCCAGCGGCGCTCGACGATGCGGCGCCGGACTTCGGTCGCGATGGAATGCGCCTTGGCGCCTGCGCGCTTGTCGGTCATCCAATCCTCCCTTCTGACGAGAAGGACGACATTTCCGTTCGAAGCTAGGCGAAAAGAAAAAATATGTCTAGACATAAGCGCGATTACATTTATACATATCGGCATTGCACGGCGGCTGGGAGGACGCATTACATGCAGGCATTCCGCAATACCGCAGATGCGGCCACAGCCTGCGCGCCGGCGCCTGCCGGTCTTTTGCAATACCCCTCTTCCGTCCTCGATCCCGAAAAGATTTCCCCGTCCGCAAGGCGCCGGGCCGGCTGCCGTCCGGCGTCGAGTGCCAGACATGTCGGAGGCATCCATGCCTGAACTGACGCCCGTTTCCACGGGACCGCTTGCCGGAATCAAGGTGCTGGATCTGTCCCGCGTCCTTGCCGGCCCCTATTGCACCGCCCTGCTCGCCGATCTTGGCGCCGAAATCATCAAGTTGGAACCGCCGTCGGGCGACGACTATCGCCATATCGGCCCGTTCCTGAAGGGCGAGAGCGCGCTTTTCACCCTCAACAATCGCGGCAAGAAGAGCCTGGTGCTCGATCTGAAGAAGCCGGAGGACCAGGCGATCGCCCGGGCGATCGCGGCGCGTGTCGACGTAGTTGTGGAGAATTTCCGCCCCGGCGTCGCCGCCCGGCTGGGGATCGGCCCCGAGGAGTTGCGGACGGTCAATCCCCGGCTGGTCTATTGCTCGATTTCCGGTTTCGGCCAGGCCGGGCCGTTCAAGGATCTGCCGGCCTATGATCTCGTCGTCCAGGCCATGTCCGGCCTGATGGCCGGCACCGGCGAAGAGGGTGGCGCGCCGCTCAAGACCGGCGAAAGCATCGCCGACCTGATCGCCGGCCTGTTTGCGAGTTGGTCGATCATGGCGGCGCTGGTGCAGCGCGACCGTACCGGACAGGGCGCGACCCTCGACGTCGCCATGTATGATGCGCTGTTCTCGATGCTGACCACCAGCCATGCGCTGCATCTCTATGCCGGCATGTTGCCGAAGCGGGTCGGCAATCGCC
The DNA here is from genome assembly GCF_029601685.1 of Rhizobium sp. YJ-22. NCBI lineage: Bacteria > Pseudomonadati > Pseudomonadota > Alphaproteobacteria > Hyphomicrobiales > Rhizobiaceae > Rhizobium > Rhizobium sp. YJ-22. Next base: position 75,238 of record NZ_JARRIR010000013.1, on the reverse strand, counting down.
ATCCGCTGTCCACGCCGTTCGGCTGCTTTGCGACGACGGACGGGCAGGTGGTGATCGCGGTGCTGAACGGCAAGCAGTTTTCAACCCTTGCGGCGCTGATCGGCACGCCGGAAGCCGCCGCCGACCCGCGCTTCGCCACGGACGAAAGCCGCACCACACACGAGCCTGCCCTGAAGGCACTGATCGAGGCCTGGTCGAAAACCCTGACGACCGAGGACGCCGTGGCGGCGCTGGCTGGCGCTGGCCTGCCGGCCGCGCCGATCTGGGATATCGCCAAGGCTGCGGATAACGAACATTCGGCGGCGCGCGGCCTCGTCAGCCATCTGCCGCATCCGGTGCTCGGGCTCGCTCCAACCATCGGCCAGCCGGTGCGCTTCGACGGCGAAAAGCCGGTCGCCGCCACATCGGCGCCGCGTCTTGGCGGCGATATCGACACTATCCTGCGGGAATTCGGACTGGAGGAAACCCGATGAGCGACGACTGGCACATGCTTTCCGAGGAAGAGGCTTTGTTCTGCGACGTGCTGACCCGCGTCTGCGCCGAACAGATCGCCCCCCTCGCCCATGAGACGGACGAGACCTCCACCTTCGTCCACCGGCAGCTCAAGCTTCTCGGTGAAGTCGGCATGATGGGCGCCAACCTGCCGGAGGAGTATGACGGCAGCGGCATTTCCGCCCCCGCCTTTTTGCGCGCGGTGGCGATCGTTGCCGGCGCCTGCGGCTCGACCGCCTCGGCACTGACGGCGCATTACCTTGCAACCGATTCGATCCTGATCGGCGGCAGCGAGGCGCAGAAGCAGCAATGGCTGCCGAAGGCCGCGACCGGCGAGGCGCTCGGCGCCTTCGCGCTGACCGAGCCCGGCGCCGGCTCCGACCCCGCCGACATGAAGACCCGCGCCCGCCGCACCGAAAGCGGCTGGCACCTCAAGGGCACGAAGTGCTTCATCTCGAATGGCGGCGTCGCAGATTTCATCGTGCTTTATGCCGTCACCGATCCGAAAAAGGCCCATCGCGGCATTTCCGCCTTCATCCTACCGAAGGGCACGCCGGGGCTGGATGCCGGTCCCGCCGAAAAGACCATGGGCCTGAAGGGCGGCCATGTCTTCACGCTCAACATCGACTGTCACCTGCCGGCGGACGCCCTGCTCGGCGAAGAGGGCCGTGGTTTCCGCACCGCCATGCAGGTGCTCGACAATGGCCGCATCGAAGTCGCCGCCCAGTGTCTCGGTCTTGCCGAAGCGGCGATGAACGCCGCCATCGCCTATGCGAAGGAGCGGGTGATCGGCGGCCAGTCGCTCAGCGATCGCCAGGGCATCCGCTGGATGATCGCCGACATGGGTGTCGCCTATCGCGCCGCGCTGCTGCTGTCGCAGGACGCCGCCCGCCAGCGCCAGAAGGCGCATGACGAGGGCGGCCGTTTCACGCTGGCCTCCTCCATGGCCAAGCTCGCGGCCTCCGAAGCGGCCGGCAGGATCGCCGATACGGCGCTGCAGATCCACGGCGGCTATGGCTATACCCGTGATTTTCCGATCGAGCGGATCAACCGCGATCTGCGCATCATGCGAATCTATGAGGGGTCCAGCGAGATCCAGCGCATTATTATCGCGGGAAATATGCTCGCCTGATCTTTACCGGAGCGGCGGAAACGCGTTTGATCCAGCCAGTCCCAGCTTTCACCAAGGAGGATGAAATGAGCCTATCGAAAACGTTGAAATCCCTGCTGTTCGGCATCGCAGCGCTTGCCGCGACCGGTCCGGCGCTCGCCGACCAGCTCGCGGATGTCAAGGCCGCCGGCAAGATCGTCACCGCGACCGACATGCACTACGCCCCCTTCGACGTGCTCAACAACGGCACCTATGAAGGCATGACCAAGGATCTGTTCGACGGCGTCGCCAAGGAACTCGGCGTCGAGCCGGTCTACCAGGACATTCCCTGGACCGCCGAGCTGCCCGGCCTGGAAGTGAAGAAGTTCGACATCGTCATCGCCCCCGTCACCATCACCCCGGAGCGCCTGGAGCGCTACGCCTTCACCCTGCCGATCGCCGATGCGACTGTCTCGCTGGTCAAGGCCGCCAGCAACACCGAGCTGACCAAGCCGGAAGACATCAAGGGCAAGACCGTCGGCGTCCAGCAGGGCACGGCGCAGTTCAAGCAGCTCACCGCCTATGGCGAAAAGCTGGGCGGCGTCACCGTCAAGGAATACGGCACCACGGACGAGGCCTATGCCGACCTCGCCGCCGGCCGTCTCGATGCCGTCGCCGGCTCGCTGCCGAACCTCACCTATCTCGTGAAGAATCGTCCGGAAAGCTTTGCCCTGTTTACGCCGTCGCAATTCGGCGCGCCGACCTATTTTGCCTGGGTTCTGCGCAAGGACGCCGATAGCGCCAGCCTCGTCAAGGCCATCAACGATGCCGTCCTGAAGATGACCGACGACGGCCGCATCAAGGCGATCCAGGAAAAGTGGCTCGGCAGCTACACCGAGCTTCCCCGCGAAGTGCCGACCAAGTAAACGAGACCGGGCGGAGCTTCGGGCTCCGCCCGTTTTCCTCAAGCGCCGCAGTGTCTTGCGGCGGTTGAAAGACAAGGGGTCGGCGCGGATCCGCTATACCGGAAACGCGCCTGGTGACCATGAGGGGCGCATGTTCTCGATTTCCGTCTTCCTGGAAAGTTTCGGCCCGCTGTTCTGGGCCGCCCGTTATACGCTGCTGATCTCGGTGCTCGGCATCGGCTTGGGGCTCGTCATCGGAACGCTGGTCTGCGCCGCCCGGCTCTCGCCCTATGCCTGGCTGCGCCGCTTCGCGATGCTCTGGGTCAGCTTTCTGCGCGGCGTACCGCTTCTGGTACAGCTTCTCGTCTTCTATTACACGCTGCCGGTGATCGGGCTGGACGTGCCGGCCATGGTCGCCGCCGTGGTGACGGTCGGCATCTGCGCCAGCGCCTATATTTCGGAAATCTGGCGCGGCGCCATCGCCGCCCTGCCGCGCGGACAGGCGGAAGCCGCCATCGCCATCGGCATGACCCCGCGCGATATCTGGACACGGGTGATCCTGCCGCAGGCCTTCAACCTGTCGCTGCCCGCCCTCATCAACGAGCTGATCCTGCTGGTCAAGGCATCCTCGCTGGTGTCGGTCGTCGGCATCCTCGAGATCACCCGCGCCAGCCAGGCGCAGGCCGCCACCACCTTCCGGCCGCTGGAAGTCTATATCGCCGCCGCCTGCATCTATCTGGCGATCAACCTCTGCCTCGCGGTGCTCGGTCGCTACCTCGAACACAGGACGGCTATCTGATGGATTGGAGCATCCTGCAACAATACGGCCCCGGTCTGCTCTCCGGCTTCGGCAACACCATCCTCTGCTGGTTCCTGGGCACGATCTTCAGCATGGCGCTCGGCCTCGTCATCGCGCTCGTCCAACGCTACGGCTCGCGCTGGGTCGGACGGATCATTCAGGTCTATATCGAGATCATCCGGGGCACGCCCTTCCTCGTGCAGCTCTTCGTGCTCTATTACGGCGGCCCGCTGGTCGGACTCAGGCTCGATGCCCTGCCCGCCGGCCTGCTGGGCCTCACCATCTATGGCAGCCCCTATTTCGCGGAGATTTTCCGCTCGGGCTTCCGCGCCGTATCGGTCGGCCAGATCGAGGCGGCGCGCGCCATCGGCATGAGCGAACCTTCCATCGTACGCCGCATCCTGCTGCCGCTCGGCCTCGTCTCGTCGCTGCCGGCGCTGGTGAATTTCTCGATCATCCTCACCAAGGAAACGGTCATCCTGTCGATCATCACCGTGCCGGAGCTGATGTACCAGGTCCAGCGCATGTCGACCGAAACCTTCCGTTATCTGGAGGCCAACCTCGTGCTGGCGCTGTTCTTCTGGGCTTTGGTCGAGACCATCTCGAATGTCGGCCGCTGGCTCGAAGCGCGCGTCACCAAACATCTCATCGAAAGGACTTAGGATGGTTGCTGCCTCTTCCGTCGAGATCCGCAAGGTCAACAAGCATTTCGGCACCTTTCACGCGCTGAAGGACATCGATCTCACCATTCCCCCGGGCAAGGTCACCTGCCTGATCGGCCCCTCGGGGTCCGGCAAGTCCACCCTGCTGCGCTGCATCAACTTTCTCGAACAATATGATTCCGGCGAGATCCGCATCGACGGCACGATGATCGGCTATGACGCGCCCGGCAGGAAGATGCCCGGCCGTAAGCTGCGCGAGATGCGCCGCTCCATCGGCATGGTATTCCAGCAGTTCAATCTCTGGCCGCACATGACCGCGCGCGAAAACGTTGCCGAAGGGCTGATGCGGGTGCGCGGCATGTCCAAGAGCGAGGCAAGCCAGCGCGCCGCCGAGGCGCTGACCAAGGTCGGGCTCGCAGACAGGATGGCGAACCACCCTTCCCGCCTCTCCGGCGGCCAGCAGCAGCGCGTGGCGATCGCCCGCGCCATCGCCATGGAACCGCGGCTAATGCTGTTCGACGAGCCGACCTCTGCGCTCGACCCGGAGTTGGTCGGCGAAGTGCTGAACGTCATGAAGACGCTGGCGAGCGAAGGCATGACCATGGTGGTCGTGACGCATGAAATGGGCTTCGCCGCCCATGTCGCCGATCAGGTGGTGTTCATGGAAAAGGGCGAACTGGTCGGCGTCGACAGCCCCGACCGCATCCTGCATCACCCGCAGGACGCCCGCATCCAGTCCTTCCTGCGCACCTATCACGAACGCAACAGTTTCTGAGTCACGCTGCTCGCGGCGCGCCGTCTGCGATGTCGAGGAACAGCTCGGTCATCATCACCATGGCCTGACAGGCAACTGACAGGAGAGCGTGCTCGTTCGGCCCGTGCTGGCCGCATTCGGCATGGGCATGTGGCAGCCAGATCGTCGGCAGGCCGAGGATGTCGACGAACATCTCGTTCGGCAGCGAGCCGGCGAGGTTCGGCAGGATATGCGGCGGCTGCCGCGTACTGCGGGCGACGGACTCGCAGACGAAGCGCACCCAGGGATTGTCGAGCGAGAAACGCGTCGCCTTGAAGGGCTCGCCCCGGCAAGCGATCTCGACCATCTCGAAACCATTGGTCTCCAGATGGCGCCGCAGCGCTGGCACGATGTCGTCGACATCGGTGCCGACAACGAAACGCAACTGCCCGACGGCGCGCGCCACGCCGGAAATCGCCGATTGCGACGCGGCAATCGCTCCGGACGAAGTGGCGAGCAGCGCGAAGGAATTCCAGCCGAAAACGCGTTCGGAGGGCGTCAGTTCCTGCGCCTCGCCATTGCAGACATCGCCGTGGCCATACACCAGCACGGCCGGCAAGGCCGCACCCTCGATATGGCTGGCGATCATCAGGGGTGGCCCGCCGGGCAGCGGATTGTCGTGGATGGCGATTTCGAGGCCATGGTCCTGAAGCAGCGGCCCGATATCCTCGGCCAGATAGGCTCATAGCTCCTCGGGCGTCCCCTCGGACTGGCTGACGGACTGGCGCGCGACAAGGCGCGCCAAATCCTGCTTCAATCGGCCGCTTTCGACATAGTCGACGGCTTGGGCGCGACAGGTTTCACAGGACATGGCAGACCTCGGGGACAAAAAGCAAGGCCTCGCCATGAGGTCGTAGCCGGCGAATGCGCCGGCTGCAATCTCCTTTGACGATCACTCACCCTTTGCCGAATCCCGCCAAGCGCGCTCGAAGGGCAGGCGCCAGGCATGTGGGGCGATGAGCTGGTGGATCGATTTCGGTCCCCAGCTTCCCTGGTCGTAGAGGCGGACCGGCGGCGGGTTTTCGAGCAGCGGCTGGGAAATTTCCCAGAGACGCTCGATGCCCTCGGCGGTGGTGAACAACGTGTGGTCGCCGCGCATGGCGTCGAGGATCAGGCGCTCATAAGCTTCCAGCACCTCGCCGATCAGGCCGGTTTCGCTCATGGCGAATTGCAACGACAGCTTGTCGAGCCGAAAGCCCGGGCCCGGACGCTTGCCGTAGAAGGACAGCGACACCTTGGAGGCATCGGCCAGGTCGAAGGTCAGATGATCGGGCCCCTGCGCGCCGACACCGGAACCGGCCGGGAACATCGATTTCGGCGGCTCGCGGAAGGCGATCGAGATGATGCGCTGTCCCTCGGCCAGGCGTTTGCCGGTGCGCAGGAAGAAGGGCACGCCGGCCCAACGCCAGTTGTCGATGGCGCATTTGAGCGCAATGAAAGTATCCGTGTCGCTTTCCGGATCGACGCCCGGCTCCTTGCGATAGCCGATATACTGGCCGCGCACCACGTCGCGCGGCTCGATCGGCAGCATGGAGCGGAACACCTTGTTCTTTTCTTCCGAGATCGGCGCCGGCTCGAGTGCCGTCGGCGGCTCCATCGCCATGAAGGCGAGAATCTGAAAAAGGTGGGTGACCACCATGTCGCGATAGGCGCCGGTGGTCTCGTAGAAGGCGGCGCGGGTGGAAAGGCCCAGCGTCTCCGGCACGTCGATCTGCACATGATCGATGAAGTTGCGGTTCCAGATCGGCTCGAACAGGCCATTGGCGAAGCGGAAGGCGAGAATGTTCTGCGCCGGCTCCTTGCCGAGGAAATGGTCGATGCGGAAAATCTGCTTTTCGTCGAAGACTTCGTGCAGCTTCTTGTTCAACTCGACGGCACTGGCGAGGTCGGTGCCGAACGGCTTCTCCATGATGATGCGGCAATGCTCCACCAGCCCGGCCTCGGCAAGAAGCTGCACGGCCGACAGGGCGGCCTTGGGCGGCACGGAGAGATAATGCACGCGCCGCGTCTCCGGCCCCAGCGCCTCTTCGGCCCGGTTGACCGCTTCCTTCAGCACGCCGGCGCCGGCCGACAGCGGCACGTAATCCAGCGAGGCGGAGAAAGCCTCCCACTCGGCCTGCGTGAATTTGCGGGTCAGGAATTTTTCCAGCGCTTCGCGGGCAATGGCACGGAAACCATCGGCGTCGATATCGTCGAGCGAGACGCCAACGATCCGGCAACCCGGGATGAAGCCCGCCTTGATGAGATGAAACAATCCCGGCAGCAGCTTGCGCCGTGAAAGATCGCCGGTTGCGCCGACGAGAACGACGACCTGTGGAAAGCCGGGGCCGACCCGCGTGGAATTTTTCAGCAAGACACCCGTTCCGAATTCTTCTGTTGCACTTTGCGCCTGGGACGGGACCGCGGCTGCCAAAGGCTTGCGCCGCCGCGAGGCGGCTGTCGTCATGCCCGAAGCTGCCACGGCAAATCCTCACCCGATTCAAGGTCGAATAGAGGCATGGATTGCGAGGCGGATCAAGTGGCTGTCGTCGGATCAGGCCATCACGAACCCGGGGCCTTGCCGAGCGCCAGCATCGTGAAATCGCCCTGTTGTCTGGCGAGCCTTTGCGCTGGCGGCTCGGTCTTGCCCGGCGGCAGGCCGCGAAGGATGGATTTCAGGTCGGACGCTAGCTCGCCGACATGGGTCGAAAGACAGGTGGCATGGTGGCCGCGCAGCCGGATATGGCGAAAATTCGCTGCGACTCGAGCCCATTGCACACCGTCATACATGCCGCAACGGCGCCCGCCGCCATCCATGCCGGTCGACAGCGCCACGATCGGGATCTGCGTCGGCAACGGCAGATAGGTCGATACCGAACGCCAGTGGAAGGTCTTGAAGGCGGCATCGGTTTCCCGCACCTGCCGTTCCTGGTCCAGGGCCTCCTGTTCGCCCGCCACCAGATGGCCGCGCCACATCATGCGCCGATGGCCGAGATAGCGGACGAGGCCCAGCAATTCGCGCGGCGACAGATGCAGCAGGCGGCCGATGTTCCAGACGACATGCATGACATCGCCGAAACGCTGTTGGGCCTTCAGCGACCGCGCCTCGGGCGGCGGCAGCATCGCGGCGATCAATTGCTGAACGGCGCGAAAAACCGGCCGCGTGTTCAGAGACGCCGGCTCGATCATCACGACGACCTCAACCTCGTGGCCGCGCTCCCTGAGGCGACGGGCGCATTCATAGGCGATGATCGCACCGTTGCAGTACCCTCCCAGCCGATAGGGGCCTGAAGGACGGAAGGCGAGAATATCTTCGACCATATCCTTGCCCAGCGCCTCGACGCAGGGGCGAAGGCCGGGTTCCTCGATGCTGCGGGGCGCAAGGGCGGCGACCGGATAACCGCATTCGGCAGCGAGGCGGCGCACATAAAGGCCACCCATATCGGTATCGCCGTGAAAGAAGATCAGCGGAATATCGGCACCGTTGTCGTTGTAGCATTTCCATTTCGCGCCCTGATCGGCGCAGGCGCGCCGCCAGAAGCGCAGTTTTTCGAGTCGGCGGTTGCGTGTGTCGTCGTCTGCCTCGGTCATCGGCGTCTCCCCGCGGATGGTTCAAAACACGTCTTCGACGAGCAGTGGGGCAAGATGAAGCGGCCGTGTCGCCTTGCGCTTCGAACGGATATCCTGCCAGACGCGCTCGACCTGAACGGCTGAAAGCCCGGTTGCTCCGGCCGTTTCCTCGACGCTGATTTTCTCGTTCATCGCATAGAGGCAAAGGTCCATGCGGTCATGCGGCAGCGAGAAATAGAATTCCTCCTGCGTCTGGGCGAGCGACCAGGTGTCGGTGGTCGGCGGGCGCCGGCAGATGTCCTCGGGAACGCCCAGATATTCAGCAAGCTGGTAAACCTGGGACTTGTAGAGATGGGCGATGGGTTTGACATCGGCGGCACCGTCGCCGTTCTTGACGAAAAAGCCCTGGTCGTATTCCAGCCGGTTCGGCGTGCCGAGCACGGCATAGTTCAGCCGGTCGGCATGATAGTATTCCATCTGCTTGCGTGTGCGCTGCTTCATGTTGGTGGCGGCGATGATGGCGAGATAGATGGCCGCCGGCAGTCGGTGGCGACTCATGGTGCCGTCCGGCGCCTGCAGCACCAGCATGGAAATCGCGTAGCTCTCGCCTTCCAGCGGGCTGTTGATCGACACCTTGCAGGACCAGCCCGGCCCATAGGCGGGCTCGATGCTGCGGATCGCGGCATCGCGGCGTCCGTAGCAATCCATGGCGGCAAGGATCGGGCCGATTTCCTCGACGGTCCATTTGATGCCGAAGGTCTCGGCCACCCTGCGGCCGAGCGCCAGACTTTCGGGATCGGAATCGTTTTCCGGCATCAGCAGCGCAAAAACCGCATTCGATCCCAGCGCCCGCACGGCGAGCGCCGCCGACACGCTGGAATCGATCCCGCCCGAGAGACCGAGGACCAGCCCGCGCCGGCGCAGGTCGAAATGCACCTGTTCGCGCAAGTTCGAGGTGATTCGCCCGACTTCGGCGGCTGCGTCGATGCGCAGGCTTTGCGGCGAAAGCGGCGGTTGGACGGTGCGGAGGATCGCGCTCATACTACAGACTCCATGGCTCGTTCGTAGTCTTCCGCGGCCAGCCGGCGGCTGACCTTGCCGGTATCGGTCTTGGGCAGTTCGGTGCGCAGCGACACCGCGCGCGGCACCATGAAATCCTCCAGATGCCGCTGGCAATGACGGATGACCGCCTGTTCGGTGACGTCGGCGCCGGACGCGACGACGACGGCATGGACCGACTGGCCGAGAACGGCGTCCGGCCTGCCGAAGACCACCGCTTCGACGATGCCGGGCATGGCATGGATGACCGCCTCGACCTCCTTGGGCGCGACCTTCTCGCCACGCGTCTTGATGATGTCGTCCTTGCGACCGACGAAATAGAGGAAACCGTCCTCGTCGGTGCGAAAGAGATCGTTTGTCATCAGCACCTTTTCCCAGGGGTTGAAGCCAGGTTTAAGCACGCGCGCGGTGGCGGCATCGTCCTCCCAATAACCCTGCATGACGTGCGGGCCGCGAATGACCAGCTCGCCGGTAACGCCAGGCGCCACCTTCCTTCCGTCATCGTCGACGACATAGGCCTGCGTGTTCGGTATGGCGATGCCGACCGAACCGGGGCGGATGTCGAGCTCGGCGGGCGGCAGGTAGGTGCAGCGCTTGCATTCGGTCAGCCCATACATGGAATAAAGCGTCACGCCTGGGAACAGGGCCCGCAACCTGGCGATATGTTCCGGCGGCAGGGCGGCGGCGGTGTTGGTGATGTAGCGCAGGCCCGGCAGGAAGTCCGGCTGCAGATCGCGCATGCCGAGAATCATCGCCGCCATGGTCGGCACCAGCGGGAAGCCGGTCACCTTCTCGCGCCGCATGGTCTCGAATACCGCCTGCGGGAAGGCGAAGGATTTTTCCAGCACGATGGTCGCGCCCATGCGTATGGCCATCAGCACCTGGTAGAGGCCGTAATCGAAGGCGACCGGCAACACGTTGAGGATGATGTCGTCGGGCGTGTTTTCGAGGTAGGTCGTGATCGAGCGCGAGGCCGCCTCGATGTTGCGATGGGTCATCATCACCCCCTTGGGGCGGCCGGTCGAACCCGAAGTGTAGATCAGCATGGCGAGATCGATATCGATACCGCCATGGGGCATCGGCCGGGCGTCGCCGCAGATGCAGTCCATAAAGCCGAGGGCGCCGGGCGGCAGCGCCTGCGTCTCTCCCGAGATGACGGTGAGGACGACATCCGGGGCCTCGGCGAGCGCCTCGTCCAGCACCGGACGGAGACTGGCCTGCGCGATGACCGCCCGCGCCCGGCAATTGCGCAAGACATAAGCGAGCTTGGCCGCCTTGGTGGAGGGATTGACCGGGCTGAACACCGCACCGGCCTTCAGCACCGAAAAGATCGCGACCACCGCCTCCCAGCGATTGTCCATGAAGATGACGACGCGGTCGCCCGGCATGACCCCGCCCTCCTGCAGGCGCGCGGCCAGCCGGTCGGAGGCAGCGTCGAGCGCGGCGTAGCTCAGCCTTGTCGCACCGGCGATGACAGCCGTCTTGTCGCCGTATCGCCCGGCGCTTTCCTTCAGGAAATCCTCGACACGCATCGCCGCCTCCGCGTCTAGCTTGCCACGGCAAGCGGGGCTGAAACGGCCGACTTGCCGGCCACGAAGGCCGCGACCCTGGCGATGGAATCGAAATTAGACGGCAGGATCTCGACGTCGGCGACGGTGATGGCGAACGTATCCTCGACGAAACTGACGAGTTCGAGGATGCCGGTGGAATCGACGACATCGTTCTCGATGAGCGAATCGTCGTCCAACAGGGCGCGCGTGGTATCGCCGAACAGGAAGCTTTCGACAATAAAGGCCCGGATTTGCTCTTTCAGGTACATCATCATGCCTCTCCTCAGTTCACTGCCGCCAGAAGGCGGTCGCCATCGTTCAAAAGGGATTGTCTGGTAAAAGTCCGATGCCAGAGCTGGGTGGACAGGATGCCGACGAAGGCGGCGTTGTCCCGGAAGCCATCCGTCTGGCGGCGGCATTTTTCGATCAGCTTCCCGGCCGCGGCCGGATTGAAGAGCCCGGTCTCCTCCAGCGCCTGGGCGGAGAAGCAGCAGCGGACATAATCCGGCTCCTGTCCCGCCAGGAAGGAACGGCTGTCGGGGGCGCGGTAGGGCTGTTTGGTGCGCTGCGCGATGGCGGGCGGCAGGAGATCGGCCACGGCCCGGCGCAGGATATGCTTTTCCACGAAGCCGCGAAGCTTCAACGAGGGCTTAAGCCGCGCGGCATAATCGACGACGCGGTGGTCGAGGAAGGGGAAACGTCCTTCGACGCCATGCGCCATGGCCATCCGGTCGCCCTGGCTCGACAGGATGTAATCCGGCAACAGGAATTTTGTTTCGAGATATTGCGCCTGATGTTGCGGATGCCAGCGGCCGAAATCACCGGGCAGGCGGGCGAGGATCTCGTCGGTGGCGTCATATCCCTCGAGCGTCTTGCGCAGATCGCCGGAAAAGAAGAGCTTCGCAGCCGCCGTGCTGCGATAGCGCGGGCGATGCGAGAAGAGCGGATCGCCGATATCCTCGCCCTTCGCACCGAAAAAGGCGGCCAGGGATTCCGGAGTCTGCTGGGTCAATCCCGGCAGATAGGGATAGAGGCGGCTGAAGAGCAGCGGTCGGCGACGCGAGCCCGGCTGGCGGGCGCAGAAGCGGCGAACGTTGGCCTCCTTGAAGAGATCGTAGCCGGCAAATACCTCGTCGGCACCCTCGCCGGTCAGCACCACTTTCATGCCCGCATCGCGCACATGGCGCGACAGGACATGCAGCGGCGCCGGCGCGCTGCGGATGACCGGTTTTTCCGTATGGGCGATGACGGCCGGGAATGCGCCGGCGATCTCCTCCGGCCCGCAGGCGACGGCGGAATGACGGGTTCCGAGCGCAGAGACCATCTGCTGCTGGAACGGGCTTTCGTCATGCTCCGGCGTATCGAAGGTCACGGAAAAGGTGCGCAAGCCCGAGGCGGCATAGGGTTTCGCCAGCGCGCAGGTCACCGAGGAATCGAGCCCGCCCGAGAGATAGGCGCCCACGGGGACATCGGCGCGCATACGGATCGCCGTCGCATCGTCGAGAAGCGCGAGCAATTCCTCGGCAATGGCCTGCTCATCCTGCGCGCCGCAGACATCCTGCGGAAAGTCGAGATCCCAATATTGCCGGATGGCCATACCCGATCCATCCAGCACCATGCAATGACCGGCCGGCAGTTCCAGAACGCCTTTGAACATGGTGCGCGGCGGAACAGGCGCCCAGCAGGTGAAAACCTGGTCGAGCGCGAAGGGATCAATTTCGGCCTCGATTCCGGGCACTTCCAGCAGCGCCTTGATTTCAGAAGCGAAGAAGACCATGCCGCGCCGCTCGGCATAGAACAGCGGCCGCACGCCCATCCTGTCGCGGGCGACCAGCATCCGTCCTTGCCGGCTGTCCCAGATGGCGAAGGCGAAATCGCCGTTCAGTTCGTCGATGCAGGCGTCGCCCTTCTCTTCATAGAGATGCAGGATCACTTCGGTGTCGGAGGCGGTGCGGAAGCGATACCCCTTCGCTTCCAGCATTCTGCGGAGTTCGACATGATTGAAGACTTCGCCGTTGAAGCTGATCCACAGTGCGCCGTCGGCATTGCACATCGGCTGCTGGCCATCGGCCAGGCCGACGATCGAAAGACGCCGATGGCCGAAGCCGGCAGCAATTTCGGCATGAACGCCGGAATCGTCGGGGCCGCGATGGCGCAGCGCATGGCTCATGCGCTGCAGGACGATTTCCGCCGCATCAGGGGCCATGCCATGGCCGAAATATCCGACAATTCCACACATACTCGCCTCACAATGCAGGGTTCGCCGCAAAGTCTCGCGACGCCATTTCCGCAAGACCAAGCTTGTCGGCGCTTCACGGGCGAAGCAACGGCGCAAAGGGACTACCCCGGGCGGGATGATTAGCCGTCCCGGCGCATACGCGAAGGAGGTAACTCGCATGCGCCGTGACCGCGATCTTTACGCCCCCGAATTCTGGTGGGACCATCGCCGCCGTGGGGGCCGCCGGCTTCGGCATAGGTATGCGCGCGGCGTGTGCAATAGCCCCGGCGGCGGAGGAAAATCGATGTCACGCAATGATCGGCAATCAACGCCCTCCGATATGGCGGAGGATTTGTTCCATCCCGGAGACGTAGCGCTCTCGCAACCGGAGATGAACACGTTCAAGAACAAGTTGGCGACTTTCATGGATCTCAGCTTCCGGCTGGGGCCGAATGTGCTTGCGCCGCGCAAGGAAACCGAGCTGCTGGCCAAGGTTTGCATCGAGCGCCTGTCGAAGGGTCCGGCGCGCCCGCGCGTCATCGACATGTGTTGCGGCTGCGGCAATCTGGCGATCGCCATCGCACATCAGATTCGCGACGCCGACGTCTGGGCCTGCGACCTGACCGCCGATACCGTAGCGGTCGCCTGGAACAATGTGCTGCGCTACGAACTGCAAAATCGCGTCACCGTCGTGCAGGGCGATATGTTCGAGAACATCAGGAACATCGGGCTGGAAGGCCAGGTGGATCTGGTGATGTGCAATCCGCCCTATATTTCCACCGGCCGGCTGAACGGCGATCGCGCCCATCTGCTCGATTCCGAACCGCGCGAAGCCTTCGACGGCGGGCCTTACGGCATTTCCATCCAGCAGCGGCTGGTGCGGGAGGCCCTGGACTTCCTGAAGCCCGGCGGCTGGCTGGCCTTCGAATTCGGCCACGGGCAGGAACGGCAGGCCGCATCGATGATCACCCGCACCAAGGCCTACAGCGAGGTGCTGTTCGTTCTCGACCCCAACGGCATTCCGCGCGTGGCGATCACCACGAAACTTGCCTCTCCTTTATGACGCAGTCGCGGGCGCGATCCAAAGCGCGACAAGCAGACTGATCTCTCCAAAAAAATCGAGCATCGAAACAACGCGATAGAGCATCGCCCACGGACGCGGGGCGTGCTCCGGAACGAAAATTCACCCGACAGACAATGAGAGCGTTTCCGGCGAACCGGAGACGCTCCAGGCCGATCGAGTCTTCGCCCTAATGGGATTGGGAAGGCGGCGTGAAATCCGGATCGGCCAAAGCCCAGATGGCGGCTTGCGTGCGGTTCTTCACGTCGATCTTGCGCAGGATGGTCTTGATATGAACCTTGACGGTGCTTTCGGTGATGTTGAGGTCGCGGGCGATCTGCTTGTTGGATTCGCCGCTCATCACAAGCTTGAGGATGGCGGTCTCGCGCGGCGAAAGGTTGCGCAGGCGCAGGCCGGCCCGCGCATTGTTCAGCACGAGACGGGCCGCCGTTTCATCGGCAACGGCCCCGGTGTCTTCACGATCCGCCGTCTCGGGTTCGGCCCGGATGATTCGCTCCTCCACGAGGGATGGCGGACGCATGGAGAGCGGCAGAGTCATCGCCGCCGCGGCACGACCATCCCGCGCCATCGGCCAGCCGGCAACGACCGAGCACTCCTCCGAAATCAGTTGCAGCGCCTTTACGAAGCTCTCGGACGACAGGTTCTTGTGCAGATAGCCCTTGGCGCCACGTTCCAGGATCGCCGTCGAGGCCCTGTCTTCATGGGTATCGACGACGACGGCGATGCGGGCGAGACGATTGGCGGCGAGAATGCATTCGATGAATTCGAAAACTGTCGCGCCGGCGGGATTGCCGATGACATACAGGGTCGCGGAATCCGTCGCCGGCACGCTGTGGAGGTCGTGCAACGTCTCGCCAATTCCCAGGACTTCGAACGATGCCGCCCCAAGGATCAATCGCGTGCCCTCGCGAAACAACCGACAGGAATCGAATATATACGTAGGGATAAGCATGATACGTCTTCCCTCTTTTCAGGCCCCTCACTTCCTCGCAAAGGTGTTTGCCTCTCGCCGCGCGCAAATATTAAAACGAAAATTCAGCTCAACTGACTTTCCGGGAAACTTCGCCGCGAATCAAATATTCAAACAATTATAATGTAATATCCGATTATCCATTTCAACGTTAAAAATCAATCTATTCATATTGAACTATATATAAGCATATATAGTTACATTTTACGTCATTCATAGCTATTTCGATTGTGTTACCTTGGAGGTACTCCCTCAGTTTCCTTGCAAACGCCCTCGCTGCAATGGTGTGCTTGCTCCTCGATAGACCTGAATGACTGTCCGGTTTTGGAGGACTTGCCGTGAATCAATTGCAAAAGTTCGGCGATGCATCCGTGTCGTCACGCGCCGTGCCGCTGGCGGCATGGCCTGTCCGCCAGTCCCCCTGGAGCGCGACGGCAAAGCGTATCTTCGATGTGACGCTTGCGCTTGCCCTGCTTGTGGTCATTGCGCCGCTGCTGCTGGTGATCGCGGTTCTCGTGTCGCTTGATGGCGGTCCCGTCCTCTACCGGCATTCGCGCGTCGGCAGGGGCATCACGCCGTTCGACTGCCTGAAATTCAGGACCATGATCGTCGATGCCGACCATTGCCTGACCGAATATCTCGGCCACCACCCCAAGGCCAGCGACGAATGGGCCCGTGACCAGAAGCTGATGTTCGACCCCCGTATCACGCCGATCGGCAAGGTCCTGCGCAGGACCAGCTTCGACGAGCTGCCGCAAATCTTCAACGTGCTGCGTGGCGAGATGAGCCTCGTCGGCCCGCGGCCGGTCACCAGCGCCGAGCTTGCCCGCTACAAGGAACATGTCGGCGCATACGCCAGCGTTCTGCCCGGCATCACCGGCCTGTGGCAGGTCAGCGGTCGCAACGACGTCAGCTACCAGCGCCGCGTCGAGCTGGATGTCGATTACGTGCGTCGCCAGACACTCCTGCTCGACCTGATTATCCTGGCCCGCACGCCACGCGTGATCCTGTCCTCCACCGGTGCGAGGTGACATCATGGACGGACGCGAGGCAAGCTCACAGATCGCCGGCGACCCGGCTCGGGCGATGGGCATATCGGTGCTGATGGCGACCTATGCCCGGGAGAAAGCATCGAACCTTTCCGCCAGCCTGGAAAGCCTTCGCATCCAGACACGCGCCGCCGACCAGATCGTGCTGGTGCTGGATGGTCCCGTTGGAGCCGACCAGGAAAAGGTGATCGCCAATTTCGATGCCCTCGATGCGCCCTGGGACTTCCTGGTGGTCCGGCTTGAAAAGAACTGCGGGCTGGCGGATGCGCTGAATGCGGGCCTGGCCGTCTGCACCCAGCCCTTCATCCTGCGTATGGACAGCGACGATATCTGCCTGCCGGACCGTATCGCCCTCGAGATGGATTATCTCGAGGGCCACCCGGACATCGGGCTCGTCGCCTCCTGGGCCGAGGAATTCTACGACGAGAACCCGGCGACCCGGCTGCGCACAGCGCCAACGACCCATGAGGCGATCGTGCAGGCGCTCCACTGGCGCAACATCGTCGTCCACCCCTCGGTCGCGTTCCGGGCGGAGGCGCTGCGCTCGGCCGGCGGCTATCGCATGAAATTCGGCCTGCTGGAGGATTACGACCTCTGGATTCGCATGGCGCTGGCCGGCGTGCGCTTTCACATCATCCCCAAAGTCCTGGTCAAATCGCGGACGGGAGCCGGGCTCAACGAGCGGCGTGGCGGCCTCGTCTATGCCGTCAACGAAATCCGCTTCCGATACCACTATCTGCGCGCGGGATTTCTGACGATGCGGCAGTTCCTGATGGTGACAACGCTCTATGTCGGCTTCCGCATCATCTCAGGTCCGATGCGCGGAAGGCTCTATGCATTCGTCAGAAGCTGAGGCGCGAGGGAGACAACGGAGATGACCAGGGTCTACAATTCCAAACCGATCCCGCTTCATGCCACCGACGAGGAGGAGGCGATCATCCGCGCCCGCGCCGACGAACGGGTAAAGACGCCGGAACCGCGCTATTCCGTGCGGCGCTTCGTCGTCGGCGGCATGACGGTGATGGCCGCCGCCGCCATCGTCTGGCCGTCGATCCCGCGCATCTACGAATCGACCGCGACGCTGGTGCTCCGCCCCACCAATATGGAAGGCCAGAACGACGTTTTGGAAGCTTCGCGCCAGCCATTGGACGAAAGCTTCATCATTTCCGATCTCGACCGGCTGCATTCCGTCAACCTGGCGAAAGAGGTGATCGACATCCACCATCTGGCACAGGACGACGAATTCCGGCCGAAGCCCGGCGCCACCGAAAAGGCGCAGGCGCTGGTCATGAACTTTCTTGACGTCGCCTTGCCGCAGACCTGGGCGCACGGCTTCATCGCGCCATCGACCGACGGCCTGCTCGACGGCGACGGCATCGCCAACGCCGCCGCGCGCGAGGAGACGCAACTGCGCGAAAACCTCTGGCACCGCATGGTGATCGATCGCGACCGCCAGTCCTACACCGTCAAGGTCGGCTTCCGCTCCAACGACCCGGAAAAGGCGACGGCCCTGACCAACACGCTGGTCGGCGCCTATCTGAAGGCGCAGGTGATGCGCAAGGTCGACGATGCCGACGCCATGAACAAGCTGCTTTCCGACCGCGTCGACGAGGCCAAGCGCCGCGCCGAGACCTCGCAACGGGAGATGGAGGATTTTCTCAACACATCCGGCCTTATCGACCAGGGCGTTCAGATATCGCTCGAAGCCCAGCTCTCGACCCTGAGCACCGAGCTTGCCAATGCCCGCGCCCAGCTCATCGATTTTCGCACGCGCACCGACACGCTCACCGCGATGAAGGCGGCCGGCACGCTCGACAGCGCGCCGGAAGTTTTGGCCTCGCCGACGATCCGGCAATTGAACCAGAGCTTGACGGAAAGCATGTCGCGCCTGGCCGTCATGCCGACGGAGGCGCGCAGCATATCCAGGCAGGCGGAAATCGAGCGGGATCGCATCGTCACCAGCGTGCGTGTCGAGGCCGAGAACTGGGCCGAGCGCGAAAAGCGCCTGACCGACGAAATCCAGAAGATACGCCAGACCATGGTGGACCGTCGCAAGGCGAGCCTGCGTCTTGACGAGCTTCGTCTGCGGGTCGACAACGACACGCAGGTGCTGGCCGACGCCCTGACCCGCATGAAGACACGCGGTCCCTCCACAGAAGCCCTGAAGCCGGATGCGGAAGTCCTGTCGCCGGCAACCGTGCCGGACAAACCGGTCTTCCCGATCCTGCCGCTCTATCTCGCCGGCGCCTTCGGCGCGGCGCTGCTGGCAGGCGCGGCCCTCAATGCATCTGCCATCCGGCGCACCACCCTGCGCCTGATGCAGCAATCATGACGACGGCAACAGATACCGCCTGGAAAGGCCCGGCGGGCATGGGCGCTGTCGCGGCGGGCATCGCGCTCGCCGTTATTCTCGCCTGGCTGGCGCTCCTTCTTCGGGCGGTCCCGCAACCGTCGGTCGCCGCCCTTCCGCTCGTTCCCATCCTCGCGGTCGTCAGCGCGACGCTCGTCCTCGCCTGCATCCGTGGCCGACGCTGGGCAATCGGCCTTCTGTTCATCTTCGCCTTTTTCGGCCTCAGCTTCGGAATGCGCATGGATGGCTATGCCCGGACCGGCGGCATGGATGTCGAGAACATCATCAAGCTCAGTTCGTGGCTGCTGGTCTTCCTCATCTGCCCCTTCCACGTCCGGCGGCTGCTGCCGTTTCTGCGCGAAAGGACAGTGCTGCTGGCCTGTCTCTACGGGCTGGTGGCCTTCGTCTCGGCGGCTTGGTCGCTGATCCCGGCCTATACGGCGGCCAATGCGCTCGGCCTTGCGTCCTATATCATCCTCGCCTGCCTCGTCGTCTCGGTGCTCGGCCCGGATGCAACGCTGCGTCTTCTGACGCTCACCCTGCTGGTCTTCATCACCATCGGGCTGATTTCGGGCGTCGTGTTTCCCGATATCGCCTGGCTGCCGCCTTCGGTGGAGGAACATGTCTACCGGCTGCGGGGCTTTTCCGGCCATCCCAACGTGCTGGGCGCGCAGGCCGCGCTGCTGGCGACCTTCGCGCTGATCCTCAAGCGGCGCAAGGTGATCGGCTGGACGGTTCTGGTGGCGTCGCTGGTCGTCGGCTTCGCCGCCATCATGGCCGCCGACAGCCGCACGATGCTGGCCGCCACCGCCGGCACCTGGCTGGTCATCGCATTGCGCGAGCGGCGGCTGCTCGCGCCCGCCCTGCTTTTCGGCTCGGTCTTCGCCTTCCTCGCGGTGGTGCTGCTGGCGCTGGGACGGTTTCCCGATCTGACGGTGCTTCTTGGGCCCCTGGCGCGCACCGGCTCGATCAACGAGGTGGTGACGCTGACCGGGCGGACGGAATTGTGGGCGGTGTCCTTCGATCTGATCAAGCAGAAACCGCTGTTCGGCTGGGGCTTCGGCGGCACCGAGGCGCTACTCATCGAAAGCGTCGGCCGGGGATTCCAGGGGGCGCCGGTCAACGCCCACAACATGTATATCCAGGCCGTCTTCAACCTCGGCTTCATCGGCGCACTGCCCGCCTTCGGCATGTTGGCGGTCCTTCTGTGGCGGATGCTCTCGCGGCCGGATGCGGCGCGCGACCAGCTCGTTCTGCTGGTCATGGTCATCGGCCTGACCGAAGTCAGCATCTTCGCCCTGCCGGTGCTGCTCACCTTTTCCTTTTTCCTCATCCTTGCCCGCGAGGCCGTCATGCCGGAGGCCCGATCATGACCATGCAGCTTACCCGACCCGACCATCCGCAGGCTCGCCCCCGGCGCGGCAGCATCGACGCCTACATGGTGGTGCGCAACGAGGCCGAGCGCCTGCCATTCCTGCTGGAGCATCACCGCCAGCTCGGCATCGACCGGTTCTTCGTCTGCGACAACGATTCCCGGGACGGCTCGATGGAATTCCTGCTCTCGCAGGGCGATTGCGTGGTGTACCACACGGCCGATTCGTTCGGCGAGGCCGGCTGCGGCATGAACTGGATCAACGACATGATCGCCCGCCATGGCGCGGGCAACTGGTGCCTGTTCATCGATGCCGACGAGCTGTTCGTCTATCCCCATTGCGAGCGCATCGGCCTGAAAGCCTTCTGCCGCTTCCTCGAAACGCAGGGACACGAGGCCGTCTTCGCCATCATGGTCGACATGTATGGCGAAGGTCCCGTCTCCGAGGCCGTCTATGTCAAGGGAACCTCTTTCATCGATACCTGCCCCTGTTTCGACACGGACTACCGCGTGCGCGCCAAGGCCGCCTTGCCCTTCTCGAAGAATTTCCTCGATGTCGAGGCCATCGGCGGCCCGCGCCTGCGGGTCTTCTATCCGCAATACCGGCATCTCGGCATCTGGCCGATGGCGGTGGCGCGCGCCGCCCGCAACCTGCGCCATCATCGGCTCGGCAAGCTGATCGGATTGCAGAAGACCGATATCGGGTCGTTGCCGCCCGACATCACCAAGGTGCCGCTGATGCATTGCCGCGACGGGCAGCGCTGGGCGACCAACCATCGCACCGTCCCGCTTCCGGTCGCCGAGGTGACGGCGGCGCTGCTGCATTTCAAGCTGTTCGCCAATTTCGACCAGCGTGCCCACAGCGAAGTCAGCCGCGGCGAGCATTGGGATGCCGGTGTCGAATATCGCCGCTACGTCGCCCATGCCAAGAAACATCCCGGAGCCGGTTTTCTCTATGAAAACAGTGCCCGCTATCGCTCCAGCGATGACCTGAAGGCTCATGGCATCCTCCGCTCCTCCCCCGCCTTCGAGGCCCTCGTGAAAACGATCCCGGCTGACCGGTCCGTGGAAAGGGCGGTGGCCTCATGAGCATCGCCGCCGACGCCGAAACGCTGGCCCTCCGCCCGGTCACCGCCAATCGCCTGCCGCCGGCCTTCGACCGGATGCGCCATGCGCCGCATCTGCAATGGCTGGGCCGCCCCTTCACCTATGCCTTCGGCGCGCTGATCCTGACCATCCTCGGCAGCGGCGCGACGCTGCTCGCCCCACGGCTGCTGGAGCCGGCCGCCTTCGGCACCTTCGCGCTGCTGACCAGCCTGTTCACCTATGCGGGGCGCGCCGATTTCGGCCTGTCGCAACTGGCCGACAAGCAGATCCCCGGCCGCGCCGACAGCGACGTGCTGAAGGCCGGGCTCGATATCCTCAATGCGCTCTGGCTGGTCGGCTTCGTGCTTCTCGCCTTGATCCTGCCGCTGCTGGCGCTGTTCGGCGACAATGCGCTGCCGCGGTTCGATACCGCGCTTGCCATTGCCGGCGGCATCATGGCGATGATCGCCAATGGCCCGGTAACCCTGTTCCGGGCTTCATCGCGGCTGTGGGAGTTCACGGTCGTGGCGCTGATCCTGCAGCTCGGCATGACGGTTCCCCGGCTGGCCGGCCTGCTGGCCGGCGGCATCACCGGCTCGTTTGCCGCACTTGCCGCCTATTATGCGCTCTGCGCCTTCCTGTTTGCCCGGCCCTCGCCGATCCGGCTGCGCCGCCGTCTGCCGCTGCTCGCCATGGCGCGCACCGCGCTGCCGTTGTTTGCCTTCAATCTTTCCTGGATCCTCTATCTCGGGGCCAATCGCTGGGTCTCGGCCACCCTATCCTCGCCGCACGATCTCGGTCTATTCTCGCTCTCGGCCAGCCTGGCGATGATCGGCCTCGGCCTGATGTCGACGGTGGCGCAGACGCGTTATCCGAGATTTCTGGCGCGGATCGAAGCCAGCGCCGACGCCTGCTCCCGGGAAATCGAGCGGGAGCTTTTCGCCGTCACCGCCGTCCTGACGCTCATCGCCGCCGCCGCCGTCTATCTCGCCCGTCCCGTCACTGCCGTGATCTTTCCCGGCTACGAGGATTCGACGGCATCGACCGTGGCGCTCGCCGCCGCCTGCATCCCGCTCGGCGCGATGAGCTGGATCACGCCGATGCTGGTCATCCGCTCGCTTCGCCCCGGAATCGACGCGCTGCTGCTGACGGGCGCCGGCCTTGCCGTTCTGGCCGCTGCGATGGGCTGCGGCCATGCGCTGGCCGGCATCGATGGGCAAGCCTGGGGCAATGCCTTCGCCGCGCTTGTCCTGTTTACCGCCATGGTCAAGCTGATGCATGGCCTCGGCATGACGACCGGGCGCGGCGCGGCGCGGATCGTCGCCGCCCAGGCCGTCGCCATCGTCTTCACCGCCACCCTCGCCTTCAGCCATTCGGCGCGGGCGGAAGTCGGCCCGGACGCGCAAGGACTGGTCGATCCGCCGCACTGGAAAACCATTTTCGAGGACGATTTTTCAACGCTGAACCTGCAATCCGCGACCGGCGGCATCTGGCTGCCCTACTATCCCGATGGCAACCGCAGCAATGGCGGCAATCGGGAGCTGCAATATTATGTCGATCCGCGCCGGGGCGGCGATGCGCCGGCTTTGCAAGCGCTTGAACCCTATCGGCTGCAGGACGGCGTTCTGGCGATCCGCGCCAGCCAGGTTCCGGAAAGCCTGCGCGCCCGCAGCAATGGCTATGCTTATGCCTCCGGCCTGCTCAACAGTGCCGGGCATGTGCGTTTCCTCTATGGTTCGGTGCAGATCCGCGCCAAGGTGCCGAAGGGGCGTGGCTTGTGGCCGGCCTTCTGGCTGCTGCCCCAGGATCGAACCTGGCCCCCGGAACTCGACGTTTTTGAAGTTCTCGGCCACGACACCAGCAGCCTCCACGTCACCGCCCATAGCGGCCTGAACATCCCCACAGGGGAAAAATCCGCACGGACGACCGGGCGTATCTCGACCGACGATCTCTCTGCGGATTTCCACGTCTATGGCCTGACCTGGACGAGGGAAAGACTGGTCTGGTCGCTGGATGGACGCGCCGTCTTCGAGACCGCGACGCCGGCCGACCTGCACAAGCCGATGTTCCTCGTCGTCAATCTCGCCGTCGGCGGCGATTGGCCGGGCGCGCCGGATGCCCGCACCCCCTTTCCCGCCGCCCTGCTGATCGACTGGATCCGCGTGCGTCAGTCCGACGCTGACAGACGCAGTGAAGCAAAAGAGGCAATCCAATGAAACCGATCGGCCTTTCGACTTTCCGTTGTGTCGCGATCCCGGAGGCAAGGCCGCATCGCTCCTTTGCTGGAATTGCTTTCGGCCTGCTGCTGACGTTTGCGACCCTGCCGCAGATCGCCACCGCCCAGGAGCGCCCGCGCTATCGCCTGGCGCCAGGCGACATCCTGCAGCTCGGCGTCTTCGGCGTCGCTGATTTCGGCCGGCGGGTGACAGTCAATGTCGACGGCGATATCTCCGTACCCTTTCTTGGCGAGGTGCAGGCCGAAGGGCTCACGCTCAAGGATCTGCGCATCGCCCTCTCTGAAGGCCTCACCAAGGACGGCCGTATCCAGTCGGCGGATGTGACGGTGGAGATGGTCGAGCACCGGCCCTTCTATATCAGCGGCGACGTTTCCCGCCCGGGCGCGGTGCCCTATCGCCCCGGCCTGACGGTGCGACATGCGATCGCGCTTGCCGGCGGTTATGACGCCTTGCGCTTCCGCACCGAAAACCCGCTGATGACCGCCCCGGATCTGCAAAGCGAAAACGAGGGCCTGTGGATCGATTTCGCCCGTCAGCAGGCACTGGTCATCAGCCTGAAGAGCGAGATCACCGGAACCACGGAAATCGACCTGACTCCGATCTATTCCGTGCCGCTGGCCCGCAAGACCCTCGACGAGATCGCCGATTTCGAACGCAACGACCTGAAAATGCGGCTGGAGAACTACGCCAAGCAGCGCACGCATCTGCAAACCCTGTTGCAGGATACGGAAAGGACGCTGGCTTCGCTGAAGGATACCCAGAAGAGCAATGCCGAAAGCCTGAGGCTGCAGCAGGACGCCCTTGACCGCGCCTCGAAATCGGCCTCCAAGGGACTGGTCGCCAGCAACCGCGTCGATGACGAACGTCGCTCATTGTCGGAGCTGCGCAGCCGCTCCACCGATACGGACTCGCGCGTCGACCAGACCCAGCGTCAGAAGGAAGAGGTCGCCCGCAACATCGAGCAGCAGGACGAACAGCGCCGGACGCAATTGAACTACAATTTGCGCGAAGCGACCATCACGCTGGAAAAACTCTCCTCCCGCCTGCAGGCTTCCAGTGAAAAGCTGCTCTATACCGGCGCGGTCAAGGCCCAGTTGCGCGGCGGTGGCGGTGGGCCGGAACTGATCATCCACCGCAAGATCGACGGCCGGGTGGTCGATCTCTCGGCCCGGGAAGATACGGAAATCCTGCCCGACGACGTGCTCGACGTCTCGATCCGCCCCGAGCAGATGGTGGCCATCGCAAGAGGCCAATAGGGCCGGATGCGAAAAAGCCCGGGTATCTCAGCTCCTCCAAGTCGCGGATTTATAATTGACTGACCGGTCGGTTTATGCAAGGATTTTCCACGTCGCCAATGGGATGGGCGCGAGGGAGGAACCATGTCCGCATCCAACACCGTTTTGCAGACGTTTGCCGATGGCGTTCTGAGCCTCACACTGAATCGCCCCGAAAAGCTCAACGCTTTCAACGAGGAAATGCATCTGGCGCTGCGCGCCGGGCTGGAGCGCGCCCATCGGGACGACGCGGTGCGCGCGGTATTGCTGACCGGCGCCGGACGCGGTTTCTGCGCCGGGCAGGATCTCGGCAATCGCGATCCGCGCAACGGCACGCCGGATCTCGGCCATACACTGGACACTTTCTACAATCCGAATGTGCGGCTGATCCGCAGCCTGGAAAAGCCGGTCGTCTGCGCCGTCAACGGCGTCGCCGCCGGGGCCGGCGCCAACATCGCCATCGCCTGCGACATCACGCTCGCCGCCCGCTCGGCGCGCTTCATCCAGGCCTTCGCCAAGATCGGCCTGGTGCCGGATTGCGGCGGCACCTGGAGCCTGCCGCGCCTGGTCGGCGAAGCGCGCGCCAAGGCATTGGCGCTGACCGGCGAGCCGCTGGCCGCGCAAACCGCCGCCGACTGGGGCCTGATCTGGCGCGCCGTCGATGACGATGCGCTGATGGAAGAGGCCATGGCGCTCGCCACCCGCCTCGCCGCCGGCCCGACCCGTGGCCTCGGCATGACCAAGCGTGCCATCCAGGCCGCCGCCACCAATTCGCTCGACCAGCAGTTCGATCTCGAGCGCGACCTGCAGCGCGACGCCGGCCGGAGCGCCGACTATGCCGAGGGCGTCATCGCCTTCCTCGAAAAACGCAAGCCGGAGTTTTCGGGCCGATGAGCGCCGCCGGCCTTTCGCCGCAAGCGCTGGCCGAGGCCTGCGCCAGGGTCATGTGGGACGACGACAATGCCACCCGCCATCTCGGCATGGAGCTTGTCTCCATCGCGCCCGGCGAGGCGGTCATCGCCATGGATATCACCGAGGCCATGACCAACGGCCACGGCACCTGCCATGGCGGCTACATGTTCACGCTGGCGGATTCCGCCTTCGCCTTCGCCTGCAATTCGCACAACCAGCGCAGTGTCGCCCAGCATTGCTCGGTCAGCTTCATCGCCCCGGCCTTTCGCGGCGACCGGCTGACGGCGAGCGCGCAGGAAGTGTCGCGTCGCGGGCGCAGCGGCATCTACGACGTCCGCATCACCAATCAGGAGGGCGAGATCGTCGCGGAATTCCGTGGCCACTCGCGAACGATCAAGGGCGCACATCTGCCGGAGTGAGACAGAGGCCGGCGCCATCAAGCATTCCCGGAGGAGATTTCATGGAAGACCTGTCCCCCCGCCCCGGCGCGCTCGATGCGATCGAGACCGCCTCGCGCGACGAGATTTCCGCGCTGCAACTCGAGCGCATGACCTGGTCGCTGACCCATGCTTATGAGAATTCCCCCTTCTACCGCCAGCGTTTCGACGAGGCCGGCGTCCATCCCTCGGACCTGAAGACACTCTCCGACCTTGCGAAATTCCCCTTCACCACCAAGAAGGATCTGCGCGACACCTATCCCTTCGGCATGTTCGCCGTGCCGCGCGAAAAGCTCGTGCGCATTCACGCCTCCTCCGGCACGACCGGCAAGCCGACCGTCGTCGGCTATACGCGGAAGGATATCGATATCTGGGCCGATGTCGTCGCCCGCTCCATCCGCGCCTCGGGCGGAAGGAGCGGCGATATCGTGCATGTCGCCTATGGCTATGGCCTGTTCACCGGCGGGCTAGGCGCGCATTACGGCGCGGAAAGGCTCGGCTGCACGGTGGTGCCGATCTCCGGCGGCATGACCGAGCGGCAGGTCACCCTGATACAGGATTTCAACCCTCGCATAATCATGGTGACCCCCTCCTACATGCTTTCCATCCTCGACGAGTTCCGCAAGCATGGCATCGATCCGCGCGAAAGCTCGCTCGCCGTCGGCATTTTCGGGGCGGAGCCGTGGACGAATGCGATGCGCGAGGAGATCGAGCAGGCCTTCGACATGCATGCCGTCGATATCTACGGCCTGTCGGAGGTCATGGGACCGGGCGTCGCCAATGAATGCGTCGAGACCAAGGACGGGCTGCACATCTGGGAAGACCATTTCTATCCGGAAATCGTCGATCCGATGACCGGCGAGGTTCTTCCGGATGGCGAGATCGGCGAGCTGGTCTTCACTACGCTGACCAAGGAAGGCCTGCCGGTCATCCGCTATCGCACACGCGACCTGACGCGGCTGCTGCCGGGGACGGCACGTTCCATGCGGCGCATGGAAAAGGTCACGGGCCGCTGCGACGACATGATGATTCTGCGCGGCGTCAATGTCTTCCCGACCCAGATCGAGGAGCAAATCCTCAAATGTCGCGGCCTCGCCCCGCATTTCCAGATCGAACTGACCCGCTGCGGCCGCATGGACGACATGACGGTCCATGTCGAATGCACGCGTGAAGCCGCCGACCAAGGCGCGCGCACGGGCTCGGCCAGCGAACTTGCCCACCACATCAAGAGCGTGGTCGGCATCTCCACGAAAATCCTCGTCCATGAACCGGGCGGCGTCGCCCGTTCGGAAGGCAAGGCGAAACGGGTGGTCGACAACCGCCCGAAAGAGTGAACCACCGGGGTAGCCCGGCGCCGGGTCGAGCGTCTATAGGAGAGCCGCCGCCCTCTATAGACCCGGAACAAGCAGAGCAGGATCCTATGGCACGCACACGCGCAGTCGATTTCGAGGAAAAACAGCGTGGCATTCTGGCGAGTGCCGCGGCGGTGTTCGCCGAGATAGGCATGGAGAAGGCGTCCATGTCGATGATCGCCTCGCACAGCAATGTCTCCAAGGCGCTGCTTTACCATTATTATCCGAGCAAGGACGCGCTGATCTTCGACATCGTGCGCACGCATCTCACGGAACTGCAAGGGGCCATCGAAGCCGCCGACAGGCTGGACCTTGCACCGCAGGAGCGGCTGCGCCTGCTGGTGAAGGCCGTGCTCGCCAATTACGAGGGGCGCGACAACGAGCACAAGGTGCAGCTCAACGGCACCAGCGCGCTTTCGCCCGAGCAGCTTTCCGAATTGCAGGCGATCGAGCGACAGATCGTCAAGCGCTTCTCCGGCGTTATCCGCGATATCAACCCGGATCTCGCCGGGGAGCGGCCATTGCTGATGCCCGTCACCATGTCGCTGTTCGGCATGATGAACTGGGTCTATATGTGGTTTCGCCCGAACGGGCCGATCACCCGCGACGAATATGCCGATATCGCCACCACATTGATCCTCGAAGGCGTCAAGGCGGTCCGGTAACCGCGGTTCAGTCGCCTTCCGACCGATCGACATCCCTGCCCGTCGCCGCGACCGATTCAAGCCGCTCGGCGAATTCGCGACGCAACCTGCGGCGAAGTTCGGCCGCCTTGTAGCGACGGATATCCACCGCATCGGTCGGGCGCAGTTCCGGCACAGGCACGGGTTTACCCGCATCATCGACGGCGACCATCGAGAAATAGCAGGAATTGGTGTGTCGGCGGTGGCTGGAGCGGATGTTTTCCGCCTCGACCCGGATGCCGATCTCCATCGACGTCCGGCCGGTATGGTTGACCGAGGCACGAAACGTCACGAGTTCGCCGACATGGATCGGCTCCTTGAACATCACCTGATCGACGGAGAGCGTCACCGCATATTGCCGCGAATAGCGCGAGGCGCAGGAAAAGGCAACGCGATCGAGCAGGTTCAGCAACGCGCCGCCGTGGACCTTCCCCGAAAAATTCGCCATGTCGGGCGTCATCAGAACGGTCATGTCCAGGCGGCGGGGATCCTGCTCGATCGGCGTCATGCGGTCACTCTCTCGTTTTTGCCACCATCGTCAGAACGTCGTATTGGGCGACGGTGGCGCCCGTCTGGTTGGTCACCCGGCAATCCCAGCGCACTTCGCCGTGGTCGGCATTGGCGCGCGGGTTGATCTCCTTGCAGGTGAGCTGCACCTGCAACGTATCACCCGGATTGACCGGTGTCAGGAAGCGCAGGTTGTCGACCCCGTAATTGGCGAGCACCGGGCCCGGCGCCGGATCGACGAACAGACCGGCGGCGAAGGAGACGATGAGATAGCCATGCGCCACGCGCCCGTCGAAGAACGGATTCGCCCTGGCCGCGTCCTCGTCCATATGGGCGTAGAAAGTGTCGCCGGTGAAGTTCGCGAAATGCTCGATATCGTCGATCGTCACCATGCGCCTCGCGGTGACGAGCTGATCGCCGACCTTCAGCTCCGCCAGCGACTTGCGGAACGGATGTTCACCGCCCGCCCGCGCCTCGGCACCGGGCATCCAGCGGCCGGTGATGGCGGAGAGCAGGGTCGGCGCGCCCTGCACGGCCGTGCGCTGCATGTAATGCTTGACGCCGCGCATACCGCCCAGTTCCTCGCCGCCGCCGGCGCGGCCGGGGCCGCCATGGACGAGGCCGGGCAGCGGCGAACCATGGCCGGTGGAGGTTTTGGCGCTGACGCGGTTGCCGATCATCACGCGGCCATGGAAGGGCGCAAGACCCAGCACGACCTCCTCGGCAAAACCCGGATCGTTGGTGAAAACGGAGGCGACGAGGCTGCCCTTGCCGCGGCGGGCGAGATCGACGGCCTCTTGCGCCGTGCCATACGGCATGACGGTGCTGACAGGCCCGAAAGCCTCGACATCGTGGATGGCGCGGGCCGAACCAGGCTTGTCGCAATAGAGCAATACCGGATTGAGGAAGGCCCCGGCGACGGCATCCCCGGACTGGACGCTCGGATTGTCCGGGTCGCCGGCGACGATTTCGGCATCGGCGGCGAGATCGCGGATGCGCGCGCGAACCTCCTCGCGCTGTTCGAGGCTGGCGAGCGGGCCCATGCGCACGGCCTCGTCAGCAGGATTGCCGACGACGGTCTTGCCGAGGCGCGCGCGCAAGCTTTCGATCAATGCGTCGCTGTAGGCATGCGGGGCGATGACGCGACGGATCGCGGTGCATTTCTGGCCGGCCTTCACTGTCATCTCGCGGACGACTTCCTTGACGAAGAGGTCGAACTCTTCCGTGCCGGGCGCCGCATCAAGGCCAAGCACGGCGGCGTTGAGGCTGTCGGCCTCCATGGTGAATCGCACGGAATTTTCGACGATGGACCTGTGCGTCCTGAGGCGTTGACCCGTCGAGGCCGAACCTGTGAAGGTCACGGCGTCCTGTCCCTCGACATGGTCGAGCAGGTCGCCGACCGAGCCGCAGACGAGTTGCAATGCGCCTTCCGGCAGAATGCCGGTGTCGATGATGCGGCGGACCATCAGTTCGGTGAGATAGGCCGTCTGGCTCGCCGGCTTGACGACAGCGGGAACGCCGGCCAGCAGTGTCGGCGCCAGCTTTTCCAGCATGCCCCAGCAGGGGAAATTGAAGGCGTTGATATGCACCGCAACGCCCTGCAAGGGGCTGAGGATATGCTGCGCGGCGAAGGTATCGTCCTTTGACAGCGGCTCCACGTCGCCATCGAGCAGGACGCGGGCGTTCGGCAATTCGCGCCGGCCCTTCGAGGCATAGGACAGCAGCGTGCCGATGCCGCCTTCGATATCGATCCAGCTATCGATGCGGGTGGCGCCGGTGGCGGTGGAGCGCGCGTAGAAATCCTCCTTCTTCTCCATCAAAGCCTGGCCGAGCGCCTTCAGCATGGCGGCGCGCTCATGGAAGGACATCCGCCGCAGCGCCGGGCCGCCCTTGTCGCGGCCATGGGCGAGGATCGCCTTGAAATCGATGCCGGAGGAGTCGATGAAAGCGACCGGCGCGCCCGTCGAGGCGTCGAGCAGCGGCACACCCTCCTTCGCACCTGCAACCCACTGGCCGCCGACATAGCTTTGGAGCCGGCGCGGCCGGTTTGCCATCACGTTCATCTCACTGCCCTCTCAAACCGAGCGCAGAAAGCTGCGCGTCGACGCCTGCGCGCCAATCGGCCAGCAGGGTCTCGTTGGGCGTATGCCTGAGGCCGAAACGTGACAATGTCTCGAAGCGGGCCGAGCCGGAGTGGCCGAAGCTCATGGCGACGCGCGGATACCAGTAGGCGACCGAAGCCTTCGCCTTCGCACGGCCCTGCTCCTCATCGACGATGCGAACCAGACCGGCAAGGCCCAGTTCGGCATGGCGCATCTCCCGCGGCAGGATCACTCGGAAAACCTCGGCGAGCGGCTGGTAGGAGACACGCGACAATTCCGTGAGCTGCACGACGCTCGCCCGGCCCATCAGCACGTTCATCACGACCGCATCCACCCAGCCTTGCAGCGGATAGTGAAAGACGGAAAGGCGCATGTCGCCCTCCCGCCTGGCCGCGCCGATATCGGCCTCGCGGGAAAGCCTTTCGGCCCAGGGATAATGCAAGGCGTAACGCCCGCCATCCGCGCCGAAGGTTTCCATGATTTTCAGAACCTCGCCGGCATGGTCGGTCTTTTCCAGCACGATGCGGGCGGCGGAGATGCGCTCCTGGATACCGGGCGCATCGTTGATCGTATCGGCAAAACCGGCGGAACCGGCCAACTCGCTATCGACGAAACTCGCCATCAGGCGCAAAAGCTCGCCGCGATAGCGCGGCGGCACATTGGCCGGCGACGAAAGAACGCCTCCCTTTGCCAGATAGTCCTCGATCGGCATCGTGTCGGACATGATCGTTCTCCTACTGATCGTAGCTGAGGACGATGCGGTCGGTGAGCGGATAGCACTGGCAGGTCAGCACATAGCCCTGGCGCACCTCGTAATCTTCCAGCGCGTGGTTGACCTCCATCTCGGCCTCGCCCTCGATAATCCTGGCGCGGCAGGTGGAACAGACGCCCGCCTTGCAGGCATAAGGCGCATCCATGGCGTTTTCGAGCGCGGCGTCGAGCAGACTCTGGCCCTGCTTCGGGAACCTGAAGCTGCGCGTCGCGCCGTCGAGCGTGACGGTCGCCTCGCACATCGCGCCCTGGTCGGCCCCGGCGGCGGCCTCCGCCTTGCGCCTGAGGCAGCCGGGCTGCGAGGAGGCGAACAGCTCGAACTTGATCTGGTCGTCGCGCAGGCCGTGTTCGCGCAGGGCTGCGGCAATCGCCAGCATCATCGGCTCCGGTCCGCAGACGAAGGCGGTGGCGATGGACCTGATGTCGATCCAGCTCCTGAACAGCGCCGCACATTTCTCGCCGTCGATACGGCCGGTGAACAGATCGATATCCTGTGCCTCGCTTTCGAGGATGTGCAGCACCGAGAAACGGCCGAGATAGAGGTTCTTCAGATCCTCCAGCTCCTCGCGAAACATGATCGAGCTGATCTGGCGGTTGGCGTAGACCAGCGTGAAGCGAGACCGCGGCTCGCGCGCCAGCACCGTCTTGATGATCGAGAGCACCGGCGTGATGCCGCTGCCGCCGGCGAAACCGAGATAATGCTTGGCAACGTCAGGCTCCAGCGCGGTGAAGAAGGCGCCCATCGGCGGCATCGCCTCCAGCGTATCGCCGGGTTTCAGGCTTTCATTCACCCAAGTGGAGAAGCAGCCGCCGTCGACACGCTTGATGGCGACCGTCAGCACGCCCTCGTCCTTGCCGGCGCAGATCGAATAGGAACGGCGTAGCTCCTCGTCCTCGAATTTGCGGCGGAAGGTCAGATACTGGCCTTGGGTGAAGTCGAAGACGGCGCGGTCCTCTTCGGAGGGCGCGAGCGTCACCACCACCGCGTCGCGGGTCTCGCGGCGAATGTCGGTGACGGTCAGGGGGTGAAAACGTGCCATGCGCAGGCCTTCTTCCTGGAGCATTTCCAGCCGGAGCGGCATCGCTTCGTCGTTGGATAATGCGGTAAAACAACAAACTGGATCAGATGCACTTGAAATAGTCGAACGGTTCCAGGCAGTCGGAACAGCGATAGCTCGCCTTGCAGGGCGTCGAGCCAAACTGGCTGATCTTGTGCGTGTGCGTCGAGCCGCAGCGCGGACAGGCGATGGTCAGGTTCGAGCGGCCGGAAAGCCTGTCGATGCGCTTCATCAGCACGCCGTCGGCAGCCGTGCCGTCGATGGGTGGGGCGATGCCGTAGTCGCGCAGCTTTTCCCGGCCCTCGACGCTGATCCAGTCCGTCGTCCAGGCGGGCGAAAGCCGGCGCTCCAGCTTCACCTTGTCGAGGCCCTTTTCGGTGAGCGCCGTCTCGATATCGAGATTGATGATCGTGGTGGCGGGACAACCCGAATAAGTCGGCGTCACCGTCACCACCAGCGTATCGTCCCGCCATTCGACATCGCGGATAATGCCGAGGTCCGTCAACGAAATGACCGGAATTTCCGGGTCCGGCACCTGGCGTAACCAGTGCCAGACCTGATCGACCGAGGGACGATGCGCCGGATCCATCGCCGCCTCCTACCAGGTCGCGCCCGGATAGGCGCGCTGCAGAAACTGCATTTCAGTCAAAATGAACCCGAGATGCTCGGTATGCACGCCGCGCCGTCCGCCCTTGTGCATGTAGCCGTCGGCCGGCGTCTTCAGCGTGGCCTCGGCGAGCGCCTCCGCGACGATCTCGTTCCAGCCGACCTTGAGGCTTTCAGGCGCCGGGATGACGCCGGCCTCGACCAGTTCGGCGTCAAGGGCATCGCTCATGAACATCTCGCCGGTGAAGGGCCAGAGATCGTCCAGCGCCGCCTGCATGCGGCGATGGCTTTCCGCTGTGCCGTCGCCGAGCCGAATGACGAGATCGCGACTGCGATCAAGGTGATAGCAGACCTCCTTGAACGCCTTTTCCGCGATCTCGGCGATGCGCGTATCCGAAGAGCCCTTCAGCGCCTTCAGGAGCAGATAGTGCCAGGCGTCGAACAGGAACTGCCGCATCAGGGTCTTGCCGAAATCGCCGTTCGGGCGCTCGACGAGCAGGATGTTGCGGAATTCGTAGCCGTCGCGCAGATAGGCAAGATCATCCGCCGAGCGGCCCTTGCCCTCCACCTCGCCGGCAAGGCCGAGCCAGAGCTGCGTCTGACCGATCAGGTCGAGCGCGGTGTTGGCGAGTGCGATATCCTCCTCCAGCGCCGGCGCGTGTCCGCACCATTCGGAAACGCGATGACCGAGGATCAGCGTATTATCGCCGATGCGCAGCAGGAATTCGAGGAGGGCGCCGCTTGCCATCACATATGCCCCACTTCATCCGGAATGTCGAAGAAAGTCGGGTGGCGGTAGACCTTAGAATTCGACGGATCGAACAGCGGGCCTTTTTCCGAGGGCGCGCTGGCGGTGATCTCGGAGGATTTCACCACCCAGATGCTGATGCCCTCGTTGCGGCGCGTATAGACGTCGCGGGCATTGTTGATCGCCATCTCGGCGTCGGGCGCGTGCAGGCTGCCGACATGGCGATGGTTGAGACCATGTTGGCCCCGGATGAAGACTTCCCAAAGCGGCCATTCGCTGGACATTCTTGTCTCTCCCACACTATTCGGCAGCGCGGCGACCGGCGGCCTTTTCGGCATGAGCGGATAGCCCATCGCGGAACCAGGCGCCGTCGTTCCAGGCCTGTTTGCGCGCGTCGAGGCGTTCCGCATTGCAGGGGCCGTTGCCGGCGATGACGTTGAAAAATTCCGCCCAGTCCGGCTCGCCGAAATCGTGGCCGCCCTTTTCCTCGTTCCACTTGAGATCCGGGTCGGGAATGGTGAGGCCGAGATATTTCGCCTGCGGCACCGTCTGATCGACGAATTTCTGGCGCAGTTCGTCGTTGGAATTCTGCTTGATCTTCCAGGCCATGGATTGCGCCGAATGCACGGAAGCATCGTCCGAGGGGCCGAACATCATCAGCGACGGCCACCACCAGCGGTTCAGCGCATCCTGCACCATGGCTTTTTGCGCCGGCGTGCCCTTCACCATCTTCATCAGGATATCGAAGCCCTGGCGTTGGTGAAAGCTCTCTTCCTTGCAGATGCGCACCATGGCCCGCGCATAGGGGCCGTAGGAACAGCGCTGCAGCGGCACCTGGTTCATGATCGCCGCGCCATCGACCAGCCAGCCGATCGCGCCGATATCAGCCCAGCTCAGCGTCGGATAGTTGAAGATCGAGGAATATTTCGCCTGTCCGGCATGGAGCTGCTCATACATCTCGTCACGGCTGACGCCGAGCGTTTCGGCGGCGCAGTAGAGGTAGAGGCCGTGGCCGGCCTCGTCCTGCACCTTGGCGAGCAGAATCGCCTTGCGCTCCAGGGTCGGCGCGCGGGTGATCCAGTTTCCTTCGGGAAGCTGGCCGACGATTTCCGAATGCGCGTGCTGGCTGATCTGGCGCACCAGCGTCTTGCGATAGCCCTCGGGCATCCATTCCTTCGGCTCGATCTTCTGGCCGGCATCGATGCGTTCCTGGAAGGCGCGCTCCTGCGGCTCCATTTCGTCGAGGAGCCGGACGCGGGCGGCATCGGTCTTTACCATCTGGGCATACATGGACTTTCCTCCTCGATGGCGCGTGCCGGATCATCGGCGCGCATTGCCGACAGCCGTCGGTCATGACGATCAACGGATATGCGAACGGCATCGCGGATAAAGGCTTCGGACACGCGGTTTCCTCCCTGTATCCAAGGCTGGCCATCATTTCCTCGAATGATTGACCGACCGATCGGTTATCTATTTAGCATTCGACATGTCACAAATCAACGGAAACTTATTCGTATTTTGTGATGTGTCCTTTTGCCAGCTCATAACATAGCACAAGAGGCCCACTTTCCTGGGAAAAATCGTCCTCAGCCGAGTTCGGCGAGCAGCGCCAGACGGCGCAGGGTTGCCTCGCTCGCCTCCGGCAAGGGGCCGTCCGCGGTTACGAAATGGCGGGCGACATGCCGGTCCGCCTGCGGCGACAGGCGCAGATAAAGCGCGGAAAACAGCCGCCGCGCCGCCTCCCCCGGCCAGTCCGCCGGCAACGCCGTCTGCGGCAGGCGCGGATCGCGCAACACGACGAGACGGAACCGATGCACCAGCACCAGGCGGGCGACGAGGCTTTCGGCTGCGCCGAGCCGCGCGCCGCCGGCAAGCAGATCGGCCAGCCGCTCGAAGCAGCCGAGAAAGCGCCGATAGGCATCGGCATGTTCAGCCAGGTTCCAATAATCGGCGGCGAAGGCTCCCAGATCCCGCTCACCGCTCACCATCTCCGCCCGGAAGACGACGGCCGGCTGCTTCAGCGCCGGCAGGGCGCGCGCGCCGACAGCAAGCCGCGGCCCGAGCCGGGCGTGTCCCGCCCGCTCCAGCATCTGCATCGCCTCCTCGGGCGCCGGCCCGGTGAGTTGCACGAAATGCCAGTCCGCCTCCTCCGGCGGCCCGAAGAGCAGGCGGGCGGCGGCGGCAAATTCCGCACGCGCCGGCGCGGCGAGACGGTAGAAACTGCGCCGCCCCTCACGCTCGCCGGAGAGCTGCCCGGCAGCGACGAGGCGCGAGACGGCGGTGCGCACCAGCGTCTCGCTGATGCCGACCTCGGCGCAGGTTTCGATGAGATTGCCGGTCCAGACGACCCCGCCGCGCGGCTCCACCACGTCGCCATAAATGGTGACGATGAAGCCGGCCGCCTTCAGCGGGCTCTCCTCGAGGATATCCTGCAACCACGCCGCCAATGCCGATCCGCTCCCCTCAAAACCGTACCGGTTTTAACCCTAAAGCATTTCCAGCCGAAGCGGGATCGCTTCGGCGTCAGACAATGCGGAAAAACCAAAAAGATAGAGCAAAGAGCGGTCGCCGGGAAGCCGGGGGCGGCGGCGCCATCCAGTCCAAGGCGGGATCAGTGTTCGATACGGTAATCGATATTGCGGGCAAGCCAGCATCCAAGCGTCAGGCCGGAAATCCCTTGGGGCGAATTGCGCCTGATCCGCACCGTCCAATCTCCCGGCGGAGCCGCATCCATGGAGCGGCGCGTGGTCACGATCCAGAGATCTTCCGCCAGGGGATACATGCGCTCCATGGGGCCTTGGCCGAGCATGCCGGCGAAGCCGACATAGGTGGCGCCGTCGCGAAACTCTATCGTCAGCCGTGACCCATTCTCGTCGCAGATGTAGGAACCGGCAATCTCCCCGCCGTCCGCCCATGCCACCGGGGTAACCGGTTTCGCAAGGACGACCAGATTTTCTGCGGGACGCTCCATGATCAGTCCACGCTCATCCCAGCGAAGCACCGCATCGCGCGCGCGCGCCGATCCATCCGCCAGAGGCTTGCACAGGCTGGCGGCCGTCGCATAGTGCAGCCGCACGCCGTCCTTCTGTTCTTCCGTACGGAGATAAAGACCCTGGACCTCATCCAGCCAAAGACCGGACCACCCCTCGGCCGGGACGACATCCTTATCCTCTTCGGTACGGCAATCGAGCGCGGCTTCCATCAGCGACCAGGCAGCCCGCATCGCGCTCGCCTCGTGGTTGAACAGAACGACGATCGAAAGTCGCTCGGAAGCGATATGCATGCGGTAGGAGCAGAAGCCGCGAAGACCGCCGCCATGAACCGTAGCCTGATAGCCGCCGATCCGTTCGCGCCGTATCCCGTAACCATATGAAGCCGGCGTTCCGTCTGCAAAGGAGACCGGAATGCTGATGCGGTTGTAAAGGCTTGCCGGATCGCCGCGCGTGGCGTCGATATGGCGCTCCCATGCCAGCATATCGTCGAGCGAAGCGGAAATGCCGGCATCGCCGAACCAGAAAATGCGGTTCGTGGCCGGCAGGAAACCGACTGTGTCATTGCCCTCGTAGCCGACGACGCCATCGAGCGGCCGAGATGTATCAGGCGCAAGGACCGCGCCACTCATCGCCGCCGGTTCGAAAATCCGCTCCCGCAGCAACGCGCCGAAATCCCGGCCGCTGGCCCGACGGATCATTTCCGCCAGAAGACGGAAATTGCCGTTGCTGTAGGAATAGCCTGATCCCGGAGCGAAATGCCCGGATCGCGCCTGCGACAGTAGGCGCAAGCCATCCTCCTCGGTGAAGACATCCTCCGGGGCTGCTCCTTGCAGCACGGTCAGCGCCCAATAATCGCGCAGACCCGATTGATTGTGGCAGAGATCGGCCACTTTCGGCAGCGGCCCCTGAAAATCCGGCAGCAGTTCCGGCAACAGCGGATCGAGCGCTTCCGGGTCGCCGAACATGTCGAGCAGCAATGCGCAGGTCATGTGCTTGGACATCGAGCAGATCGGCAGGCGGGTCGCCGGGGTCATCGGCCGGCGCCCCTCCATGTCGGCAAAGCCCCAGGCGCGGCGGGCGATCACCTTGCCGTCCTTGACCACGCCGGCAACGCCCGCCGGACCACGGTAACGATCGGGCAGCAGGTTCAGCGCATGTACCAGAGCGGCGTGACGGATATCGGTCATGATCAACCTGTGAAGCAAAGTCTCGTGCCGGGCCTGGCCATCGCGAGAAATTCCCGCAGGTCTTCGAGCGTGAGCGCGGCGCAGCCGGCGGTCGGACCATAATTCTCGCTGGCGACATGCAGAAAGATGGCGCTGCCGGCCCCCGGGACCACCGGGTCGTCGTTCTGCCCCAGGACCACGACGATGTCGTAAAGGCCGTCGGCGCGCCACATCTCCTCATGGCTGGCGTCGAAAGGCAGGCGTACCTGGCGATTGTAGTCGCGATGATCGGGGGCGTCGCACCAGCCGTCCTGCGCATCGATGGCCACCGTCTCGAACACAGAGACGGGCGCGGCGTCGAGTTTGTCGGCGCGGTAGAACACCTTGCGGATCGGCCAGCAACCGATGGGGCTGACGCCATCGCCCTCGACCTTCTCGGCCCGGATGCCGCCGCGGCCGACCGCCGCCTTCCAGGCCTTGTCGCCATAGCGGGCCTGCCAGCCATCGCCGACGCGTTTCACGACCAGATCCATTTCCATCTCCATTACGTTTCCAGCGGAAAATGACAGGCGATCGTCCGGCCGGCCCGCTGCTGCGGGGCGGGATCCTCGACCCGGCAGATATCCCTGGCAAAAGGACAGCGCGTATGAAAGCGGCATCCCGAAGGCAGGTTCATGGGGCTTGGAATTTCACCCTTGAGCACGGGCCTTTCGCGGCCGCGCTGACGCGGGTCGGCGACCGGCACCGCCGAAATCAGAAACATCGTGTAGGGATGCAGGGGCTGGGCGAAGATCTCCTCCGTCCGGCCCACCTCCACCAGGCGGCCCAGAAACATCACGCCCACCCGATCGGCAAATTGCCGCACCACGCTGAGATCGTGGGTGATGAAGAAATAGGTAAGCCCCAGTTCCTCCTGAAGATCGGACAGCAGGTTCAGCACCTGCGCCTGGATCGAAACGTCGAGCGCGGACACGGACTCGTCGCACACCACGAGATCCGGGCTGTTGGCAAGGGCGCGGGCAATGCCGATGCGCTGGCGCTGCCCGCCGGAAAACTGGTGCGGATAATTGCGTAGATATTGCCGGCGCAAACCCACCATCTCAAGAAGCGCGCCGCAACGCTCGCGGATCGCCTCGGCCGAACCATAGCCATGGGTGCGCAACGGCTCGCTCAGGATTTGCTCGATACGCATGCGCGGATTCAGCGAGGCATAGGGATCCTGGAACACGATCTGCAGCTTCTTGCGCAAGCTGCGCATGCCGCTTTCGTCCAGCTCCGTCAATTCCTGCCCGCGATAGCGGATCGTGCCCGAGGTCGCGTCCAGCAGGCGCAGCATGACCCGGCCCAGCGTGCTCTTGCCGCAACCCGATTCACCGACCAGGGCGAAAGTCTCGCGTTCATAGATATCGAGCGAAACGCCATCGACGGCGCGTACCGTGCGCGAACCCCTTCCAAAGAGCCCGCCGCCCACGGGATAATGCTTGTTCAGATCCCGGGTGGAAAGCACGATGTCGTTCACGATGCCGCTCCTTCTGCACATGTCGCCGGCGATGACGCATGCAGCCAGCAGCGCGCCACATGTCCCCGACCCAGCTCCGCAAGGCCCGGCGGTTGCTCGCAGACCGGCATGGCGTCGCCACAGCGCGGGCTGAAACGGCAGCCGGGCGGCAGCTTCGCCAGATTGGGCACCATGCCCGGAATGCTGGGCATCCGCTTGGTCGCCCGCGCGGCGCCCGCCTTGGGAATGGATGCCAGAAGTCCTCTGGTATAGGGATGGGAGGGACGTTCGAAGAGATCGAACACATCGGCCTGCTCGACGATCTGTCCGGCATACATGACGTTCACCTCGTCGCACATTTCGGCGATGATGCCGAGATCGTGGGTGATCATGATGATCGCCGTGCCGACGCGGTCGCGCAGGTCCAGCATCAGCTTCAGGATCTGCGATTGCGTGGTCACGTCGAGAGCCGTGGTCGGCTCGTCGGCGATGAGCAGCTTCGGCTCGCAGATCAGCCCCATGGCGATCATGGCGCGCTGGCGCAGCCCGCCCGAAAGCTCGTGGGGATAGGCCTCCAGCCGTGCTTTCGGCTCCGGTATGCCGACGAGTTCGAACATTTCCAGGACGCGATCGCGGATCGCCCTGCGCCCGAGACCGTGATGGACCGCCAGCGGCTCCCCGACCTGATCCCAGATCTTGCGAACCGGATTGAGCGAGGTCATCGGCTCCTGGAAAACCATCGAGATCTCGTTGCCCCGGATGCGGCGCATTCCATCCGGCGAAAGCGTCGCCAGATCGGTCCCGTCCAGCAAGATGCTTTTCGCGCTGACCTGCCCCTGCGGTCTCGGCACGAGGCCCATCAGCGAGAGCGCGGTCATGCTCTTGCCAGAGCCGGACTCGCCCACGAGCCCGACGATGCGTCCACGCCCCACGTCGAAGGAAATGTCGTCGAGGACGCGGACATTGCCGCGGCCGCCGCGAAACTCGGTGCGCAATTCGCGCACGCTCAATATTGTGTCGGTTCGCGATATCATCGGTTCAGTCCTTCATGGAGGGATCGAGCGCATCGCGCAGACCGTCACCGATAAAGTTGAAGGCAAGCACCGTCAGCAGGATCGCAATCCCCGGCGAGATCGCCACCAGCGGCGCCTGAAACAGGTACTCCTTGCCTTTGGCGACCAGCAGGCCCCAGCTCGCTTCGGGCGGCTGCACGCCCACACCGAGGAAGCTGAGGCTCGATTCCCACATGATCGCTTCGGGGATCGACAGCGAGAACAGCACGATCAGCGTCGGCACCACATTCGGGAAAATATGGCGCAGCATGATCGTCGGCCGCGACGTGCCGCCGGCGTGGGCGGCCTCGATGAATTCCTTCTGCTTCAACGCCAGCGTCTGCGCACGCACGACACGCGCCACGCCGGCCCAGCCGACCAGCGCCAGGGCGAGGAAAATGTTGAGAAGATTGGCGCCGAGCGTATACATCACCACCATGGCGAGCAGCAGCGAGGGAAAGGCGATCATCATATCGGCAAGCCGCATCACCGTGAAATCCGTGCGCCCGCCGAAATAGCCGCTGAGGATGCCCAGAACGGTGCCGATCATCAACGAGAGAAGGCTCGGCACGATGCCGACCACGAGCGAGATGCGCGCGCCATAGAGGATGCGCGTCAGCACGTCCCTGCCGAAATTGTCGGTTCCGAGCCAATAGGTCGCGGAGGCGGGCAGCAACTGTTCGTCAAGCGCCACGCGATAGGGATCGTGCGGACTGATCCATGGAACGAAGATCGTCGACAGCACCAGCAGCACGACGAAGGCCAGCCCCGCCATTGCCATGCGATTCCTGCGAAACGCCCGCAGGCTGTCGCCGAGGAAACTCGCCTCTTCGATGGTTTCCGGGGCGCTTCCGACGATTACGGACTCGACGGGCATGCTCATCAGACGTCCCTCTTCATCTCGGAGCGAATTCGGGGATCCAGAACGGAATACAGAATATCGGCGATCAGGTTCCCGAGAATGACCAGCGCGGTGGCGAACAGCACCGAGCCCTGCAGCAACGGCATGTCGCGGGATTGAATGGCGTTGACGGAAATACGCCCCACGCCCGGAATACCGAAGATCGCTTCGGTGATGACGGCGCCCGACAGAAGCGTCGCCACCTGGATTGCCATGATGGTCACAACGGGAATCAGCGCGTTCTTCAGCGCGTGCCGGGAAATGACGCGGACCTCGCGAAGACCCTTGGCGCGGGCCGTGCGGATATAATCATGACGCATGACTTCCAGCAGGCTCGAACGCGTGAGACGGGCGATGACCCCGGCCGAACTCCAGCCAAGCACGACAGCGGGCAGAATGAGGTATTTCCAGCCATAGAAGCCAGACACCGGCAACCATTTCAGCTTGAGCGCGAAGATATACTGCATGAGCAGCGCCGACCAGAAGATCGGCATCGATACGCCCAGCAGCGAAAAGCCCATGAAGAAATTGTCGAGCAGGCTGTCGCGGCGCACCGCCGACAGGATACCGGCGGGAATTCCGACGATCCAAGACACGGCGGCGGCGCAGCCGGCCAGCAGAAGCGTGGCCGGAAACGCGGTCAGGATCAGGGAGGTCACGCTGCGGTTGAGCTTGATCGACATGCCCAGATCACCGTGCAGCGCATCCCCGAGGAAACGCAGGTAGCGGGTGATCAGCGGATCGTCGAGATGCATCTGCGCCCGAAGCCGCTCGATGACGTCGGCGCTCGCATGTTCCTTCATCATCAGCGCCACGGGATCGCCGGGCACGACATTCAACATGACGAACAGGATGGCTGTGATCCCGATCAGCACCGGAATCGAGACGGCAAGGCGTCGAATGACGAAGATCAGCATCGGCGGTGGGTTCTCCGGTCGGCGGTCCGGGGGGAGCGGCGAGGCCACGGGCGTCACACGCCCGCGGCCCGGATCAGGAAATTGAATACTCAAATCCAACTGGATCCCGAGCAAGGCGGATAGCAGGAAACGTCTTGCCCGACCTTACTCGACCTCGACCTTGTAGTAGCTCATATCGCTCCAGCCGTTCCACGGAACGACGAAGTTCTTGACCCGCTTCTGCACGACGAAGCTGTGGTCGAGGCTGAACAGCGGCACCCAGGCGGCATCCTTTTCGACGATTCTCGTTGTCAGCTCCTGGTAGAGCTTGCAGCGGGCGGCTTGGTCCGTCATTCCGCGCGCCTTGTCGAGATCCGCGAATACCTGCGCGTCGTCATTGTTGTAGGCCCGGACCTTGCTGCCGCTCTGCGAGAAGAACGTGTAGAAGAAATTGTCGGGATCGTTGAAATCCGCCGACCAGACCTGGGTGTAGGCGTCCGTCTCGCCCGCCTTTCGCGCCGCCAGATAGGCGGCTTCGTCGGTGGTGACGATATTGGCCTTGAACCCGGCTTCGGCGACCTGCGCCTGGATGATCTGGTTCATGTCAGCCCATTTCGACGACCAGCTGGAGACCTGCTGCAGGTTGATCTCGACGCCATCGGGATAGCCGGCCTCTGCCAGCAGTTGCTTCGCCTTGGCCGGGTTGTGCTCGATGGGGGCGGCGGGCGAATAGCAGACCAGGCCGCGCGGCATGACGCCATCCTCGAGCTTGCCCTTGCCGTAGAAATTCTTGTCGAGGATGGCCTGGCGGTCGATGGCCATCTGGAAGGCGCGGCGGACCCGGACGTCGTCGAACGGCTTTCTCTTCTGGTTGATGTTGTAATAGTAGAGCCCGACGCGCGCGCCAGCGCGGATCTGGGACTTCCATTGATCGTTTCCGTAGAAATAAGGAGTCTGCGTCGGTGCATAATCCAGGTCGAACACGTCGATTTCATCCGACTCGAACAGCATGCGCAGGGTTTCGGAATCGGATACGACACGCACCAGCAGGCGGTCGAGCTTCGGCCGGCCGCGGAAATAGTTGTCGTTGGCTTCGAGCATCTGGCTGTCGTTCAAGGTATAGTCGCGCAGGATGAACGGGCCGGTGCCGTTGGTCGTCTCCGGGGTGAGACCGAACTTGTCGCCGGCGGCCTCGGTGAAGGCCCGATTGTAGATCGAAGCCTGTGGGCTGGCCAGAAGCGCGAGGAAGGCGGCATAGGGCTGGCTGAGCTGAATCTGGACCGTGTACTTGTCCAGCGCTTTCACTCCCGAGACGCTATCGGCCTTGCCATCGAGCCGGTCCTGCGAACCCGCCACGAAGGTGAAGATATCGCTGCCGAGCGCCTTGGTCGCCGGATTGAGCATCCGGTCGATCGTGTAGACGACGTCGTCGGCGGTCAGTTCGGCGCCGTC
The DNA here is from genome assembly GCF_029601685.1 of Rhizobium sp. YJ-22. Lineage (NCBI taxonomy): Bacteria > Pseudomonadati > Pseudomonadota > Alphaproteobacteria > Hyphomicrobiales > Rhizobiaceae > Rhizobium > Rhizobium sp. YJ-22. Next base: position 31,568 of record NZ_JARRIR010000013.1, on the reverse strand, counting down.
GTGAAACTTCACGCCCTGCCGCAGATGGAACGTATAGGTCAGGCCATCGCCGGAAATCTCCCATTTCTCGGCAAGGCCGGGCACCAGAGCGGATTCGCCGGGGCCGGTCGTTTCGGCTTCGACCAGGCGGTCGAAGATGTTCAGCGGCAGCGTATAGGCATCCGATGTCATCTGGGCATCGGCGGTCTTGGGATCTTCCGTATAGGATACCCGCAGCATGTTCTCGGCAAGCACGGGGGAGACCAGGGCAAGGCCGACCAGGCCGGTTGCCAGCAAAAGCTTCATCTTGTTTTTCACGTCACACCTCTTGGCGGTTTTGTCCCCGGCAAACAGCCGGCGCAGACCTTGATAGCGACTTCTCTGAACCTCCCGGGCGTGTCGCACAATCCCGGGATTTGCCTGTCGGCGCCTAACCGACAGGATTTTTTTTGCTGTGCCATGCCTCCGGCTGTTCCAGTTGCAGAGCATCCGCAATCGTCGCTCGCCGCCGGACCACCCGGAACCGCTCGCCATCCACCAGCACTTCCGCAACCAGGTCGCGGGAATTGTAGGTGGAGGACATGGCCGCGCCGTATGCGCCGACATTGTCGAACACCAGAAGGTCGCCGGCGAGCACGGTCCCGAGCCCTTCATATTTGCCGAAGTCATCCGAGCTTTCGCATATCGGGCCGACGATACGGCAGACGTCGTCGCTGCCCGGTTCCACGGCGCGCGCAGGCCCATCCGTCAGGACCGGATGCCGGGCGCTGTAAAGCGCCGGGCGCATGAGATCGTTCATGGCGGCGTCGATCACCGCAATCGGCGTGCCCGCGCTTTGCTTGACGTAGAGAACCTCGCTCGCCAGCACCCCTGTCCGCCCGGACAGCCAGCGGCCCGGCTCGATATTGAGCTTGCAACCGAGATCGCCGACGGTCGCGGCGATGATCGCCGCGTACTCCGCCAGATCCGGCCCGGCCTGGATGTCGTCTCCGATCCCCAGCCCACCGCCGAGGTCAAGCCGTTCGACGGAAAACCCGTCGTCACGCAAACGGCGCACCAGGCCCGCCAGCGCCGACCAGGCGTCCCGAAAGGGCGTGAGATCGAGTATCTGCGAGCCGATATGCACGGCCAGGCCGACCATGCGCAATTCGGGCCGCGCCGAGGCCGCCGCGTAAAGCGCGGGAATCTCGCCGATGGCTATTCCGAATTTGCTGTCTTTCTTCGCGGTGGTGATCTTGGCATGGGTGAGCGCATCGACATCGGGATTGACCCGCAGGGCAATGGGCGCGCGAATCTGCGTTTCGCGGGCGACTGCCGCGACGATGTCCAGTTCCGCCTGGCTTTCGACGTTCAATTGATAAACACCGGCCTCGAGCGCGCCATGGATCTCCGCGCGTGTCTTTCCGACGCCGGAGAAGATGATGCGCTCCGGCGGCGTTCCCGCCGCCAGCGCGCGCGCCATCTCGCCGCCGGACACGATATCCATGCCACAGCCTTGGCGCGCCAGTTCCGCCAGGATGTTGATGTTGCTACATGCCTTCACGGCAAAACAGATCGAAACGCCTGATGCTGCAACCGCCGCCTTCAGCCGCGCATAATTGTCACGCAGCGCGCCGGCGGAATAACAATAGAAAGGCGTGCCCACGACATCAGCGATGTGATGGAGCGGTATGTTTTCGGCGTGCAGTCGGCCGCCCTCGCCCCGTTTCAGCCACCGGCGAGACATGTCCTTGATGTTCATATGAGAAAGAGTACTCGCGTCGGTCATGATGTTTCATTTCGATGTTTTCGCTCTGTGAAGCTTTCATATCGTTCCATGATTCCATAATGCTTTCTTTCATTCTTTTATTCATTTCTGATATGGATCGAGACGAGGAGAATTCGCCTTGAAGCTCAGCCAGCGACAAATCGAGGTTTTCAACGCCGTGATGATCAACAAGAGCGTCACCGCGGCCGCCCTGCAACTGGGCAGCTCGCAGCCCACTCTCAGCCGGGAAATCCGCGAGATGGAACAGCGTCTCGGTTTCGAACTGTTCCAGCGCTTCGGGCGACGGCTTACGCCGACGGAACAGGCGGCGCTCCTGCACGAGGTTGTGGTGCGTTCCTTCGTCGGGCTGGACGAGATCAATCGCGCGGCAAGCGCCATCCGCACCCGCAGCGCCGCCAATTTTCGCATCGCCACCATTCCCGCCTATGCCGAATCGATCATTCCGCAGGCGATCCGGCTCCTCCTGCGCGCGCGACCGCCGATCCATTTCTCGATCCATTCGCACGAGGAGCCCTCATTGCTCCAGGAAATGACGACCCAGGTTTTCGATCTCGGCTTGACGGAGAGTTTGACCGAGCGCAGAGGGGCTGCGATCGAAACCATTCTCGCAGGCGACATGGTCTGCGTCCTGCCGCCCGGTCATGGCCTCGCCCGGCAGAGGATGGTGACGCCGATGGATTTTACCGGTCAGCCCTTCATCTATTTCGGCCAGAACGATCCCTACCGTCACAAGCTCGATGATGTATTTTCGTCCGCAGGCGTCGCGTGCAATTATGCTGCGGAAACGACCACCGCAGCCAGTGTCTGCGCGATGGTCGCCCTCGGCATGGGGATTTCGGTCATCAATCCCCTGACCGCTGCCAGCCATATGGGCCGCGATGTGGTGTTTCGCAGGCTCTCGGTCTCCGTACCCTATGTCCTGTCCGTCTGGCGTCCGGCCCACAGCACCCGTGCAGCCCAGGCGAAAAAATTCGTAGCCGCGCTGCACAGCGCAGCGGCGAACATGTCGACCAGATTGGCAAAAGTCCTCGACGCGTGACTAAGGCTGACGGTGCGCAAGCGCGGCGGCTGGAAACAAGCGCTCGGCACACGCGCACAGATGCTGATCCCGATAGCCGTCAATGACAGTTGGCCGAGATGTTGATGACCTGTTCGTCTGTGACACGGTTGGGCTTCATTCCCTGGTCCTTTCAATGGGCCAGAGCTTACTTCAAAATGGATTATTTCAACGGGGCAGTGTCAGAGGCAAACGCCATGCCTCGCGCCTTCCAAACCGCCTGACACAGCAGGTGGACATTCCATGGTGCCGGTGCCCTGCGACGGCCTCGATATACTCGTCGGTCATGTCAAATTGGGATTCCGGCCTATCGAGAAGAGCGGTCCTGTCGCCATCGGCTGAAATCCGCCAGAGGCGTCGCGCAGCAGAAACAGTACGTCGAGGCCGAGGCGCCAGGCGACTTCTATCCCGGGCGTCGGGCCGAGGACCATCAAGGCGGTCGCCCACGCATCGGCTTCGGCGCAGCTTCGCGCAACGACGGTAACCGAGGCAGGCGATGACAGCAGCGGTGCGCCGCGCCGCGGATCCATGGTGTGCGAGAGGCGGCGGCCGTTCACGACGGTCCAATGCCGGTAATCGCCAGAGGTGGCGACTGCGGCGTCCTGCAAGGCGAGCATCGAGTGTGGTGCACGACGGGCTATGTCGGGACTTTCTATGGCGACGTTCCACGGTTCGTCGTCGAAGCCCAGGCCGAGCGCTCTCATCTCGCCGTCAATTCCCACGAGGCCGGAAGCAATGTCGAAGCGGGACAACGTCGCCGCCAGTCGGTCGACGGCATAACCCTTGGCGATGCCATTCAGGTCGATCGAAATCGGCGCGTGCTTTCGCACCTTCGCATGAACAGGATCGAGCTCGACCACGGCGTGGGCGGGTTGGCGTGATGTCCCCAGCGCATCCCGGATCAGGTTCCGGTCAGCCGCACAAGGGCCGAAGCCCCAGGCGTTGACAGCATCGCCCACGCCGATATCGAAAGCCCCGCCGGACGCACGACCGATTTCAAGCGCCAAGCGCAGCACGTCTGCCAGACGCGCCGGCACCTCGATCCAGTCGCCGACGGGACCAGCATTCAACAGCATCAGAGCGCTGTCGGGCTTCCAGATGGACATCTCAGCGTCTATCTCGTCCATTTCCGCCTGAAGAGCATTGTGAACTGGTTTCGGGTCGATCCCTGCCACCGCATAGAACAGCGCCGACCAGCGCGTTCCCATGGTCGCTCCGTTGAGCGTGTGCCTGATCGGATCAGTAAACATCTTCGACATAGCGCCCCTCCGCCTTGAGCAGGGCCGGCGTCAATCCGGCTGGCGCGAGAATCTTGGCAAGCGCCGCCGAGACGCCGCCGGCCATGTCGCGTCCACCACAGACCATGATGCGCGCGCCGCCGCGGATCAGGGCCGCGATCTGGGCGGCGTCCTCAAGAAGGGCGTGCTGGACATAGCGCGGCATCCGCCCGCGCGAGCAGGCCCCGACGAGCTGACGAAGGCGCCCTTCGCGGCGCCAGCGCGTCAGTTCGTCCTTGTAGAGGAAATCGCTGGCAGGATGACGCATTCCGAAGAACAGGTGGATCGGACGGCGGCGCGCATTGGCGCGCACGAAGCCCGCCAGCGGCCCTATCCCTGTTCCAGCTCCGAGCAGGATCAGCGGTGTCCTGCTCCTGCCGGCATGGAAGCCGGGATTGGTTCGGATGAATGCGCGAACGGCACATCCTGGCTCCAGATTGAAGAGCTGTCCGGAACAGAGCCCGGCCGGATGCTTCTTCACGACGATCTCGACGAAGCCGTCGCGCCGCCCCGAAGCCAGCGAATAGAACCGGGGAACGGGCGAGCCCTCGGGCAGCACGCCGAGAAGGTCGCCCGCCGAAAATCGACCGAAGCCGCGCCCCACCAACCGATGCCAGAGCGAGACTTTGGGCAGGGCGAACCGCAGGATCGCCGTAGACGCCTGTACCTCCGCCCCGTATTCGCGTCGCGAGACGAGGGTCAGAGAGCAGGCCATCCGCAAGGCCGGCCGATGGACAAGCTCCAGCCCGATCCTCAGCGACTCACCCAGCGATCGTCCCCAACGGGCAAAATCCTGCGGCGACTGGCGGTCGACAGTGTCATTTGGGATCAGCATGTTCCACCCTCGCGCCTCGGCGGTCCTGGCGACGTCCTGGGCAAAGGCGCAGTAGGCCGGGAAGCTGCGGTCGCCAAAGCCGAGGACGGCCATCGGAATAGCCGGTTCTGCCGGCGAGGTTTGCAGGCGATCGAGGAACCCCCGCGCCGAAGCGGGCGCATCGCCATCGCCATAGGTTGCCGCAAGGATGACAATGCGCCGGGCATGCCGGTAACGCTCAGGATCGAAAGACGACATCGGCGCGGTGTGAACCGCCTGCCCGATCTTCGTCAGTGCAGCATGCAGCGTCGCAGCGAAGCTCCATGTGCTGCCGCTCTCGCTGCCGACAAGCAGGATCGTTTCTGCACGCCCAGCCGTTGCATTGCCATGAATTCGGGGGCGCCCGCGCCGACCCGCCAGCCACAGGACGAGACCGGTGCCCGCCATCGCCGGCACGCCGAGTCCCATCATGCCGAGCACGAGGCCCAAGGCAGCCGCGCCTCGACCGGTATGCAGCATATGGATGGTCTCCGAGAGGCGCTGCCACCCGGTCAGGTCGCTCCAGGCGAGCAGCGCGCCGGTGCCGTGATGCAGATAGCCCGAGCCGCGATCGGTCTTGAGCGTGAAGACATCCGTCGCATCGGCCGGATCGGGAAACACCAGGCTGCGCAAATCAGCGACCAGTGTCCGTTTCAGCAGGTCCATTTGCGATGCGGCCATGCCGGTCCGACCGCTTGCCTCGATCCGGGCGACGGGAGATATGGCCGCGTCGGGAAGGAGATCGAATGTCGACGCCGTCATCCACAATGCGGTGACCGAGGACAAGACGAGGCCTGCGGCGGCGACGCGTGCGATCTCGACATGCAATCGTCCGGGGAGCGGCCCGCGTATCGGCGCGAACCATCGCCGCCAGCCGCCGGCCCTGCGCGCGACGAGCATTGCGCCAGACACAGCCAGGACCAGCATGGCCGCAGCCCCCGCTGCCGCCGCGATGCGCCCGCCGTCACCGAGAAAGAGCGACCGGTGCAGGCCGGTAAGCCACTGCTCGACAGCATTCGGATCGCTGGAGCCGACACCCAGCCCTGTTGCGGGATCGATGAGGGCGGCCTGAGGCACATCATCCTCGAACCAGTAGGCGGTGATCTCGCCGGAGGGCGCGCGGCGGATCTGTTCTATCTGAGGGTGGACGGTGAGGATGCGGCCGGCCAGCGTCGCGACGGAAAGTCCGGCCTCGGCCTGCGGGGCGGACAACCGTTCGGCGGCAGGAAACAGCGAGAGCGCCGCGCCGCTTAGACTGAGGACAAACAGCAAAAGAGCGGCAAGAAGGCCCGGCCAACGATGAAGGACACGGATCATGTCGTCCACCGCCTAGAAGGAGTAGGCAACTGTCGAGACGTAGCGTCGACCGCGAACAGACGCCTTTGCGCCCGCAGTGGTCAGGGGAACGGCCACCTCGTTGGGGCTGTCACGCATATCCTCCACGGCAGCGTCGGCATGCAGCATGTAACCCGCGTCGAAAAGCGCATCGGCAAGGTCGAGCGAGATCTCCAGCGTGCGCCCCGCACCGACGCTGGCCCCGGTAATGCCGTCGACACCAGCGCGGCCGCCAGTGGCGCGATACCATCCCGATAGATGCTCGTAATATTTGGACTTTCCGCCAGCGACCCAGAGCGTGCCAGCATATTTGCCCTGGGGATCGGTGACATAGAGCGCGAGATACGCGCCGTCGCCGCCATAGTTGGTCAGCGTTGTGGTCAATGTCACCGGCCGGGCCATGGCGAGGCCGGGCAGCGTGAGGGCGGTTGTCATGACGAGAACTGCGAGAAGCGATTTCATGTCGGCTTGCCTTTTGCGAGGAAACGGTGTCCGGGTCGTCACAGAGCGCCGACCCGTCCTCGTCACTGTGGCGAAGACGCCTGAGGGCTGCCTGACGGTCACCGGGATTTTCCGTCAGCACTTCGTCAGGAAGCATCGGACACGGTCAGGTCCGCAGCAGATGCAGGAGCGGCCGGCCTGTCGGCAGGCCAACCGCAAAAGCTCCGGGGACTGAACAAGACGGCAACCGGCCACGCCCCGGTCGAGCGCGTGTCTCTGCCGCTGCGTCAGCGAGGTGACATCCGCTGCAACGTCCCGTCGCGCAGGACGTACTGGTGCCAGACTGCCACCGCGGCATGCAGTCCGGCGAGGTAGAGGATGATCGTGCCGGCATTCTCATGAATGTCCGCGATCAGGCCCGGTTTCCCCTGCACCCGCTCGGTGATCGCCGGAAGCTGGAAGCCGAAGAAGGAAACGGGAACACCGAGGCGCGAGGCGGCGTACCAACCGCTCAACGGCAGGGCAATCAGGAACAGATACAGCAGCGCATGTCCGGCTTTGGCGGCAAGGGCGAGACGGCTATTGGACTGCGGCGCGTCCGGGGTTCCGCCCACAAGGCGCAGGATCAAGCGCGGAAGCACCAGGACGAGCACGGCCAACCCGAACGAGAAATGCAGCAAGGGCGGGTTTTCGGCCATATGGCGGCCTCCCGTGGAGGTCAGCCAGGCCCCGAGGATCAGCAGGGCCGTCAGCCAGTGGATGACGATCATACTTCTGGAATAACGGGCCGGATCATGAGACATGGCGGGATCTCCTTGCGACGGTCGCAGTGCTTGAGCGACAGCGAGATGGGATTGCTACTTGATGGTGGTTTTGGGCCGCACGGTCGTCCCGAGCAGGGTGTTGGAGGATGTCCCGCCTACGGCATCGTTCTCCGAGGCTGGCGGCTGCTGACGCCTCGATCCGTGACGGTCGTCATCGCGGTCCCTGTGCCGGAACTTGACGATTTCGAGGGTCTCCGGATCGATCTTGGCCTTGAAAGCCAAGCCGTTCCGGTCGGTTCCCCGGACTTCGTAACAGCCATCGTCGATCTTGATCCTGGCAACGGTCCAGCCTTGACCGGCGGCCATTGTTTCGACCGCTTCCCGCGGCTTCCATCGATCCATCGAGACATGGCAATCGTCGTCGTCAGCCTTGGCGATACCGGGACCGGAGAACGCCAGAGCGAGGATCGCGGCCAGCAAATGTTTCATCGTTTCATTGTTCCTGATCAACGCGCTTTCGGGGGAAACCATGGCACGCTCTCCTGACGAACGCCTGAAGCGGCGATGGGCCGATCTTCAGCAAACCGACAGCATCGGACGCTAGGCAGGAGGATGGCGAGACGGGTGACCCTGGGATGAGAGTTCTACTGATCGAAGACGATGCAATCCTCGGAAAGGCCGTGCGCGAGCAGGTCGCCGCCCTCCACTCGGTGGACTGGGTGACACGGCTCGATGCAGCGCGCGCACATCTCCAAAGCGCGGCATACGATCTCATCCTGCTCGATCTGATGCTCCCCGACGGATTGGGCATCGCCTTTCTCAAAAAGCTCCGAGCCGAGGGCAGCGTGATGCCCGTCATCATCCTGACGGCGCTCGACCAGATCTCCGATCGCATTGCGGGCCTCGACGCGGGTGCCGACGACTATTTGATCAAGCCCTTCGATCTGTCCGAGCTCTCCTCCCGGCTGAACGCCGTGGCGCGGCGGTACAGCGGCAATCCGAACCCTCTGATCGAGATCAGTGACCTGCGCGTCGACCTCGCAGCCCGCACCGTGATGCGGGGTGCTCGGCCGGTGGAGCTTACCGGACGCGAATGGGCGCTGTTCGAGGCATTTCTTCAGCGGCCCGGCATCGCGATGACCAAGACGCAGCTCGAAGACAGGCTCTATGCCTTTGGCGCCGAGGTCGAGAGCAATACGATCGAGGTTCACGTCAGCAGACTGCGCAAAAAACCCGGCCATGGCGTGATCGATACCGTACGGGGCATCGGCTATCGTCTGGGAACGGCAGGATGATGCGGCTCCGGAGCCTGCAATGGCGGCTCTCGCTGTGGCTGGGGCTAGGGTTGATCGTGCTGTGGGCCGGCGCCGCTCTCGTGACCGCGCAGATGCTTCGTCACGAAATGGACGAGGTGTTCGACAGCGCCCTTGAAGAGACGGCGCAACGCATCCTGCCGCTCGCGGCGATCGAGATCATCTGTCGCGATGCCGACGACAACGAACAGCGCGTTGCGACGCTCCGCCAGCACGATGAGTATTTCACCTATGTCGTGCGCGATGCGTCGGGCAAAGTGCTGCTGCGATCGCACAGCGCGGACCTCGCTGTGTTCCCGCCATTTTCCGGGATGGGCTTTGCCTCGACGCAAACGCACCGCCTGTACTCCGACGCAGCGCTCCAGGGAAATCTGACCGTCACGATCGCGGAGCCCCTGTCGCATCGGCGGATGGCCGCCCGGCAGTTGTTGCTCGGGCTAAGCCTGCCGCTAGCCGTGATCGCCCCGCTCGGATTGATCGGCATCTGGATCGTCGTGCGGCTGTCCATGACTCCGGTGCGAAATTTCCGGTCGCAGATCGAGGCACGCGGCGAAGGTGATCTGACGCCCATCGCCGCGGAGGACCTGCCTTCGGAGATCGGCCCCGTCGCCAAAGCGGTCAATCACCTTCTGGACCGGTTGACGCGTACTTTGCGGGCCGAACGCAGCCTGGCGGCCACATCGGCCCATGAGCTGCGTACACCGGTGGCGGCGGCACTGGCGCAGGCCCAGCGGATGATCGCACAAGCCCCGGACGGCGCCACGCGCGAGCGCGCCGAGGACATGCAGACGGCCTTGCGGCGTCTTTCTCGCCTGACGGAAAAACTCATGCAACTGGCCAGAGCCGAGGGGGGCCGCCTTCTCGCCGAGGCGCCTGTGGAAATCGGCGCCATCCTTCGGATGGTCGTGGCCGAGTTCGATGGGCAGGCCGATACGGCAGGGCGTATCGGCCTGACGCTGCCGGATGCACCGGTGTTCGCAAGCATCGACGCCGATGCCTTCGCCATCCTTGCCCGAAACCTGATCGAAAATGCCCTCAAGCATGGCGCGCGGGACGAACCGGTCGCCGTCGCGCTGTCGGCAGACCGTTGTTTGCGCGTCGCGAACGCGGGCCCGGTCGTGCCTGCCGAAGTGCTTGCGCGGCTGAGCGAGCCGTTCGAGCGCGGTCAGGCCCTGGTGCGGGGCGCGGGTCTCGGGCTCGCCATTGCCCGAACCATCGCTGGCGGTACAAACGGGCGGATCGAACTGCTATCTCCCGCAAGCGGCAGAATTGACGGGTTCGAAGCAGGATTTTTCATCGACAAATGATCGTCGACATCAACGCCGGATGCCCAAAGGCAAGAACCGGGGATAGGAATACCGACGCCGTGCTGTCGCCTTGCGGCATCGCTTTCGATCGGCTTGTCGGATGGACCCGCGCGCGGATGGCAGCCCGCCCCCTCGATTGCAGAGACATGGCGCGCCTGGGATCTTGGGGATGGGAAGAACCCGTTGGCCAGGGCTCGGCACGAAGCCTGACTCATGGCTCGGCAGGCGAAGTCGCTGGCGATCCCGATGAACGGCCTGATCGATCTGGAATCACAGATCGGCCGGGAAGGCGGGCATTCGCCTCAGCGGTGCGGATCCTATCCGACAAAAGACGCAAGCCGTTCAACACGACCAGGACAGTGCCGCCCTCGTGTCCAATCACCGCCAGAGGAAGCGGCAGATCGAAGAACAGGCTGCCCATCACCAGCAGCACCATCGCGCTGATCGCAAACCCGAGATTCTGTCGGATGATGGCGGCCGTCCGACGTGCAAGCCGGTGCGCATCAGCCAGCTTTTTCATATCCTCTGACAGCAGGGCGACGTCAGCGGCCTGAAGCGCGACGTCCGACCCGGCTGCTCCCATGGCGATGCCGACATCGGCCCGGGCCAATGCAGCGGCATCGTTCACGCCATCGCCCACGAACGCGACCTTGCCACCGCGTGCGAGCTCTGCGACCTGACGCACCTTGTCCTGAGGCAACATCTCGGCGTGAACTTCATCGGGTGCAAGGCCGAGCTCTGCGCCAATGCGCAACGCCACCGGCTTGCGGTCGCCTGTCATCATGACGATGCGGTTTACGCCGCTGGCACGCAGTGCGGCCAGCGCCGGGGCGGAACTGGCCCTTGCCTCGTCCGCCACGCTGACGGCGCCGAGAACAGTCGAACCTCGACCCAGATAGATTACGGTCTGGGCGCTGTCGGCGAGTTCCCGGAATGCGACATGATCCAGCGCAGCGCCCGCCCGCTCGGCGAAGCGGGCATTGCCGGCCCATATCGGGCCGGACGCATCGCGGCCTGCGATACCTGCGCTGGGATGCGACGTCACGTCGATGACCTTTGCTGGCTCGATGCCGTGAACCAGCGCCTCCCGACGGATAGCGGCAGCGATATGATGCTCGGATTGAGCTTCCAGCCCGGCAAGGAGTGAAAGGAAAGCGCGATCCTGGCCATCGAGGGCGACAATGCGCGTCACCTCGGCCCGCCCGTTGGTCAAGGTCCCGGTCTTGTCGAAGGCAAAGCTATCGACGGCCGCGAGCGTTTCGAGCGCGCCGCCCCCCTTGAACAATACGCCGCCACGCGCCGCCGCGGAGAGCGCCGACAAGATCGCCGCGGGGACCGAAATGACGATCGCGCAGGGACTGGCGGCGACCAGGAGCGTTGCGGATTTGTAGAGGGCCTGCTCCCAGTCACGGCCGAGCCAGTAGAAAATCGCAAGGGCCAGTGCAGCCCCCAGCAAAACACCGATGGTATAGCGCTGGCCGAACCACGCGCTGAATCGCTCGGAGGGTGCCTTTGCTTCCTGCGCCTCGGTCACGAGTTGGATCATGCGTGCGATCGTGCTGTCGCCGACCGTCCTGGTGACCGTGACATTGAGAACCCCGTCAAGATTCACGGTCGCCTCGAAGACCTGGTCGCCCGGTTCCTTCGATACCGGCATGGACTCGCCGGTGATGTTGGCCTCGTCGATACCGCCACGGCCATGCAGGATCACACCGTCGGTCGGGACACGGGCGCCCGGGCGCAGCACCACCACATCGCCGACGGCAAGCTCCGCAGCAGGAATTTCCACCGTGACGCCGTCTTCGCCCTTGCGGAAAGCCGTTTCGGGGCGGAGCGCCATCAGCGCCTCGACAGCCCGGCGTGCCCGCCCCAAAGCCTGATGTTCGAGTGTGGTCGAAACGCTGAAGAGCGTCAGCAACACGGCGCCTTCGAACGGTGCTCCGACGATGGCCGCAGCCACGGCCGCGACGACCATCAGCAGATCGATGTCGAGGATATGATCGCGCCACAACGCCGTCAGGGCGCTCCCGGTGGCTGGAAGCCCGCCGGCGAAATAGACTACCGCCAGACCGGCAGATCGCAGAGCCGAAAGCCCTTCCAACGGTGGCCAGGTCCCGATTGTGGCGAGAATCATTCCGAGGACTGCCACTGCGGACATGACGGTCTGGAAATCGAACGATACGCGCTTCATCGTCACACCACCCGGCCAATCAAAGAGCCGATCAACGCGGTCGAGGCCATCGCGACGGCGCCCCAGAACACCACCCTGGCGGTGGGCTTCCAGATGCTGGCACCGCCAGCCCGGGCGCCGATTGCGCCGAGGATGGCAAGACCGATGAGGCAAGCAACAGATACGGTCCATGCGGCCGTTCCCGCCGGCGCAAGCAAGGCGGCAATCAGCGGCAGAGCTGCGCCCGCCGCAAACGTGACCGCCGACGTCAGCGCGGCCTGAACGGGTCTCGCCATCACATGGCTCGCCAGCCCGATTTCATCCCGCGCATGGGCTTCGAGGGCATCCTTGGCCATCATCTGTTCGGCGACCTGTCGCGCCAATTCCGGCGTGACGCCGCGCTGTTCATAGATCGCAGCAAGTTCGATCAGTTCGGCCTCTGGCTGCGTCGCCAGTTCGTGTCTTTCCTTCGCAAGGTCGGCTTCTTCGGTGTCAGCCTGCGAGCTCACCGACACATATTCGCCGGCCGCCATGGACATCGCCCCGGCGACGAGCCCGGCAACACCCGCCAGAAGGATCTCGTGCGTTGCGTTGGTGGCGGCGGCTACTCCGACGGTCAGGCTCGACGTCGAGATCAACCCGTCATTAGTCCCCAGCACTGCGGCCCGGAGCCAGCCTATGCGCTCGATGAGATGATTTTCCTTGTGAAGGGCGCGCATGAATGGTGCTCCGAGCAGTCGGCTCTTGTTCGTTCCGAGGTGGTGCCGCGCAAAGGGGGAGCCATCCGAGGCACATCGAGTTGATGTGCCTACTTTAGAAGTATTCTAAAATATAAAAAATCACAAGATGCCAAAAGCCGCGATCAGTCCTTCGGCTATGCTCGTTCAGCGACCATTGCGGGTGCAGAGCGCGTTGCAAGCGCCGCTGGCACCGCATGGCTCACCCGGATTAAACCGTCGATGAGCCATGCCACGAAGGCAAGATTGCCGGGGAGCGACGACCCCAGAATCGCGAGAGATTGGGTTCTCTCAAAGACCAACGACGACGGTTGCCGTTGCACGAGCTTGCGAACCGAGACCCAAGGCCGAACCCAAGCTGATCTCCGCCGGATCGCCGCCGATGACGTCGAGCCAGAGCTCGTGCAGTCGTCGGTCAACTCACGGAGTTTGGGTCACGGCCTGGCAACGTGCAACTATTTGATTGCACAATGGCGCCTGGTTATGGTGCAACCAAATCATTGCACTATAGGAGGCGTGGTGAGCGAATTCGACCGCATCGTGAAAGACATCGTGCTGCGCGCGCCGGTCGAGCGCGTTTGGCACGCCATCACCGACATTGCCGAGTTCGCGCAATGGTTCGGAGTCAAGCTTGGGCAGCCTTTTGCTCCGGGTCAGACCATAACCGGCACGTTCGAGGGTGATTTGACCAAGCGTATGTCAACCAGTGCCAGGTTTCGTTCGGGCTTGAGCCTACGGCCACACGGCTACCCGAACCGAATACTGTCTTCTGTACCGTCGAACGGATGGAGGCGCCCAGCCTTTTCAGTTTCCGCTGGATTCCCTATGGCATTGATGTCGAGTGCGATCCTGCGGGAGAATCCCTCGTTGAATTTCGTCTGAAGACGATTGCCGAAGGCACAGGGCTGACAATCACGGTACGTATGATAGATTCGGCAGCGGGTTTCATCCTATCGCTCCGAATTCCTCGTCGAAAGAGAATGCCAAATCCCTGCCGCGATAGCTCCGGCCGCGATGCAAATGGCGATCCCAATCGGCGTGTTGCCACCAATGTAACCGAACGCAGCGCCGACTATCACGCCTAGCAGGATTCCCCAGACCAATTTGCTCGCCATCGTGCATCTCCAGCTTAGCAATACGAAAGCGCTTCTTCTTGCACGACCCACCAGATCGACTGATAGCGGCTTAGAAGAGACCCGTACCCGCTCCCACGTCGCTGCGTTCTTTCTGCGGTTACGGGCAACGAATGCTTCGAGCGTCATAGGGCAAACGAGAACCTTGGGGCTGGGTTCCCCAATGAAGCGACTCCGATGCTACCTTCTTTAACGTCTGGCTACGGCGCTCGAAGTCGTCGCGTGCCGTCACCGTCACGCCCAAAGGATCGGCCGAGTTGAAGAAACAGCTTGGCGTTGACATAGCGGATTGAAACTGTCGTGCTTATCCTGAGACCTGCATCCCGTCCGCAGCGGCCTGGAATCCGTGCCGCGCCGTGTCGCAAAAGTCAGTCGCCCACGTTTGACTTTCGCACCTGGGTTTTTTCGACAGATTTTTCCCTGAAAAATCACCGCCGGCGATCTTGTCGGGAAACTCCGGAATGGCGCGACACCCTCACGGCTACCGCTGACGCGCCAGCCAGACCGTGCGCCCGCCGCAGTCAGGGTCTTCCGCAACATGGGCCACGACATCAAAGCCATTCCGGTCGAGCAGCAAGCGGTATTCGTCGGGGTCGAGGCTGGCATGATAGAGGGGTTCCCCTTCCAGCGTGCCTATAGCTTCACCAAAGGCGGGACCGCTGGTGAACAGCAATGGTGCCTCCGGTTCGGCATGGTCGCGGAAAATGGGAAACATCATACGCTGATCGTGAGGCGCAAGGTGAAAGAAGCTGTCCCAAGCGATCAGCCCGCCAAATCTCCGATCCAGTTTCAGCGAGCGCATATCCGCCACGTCCGCTGTCTCGCCGGGCAGATTGGCCCGGAACAGGGCGATCATCTCGGGCGAACCGTCCACGCCGGTAACCGGATGGCCTCTGGCGGCAAGGAAGCGGGCGATGGGCTCGCCTGATCCGCATCCAATGTCGAGCACCGCCGCCCCTCGCCGCACCATGTTGGCAAACCGCTCGATCCATGCGCGCTCTGACAGGACCGTGCCGCGCGCGGTTGTCCATGCACCAGCATGGCGACGATAAAGATCTATGATGCGGGCGGCCACGTCGATCATGGTCTTACTGTCGATTTCCTGTTTCCGGTGTCGCAAAACTCCCGAAGCCTTTAACATCGTGGAGGCCTCGCCCCGGACTTGAACCGAGGATATGAGGACTTGCAGTCTTCGGCGTAGCCAGTCCGCAACGAGGCCATCACGCCCAACCCTAGCGCCGGAAGCGTTAATGGTCTTCAAAAATCAGGGATTGCGCGACATTCCCGTCTCGCCGGCTCCGCTGAAATCCGCATAGTGCGCCTGCGTCCAGGTCTTCACATCGGTCGGCATGAAACCTTCAAGCCCGGCCTGCGGCCCGAAGGGGTCAGCTAAGATCGTATACGCATCGTCGGGATGCGCGGCGAAATAGCGAAACTTCGACGCCACATGCCACCCGATGCCCGCACCCATCGCAGCATAAAGCTCGCGCTCGAATTCATCACGCGGCTGGCCGCGATAGAGGACCGCGCGACCGATACCGGCGCTCACGCGCGAAGCCAGTTCATCGCCCGTCAGGCTCTCCGGCCCGGCGATGCGGTGATCGCCGCCCATCGCACCGCGTTCCAGCAGCATCAGCGCGGCCTCCGCGCAATCGTCGGCCGAAGTCCAGGCTATGCGCTGCCCGGCCGGAATCGGCGGCGCTAACACGCCGTGTACAATGATCTCCGTGCGCGCCGAAGGCTTTAGCAGATTGTCGAGATACATGGTCGGCCGCGCGATCGCGAAAGGCAGCCCAGAGCGCCGCGCGGCGTCCTTAATCCAGACGGCGACGACATTCATCTCTCCGTGCCGGCCTATCGCACGGCTCGCGGTACGGATGTCGATGCGCGCCGCTGGCGTCTGGCCCGCGATTAGAAATGGAACCTGGCGCTCGCGGCGATCCGCGTGACCCTGCCAGCAACACCTTCTAGGAATGGCGAAGGGCGCTCGACCCTTTCGGGGAGCGCCCTTCCGACCCGGACGACTGCGAACGCGCGACGGATATCGTCGCTGCAGGCAAGTGATCGATGACGGGCAGTGAGCGATAGATGGGGAAAGGCATCCGAGAAATCAAGACCATCCGGCGTCCCGGTCGCTCGGAGCAGCGCATCGAGGCAGGTATCGCAGATGCCGTAGCCGCCACACTATTGCGCGATTTGGAGGAAATTCCAATGAATTCGCACAGATCCAGAAAGGGAGCGACAGACCTCGGGCGCGACGCCGCCGGCCAGTTTGCCCCTCGCAGGCCGGCCAGTCGGCAGACGGCGTCGAACCGGTTCGTGTCTTTGCAAACAAGTACGGATAACGGTGCGGGGCGTTCCCGACCGGGTCGGCATCTGCCATTGCACCGACTGCCGGCAGGAGAGTGGCTCGGCCTTTCACGTTTTCGGGATCTGGCCTGCTGGACAGTTCGAACAAACGGGACAGACCGCCAGCTTTTCCGGCCGGTGCTTTTGCCCTCATTGCGGCGCG
Source organism: Rhizobium sp. YJ-22 (assembly GCF_029601685.1). Classification (NCBI taxonomy): domain Bacteria; kingdom Pseudomonadati; phylum Pseudomonadota; class Alphaproteobacteria; order Hyphomicrobiales; family Rhizobiaceae; genus Rhizobium; species Rhizobium sp. YJ-22. The sequence goes on along the minus strand of NZ_JARRIR010000013.1, from coordinate 14,922 downwards.
CGTCGCGGCTGCTTAGCCGACGGCGTGCTTTATCGAAGTTGCGGGGAACAAAGGCTCGAAAGGCTGGTTCAATCCCCGTGCGATCGCGCCGGCCAATCGGCAAACGTTCACATCAACAGGAGAGACCGATGCCCACCAAGACAATGGAAGACCTTTTCCTCGACGGTATCAAGGACATCTATTACGCCGAGCGCAAGATCATTGCCGGCCTCAAGAAGATGATCCGCGGCGCCGATGCGCAAGACCTGAAGGCGGCATTCGACAAGCATCTGCAGGAAACCGAGGGCCAGGTCGAGCGGCTCGTGCAGGTGTTCGAGCTTCTTGGCAAGCCCGCGCGCGGCAAAACCTGCCCGGCTATCGACGGCATTCTCGAAGAAGGTCAGGAAATTCTCGAGGAATTCAAGGACTCGCCCGCGCTCGATGCAGGCCTTCTTGCCGCCGCACAGGCCGTCGAGCACTACGAAATCGCCCGCTACGGCACCTTGAAATCCTGGGCCATACAGCTTGGCAAGAATGATGTCGCCCAGTTGCTCGACCAAACGCTCGCCGAGGAAACCAAGACGGATCAGGCCCTGACGCAGCTTGCGGAGGCCAAGGTCAACCGCGAAGGCAAGACCAAGGCCGCATGATCCGGAACGGGCGGAGGAGCGGCTCTCCGCCCGACCCACCTGCCGGCCGAGATGTACGGCCTCCTTTCGGAGCTTGCCGCATTTACCCCACCGGCAATCTTGTTCGACAAGCGGACCTATTCTCCCTGGATCGACGGGCGGCTCAACGCCCTTCTGCGAGAACACGACGTGGAAACGCTGGCCATCACCGGTGGGGAAACAGACGTGAGCGTTCTCGCCACGGCGCTCGGCGCCATCGATCTCGGCTACCGTGTCGTCATCCTGACAGATGCCGTCTGCAGTGGCACGGACGAAACATATGACGCGTCATTGAAGCTGCTCGAAAGCCGGTTTACTGCCCAAATGGACGCCATATCGACAGAGGCGTTTTTGTCGTCGGCTTCTACATAGGAGTCGGCACAACTAGCCCCTCAGAGTTCCGAGATAAGACGTAGCGCACACGGATATTTCTCACCATTCTCACCGATCGTCTGTACCTGAGAGAAATTGTCTTCCAAATCTGCGCGCTTCACAGGATATGAGGTAGGGTTCGAGGCGGCGCGGCGAACAAACACCTCCCACTCTTCGTCGATCCGTCTGGTCATCGCGTCCACCGCTCCGACAATGTCGGGGGGAAAAGCCCTCCTCTCGCAGCGGATCCAAGATCCAGCCCGTTCCCTTCTCGACCACGTCATGCAGATAGGCGACGACTTTTCCGGTTTTGTCTTCGAGGGCTGAGGCAACGCGACGGCAGTGCTCAAAACAGGATCGCCCGGCCTTATCGAACTGGCCTTCGTGTGCCGACCGGGCAACGAGGATCGCGTGATCGAGGGGGTTCACGGCCTCACGGTCCTCCAGTGCGTTTGGTTTTCTTGCGCACTGGCTCAGTTCCGGTCGAAATCTCCACGATCGGTGTCTCCGCAGCGGCGTTCACTCCGCCAGTTTCCTCATACGAAGCCTCGAACTCCGCTTCCGCCATTGACCAGTGGCGCAAGTCTTCACCTGCGGTAGCTCCCTCCTCTTGCCAGATCCAGTACGCGCGCCGACGAATTTCTTCGTGTCGATCTATATCTGTCATCGTTTTCTCCTCGCTTTGTTTTCCGCTGCTCATCGCGTATTCGCTCCTACGGCTTGAGCACGACCTTGATGCAGCCATCCTTCTTGTCTCGGAATGTCTTGTAGAGCTCGGGGCCATCTTCCAATCCGGCCCGATGGGTGATGACGAAGGACGGATCGATGTCGCCGCGTTCGATACGCTCCAGCAGGATTGGCAGATAGTGCTGCACCGGCGTTTGCGCCATGCGGAAGGTCAGGCCGCGATTGATCGCCGAGCCCATCGGGATCTTGTCGACGAAACCGCCATAGATGCCGACGATCGAGACGATACCGAAGTTGCGGCAGCAATGAATGGCTTGGCGCAGCACATGCGGCCGATCCGTTCCCATGAAGGTGGCGACTTTCACCCGGTCGACAATCGCGTCGAAGCCGGACATCGTGTCCGGCTCCGTACCGACCGCATCGATACAGGCGTCGGCTCCTCGGCCGGCGGTCAGGTCCATTATGCGGTCATAGATGTCCTCGTCGCGGAAATCGAGCACGAGCGCACCGCTCGCCTCGGCCAGTACCTTGCGTTCCGGCACCGTATCGATGGCGATTACCCGCTCGGCACCTAGAAGGAAGGCGCTTTTGATCGCCATCTGCCCGACGGGGCCGCAGCCCCATACCGCAATCGTATCGCCTGGTTTGATATCGCAGAATTCCGCAGCCATGTATCCGGTTGGAAAGATGTCGGAGAGGAAAAGAACCTGTTCGTCGGACAGGCTGTCCGGAACCTTGATGGGGCCGACATCAGCATAGGGTACGCGCATATACTCCGCCTGCCCGCCACTGAACCCACCAAGGAGGTGAGAATAGCCAAAAAGCCCCGCTGGGGAGTTGCCCCAGAGCTTCGCCGCCTTCTTGCGGTTCGGGTTCGAGCGCTCACAGCCGGAGAAATGTCCCCGTTTGCAGAAGAAGCATTCGCCGCAAGCGATGGTGAACGGCACGACGACACGGTCGCCGACCTTTAGGGCCTTGTTGTCCGATCCGACTTCGACGACCTCCCCCATCGTTTCATGACCGACGATGTCGCCATGTTCCATGCTGGGGATGACGCCATCGAAAATGTGGAGATCAGACCCACAGATCGCGCATGCCGTCACTTTTATGATGGCGTCGCGTCCGTTCTCGATCTTCGGATCGGGAACGCTTTCACAGCGGATATCGCTTTTGCCGTGCCAGGTAAGTGCTTTCATCGCTCGATCCTTCCTAGTTCGCTGCTGCTTTGCGCGCGAAGGTGCCGACCAGTTCTCCTTTCGAGAGAACATGGCCACTCATTGCCTTGAGGACGTCTTCGCGGGTCGCGCCCGGATCGATGCCAAGAGTGTCGACATCGAGAGCGAATACCTGAAAATGATAGTGGTGCGCGGGATCGCCGACCGGCGGCTTCGGGCCGGCATAGCCGATCGACCCCATGCTGTTTGCGCCCTGCTTCAGGCCCTTTGGGGACTGAAGGATAGGTGTTCCGGGCAGGCCTTCGCGAAGCTTCGTGGTGCCAGCAGGAATGTCATAGGCCACCCAATGAGTGAACGGTTTCGGGTCGTCGGCATCGGGATCATCAACGATGACGACGTAGGATTTCGTTTCCATAGGCCGATCGTCCCATTCCAGCGCTGGCGAGGCATTGTCGCCGTCGGCTGCATACTGGAGGGGTATCGGTTGGTTCGCTCGAAAGGCGCTCCGCACCGCGATAGCCTTCGGGTCCCTGGCCTCGACAAGGTCCAACGCTATTTTCGTCGCAGGCTTTTCCACAACGACGTTCGGGATAGCCTTGGTGTCATTGGCCGCAGCCTGATGTTTACCTACGTAGCGCACGCGATAGACGATGCCGTTGCTGTCATCGGCGACGAAGAGGGCTCCGTCCTTGCTCACGGCGACACCGGTCAGACGGCCGAGATAGCCGTATTTCCCATTTTCCTGCTGGAGGAGAAAGCCTTCGAGGAAACGCTCGAAGGCGACAGGCTTGCCATTTTCGAAGTTGATACGCACCACCTCATACCCGCTCGGCGGTCGACGGTTCCAGGAGCCGCGCATGGCGACAAAGGCGTCACCACGATAATCGTCAGGGAAAGCATTGCCGTCGTAGAATACCATCTGCATCGGCGCGCTATGCGGCGTGTATCCGAGCAAGGGCTCGGTCGACTGCCTCGCCCAGTCTTCCAGAGAAATGCCTTCCGGCGGATCGATATGCGGATTGAGGCCGCTTTTGCCGTAGACATAGGGCCATCCGTACCTCTTTCCCTGCTCGAGGACGTTGAGTTCCTCGATCTGCACCTCGTCGCCAAGCCAATCGATGCCATGGTCGACGCCATAAAGCGCGCCGGTTATTGGCTCCCAATCGAAGCCAATGGTGTTTCTCAGGCCGCTGGCGAAGATCGTGCGACTTTTCCCGTCCTTGCTGGCGCGTAAGAGCGCGGCGTTCTCCGGGTTGTCCTCCTGACATTCATTGCAGGTGCTGCCCGAGGAGATGTAGAGCATGTCGTCCGGCCCGATGCCGAGCGTGCGGTTCGCATGTTGGCCGGCATCCGGGAGATCGTTGATGATGCGCGTAAGAGGGCCGAACGTGCCGTCGTCGTTGACATCGGCCGTATAGACATCGTGAATGGTGACAAGGAAGACCTTGTCTCCGTCGAAGGCGATCCCATGCATTCCCGAGCGACTGGCGACCGTTACAGCGCCGTCGGCTGCGCCATCGCCATCGCCGTCCTTCAGCATGACGACGTCGCCGACAGAGCGGCGAGTGGCGTAGAGCACATCGGCATCCGAAACGGCAAGCATACGCGGATTGACAAGATCGCGCGCGAAAACCTCGACCTTGAAACCGTCCGGCGCCTTGATAAGGCCCGTAAGCTTGTCGTCGTCGGTCATTTGAATTTTTTCGGGCTCAAGGATCGAGCCTTCGATAACGACGTCCGATGCGCGGCCAACCTCACCCTTGACTTGCGCAAATGCGCCCGCCTGTGGAGTCAACAACAGAGCGCAGGCAGACAAGCGTAGTCCCAGGAAGGATTTCATGTGCAGGCTCCAGTTAGCGTGGCGAGACGATGCGTATTCAGAGGTGGCATGCCGGCTCAGATCATGATCTCGCCTCCCGTGACCGGGATCACCGCGCCCGTCATGTAGCTGCCGAGTTGGGAGGCGAGCAGGACGAAGGCCCCTGCGAGTTCAGCCGGCTGGCCGGCGCGCCCAATGAGGGTTTGCTTGCCGAAATCCTTCGTCTTTTCCGGCGGCATGGTGGAGGGAATGAGCGGCGTCCAGATCGGTCCCGGCGCGACGGCGTTCACCCGAATGCCCTTGTCGGCGACCATTTCGGCGAGCCCGGCGGTAAAATTCGAGATCGCCCCCTTCGTCGCCGCATAGGCGAGAAGATGAGACGACGGTTGGCGGGACTGGATAGAGGTCGTGTTGATAATGGCGCTGCCAGGCTTCATGTGCGGAATCGCCGCGCGCGCCAGGAAGAACGGCGCATAGATATTGGTCCGGAACGTCCGGTCCCATTCTTCGGTGCTGATGTCGCCGATATCCGCATAGGTCCGCTGAAAGGCGGCATTGTTCACGAGGATATCGAGTTGGCCGAAGGTTTCCAGACATTGACGCACCAGGTGACGGCAATGTTCCTCGCTTGTGATGTCCCCTGGAAGGGCGACGGCCTTGCGCCCCGCGTCCTCAACCCAGCGCGCGGTTTCATCAGCGTCCTCATGCTCGCTCAAATAGGAAATCACGATGTCGGCACCCTCGCGGGCGAAGGCAATCGCCACCGCCCGGCCGATACCAGAATCCGCGCCTGTGATGAGCGCCACTTTCCCGGTGAGACGCGCTGCGCCGGCGTAGCTCTTCTCGCCGTGATCAGGGACCGGCTTCATCTCATTCGTCAGACCCGGCGGAGACTGCTGCTGCTCCGGCTGGGGAGGAAAGGGCCGGTGGTCATCGTCCGTCATGGTCATCTCCAGCCTATGAATCTAGAGAGCGAACTCCAATGGGGATTAGATGTTCCCACGCATCAGGCCGACGGCCGTTCGGCAATGGCCATACCGGCCAGTTATCGCCGCTGGCGCGTTGCAGCGAGGAAACCGACAACCGCAACGGCGGTTAGGCGGCCTATATCGATACGCGAAGCTGGCAGCTAGGAGCAGCTACGAAGGAGTGTGGCGATCACATCGCCGATCCTGACCGCGTCGCCAAACGACCGCCACGGTCGGCCGGCTTTCTGACAGGAAACGAATATCGTTATCCCTTCGGTGGGCGTCCGATCGCCTCGATGATCTTCTTCATGCTGACCGGCTTCTCGCATCGCGCCACTTTGCTGAACCGGCTCGGAATGGCCGATGCGTCGTAGCCGGTCGTGAACACGATCCGCACCTCCCGTTCGATAAGCAGTTCGGCGGCGGGAAACACCATGTTGCCCCCGAGATTGGCATCGAGGATCGCCGCGTCGATGCCGTCATCGGCTTTAATGAGAGCGACCGCATCGGCGAGATCTGCGACAGGTCCAACGACGATAGCGCCGGCATCCTGAAGTTCGATCTCCAATTCCTGCGCGAGGATATACTCGTCCTCGACGACGAGAACCCGGCAATTCTTCAAGCTGCGATCAGGCATGGGCAACCTCCGATGAAGTCATGCTCGCCGAAATCGGTATCGCGATCGTACAGTGGACGCCGTCCGATTGAAACGTGAAGCTGGTCTTTGCCTTGAGCTGGTAGGGCAGCGCTCGCTCGATCAGCTCGCGTCCCTGCCCGCCGCCGGGCCGCACCGGCCTTACAGCCGGGATGACGACGCCGCTTTCGCGCCAGTCGATATGCAGCCAGGGCGAGCCGCCTGTGCCGCCCGTCAGCGTCCAGTCCACTTTAAGTCTGCCCTGCGGCTGACTAAGCGCTCCGTACTTGACCGCGTTCGTAGCGAGTTCGTGAAGGGCCATCGCCAGCGTCTGCACTGTGGAGGAACGCAGGCGGACGCCTTTCGGCCCATCCAGTATGACCCGGTCTGCAGCCCCGTCCATCGCGGCAAGTTCGGCATGGATCAACTCGTCGAAGGTGACGCGATCATGATCGTTCAGCCGCGAGAGCAGGCCCTGGACCCGCGACAGCGCGTCCAGCTGGTCGCGGAAGCGTCTCCTGAATTCCGGCAAGTCCGCACTATTGCGAGCGGTCTTGTCAGATACAGAACGCACCAAACCCATGAGATTGCGTGTCCGGTGTTGCAGCTCATCAACGAGGACATGCTGACGCTCTTGCATTTCGCGCATGTCGTGGACATCGGTCGACGTTCCGAGCCATTCGACGATCGAGCCGGCTTCGTCCCGCACCGCCGACGCGCGCGTCTGAAACCAACGGTACTCGCTGTCTCTTCCCCGACGTATGCGCGCCTCGACCTCGAACTGGCCCTTTGCCCGAGCAGCCGACCACGCGCTTCTCACGGTGGCACGGTCATCCGGGTGGAAGGCGTCTAGCCATCCACGGCCTTTGCTGTCCTCGAATCCGATTCCGGTATATTCGCTCCATTGCGGATTCGACCAAGTCCAGTCGCCTTCGCCGAGGGCCCGCCAGACAAGTTGCGGAATGCCTTCCATGAGCACCTCGAGGCGCCGTTCCGTCTCGCGCAACTCGGTCATGTCATGGCCGACGCCGCCTATCAGCCGGACCTTTCCATCCATATCGGCGATGGGAAAGTCGGTGTCGCGCAGCCAGCGGATCGCACCGTCCTTCGGGCGCCGGATGCGATAGTCGAAGGTCACATGTTCGCCCTGATGCACCCGCTTGATCGCCTCGCTGGCACGCGTGCGATCTTCGGGAACGATCAGGTCGAGCCAGTTGCGAAAGTTGTCGCCGCTCTGTGCCTCTTCGCGGCTCAACCCGTAGATCGCTTCGAAGGCCGGCGTCAGATATTGCCACTGTAGCTGTTCGGCATCGCGTATCCAGAGAACGTCCTGAGACGCCTGGCCGAATTCACGGAGGCGCTCTTCGCTCGTTCGCAAAGCTTCAACGCTGCGCTTTGCGGCATCGACGTCGGCAATCGCCGCGGCAGCACCGGTGACATGACCTTGTTCATCGCGGATCGGGACGGTCGCCACCGTTGTCCACGTTTCATGACCGGCTGCATCCGTATGGAGCATCTCCAGCCCCGGCATTACGGTCTCGCCACGCAGCGCTCGTGCTCCCGGAAACTTGCTTGGCTTTAACGGCCGCCCCTCTGAATCCCAGGCCTGCCATCGGGCCGGCGCCGAAGAGTCTTGTGACGGGATAATGCCGGTAGGCAGAAAACGCCGATACTCCGCGTTCGACACTACCGCCGCCCCGGAAAGGTCGATCACTGCCACGCCCACCGGAACGCTTTCGAGGGCTGCAGCGAGTGTGGACTCGCTTTCACGCAGGCGCTCCGTTGCGTGAAGACGCTCGATCAGATCAGCCGAAAGCCGCACCAGCACGTCGAAATGACGGTATTCATCTAAAGCCAATTCCCGCCGTTCACGCCAATGCGTCGACAACATGCCAACCACCTGACCACTGAACGCTTTCAGCGGCGTGGACTGCACGGAAAGAAGATTGGATCGCCGGTAAGCCTCCAGATCTTCCTGTCTGCCATCGAGCCGGTCCACGTCAGGGACGATCATGCGTTCGCCAGCCCCGAGTGTGCGGCTACAGGAGCTTCGCGTGTCGACGCACACCCACTCCCAGAACCTCGCCGAATCCGAATGGAAGCCACGCCAAGCGACAAGTTTGAGCCGGTTGGTGGCTGGATCGAGCACATGAATGCTCGCCGCATCCGAGCCCATGAGCGAGGCGGCGGCCTCGACAATGCGATCGAAAAGCGTCTGCGGCTCGCGCTCACCCACGAGTTCGGTGCTAACACGCTGCAACACCTCCAGGGCGGCAAGATCCGTCGCGCGCAGGGCGTCCGTCGCCCTTCGTTCTTTCGCGATCTGAATTCGGTCGATGACAGGACCAAGCACCATTGAATATGTCTTCAGGAATTCGATATCTTCCTGGTCGAACTCGCGGGGCCTGCGGGCGTCGACCTGAAGGATGCCGTAAGGGATTCGGCCGGGCAGGAAGATCGGAACGTTGACCACCGCGACGACGCCGTGATCGGTGAGAAACGAAGGGAACTCGAACCGCTTCTCCTGAGCGATGTCGTTGGTGATAACAGGCTCGGTCTTTTCGATCGCATAGGCCTCTGACGAGCGTTCGTTCAGGCTGATGCGCTCGTGGCCGACGACACCCGGATTCCAGCCGACACCGGCGCGAATGAAGCCGGTGTCAGACTGTCGCTCGATCTCGATGACCTTGGCGAGATCGGCACCAAGCGCTGCCGCGACCAACCGACATCCTTCGTTCAGGATCTCGTCGAGATCGTCATGATCGAGAACGAAATCTCCGAATTCTGACAGGACGCGCTGCCGGTCCAAAAAGGTGTGACAGTCACTCATGTCACTCAACGCATTCCCTCTAAGTTGGTTTCAAGACATAGATCCGGTCGGGAAGCGCTTATCGTTGGGTCTCGCCTGTCTAAAGCGGCTGCAGCCCAGCCCCGCTCTCAGACGGGCGTTTTCCGCGGCAAGGCATTTTGGAGGCTATCACCGTCCAGTTTGCCGGCTTTGCGAAGAGCGGCGACGATCGGAATGCTGGTGGCAGGACGCGCTCCTCCTAGCCGGTCAGGAATGCGAACGGAATGCCGTGCATCTTCAGGAACCCGGCAACCGGGTAAACCATCTGTCCGTCAAGATTGATGTCCAGCAAAGCCCCGTCCAAGTCGAGGTCACAGCCAGCGATGTCCATGGCATCCGACAGGTTCGAGACCGGTCCGACGACGTTGGCACCGCGTGCGCTGAGTTCCTCAGCAGTCGCCTGGGCAGCATAATAGTCGTCGTCCACTACCAGGATGCGGCGGCCTTCAAGTCCGGGCAGCGACGCAGCGTAGTATTTTTTCGCGGCGATCGTGCAGAACGATTCCAGCTCCTCCGGCACACTCATGCCTCGCGAATACATTTGAAGGACATAGAGCGCGAAAGCGGATCGGCGCGATGGCTCCATTGTAAACCATGATTGCGAAGTGATCCGGTCAACAACGCCTCGAACCAACTCTACTTCATGTGGTTCGAACGCGCATTGCGATAAACATTTAGAAGTCATGGCAGCTCTCCCGAAGACTGCATTGGCCAGAGCATGTCACCAGGTTGGACGGTTTGCAATCTTGGGAAGTGTGTGTACGGTGGCAGACAAACGAGGCGCTCGCCAGCCGCTAAGATCGTCGGGCTCAATTCCCTTGCGGACTTATCCGGCCGCCCGGCCCGCGTTCGGGAGAAGGTGTCGATGTCGTTGCACTCTTTGGCCGGAAAAAGCATCCTCATTGTCGAGGACGAGTATCACATCGCCTCTGGACTGGCGTCGCACCTCTTGTCAGCGGGCGTCGACGTCGTCGGCCCGGCTTCTGGTGTTGACGATGCGTTGAAATACATAAGCGCACGTCATCACCTCGCTGGCGCGATCCTCGACATCAGACTTGGCGACACGAACGTGTTTCCGGTCGCGGATGAACTGAACCGTCTCAGCATCCCGTATCTGTTCGCGACCGCTTTGGAAGCCGACCAGATACCGGCCCGGCATGCAGACGCGATCGTGCTGCGCAAGCCTGTCGAAGACGATGCAATCGTCGCCGCTCTTACCCAGGTCGTCCGTGATGACCCTGTCTCGATCGAGCAGGCATGCAGAAACGGCGTGCTCGCGAAGCTTCCGCAACGCAGTCTCGATTTGATCCTGCCGAAGCTTCGCGCGATGACTCTGCCTCGCGGCGCAGTGATGGAGCGACCGAACCAGCTCGTCCGCCGGGTCTATTTTCCAATCGACTGCGTCGGCTCGCTCATCGTTGTTGGGCGAGAAGGAAGCCGCATCGAAACGGGCCTTGTCGGACGGGAAGGCATGACCGGCACGGGTCTTGCCGACGGCGATTTCCAGACCCCCTATGAGCTGATCACCCAGATCGATGGGGATGCATTGGCGGCTGGGGTGGAGGACTTCGTGCGAATTCTCGAGACCGTGCCTGAACTCCGCCTTCTCAGCGGTCGCTTTGCGCGATCACTCGGAATTCAGGTTAGCTACACGGCGTTGTCGAACGCCCGGTTTGACATAAAACAGCGTCTTGCGCGTTGGCTGGTCATGGTTCATGACCGGGTTCCGGGGCGGCACTTTCACCTGACCCACGAATACTTGGCGATCATGCTCGGCGTCCGGCGGCCCTCGGTCACGGACGCGCTTCACATTCTCGAGGGCGACAAACTCATCCGATCGACAAGAGGTAATATCGAGATACGCGATCGGCGCGGACTGGTTGCCGCTGCCGGGGAGGCTTTCGGCGCTCCTGAGGCCGAGTACGACCGCTTGATGGCTTTGCCGATTGCGTCAACATATACGTCCGAGATGCGGGCCATGGCGATTAAATAATTATGATCCTCCAACCAGAAGCATACAAATTGCGCATGGCAGAGATAGCCCATACTTAGTGCCTCGCCAGCCCGCAACTGGTCGGTGGAGGCGCGGTATCGTCGCTGCAGACCGCTTTATCGGCGGGCGGCGGTCGATAGGCAGTGAAGTGCCGAAGGAAAATCAAGACCGTCCGGCGTCCCGGTCGCCTGGAGCGGCGCATCGAGGCAGGCATCGCAGATGCCGCAACCGTCATCGTCAACTGCCTGATCGGCATGCCCGCAAAAGATGCAGGCCGCCGCCTGCCGGGCAGACTTGCCGCACCGGCGCGGCCGCATGATTTCGGCCGCGTCGTCGAAGAGAGTTTCGATAGGGATGATCTTCATCGCGGGCGTCTCCAACGATATCGAGCAAGAGATCGGAACGCCGGAAATCTTTGCAATGGCTGGTTATGAGGCCCGGCGAAATCGACTTGCCGCGAACTCCCCTGAAGCTTCTGCGGCGCGGGAACCTTTGAAATTCCGGGAGGGTTTTGCTTCCAAGCAATCACCAGCCCCCGGAGAAACGTGGTGAAGATCGCCACCTACAACGTCAACGGCATCAACGGCCGCCTTCCCCTGCTTCTGCGATGGCTGAAGGAGGATGAACCCGACATCGTCTGCCTGCAGGAACTCAAATCGCCGGACGACCGCTTTCCGCGACGCGAGCTTCAGCAGGCGGGTTACGAGGCTGTCTGGCATGGACAGAAAAGCTGGAACGGCGTCGCCATCCTCGCCAGGGACGCGACGCCGGTCCTCACGCGACGCGGACTGCCGGGCGATCCGGACGACACCCACAGCCGCTACATCGAGGCCGCCGTCGACGGCATCCTGATCGGCTGCCTGTACCTGCCGAACGGCAATCCTGCGCCCGGCCCGAAATTCGACTACAAGCTGCGTTGGTTCGAGCGGCTCCAGACCTATGCCGCCGATCTGCTGTCGCTTGGCCTTCCTGTGGCGCTGATCGGCGATTTCAACGTCATGCCGACCGATCTCGACGTCTACGCACCGGAGCGCTGGCGCGACGATGCATTGTTCCGCCCGGAGGTCCGGGAGGCCTATGCCGATCTCGTCGCCCAAGGCTGGACGGACGCCATTCGCCATCTTCATCCGAAGGAACGCATCTACACCTTCTGGAAATACTGGCGGAACTCTTTCGAACGCGATGCGGGCCTGCGCATCGACCATCTTCTCCTCAGCCCGACACTTGCGCCCTGGCTGAGGGCCGCAAGCGTCCGGCGTGGCCCACGAGGCTGGGACCACACCAGCGATCACGCGCCGGTCATGATCGAGATCGAGCCGCCATCGGATTGACGTCAGGACGGCGCCTGCCGCGTCGCCCGACGCTCGCGCGCCCTCGCGGTTCGCCTCGCCACGCGCAACTCTTCGAGGGTCGGCAGCCACCAGCCGCGCTGGCGCTCGTCGTCGCCAGGTTCGGTTCGCGAGGGCCAGGCCTGCACCAAGTCGTCCCGCGACGGTGTTCGCCATATTCCCCAGATATGATCGGCGGCGATGCCGGGATAGAGGTCAGCGATCTCTTCGCGCTCGACCATCTCGCCGGTAATGTCGGCCACGACGATAATCCCGTACGGTATCGTCGCGATCGGCCGGTCCAACGGGGGCAGGTCATCGGCGGGGAGCGGGATGCGACGACGCTTGCGCTCGGCCGCTCGCCGGCGGGACGTCCTTTCCTCCTCGGTCCCCTTGCGCGCCTCAGCGCGCTTGCGCCTTTCTTCGGGCTCGCACCGCTGTGCTTCGGTCTCGATGGCCTGCCAGTGGCCGACAAGATCGTCATAGGAGGCGAAAGGCACACGCCAAAACTTGTGCTCGCCGTCCCACCGGGCGAAAGGCACCTGCCGGATCTCCTCGACCAGTTTGCGGGAATAGGGCGTCGTTATGCAAAGTCCGTCCTTATCGACGCCGAGATAGGGGCTGAGGATCGGCTCGAAAGCAAAAGCATCCCTGCCCTTCGCCTCTGCGTAGGGATCGGCACGGGATCCTTCCTTGGCCATCCAGCGATCGATGCGTCGGCGCGCCGTCTTGCCTGGAACGATCCAGGCCTTTCGCCGATCACTCCAGCGAGCACGCGGAAACGCCTCGCGAAACCGTTGCACCGTCATCCGGTCGAATGCAAACGAGACAGCGGCAAGATCACCGCCATCCGGGCCTTCGTCTTCGACATCGTCGACCACCATCGCATCACCCATCCTTGACGGGGGCGATCCGCGGCCTTAGTGCTTGGTATGCCGGTCACCGCGATCACCTTCGCCCGGTTTGGCCTCGTTCTTGGCCTTCTGCCGCCGATCAGCGGATAGGGATCGGCTGACGTCGACACTTTCCTTGAACTGGCCTTTCTCGTCACGACGAACATAACGCTTGTCGGTCCCGGTATCGATGAGCTCACGCTTGGTCATGACATTCTCCTTTGGTTGCAATCAGGAAAGAACGCACGACGACGCAAAAAAGATGCAGCGAATCAAAGGCATATTCGAGACTCGCAAAAGGTGAGGATGAACGGCGCTAAGTTATTGATTTTCGATGAATTTTTGAATCGGAAAAAATCCGGAAGCGATTCGCTTGACTCGTTTTGGTTGCGTCGCGTCAGAAGTTTCGAGATGGCCGATCATCGTGTCCAGTGGAACGGCTTCATCAAGTTCGGCGAAGTGAGTTGCGGGGTTGGCCTCTACACGGCCGCCAGCACCTCCGAGTGCATTTCGTTTCACACGATCAACAAAAAGACCGGCAATCGCGTCAATCGCGTCTTCATCGACAGCGATACCGGCAAGGAGGTCGAGCGCGAGGACCAGACCAAGGGCTTCGAGATCGAGAACGGCCAGTACATCATGATTGACCCGGAGGAGGTCGCCACGACCATTCCCGACACCAACAAGACGCTGACTATCGGGGCCTTCATGCCCTGTTCCGATATCGATGACGCTATTTCGACAAGCCCTACTATCTCGTGCCGGTCGACCGCGTCTCTTCCGACGCCTTCACGGCGCTACGCGACGCCATGGAGAAATCCAAGGTTGCCGCGGTCGCCCGTACGGTCCTGTTTCGCCGCATGCGGACGGTGCTGATCCGCACCCATGGCAAGGGCCTGATCGCCACGACCACGCAGTACGACTACGAGGTGCGCTCCTCGGAAAAGGCATTCGACGAGATACCGAAACTGCGCATCAAAAGCGAAATGCTGGATCTGGCCAAGCACATCATCGCTACCAAGAAGGGAACCTTCGATCCGGCCGAGTTCGACGATCGCTATGAGGCGGCCGTCGCGGAGCTGGTAAAGGCCTCCAAGCCCGACGATCTCTTGGCCGCGCTGCGCGAAAGCGCCGAAATGCTCAAAGCCGGTGACGACACGCCGAAGCGCTCCGCCGCCAATGCCAACAAGGGCACCGGCCGCAAGCCCGCTGCCCGCGCCACGGCATCGAAGCCGCGCAGCCCAGCAGCCGCGCAGCGTAAAGCCGGTTGAGGAGAACGATCATGGCGCCGCGTCCCTACTGGAAAGGCTATCTGAAGCTCTCCCTCGTCATATGCCCCGTCTCGATGTCGCCGGCAACCTCGGAGTCTGAGAAGGTCCGCTTTCACACCTTGAACAAGGCGATCGGCAACCGTGTCGTGTCGCAATATGTCGATGCTGTCGCGCGCAAGCTCTGCATCCTCGGCCTTGCGATAGGACCCGCGCGGCTTTGCTCTGCCCTTGAGACGTTCGACGAGGTTGGAACGGGAGACGCCCAGCGTGTCTGCGACGGTTTTCAT
>NZ_JARRIR010000012.1:141121-204013 GCF_029601685.1 Rhizobium sp. YJ-22 | reverse complement strand
TCAATGACGCGCCGGCCCTGCACGCGGCCGATGTCGGCATTTCCGTCGACAGCGCAGTCGATGTGGCGCGCGAAGCGGCCGACATGATCCTGCTCGAACGTGATCTCGGCGTCTTGTTGCGCGGCGTCGACGACGGCCGCCGGACCTTCGCCAACACGATGAAGTATATTTCGATCACGACCAGCGCGAATTTCGGCAATATGGTATCGATGGCGTTCGCCTCGCTTGCCCTGCCTTTCCTGCCGCTGCTGGCGACGCAAATCCTGCTCAACAATTTCCTGGCGGACGCGCCGTCGCTGGCGATCGCTTCCGACAATGTCGATGCCGATCAGGTTCAATCGCCCCGTCGCTGGGATATCGGTTTCGTGCGCCGTTTCATGATCACCTTCGGTTTGATCAGCTCGGCCTTCGATTTCGTGACCTTCGCCTTCCTGCTGTTCGTCGCCGGGGCGACGGCCTCGCTTTTCCAGACCGGATGGTTTGTCGAATCGCTGATCACCCAGCTTGCCATCGTTCTGGTGGTGCGCACGCGAAACTCTTTCTGGCGCAGCCGACCCAGCCCGTTGCTGGCGGCGCTGACGCTGGCCGTCGGCTGCCTGGCCGTCGCCATCCCTTACCTGCCGATCGCCCCCTGGTTCGGTTTCGTACCCTTGCCGCTGGGCGTGATGGCTGCGCTTCTGCCGATCACCCTTGCCTATCTGGCCGTATCCGAAACGGCCAAGCACTGGTTTTTTGCGCGCCAGCACGTCCATGCGGATGCAAGGCGCCGCAGGTGAGCGCAGACCCGGCGGGCTTCCGGCCCGGAGGCCCGGATTTGATAGAGATCATGGCAGGTCGAAAATCGCCGGCTACACTTTTTCCCATCAACTCAAGTGAAGAGGAGGCATGCAATGACTTTCAAGACCATCCTCGCCGTCATCGGAGCGAGGGACGCCGCGAGGGACGTCGACAAGGCGATCGATCTTGCCCGCGAACATGATGCCCATCTTTCCGTCCTGGTGGTCGGCGCGGCGCTGCAGCCGGTGATGGCCGACTATCCGGTCGCGGCCGCCTGGCTCGACCAGCGGCAGAAAGATATCGACGATCTGCTCGATGTTCATCATGACGCCGAAGATCGCTGCCGGAAGAACGGCATCTCCTTCGATATCGACAGCATGTTCGACGATCGGTTCATTCTCGAAAGCAATATCGGCGCGCGCGCCATGTATGCGGATCTCGTCCTGCTCGGAAACGGCGTGCGCGGCGATAGAGGATTGCGCAAATCGGTCATGGCCGGCGCGGCCTTCAATGCCGGAACGCCATTGCTGCTGCTTCCTCAGACCGGCGGCGCCAGCCTGACACCGAAAACGGTCTTGCTGGCCTGGAATTCCCGACCTGAAGCGGCAAGGGCGGCAAAGGCGGCGCTGGACATGCTCGTCGCGGCCGCCGTCGTGCATGTCGTTCTCGTCGATCCCGACAG
The DNA here is from genome assembly GCF_029601685.1 of Rhizobium sp. YJ-22. Lineage (NCBI taxonomy): Bacteria > Pseudomonadati > Pseudomonadota > Alphaproteobacteria > Hyphomicrobiales > Rhizobiaceae > Rhizobium > Rhizobium sp. YJ-22. The sequence goes on along the minus strand of NZ_JARRIR010000012.1, from coordinate 202,554 downwards.
TTCCTATTTCGGCAATGGTGGGGAGCCCGGCGCCGATATCGCGGCCTTTCTCGCGCGACATGGAGTCAGGGTGATGGTCGAACAGGTCACGAGCAGTGGCCGCGACGTCGCGGCCGTCCTCACACAGCACGGCCGCGAGATCGGCTGCGACATGATCGTCATGGGAGCTTACGGCCACTCGCGGCTGCGAGAAAGCATCTTTGGCGGTGTCACCGCATCGATTCTTGATGCATGCCCCTTGCCCGTCTTTCTGGCCCGATAGACATGGGCGCCGACGGCGCCGGGCGGTGATTCGTCCCCGGGGGCGGCTCTCATCCGCGATTTCACCGGAGCATTTCCAGCGATCCCGTTTCGCTGAAAATGCTCCGTCTTTCTGTTTTCATGTGCTTCCCGATGGAAAATCCCGCTCGCATGCCTTCCAGCCTCCTGAGCGGAAGCCGGACAATTTGTCCAGTTTCGACGGACAAATTGTCTATGGATTTCAATCATATAAAGTGGTCGAATTGATTTCTGTCAGATACGGAGATTGCCGACCATGGCCGACGGAAAGCCACTATACAAGATCTATGATCATCCGGCAGGCGGATGGGGTGCTGCGGCTGCGACCGCAAAGGTGCTGATGGAGCAGAGCGTCATCACCAAGGGATCGCGCGCGCTTCTGGCGATGAACCAGCCGGGCGGGTTCAAATGCCCAAGCTGCGCCTTTCCCGATGCCGACTGCAAGAAGACTCTGGAATTCTGCGAAAACGGCGCCAAGGCGCTGGCGCATGAAGCGACCAGGTTCCGCGTCACGCCGGAATTCTTCCAGAAATACACTGTCACCGAGTTGATGGAGCAATCGGATTACTGGCTGGAGATGCAGGGCCGTCTGACCGAGCCGATGCGCTACGATGCGGCGAGCGACACATATGTCCCCTGCGGCTGGGCTGAAGCCTTCTCGATGATCGGCCGGCATCTGCGCTCGCTTTCGAGCCCGCACGAGGCGGAATTCTACACCTCGGGCCGCACGCCGAACGAGGCCGCCTTCCTCTATGCGATCTTCGTGCGCGAATTCGGCACCAACAATTTTCCCGATTGCTCGAACATGTGCCACGAACCGACCAGCCGCGGCCTGCCGCCGGCCATCGGTATCGGCAAGGGCACGGTGGTGCTGGAGGATTTCGAGCATGCCGAGGCGATCTTCGTCATCGGCCAGAACACGGGTACCAATTCGCCGCGCATGATGACCAACCTGGTCGAGGCCCGCAAGCGCGGCGCGCCGATCGTCGCCGTCAATCCGATGCCGGAACGGGCTTTGATCCGCTTTACGGAGCCGCAGGACGTCATCCAGATGGCGACCTTCGGCTCGACGCCGATCGCCAGCGAATTCGTTCATATCAGGATCGGCGGCGATCTCGCCCTCATCAAGGGTATGATGAAAGTGATGTTCGAGCGCGAGGCGGCCGGCGAAGCGGTGCTCGACCACGATTTCATCGCCGAACACACGGTCGGCATCGAGGCGATCCGCGCCGATGCGATGGCGCAGGACTGGGCGGAGATCGTCCGCGTTTCAGGGCTCGACGAGGCACAGATCCGCCGCTGCGCGGAAATCTACATCCGCTCGCGCGCGACGATCATCTGCTACGGCATGGGCCTGACGCAGCATCAGCAAGGCTCGCGCCTGCTGCAGCAGGTCTCGAACCTGCTTCTCCTGCGCGGCAATTACGGCAAGCCCGGCGCCGGCATCGCGCCCATTCGTGGCCATTCCAACGTGCAGGGCGACCGCACCGTCGGCATCGATGAAAAGCCGGCTCAGGATTATCTCGACCGCGTGCGCGACGTCTTCGGTTTCGAGCCGCCGCGCGAGCACGGCCACCATGCCGTCGAATCCGTCGCGGCGATGGAAAACGGCACGGCGAAGGTGTTTATCGGCATGGGCGGCAATTTCGTGCGCGCCATCCCGGATACCGAGCGTTCCTACGCCGCCATGCGCAAGCTCGCACTGACGGTCGGTATCGCCACCAAGCTCAATCGCGGCCATCTGGTGCATGGACGCGATGCGCTGATCCTGCCGGTCGTCGCCCGCTCGGAATGGATCAGGACGGCCCTCGGCGAGCAGTTCGTCACCATCGAGGATGCCATGTCGAACGTCACCGCCTCGCGCGGCGTCCTGGCGCCGGCCAGCCCGTACGTCATGCCGGAGGTGGAGATCGTTTGCCGGATGGCGATGGCGGCGCTGCCCAGCAGCAAGGTGCCGTGGGCCAGCTATATCGACGATTACGATCTCATCCGTGACAAGATCGCCGAGGTCTATCCGGAGATTTACACCGGCTTTTCCGAGCGGATCAAGAACCCGAAAGGCTTCCATCTCGATATCCCGCCGCGCCGGCGTGTCTGGCCGACGGAGAACGGCAAGGCGAATTTCCTGCCATTGCCCGGGCTGGAGGTGAACGACGTCGTCGACGATCCCGCCATGCTGCGGCTGGCGACGGTGCGTTCGCACGACCAGTTCAACACCACCATCTACAGCAACAACGACCGCTATCGTGGCGTCTATAACGACCGCATGGTGCTGTTCATGAATGCCGGGGACATCGCGGCGCGGGGCCTTGCCTCCGGCGCCCGGATCGCGCTCGAAACCATCAGCACGGATGGGCTGGCGCGGCGCGTCGAAGGGTTGACGATCCTCGATTATCCGATGCCACGCGGCGCGGTCGCCGGCTATTACCCGGAACTCAACCCCCTGCTGCCGCTCGATTATTACGACCGTATCAGCGGAACACCAGCGGCGAAATCCATTCCGGTGCGCATCATCGCCGCATGATAAGCCATGGGCCGCGATCGCCGGGTTGACGCATTTCCGGGAAAATTGCGTCGCGGTTTTCCCGGAAATGGTTTGACGAAGGCGCTCTCATGCGGAGCTCTCCGCCGGCGGTTCGGTCGGGGTCAGGCGGGGAGGCGATGCCGCGAGCTTGATCATCGTCTGCTGCGCCATCGTCGTGTTGGCGATGATCACGCGCCGGCCGTCATCGGTCAGCAAAACCGTATAGCCGAGCGAGATATCCTCGACCGCGCCGATTTCGAGCCCCGTCGGGGCGCTGATCTGCAGCCGGTCGCCACGGCGGAACGGCTTGTAGAGAATGAGGCTGATGCCGGCGACGAGATTGCCGAGCGTTGTCTGCGCCGCAAAGCCGAGAATGACGGACATGAGGCTGACGCCGGCCAGCAGCGCCGTGCCGAGCCGGTTCAGTGCGGGAACGAGATGCGCGTAGAAGGTGGCGAGCAGCACCCAGATGACGAGAACGAGCAGGTGGCTGAGGAAGGAAAGCGTGATCTGGTCGATATGTTCCGACCGGTCATGCCGCAAGGCGGCCGCCACCATCCGCCGCATCAGCCACGACAGACAAAAGCCGAGAAGCACGAAGACGCCGGCATAGAGCAAAGCGCCGGCAGGTTCGGTCGGATCGAAAAATCGGATCATGGAAAGATGGCCCCGGACGATATCGTGCAATAGCGATTGGCGCGGCTTGTTACAAGTGAGCGTGGGGCCGGATGCGCCCGCCGGCACGCCGGCATTGACACAGCAACAAACGTGCCATGCGGATGCGAGCGCGCAATCAAGGACTTGCGCTCCGCCATCGTCGCGCCTTCCGACAAATTGTCCCGGCGGCTGCGGACAGCTTGTCCATGGCCTGGATCCTGCCGGACCGTAAATGATTGAAATCTCCCGGTTTGCGAACTGGCATGGTCGTTGCTGCGAAACGGTGGAAGCGGCAGTCGCCGACCGACGATCAACGACAAGGAGGAGTTCGTCATGGGAAAAGTCATCGGCATCGATCTGGGCACAACCAATTCCTGCGTGGCGGTCATGGACGGTAAGGCGGCGCGCATCATCGAGAATTCGGAGGGCGCGCGCACGACGCCGTCGATCGTCGCCTTCACCGGCGACGGGGAGCGCCTTGTCGGCCAGCCGGCGCGCCGGCAGGCGGTGACCAACCCGACGAACACGATCTTTGCGGTCAAACGCCTGATCGGCCGGCGTTATGACGATCCCACCGTCGCCAAGGATCAGGGGCTGGTGCCCTATAAGATCGTGAAGGCGGGCAATGGCGACGCCTGGGTCGAGGCTGAGGGAAAGTCCTATTCGCCCTCCCAGATATCGGCGATGATCCTGCAAAAGATGAAGGAGACGGCGGAAGCCAATCTTGGAGAGGCGGTGACGCAGGCCGTGATCACGGTGCCGGCCTATTTCAACGACGCCCAGCGCCAGGCGACCAAGGATGCCGGCAAGATCGCCGGGCTCGAGGTTCTGCGCATCATCAACGAACCGACGGCGGCGGCACTCGCCTATGGCCTTGAAAAGAACAAGCAGGCCAAGATCGCCGTCTACGATCTTGGCGGCGGCACCTTCGACATCTCCATCCTCGACATCGGCGACGGCGTCTTCGAGGTGAAGTCCACCAACGGGGATACCTTCCTCGGCGGCGAGGATTTCGACATGCGCCTGGTCAGCTATATTGCCGACGAGTTCCAGAAGGAGCAGGGCATAGACCTGCGCAAGGACAAGCTCGCCCTGCAGCGCCTCAAGGAGGCGGCGGAAAAGGCCAAGATCGAACTGTCCTCCTCGACGCAGACCGAAGTCAACCTGCCCTTCATCACCGCGGATGCCACAGGGCCGAAGCATCTCCAGGTGAAGATCACCCGCTCGAAGTTCGAGACGCTCGTCGAGGATCTGGTGCAGCGCACGATCGAGCCCTGCCTCAACGCATTAAAGGACGCCGGCCTGGCCGCCAAGGATATTGCCGAGGTCGTGCTGGTCGGCGGCATGACGCGCATGCCCAAGATCCAGGAGGTTGTGCAGAAGGTCTTCGGCAAGGAGCCGCACAAGGGCGTCAATCCCGACGAGGTCGTGGCGGTCGGCGCGGCGATTCAGGGGGGCGTGCTCCAGGGCGACGTCAAGGATGTTCTGCTGCTCGACGTCACGCCGCTGTCGCTCGGCCTCGAAACGCTGGGCGGCGTCTTCACCCGCCTGATCGAGCGCAACACCACCGTGCCGGCGAAGAAGAGCCAGACCTTCTCGACGGCCGAGGACGATCAGAATGCGGTGACGATCCGTGTCTTCCAGGGTGAGCGCGAGATGGCGGCGGACAACAAGATGCTCGGCCAGTTCGACCTGATGGGCATTGCGCCCGCCCCGCGCGGCGTGCCGCAGATCGAGGTGACATTCGACATCGACGCCAACGGCATCGTCAATGTGTCCGCGAAGGACAAGGGCACTGGCAAGGAACAGCGCATCCGCATCCAGGCCTCGGGCGGCCTGTCGGAAGCGGATATCGAGCGCATGGTCAAGGATGCCGAGGCGCATGCGGCCGAGGATGCGAGGCGCCGCGAGATGGTGGAGGCGCGCAACGTCGCCGAAGCCATGCTGCACGCGGCCGACAAGGCGCTCGCCGATCCGGCCGCAGCCGGTGCGTCGGCTGCCCGGCAGGCGGTGGAAACCGCCGCATCCGCCGTGCGCGAGACCTTGGATGGTGACGATGCCGCCGCGATCCGGACGAAGTCCGACGATCTGGAGCAGAAGGTGGTGGCGCTCGCCCAATCCGCTGCGTCATCGGGTGCGGCGGCATCCGCGCCCGATGACGGCGTCGTCGACGCCGAATTCACCGAACTGCCCGACGATGATCGCAAATAGGCAGGCGGTCCGTGGCGGAATCTGGCGACGGGGCGCGTTTGCCTCGTTGCCGGAGGCGCGCGGTGGCTTCATATAGTGTTCAGTCCCATGATTTGCGGAGCCCGTCGTGAAAAATCCCTATGAGGTGCTCGGAGTGGCCTCGACTGCCTCCGCAGCCGAGTTGCAAAGCGCCTATCGCAAGCTCGCCAAGAAGCTGCACCCGGATCTCAATCCGGGTGACAAAGCCGCGGAGGAGAAGTTCAAGGAGGTCGCGGCCGCCTACGATCTCCTGGGCGATGTCGACAAACGCAAGCGTTTCGATGCCGGGGAGATCGACGCTTCCGGCGCCGAGCGCCCACCGCGCCAGCATTTCTACCGCGATTATGCCGGCGGGGAAGCGGAGCATCCTTACGCGGATACCTCCGGCTATGCCGATTTCATGGATGGCGACGACATCTTCGCCGACCTGCTGCGCCGCAGCCAGACCAAGCGCGCCAATCGCCGCGGACAGGACATGCACTACCGCCTGGCGATCGATTTCGCCGAGTCCATCGCCGGCGCGACGAAGCGGATCACCCTGCCGGACGGCGGCACGCTGGATGTGAAGATCCCGGCCGGCCTCGTCGATGGCCAGACGATCCGCCTGCGCGGCAAGGGCGCCCCCGGCGCCGGCACCGGCGGCCCGGGCGACGCGCTGATCGAGGTCGAGGTGCTTCCCGATCCGCGCTTCACCCGCGATGGCGACGACATCAGCATCGAGGTTCCGGTGTCGCTGAGCGAGGCGGTTCTCGGCGGACCGGTCCGCATTCCCACAGCCACCGGCGCGGTGACCATGACCGTGCCGAAAGGATCGAACACCGGCACCACCCTTCGCCTGAAAGGCAAGGGCGCCCCCCGCCATGGCGGCGGCTTCGGCGATCAGTTCGTCAAGCTGAAGGTCGTCCTGCCGAGCCCGCCCGATCCCGAGCTCGAAGCCTTTGTCGCCGGCTGGGCGAAGCGCAAGGCTTTCAACCCGCGCGAGGAGGGCTGATCCATGGCGATGGACAAGCAGGAATTTCTGGAAACCTCCGGCCTGCAGGTGCAGGTGCTGGATGTGTGGATCGAGCAGCAATGGCTGATCCCCGAGAAAACCCCCTCTGGCATGCGTTTCCGGGAGATCGACGTCGCGCGCGCCCGGCTGATCCGCGAGCTGCAGTCGGAGATCGGTGCCAACGATGCGGGCATCGACGTCATTCTCCACCTGATGGACCAGTTGCACGGCATGCGCCGGGTGCTGGCGCAGTTGCGCCGCGAGATGGGCGGGCCGCAGGCCTGACGGCCGCCAGCATTCGAAGGAGAAACGGACGATGACGCAGGATCGGAATGTCCACGCCTTGCCGGGTCAGGCCGAATTCGGGCCGTGGCTTGCCCAGGCGTCGATCCTCGTCGTCGACGACGAACCGGGCATCTGCAATTTCCTGGTCAAGACGCTGCGCCCGCGTTGCCGGCTGATCGAGGTGGCCAGCGATGCCGCGCAGGCCTCGCGGAAAGTCGACGAGCAGAATTTCGACGTCGTCATCATGGACAACATCATGCCTGGCAAGACCGGGCTCGAATGGCTGGCGGAACAGCGGGCGATCGGCCTGTTTTCCGATGTCATCCTGATGACCGCCTATGCCGATCTCGACACGGCGATCGATGCGCTGCGCGTCGGGGTGGTCGATTTCATCCTCAAGCCGTTCCGGTCCAACCAGTTGCTGAACGCCATCGCCCGCTGTCTCGACCGCAAGCGGCTGCAGCGCGAAAACGATGTGTTGCGGCACGAGATGACCGCGCCGCAGCACCAGACGCTCCTGCGCAACCGGCTGATCGGCGCCTCGAAAGCCATCGCGCATGTGCGCGAGACGATTGCTCGGGTCGCCCCCTTGCCGACCTCGGTGTTGCTGACCGGGCAATCGGGCACCGGCAAGGAGGTCGCTGCCCGCTCGCTGCATCTTCTCTCGGACCGGGCGGACAAGCTGTTCGTCCCGATCAATTGCGGGGCCATCCCGACTGATATGATCGAGAGCGAATTGTTCGGCCATGTCAAGGGCGCCTTCACCGGTGCGCTGCGCAGCCGCGAAGGCCTGTTCATGCATGCCCATGGCGGCACGGTGTTCCTCGACGAGGTGGGCGAACTGCCGCCTCTATTGCAGACGCGGTTGTTGCGTGTGCTGGAGGATCGCCGGGTTCGTCCGGTCGGCGCGGAGCGGGAGGTGCCCTTCGAGGCGCGTTTCGTCTTCGCCACGAATGCCGATCTCGCGCGGCGGGTGGAAGAGGGCACCTTCCGTGCGGACCTCTATTTCCGCATCAATGTCATCCAGATCCAGCTCCCGCCGCTGAGCGAGCGCGGCGAGGACGTGCTCGAGCTGGCAAACCTGTTCATGCGGGAAATGGCCGGGCAGCTCGGCATGCCCGCCGTCGCCATCACCGAGCGGGTGCAGGGTGCGCTGTTGCGCTACGACTGGCCCGGCAATATCCGCGAATTGCGCAACCTGATCGAGCGCACGCTCATTCTTGGGAGCTTTCCCGATGCGATCGGGCCGGTGCGCGCCGACGCTGTCCCGCCGCGCAACGAGAGCCTGGCCGAGATGGAGCGGCGGCATATCCTCGCCGTGCTGCGCGAGGCGCGCGGCGACCGGGAGGAGGCGGCGCGGCGCCTCGGCATCTCGCGCAAGACCATCGACCGCAAATATGCAAGCTGGCATGAGTGAGGACGGCGAAACCATCGGCCTCTTCAGGCGCTCGGTTCGCTACCGCCTGCTGGCTATCGCGCTCGTGCCCATGCTGGTCGTCCTGCCCGTGCTGCTTGCCATCGGCATCATCCGTTGGAACGAACGTTTCGATGCGGTGACGCTCGCCAAGGTCGATGACGACCTGACGATTGCGCGGCAATATCTGTCGCGCATCCTCGAAAACACCGAAGGCCGGCTGGTCGCTATCAGCGAATCCGAAGGGTTCCGCAAGCTGCTGCGGGCCGGGGAGGGGGCGGAGCAGGCATTCCCCGCCTATCTCGGTGCGGCCGAACGGCGCGGCGGGTTCGATTTCCTCTATGTGATCGCCGAGGACGGCACGGTGCTCGCCGGCGACCGGCCGGCCATGCCGGCAAGCTTGCGGCTCGATTGGCCGTTGATCTCGTCGGCGCTCTCAGGCCGCTCGCAGACCGGCATCGACGTCTTCGCGAATTCGGAACTGGCCGCCATCTCGCCGCGCCTCGCCGAACGGGCGCGCATCGAGATCGTGCCGACGGCTGAAAGCGATGCGCCCGGCAGCATGGTCGAGGCGCGGGGTCTCGTGCTGCATTCCGCCGCCGCCGTTCTCCTGCCGGATGGCCGCCGCGCGGCGCTGGTCGGCGGCATCCTGCTCAATCGGAATCTCGATTTCGTCGATACGATCAACGATCTCATCTATCATGGATCCGGCCAGCCGGATGGCATCAAGGGCACCGCGACGCTTTTCCTCGACGATATCCGCGTCAGCACCAATGTTCGCCTGTTCGGCGACCGGCGCGCCATCGGCACGCGCGTCTCCGAGGAAGTCCGCAGCGCCGTGCTCGATCAGGGCAGGACGTGGCGCGACCGCGCCTTCGTCGTCAACGACTGGTATGTCTCGGCTTATGAGCCGATCCTCGATACCAATGGCCGCCGGGTCGGCATGCTCTATGTCGGCTTTGCCGAAGCGCCCTTCGTGCGCGCCAAGAACGAGACATGGCTGACCATCGCCGTCGCTTTCCTGCTCGCCGTCGCCGCGACCGTCCCGTTCTTCCTCCTCTGGACGCGCAGCATCTTCAGGCCGCTCGAACGCATGAAGCGGACCATCGGTCGCGTCGAGGCCGGCGATCTTGCCGCGCGAACCGGGCCGGTGGAAAATCGCGACGAGATCGGGCTGGTGGCCGGCGAACTGGACCGGCTGCTGAACGGCATCCAGACACGCGATGCCGAATTGCGATTGTGGAACGAGCAGTTGAGCCAGCGGGCGGATCAGCGCGCGCTGGAACTCAGCGACACCGCGCAGCGGCTGGAGACGACGACGCGGCAGCTCGTCATGTCCGAAAAGCTGGCGGCCATCGGCGAAATCACCGCCGGCGTCGCCCATGAGATCAACAATCCCATCGCCGTCATGCAGGGCAATCTCGAAATCATCCGCGACATGATGGGCCCGGATGCGGAGGAGGCGAAGACCGAGTTCCGCCTGATCGACCAGCAGATGCATCGCATCACCGAAATCGTGACGAAACTGCTGCAATTCGCCAGGCCGCAGGAATTTTCCGGGTTCGTCGAGGACTATTCCCCCGCCGAGGTCATTTCCGATACGCTGCCGCTGGTTCAGCATCTGCTGAAAAAGACGATGATATCGGTCGAGCGCCAGGATCGCGCCATGCGTCTCATCCGCATGAACCGGACGGAATTGCAGCAGGTGCTGGTCAACCTGATCGTCAATGCCATCCATGCCATGCCGAATGGCGGGCGGCTGGAGCTGCGGACCGTCGATGCCGACGTGGACGGAAGGCAGGGGATCTCCATCGAGGTCAGCGATACCGGCCAAGGCATCGCGCCCGATGTGCTGGCGCGGATTTTCGATCCCTTCTTCACCACCAAGTCGCGGGAGGGCACCGGCCTCGGCCTGTCGATCAGCCAGAGACTGGTGGCGCAGGAAGGCGGCCGGATCACGGTTCGCAGCCAGCCGGGCATGGGCACCGCCTTCACGGTCTGGCTGCCGGCGGTCGAGGACATGTTCTAACCGCCGCGATGGACAGATTGTCCGGGACCTTGCCGACACTTTGTCTCCCCGGATCGGATCTGGCGGAATAATCCGTTGATTTTAAATACGGCCCGGGCTGGCACGCGCCTTGCAGACGATCCCCCGAGACCCTGGTTGGCCATAAGGGAGAGATGGATCGATGGACGTCGAGAAATTTACCGATCGCGCGCGCGGCTTCATCCAGTCGGCGCAATCGCTGGCGACGCGCGAAGGCAACCAGCAATTCACCAGCCTGCACCTGCTGAAGGTGCTGCTGGATGACGAGGAGGGTCTGGTGTCCGGCCTTGTCGAGCGGGCCGGCGGCAGTGCCCGCACCCTTCTCTCGGTGACGGAAGCCGAGCTGGCGAAATTGCCGAAGGTGACGGGCGGCTCGGGCCAGGTCTATATCGCCAGCGAGGCGGCGCGTCTGCTCCTGGCTGCCGAAAAGCTGGCGCAGAAGGCCGGAGACAGTTTCGTCACCGTCGAACGCCTGTTCCAGACGATGCTGGAGGACCGCGATAGCGATGCCGGAAAGGTGCTGGCGCGCAGCGGTCTCGACGCCACGCTGCTTGCCGCCGCCATCGACAAATTGCGCAAGGGCCGCACCGCCGATAGTGCCTCTGCCGAAAACGCCTATGACGCCCTCAAGAAATATGCCCGCGACCTGACGCGGGCGGCGCGCGACGGCCAGCTCGATCCGGTGATCGGCCGTGACGAGGAGATCCGCCGCACCATCCAGGTCCTGTCGCGCCGCACCAAGAACAATCCGGTGCTGATCGGCGAGCCCGGTGTCGGCAAGACGGCGATCGTCGAGGGGTTAGCCCTGCGCATCGTCAACGGCGACGTGCCGGAAGGCCTCAAGGACAAATCACTGCTGGCGCTCGATCTCGGCGCTCTGATCGCCGGCGCCAAGTATCGCGGCGAATTCGAGGAGCGACTGAAGGCGGTGCTGCAGGAAGTGACCTCGGCGGCCGGCGGCATCATCCTGTTCATCGACGAGATGCATACATTGATCGGCGCCGGCAAGACGGACGGAGCGATGGATGCCTCCAACCTGCTGAAGCCGGCGCTGGCGCGCGGTGAACTCCACTGTGTCGGCGCAACGACGCTCGACGAATATCGCAGGCATGTCGAGAAGGACCCGGCGCTCGCCCGTCGCTTCCAGCCGGTCTTCGTGCCCGAGCCGACGGTCGAGGACACGATCTCGATCCTGCGCGGCCTCAAGGAGAAATACGAGCTGCATCATGGGGTGCGCATCGCCGATTCGGCGCTGGTGGCGGCGGCGACGCTGTCCAACCGCTACATCACCGACCGCTTCCTGCCCGACAAGGCCATCGACCTGATGGACGAGGCGGCGGCCCGGCTGAAGATGCAGGTGGATTCCAAGCCGGAGGCGCTGGATACGCTCGACCGCGAGATCATCCGCCGCAAGATCGAGCAGGAGGCGCTCAAGAAGGAGTCCGACGCCGGCTCGAAAAGCCGCCTGAAGACGCTTGACAAGGAACTGGCCGGGATGGAGCGCCGCGCTGCCGACCTGACTTCGGCATGGCAGGCGGAAAAGGAAAAGCTTTCCGATGCGCAGAAGATGAAGAGCGAGCTCGAACAGCTGCGCACCGAGCTTGCCAACGCCCAGCGCAAGGGCGAGTTCCAGCGCGCCGGGGAACTGGCCTATAGCCGTATTCCCGATCTGGAAAAGAAGCTCGCCGCCATCGAGGAAAGCGAAAGCGCCTCGGCCGGCGAAACGGTGACGGCGGACAATATCGCCGAGGTCGTGTCGCGCTGGACGGGCGTTCCCGTCGACAGGATGCTGGAGGGCGAGAAGGAGAAGCTGCTCCACATGGAGGAGACGCTGCGCAAGCGCGTCGTCGGCCAGGCGCAGGCCGTCCGCGCCGTTTCCACCGCCGTGCGGCGCGCGCGCGCCGGCCTGCAGGATGCCAACCGCCCCATCGGCTCCTTCATGTTCCTCGGCCCGACCGGCGTCGGCAAGACCGAGCTTGCCAAGGCACTCGCCGCCTTCCTGTTTAACGACGACACGGCGATGCTGCGCATCGATATGTCGGAATTCATGGAAAAGCATGCCGTGGCGCGGCTGATCGGTGCGCCGCCCGGCTATGTCGGTTACGACGAGGGCGGCGTGCTGACGGAGGCCGTGCGGCGGCGGCCCTACCAGGTCATCCTGTTCGACGAGATCGAGAAGGCGCATCCCGATACGTTCAACATCCTGCTGCAGGTACTGGATGACGGTCGCCTGACCGACGGGCAGGGCCGCACGGTCGATTTCCGCAACACGTTGATCATCATGACCTCGAACATTGGCGCCGACTATCTCGTCAACCAGCCGGAAGGCGAGAAGACCGGCGTCGTACGCGACGCGGTCATGACCATGGTACGAGCGCATTTCCGGCCGGAATTCCTCAACCGCATCGATGCGGTCATCCTGTTCCACCGCCTGCAGAAAAGCGACATGGGCAAGATCGTCGACATCCAGTTTTCACGTCTCGCCCGCATGCTGGAGGAGCGCAAGATCACGTTGCGGCTGGAGGCAGCGGGGCGCGACTGGCTGGCCGAGAAGGGCTGGGATCCCGCTTACGGCGCCCGTCCCTTGAAACGGGCGATCCAGCGCTATGTACAGGATCCGCTGGCGGAGATGATTTTGGCTGGCGACATACGGGATGGGGCGAGCGTGCTGATCTCCACCGACGGCAGCGACCTCACCTTCAATGGCAAGAAACCGGAATTCGTCGACGAAGACGAATTCGACATGGCTTGAACACCTTCAACGTCAAGGGAGAAATAGATGAGCGACAAAGTCAGGGAAAACATGGAAGTCATCGGCGCCGACGGCGTGCATGTCGGCACGGTCGACCGCGTCGAGGGCGACCGCATCAAGCTGAAGAAGAGCGACAGCTTCGGCCGTCACGAGGGCCATCATCACTATATCGAAATGGGATTCGTCGCCGGCGTCGAAGGCGACAAGGTGCGCCTTTCGGCAAACGCCGATATCGCCGTCACGCTGGAAGAGGAATCATCCGGCCGTCCGGTCGATCTCTGACCAGCCGCGGGTCGGCTTTCCTCCTGCCGACCCGTTTCCCTTTCCTCCAATGCAGGTTGCCTACATGGAAAACTACGACCTCTATCTCAACCCGCAAAAAGCCTCCATCGGCCTCTATGTGCGCTCCGGCGCCGGCCTGCCCGACATTGCCGACGCCAAGGACTGGATTTTCGATGGCACCGTGGAAAAAGACTCGCTACCTTCCGAGGTCGTAAAAGCGGTCGAGGCGAACGGGCACGCCTTCCGCGACATGGATTGAGCCGGCGCCCGCCGGTTTCGTCTCCCCGCCGTTGCCGAATGGATCATGCATGGATGCAGTCTTACCTTCCGTAGTCCCGCAGCCGGTGGCGGCGCGGCTGACGCGTGCCGCTATCTTCCTGGTCGTGACGCTCGAACCCGGCCTCGAGGCGGAGAATGCCGCGCGAAAGCTGTTCGGCAATCTCTCGGGCCTGCTGCGCGCCGTCGGTTTTCGCGACCTCGAGGGCGGGCTGTCCTGCGTGCTCGGCATTGGCTCCGACGCCTGGGATCGTCTCTTCGGCGCCCCGCGCCCGAAAGATCTGCATCCTTTCCGCGAGATCCGCGGCAGCCACCACGCGGTCGCCACGCCGGGCGACCTTCTCTTTCATATCCGCGCCACGCGCATGGATCTCTGTTTCGAGCTGGCGGCACAGATCATGAGCCGTCTTGCGGGCTTCGTCGTCACCGAGGACGAGGTGCACGGCTTCAGCTATTTCGACGACCGTGATCTGATCGGCTTCGTCGACGGCACGGAGAATCCCGTCGATGCCGCCGCCGTGGCCGCCACGATCATCGGCGGGGAAGATCCGGATTTCGCAGGCGGGAGCTATGTGATCGTCCAGAAATACTTGCACGATCTTCCCGCGTGGAACCGCGTGCCGGTGGCCGAGCAGGAAAGAATCATCGGCCGTGAGAAGCTCTCCGACATCGAGCTCGACGACGCCGCCAAGCCGAGTTATGCCCACAACGTTCTCACCTCCATCGAGGAAAATGGCGAGCCGCTGGAAATTCTCCGCGACAACATGCCGTTCGGCGATATCGGCAAGGGTGAGTTCGGCACCTATTTCATCGGCTATGCGCGCTCGCCGCGGCGCATCGAGACGATGCTGGAAAACATGTTCATCGGCCGTCCGCCCGGCAATTACGACCGGCTGCTGGATTTCAGCCGCGCCGTTACCGGCACGCTGTTCTTCGTGCCCACAGCCTCGTTCCTCGACGCGGTGACGCCCGATGCCGGCCCGGCGCCGGCCGCGGCGCCATCTGCGGCGGAGAACGAACCGTCACACTCCTCACCGCGCCGGGATGGATCGCTCGGCATCGGTTCACTCCGGAAAGGGGCTCCCCATGAATAACCTGCACCGCGAACTGGCCCCTATTTCCGAGGCTGCCTGGGCCGAAATCGAGGAAGAGGCGGCGCGCACGCTCAAGCGCCATCTCGCCGCCCGCCGGGTCGTCGACATGGTCGGCCCGTCCGGTCCTGGCCTTGCGGCGGTCGGAACCGGCCATGTCGCCGCGATCGCCCCGCCGGCGGACGGCGTGCAATCGCTGGCGCGCGAGGTCAAACCGCTGGTCGAATTGCGCGTGCCCTTCCAGCTGTCGCGCGGCGCCATTGACGACGTCGAGCGCGGCGCGCTCGACAGCGACTGGTCGCCCGTCAAGGAAGCGATGCGCAAGATCGCCTTCGTCGAGGATCGCGCCGTGTTCGAAGGCTATGCCGCCGCCGGGATCGAGGGCGTCCGCGAGGCCGCCAGCAATCCGGCCGTGCCGCTGCCGGCCAATGTCGAGCGCTATTCCAATGCCGTGGCACGGGCGGTCGGCGCCTTGCGGCTTGCCGGTGTCGAGGGCCCTTATGCGCTGGTGCTTGGCGGCGATGCCTATACGGCGGCGAGCGGCGGCAGCGACGACGGCTATCCCGTCTTCCACCATCTCGAGCGTATCGTCGACGGTGGCATCGTCTGGGCGCCTGCGATTGCCGGCGGCTTTGTCCTGTCGCTGCGCGGCGGCGATTTCGAACTAACGGTCGGGCAGGATTTTTCCATCGGTTATCTCAGCCATACCGCCACGACTGTCGATCTCTACGTGCAGGAAAGCTTCACCTTCCGCACGCTGACGAGCGAAGCCGCGGTGGCGCTGTCGCTGGACCAGCCTCAAGCCTGACGACGCGCGGGAGGGCGGCATGGCGGAAACGGGCGGGCATCACATCGTCATCGTCGGCGGTGGTTTCGGCGGGCTGGAAGCGGCCCATCGTCTGGCGGCCGGCCCGTTCCGCATCACCGTGCTCGACCGTCGCAACCATCACCTGTTCCAGCCCTTGCTTTACCAGGCGGCGACGGCGTCGCTCGCTCTTTCGGAAATCGCCTGGCCGATCCGCTCGCTCCTGCGTCGCCATCGGAATGCGACGACGCTGCTCGGCGCGGTCTGCGGCGTGGATCCGACGCAAAAGGCGGTGCTGCTCGATGGCGGGCAGCGGGTTTCCTACGACACGCTGATCCTCGCCACCGGCGCGCGCCATGCCTATTTCGGCCATGACGAATGGGAGCCCTATGCGCCGGGGCTGAAGACGCTGGAGGATGCGACGACCATCCGCCGGCGCATCCTCTCCGCTTTCGAGCGGGCGGAATGGCAGACGGAGGCGCAAGAGCGCCGTCGCCTCCTGACCTTCGCCATCATCGGCGCCGGCCCGACCGGCGTCGAGCTTGCCGGCACCATCGCCGAGCTGGCGCATGAGACGCTGCGCCGGGATTTCCGCCACATTGATACGCGCGAGGCGCGGGTGGTGCTGGTCGAGGCAGGCCCGCGCATTCTGGCGGCGTTTACCGAGGACCTCTCGGCCTATGCCGAGCGGGCGCTTGTCCGCCTCGGTGTGGAGGTCCGCACCGGCCATGCGGTCTCGCAATGCAGCGCCGACGGCATCGAACTCGGCGGCGAATTCCTGCCCGCCGCGACCATCCTCTGGGCGGCAGGCGTCGCCGCCTCGCCGGCGGCCGAATGGCTGAAGGTGCCGGCTGACCGGGCCGGCCGGGTCATCGTCGCGCCGGACCTTTCCGTTCCCGGTTTTCCGGATATCTTCGTGATCGGCGACACGGCCCATGTTGCCATGGCAGACGGACGGACGGTGCCGGGCATCGCGCCGGCGGCGAAGCAGGAGGGACGCTATGTCGCCGGCGTGATCCGTGCCCGCCATGACGGAAAGCCGGCGCCGAAACCGTTCGCCTATCGCAACGACGGCAATCTCGCGACCATCGGCAAGCGGGCGGCCATCGTCGATCTCGGCTGGATCAAGCTCAGGGGGCGGCTGGCCTGGTGGACCTGGGGCATCGCCCATGTCTACTTCCTGATCGGCCTGCGCAACCGTCTCGCCGTCGCGTTGAGCTGGCTGTGGATCTATTCGACCGGCCAGCGCAGCGCCCGCCTGATCACCGGGATGGAAGCGGAACCGCCGGAAAGGAACCAACCATGAGCAAGCGCTTCGCGATCGGCGACCATGTCGGCTGGAATTCGGAGGCGGGCCACGTATCGGGCACGATCATCGCCATTCACACCAGCGATTTCGACTACAAGGGCTATACCCACCACGCATCGCCCGACGATCCGCAATACGAGATCAAGAGCGACAAGACCGATCACATCGCCGCCCATAAGGGCCGCGCCCTGACCCTTTTGAAGAAAGAAGGGAGCAAGCCATGACCACCGTGACGACCCGTCAATTGACGCAGGACATGCAGGCGAAAGCCGCCGCGCTCACCGACCGCGCCGGCCTCGTGCCGCAGTCGTCGGACCAGCCGATGGATGCCGGCGACCTATTGTTCTATCTTTCCGAGACCTCGATGCCGATGGCTGCCTTCCTGAGGGAACACGGCCTGTTCACCGACGAGGCCGGATTGCATTTCGATATCGCACAGTTTCCGGTGATTCACGATGTCGCCGATACGGTGATCCGCGACTACGAGGCCGGAAATCGCGACGGCGCGTGGAAGCGCTTCGACCTTTCCGAGGACGATGACGCCGCCGGCAACGGCACCTATCTGCTGATCGTGCTCGCCGCACTCGACCTTCTCTACGGACCTGCCGCGTGACGATCAGGAATGGGGCCAGCAGGGGACAAACGACATGATGTTCATGTCGCTGCATATCGTCGTCGCCGCAGTCGTGATGGCGCATATTCTCCTGCGGCCGCATCGGCAGCCCGAATCGCGGGCCGCCTGGCTCGTGCTCGTCCTGACACTGCCCTATGCCGGGGCGCTCGCCTATCTGTTTCTCGGTCAGACGAATGTCGGGCGTAGGCGGGTGGAGCGGTTGAAGGCCGCCTTTCACACTCTTCCACCTCCATCGCAAGCGCCGGGCTGGCCCGGCGCGCCGCAGGCGCCGAACAGGCACGAGGCGCTTTTCGCCGTTGGCCGCTCGATCAGCGGCTACACGCCGGTGGGCGGCAATACCGCCCGGCTGATGGAGGATTCGAATGCCGCCATCGACGCGATGATCGCCGATATCGATGCGGCCACCGACCATGTCCACCTGCTGTTCTACATCTGGCTTGCCGATCGCAACGGCACGAAGATGGCGGAGGCGGTGCAGCGGGCGGCGCGCCGCGGGGTCGCCTGCCGTATCCTTGTCGACGACCTCGGCTCGCGCGATCTCGTGCGTGGCCCGCTGTGGCGGGACATGGCGGCGGCGGGTGTCGAGGCGCGCCGGGCGCTGGTGATCGGCAACCCGCTCAAGCGGGCGCTCACCGGCCGTATCGATTTACGCAACCATCGCAAGATTGCCGTCATCGACAACCGCATCACCTATTGCGGCAGCCAGAACTGCGCCGATCCGGACTTCCTGCCCAAGGCGAAGTTCGCCCCCTGGGTGGACGTGCTGCTGCGCTTCGAGGGACCGGTGGTGCGCCAGAACCAGCATCTCTTCGCCAGCGACTGGATGGGCAATGGCGGCAGCGATCTCGCCAGCCTCCTGCGCCGGCCGCTGGAGCATTTCCCGGAAGAGTGTGAAACGCGACAAAACGAGGAGATAGACGGAAATTCTCTGGCGGCGTCGGCGCCAGGCTTTACCGCGCAGGTGGTCGCCACCGGTCCCACCTTCCGCAATTCGGCCATGCCGGAAATGTTCGAAACCCTGATCTACGCGGCCAAGCGCTCGCTGTTCGTCACCACGCCCTATTACGTGCCGGATGCGGCGATGCAGGCGGCACTTTGCGCCTGCGCCAACCGGGGCGTCGACACCACCATCGTTTTTCCCGCGCGCAACGACGATTTCGCCGTCGCGGCGGCAAGCCGCAGCTATTATGCCGATCTTCTCGATGCCGGCGTGCGGATCTTCGAATACGAAGCCGGGCTTCTGCACGCCAAGACGCTGACCGTCGACGGTGAGATCGCCCTGATCGGCTCGGCGAACATGGACCGGCGCAGCTTCGATCTCAACTACGAGAACAATATCCTTGTCGAGGACGCCGGCCTGACTGCGACCCTGCGCGCGCGCCAGGAAACCTATCTCGCGCAAAGCCGGCAAATCCTGTCGGAAGAGGTCGCTTCCTGGACGATCTGGCGGCGTCTCTGGAACAACACCCTCGCCATCGTCGGTCCGGTCCTGTAGCCGACCTGCCCCGCGTGAGGGGGCGGGCCGGCAGGACATCCTCGATGCCCACATCGATACGAATGCGCCGTGCGGCCGGACACCGACGCCAGGCCGTCTCTTCTGGCGGCGGTCGCAGCAGGCGCATGATGCCTGATATTTGAATTTGAGCGACAATCTGAGTCCGATACAATCGGTTGCGTCGCATCGCAGGAACACGGCGGCGGATCTGCTGTAATTTGCAATGCGACGCGCCTGACATCGAACGAGGAGAGGTCTCATGACTGCGCCGCATCCCCCGAGAACCCATATCGGCAACCATGCCCTGCATCCCGAAACGCAGATGCTGAACTACGGTTACGATCCCGAGCTGTCCGAAGGCGCGGTCAAGCCGCCGGTCTTCCTGACATCGACCTTCGTGTTCAACTCCGCCGAGGACGGGCGCGACTTCTTCGACTACGTCTCCGGCCGCAAGGAGCCGCCGGAAGGCAAGGGCGCCGGCCTCGTCTATTCGCGCTTCAATCACCCCAACAGCGAGATCGTCGAGGATCGGCTGGCGGTCTATGAGCGGACGGAAAGCTGCGCCCTGTTTTCGTCCGGCATGTCGGCGATCGCCACGACGCTGCTCGCCTTCGTGCGGCCGGGCGATGCCGTCCTGCATTCGCAGCCGCTCTATGGCGGCACCGAAACGCTGCTGGCGAAGACCTTCCTCAATCTCGGCGTCGACGCCGTCGGTTTCGCCGATGGCGTCGGCGAGGACTCGGTGCGGGCGGCGGCCGAGGAGGCGATGGGCAAGGGGCGCGTCTCGGTCATCCTCATCGAAACGCCGGCGAACCCGACCAACAGCCTCGTCGATATCGCCATGATCCGCCGTATCGCCGACATGATCGGGGAAAAGCAGGGCCATATGCCGATCGTCGCCTGCGACAACACGCTGCTCGGCCCGGTCTTCCAGCGCCCGATCGAGCATGGCGCCGATATCTCGCTCTATTCGCTGACCAAATATGTCGGCGGCCATTCCGACCTGATCGCCGGCGCGGCGCTTGGCCGCAAGGCGGTGATGAAGCAGGTGAAGGCGTTGCGCGGCGCCATCGGCACGCAGCTCGATCCGCATTCCTGCTGGATGCTCGGCCGCTCGCTGGAAACGCTGCAGATCCGCATGGAGCGCGCCAACAGCAATGCAAAGGCCGTCGCCGATTTCCTGCGTGAGCATCCCAAGGTCGAGACGATCCACTATCTCTCCTACAGCGATCCCGATTCGCCGACCGGGCGAACCTTCGCCACGCAATGTACGGGCGCGGGCTCAACCTTCTCATTCGACATCAAGGGCGGTCAGCCGGCTTCGTTCCGCTTCCTGAACGCGCTGAAGATCTTCAAGCTTGCCGTCAGCCTCGGGGGAACGGAATCGCTGGCCTCGCATCCGGCGACGATGACCCATTCGGGCGTGCCGGTGGATGTGCGCCAGCGCATCGGCGTACTCGATTCGACCATTCGCCTGTCGATCGGTATCGAACATCCCGACGATCTCGTCGCCGATCTGGCGCTGGCGCTCGATCAGGCCTGAGAATGCTTCCGCCGGCGCCTGTCAGGGCGCTGGCCTGTCCTTGCCATCTGCGGCGGCGAAGACGTCTCGCGTCAGCCCGATATGGACGTCGAGAAGCGCGACGGCGCGGGTGACGTCGCGGTCGAGCGCGGCGTTCATCAGTTCGGTATGCGGCTCCAGCGCCACCGCCTCGCGCAGCGCCCGGTAGACGGCGCTGTCGCGCCATTGCGGTTCCTTCGAGACGGCCAGCGCCGGCGTGAAGGTCAGAGCGCGGTGGTGGCGGCGCAGGTGATCGTGGATTTGCGTGTAGAAGCGGATCTGCCATGGCGACTTACCGGCCGAGACCAGCGCGAAATGGAAGGCCGCATGGCGGTTTTCCCAATCGCTGGCGAACAGATCCTCCGGGTCTTCCGCCGGCGGCCGGCAGCGCGACAGGCGGAAATGCGCCGCCACCAGTTCCGTCTCCCAATCGACGTCGCCATGGGCGATGGAAGATGCCAGCATCGGCAGTTCGACCAGCCGACGCGCCTCGGTGAGGTCGTCCAGTTCCGCCATCGAGACGGCGGCGACCGTAAATCCCTTATTGGCATTGGAGGTGACGAGATGCTCCGCCTCCAGCCGCGACAGCGCCTCGCGCAGCGGCGTCCAGCCCATGCCATAGGCATCGCGGATAGCGCCGAGCCGCAAGGGCGCGCCCGGTTGCAGCCGGGTGTCGAGAATGTCCTGCCGCAGGGTCCGATAGGCGAATTCCGTCTTCGTTGCGTTGTCGCTGCTGTCCATGCCGTCCTCGCTTGAGCGCCACTTATATATAATAGCTGCGCATCGCAGTATTATATATAATAATTGACATTTGCGATAATAAGTCCGATTATCGCAATAAAGGATCAGATCACCCAGGAGAGAACAGTGACAAGAGCGCACGGCCCCGACCTTCCCGTCGACATCAGCAATCGGGATGCGGCCGATCCGCTGGCGCACCTGAAGGCGCGTTTCCATGTGCCCGGCGACCTCGTCTATCTCGCCGGCAACTCGCTTGGGCCGGCGCCGCTCGCCGTCTTCGACGAAATGCAGGCAGCCGTGCGTAACGAATGGGCCGAAGGCCTGATCCGCAGTTGGAACGAGGCCGGCTGGTTCTCGCTGGTGGACAGGCTGGGCGACCGGTTGGGGAAGCTGATCGGCTCCGATGCCGGGCAGACGGTCATTTGTGATTCCGTGTCGATCAATGTTTACAAGGCGTTGCAGGCCGGCCTATCGCTGCGCCCCGGCCGCACGACCATCGTTGCCGAGGGCGGCAGCTTCCCCACCGATCTCTATGTCGCCGAAGGCGTCGCCGCCGGACGTCCGGGCATAAAACTGCTGCTCGAAGGCGTCGATGCCGAGCGGATCGAAGACCTGATCGACGAAAACACCGCCGTCGTCCTCGTCAACCATGTCGACTACAAGACTGGCGCGCTGCGCGACATGGCGGCGCTCACGCGCATCATCCATGCGGCCGGCGCCATCGCCGTCTGGGATCTGTGCCACAGCGCCGGCGTCGTCGATGTGCAACTCGATGCAGCGGGCGCCGATCTCGCCATCGGCTGCACTTACAAATATCTGAATTGCGGCCCCGGTTCGCCCGCCTTCATCTATGCCGCCGCCCGTCACCACGAGGCGCTGAGCCAGCCGCTAACGGGCTGGTGGGGCCATGCCGCGCCCTTCGCCTTCGAGCGCGGCTATCGCCCGGATGGCGGCATTCGCAAGCTGTTGTCTGGCACGCAGCCGATCCTGTCGCTGCGCGCCGTCGGCGCCGGCCTGTCGGCCATCGAGGACGTGCCGATGGCGGAGTTGCGGGCCAAGAGCCTGGCGATGACCGGCCTGTTCATCGACCTCATCGACGAGACCTGCAAGGCGCATGGCCTGACGCTGATGACGCCGCGCGAGCCGGCGTTGCGCGGCAGTCAGGTGTCGATCGCCTTCGCGGACGGTTATCCGGTGATCCAGGCGCTGATCGCCCGCGGCATCGTCGGCGATTTCCGCGCCCCCGACACCATGCGTTTCGGCTTCTCGCCATCCTATATGAGTTTTGCCGATGTCTACCGGGCGGCGGCGGCCTTCAACGAGGTCATCGATACGGGAAGCTGGCGCGATCCGCGTTTTGCCAAGCGCAATGCCGTGACCTGATCGACCCCTGCCTTTCAGCTTCGCGCCGGCGGGCCGGTATAGCGGGCGCGGGGCCGGATGAGTTTTTGGTCGTCACGCTGTTCGAGTGCATGGGCAATCCAGCCGATGGTGCGGCCGATGGCGAACAGCGCCAGCGCCGAGGCCGGCGGCAGGCCAAGGGCGCGACGGATGGCGACTAGCGCGAAATCGATGTTCGGCATCCGCCCGGCCGTTTCGGCCATCACCAGCGCCAGTGCATCTCGGCTGGGATCGGGCGGCAGCAACGGCAACAGCACTGCTGCGCGCGGATCGCCCCCCGGATAGAGCGGATGATCGAAACCGGGCACGCCCTCGCCACGGCGAAGGCGTGCCTCGACGACGGCGTCGGCATCGCCGGCCGCGTCGATCTCTTCCAGCAGAATCTCGACGATGCTTGTCGTGCCGCCATGCAAGGGGCCGCCGAGCGCCGAGAGCCCGGCATTCAGGCAGGCGCCCAGCGAAGCGCCGGTGGAGGCGACGACCCGCACGGCAAAGGCCGAGGCATTCAATTCGTGATCGGCAAGCAGGACGAGGGCGCGGCGCAGGATATCGGCGCCATCGGCGCCCTGGCCCCAGGCGCTGGCGAGGTGATGGTGAAGCGGCGCGTCATCCGGTTGGGTGAGGCTGGCGGCTGCCATCATCGCCCGCAACAACGCAGCCGCCCCCGGCCAGAGTTTTCGCGTGTCGCGCTGCCAGGCGATTGCCCGCCCGGCCGCGACGAAGGGCAGCAGCGCCTGGCAGCGCTCGATCAGCGGCAGGGCGCGGACATTGCGATAGACACTCGCGTCCCAAGCTTCGGGCATGGCGGCCCGTTCGGCGAAGGGATCCTGCGCACCGCAATCCCAGAGCAGCCGGGCCGTGTCCTCCAATGTCGCGGTCTCGGCAAAGGCCAGCGCATCGCGGCCGCGATAGAACAGCCCGTCGCCCTCGATCAGGGTGATTCCGGAGGAGAGGATGGGCAGGCCCCAGTCCAGCGTCGTCTCCGCCACCTGGCGCGGGCGCCGGCCGACCGCCTTGCGCTTGCGCAGCGCCTCGACGTCACGGGCGCTGTAGAGCCGCCGGCGCGGATCGCCCTCGGCTTCGCTGGCGCGGATCAGGCCGCGACTGACGTAGGCGTAAAGCGTGGCGCGGCTGATGCCGAGGCTGGCGGCGGCATTTTCCGCATCCATGAGATGATCTGGTCTGGGCATTTACATTGATCGATTGAATCAAGATTGACTACATATATGTAATCAACATTCTTCACGGCAGTCAATCGTGAGGACCATCATGACCAAACCCACTGCAAACGCGACACCCGCTCTGGCGGTCGATCACACCCCGGCCGGCCTCGACAACGTCGTCGCCGCCGAAACCGTGCTCAGCCATGTCGACGGCATGGCGGGCCGGCTCATCCTGCGCGGATACGATCTCGATCGTCTCGCCGACTGGAGCTTCGAGGCGGTTCTCGCCCTGCTCTGGCGGGATCTACTGCCGGAAGCGCTGGACGAATCGGCGATCCGGGTAAAACTCGGCGCGGCCCGCCAGCGCGCCTTTTCGCTGCTGACGCCGCTTCTGCCGTCGACGGATGGCCTGTCGTCGGTGGAGGCGCTGCGCCTGCTGCTCTCGACGCTGGCGGATGCCGAGCCGGACGCGCATCACATCCTCGCCGTCGCCGCCGTCCCGGTCTTCGCCGCCGCCATCGCCCGGCGTCGCCGGGGCGAAGCTGCCGTGACGCCGGATGCACGGCTCGGCCTTGCCGACGATTTCCTGCGCATGCTGCATGGCGCCGAAGTCGATGCCGGCAAGGTCAGGGCGCTCGATACCTATCTGGTGACGGTCGCCGATCACGGCCTGAATGCCTCGACTTTTACCGCACGCGTCATCGCCTCCACCAAGGCGGGGTTGTTTTCCTCCGTCATCGGCGGGCTCTGCGCGCTGAAGGGACCGCTGCATGGCGGCGCGCCCGGGCCGGTGCTGGATATGCTCGATGCGATCGGCGATCAAAGCCGCATCCGGCCCTGGCTGGTCGATGCGCTGGGGCGTGGCGAACGGCTGATGGGTTTCGGGCACCGCATCTATCGCGTGCGCGATCCACGCGCCGACGTGCTCAAGCATGCGGTCGCCGCTTTGCGGGACGGCGGTGGGCGTATCCGCTTCGCCGAGGCGGTCGAGGTCGAGGCGCTGGCGCTGCTGGCCGAGAAGAAGCCGTTGCGGCCGCTGCAGACCAATGTCGAATTCTACACCGCCCTGTTGCTCGAGGCCGTGGGTTTCCCGCGCGACAGCTTTACCAATGTCTTTGCCGCCGGGCGCATGGCTGGCTGGACGGCGCATGTTCTGGAGCAGGAAAAGACCGGCCGCCTCATCCGCCCGCAATCCCGCTATATCGGCCCGCAGCCGGATGACGCTCCGGTGGCGGCCGAATAAGGGCGGTGCACGCGCCGCGTGATGGTATCGAACAAGCGCGCCGTGGAACCCGGACGCCGCTTGCCGGTTCGGAAGACGCTGCAACCATGGGAGAGGCCGGTGCACCCCTTCGATCCCTCGACGCGTCGTCATCCGGTTGGCGCTGAACTCTCAGGAAGCGGTGTGTCGTTCCGCGTCTGGGCGCCGGCGCAGGACACCGTGGAACTCCTTTACGGTCAGGAAGATGCGGTCTCCATGAGCCGGGAGGACGACGGCTATTTCGCCTGTTTCATCGACGGTGCGCGGGCCGGGGATCGCTATCGCTTCCAACTCGGAACGGGTGGGGAACCGGCCGCCGATCCGGCCTCGCGGTTCCAGCCGGATGGGCCGGACGGCGCTTCACAGATCATCGATCCGGCGCATTATGCCTGGCGGGATGCGGAGTGGAAGGGACTCGATCCAAAGGGCCAGGTTCTCTACGAACTGCATATCGGCACTTTTACGCCCGAGGGAGATTGGGCGGCCGCGGCACGCAAGCTAACGCTTCTCAAGGAGATCGGCATCACCTGCCTGGAAATCATGCCGGTCAACGAATTTGGCGGCGCTTTCGGCTGGGGTTACGATGGCACGCATCCCTTTGCGCCCTATCGGTTTTATGGCCGGCCGGACGACCTCAGGGCTTTCGTCGACAAAGCCCATGGGCTCGGGATCGGCGTCATCCTCGACGTCGTCTACAATCATTTCGGCACCGGCGAACGACTGGCGGAATTTTCGCCGGCCTATTTTACCGAGCGTTATCGCAACGACTGGGGCGCCTCGATCAATTTCGACGGACCGGACAGCGGGCCGGTCCGCGATTTCATCGTCGCCAATGCCGTCCACTGGATCGAGGAATATCATTTCGACGGTTTGCGGCTGGATGCGACGCAGGCGCTGTGCGATGCCGGCGACGAGCATATCATGACGCGCATCGCCCGTGAGGCGCGCGCAGTTGCCGGGCAGCGCGCCTTGCTGCTGATTGGCGAAAACGAGCCGCAAAACCCGCGACTGGTTCGTCCGCCCGACCGGGGCGGTTACGGCCTCGACGCCCTCTGGAACGACGATTTCCACCATTCCGCCATGGTGGCGCTGACCGGGCGACGTGAGGCCTACTACCACGACCACCGGGGCGCGGCGCAGGAATTCGTCGCCAGCGCCAAATACGGCTATCTGTTCCAGGGCCAGCGCTACGATTGGCAGGATGGAGCGCGGGGCCAGCCTTGCCTCGATCTGAAAGCATGGAATTTCGTGCATTTCCTGCAGAACCACGACCAGATCGCCAATTCCGCCCGTGGCGCGCGTATCGGGCAACTTGCCGCGCCGGCGCGCATCCGTGCGCTCACGACGCTGCTGCTGCTGGGGCCGCAGACACCGATGCTGTTTCAGGGCCAGGAGTTCGGCGCCACTGCGCCTTTCCTCTATTTCGCCGACCGGCAGGGTGTGGCAGCGGATGAGGTGCGCGCCGGACGGCTGGCGTTTCTGGCTCAGTTCCCGAGCCTTACCGATCCTGTTTTCGGCACTGTCATGCCGGATCCGCATGATCGCGGCAGTTTTCAGCGCTCGAAGCTGGATTGGCGGGAGCGGGAGCGCAATGCACCACTTCTCGCCTTGCACCGAGACCTCCTGGCGTTGCGGCGCGATGCGCGGGCGTTTTCCGAAGTGGCAGAGGGCAGGGTGGAAGGAAGCTGTCTGTCCTCCACGGCCTTCCTGCTGCGCCGTCTCATGGCGGATCCGGATGACGACCGGCTGCTGCTGATCAATCTCGGTTCGGATATCGAGCGCGACAGTGTTGCCGACCCGCTTCTGGCGCCGCCGCAAGGCAGGCAATGGAAGGTCATCTGGTCCAGCGAGGCTTTTGCCTATGGCGGCGGCGGCATCCGCCCGCTCGATCTGAGCGGACGATGGGCGCTGTCGTCGGACTCGGCGATCGTGCTTGCACCGTCGTCAGCAGGGGAACGCGAGCGCAGCGACCTGCCGGCCTGGCAGAGCGCCATCTCGCGCATCCCGCCCTCAATCACCAGCGAAGGCCGACTCCTTGTCCGACCCGGCCAGGGTGCGAATGCGCGCGGCGACGATGGGATCGACAGGATTGTAGACGACGAGATTGAGATCCGGCCGGCCATCGATGGCGAAGCCTGAATATTCCAGCTCGATATTGCCGAGAATGGGATGGCGCAGCCGCTTGGTGCCTTCGCCATGGGAGATCACGTCGTTCTCCCGCCAGAGCGCGTCGAATTCCCGGCTGGCGATACACAGTTCCGCGACGAGATCGGCAATGTCCGAGGTCGCGCCCGCCCGCGCCACATCGGCGCGAAAGGCGCCGACGACGAAACGGGCCATGGCATCCCAATCGTGCTGGATATCGCGGATGGCGGGATTGCAAAACAGCAGCCGCAGGATGTTTCTATCTTCCGGCGCGAGCCGGCCGTAATCGGTCATCACCACGGTGGCCGCCCGGTTCCAGGCGACGATATCCCATGCGGCGGTCCGCACCAGCGCCGGGCTGGCGTCCAGCGTGTCGATGAGGCGCTGCAGGCGCGGGCTGATCCCCTCCATCGGTCTATAGCGGATTTCGGGCGGGCGGCCGAGCGCCAGCATGAACAGATGCTCGCGCTCCGGCTCGGTGAGCATCAGGCCACGGGCGATGCGGTTCAGGACATCGGCCGAAGGCGCGCCGCCGCGCCCCTGTTCCAGCCATGTATACCAGGTCGAACTGATATTGGCGCGTTGGGCCACCTCTTCCCGTCTCAATCCGGGTGTTCGCCGGCGTCCGGAAAAGCCGAATACTGCCGGATCGAGCCGGGAGCGGCGATCGCGGAGGAAGAGGCCAAGGGCGTTTGTTTCGACGGTCATGGTTTCCTATTGGCCATTATACCAGGATAATGTCACTACTTTAACAGCATGCAGGAGGCGGCAATAGTCCTATCACAAGCAATAGGAGACATCACATGCGTATTTTCGTGACGGGCGCGACCGGCTTCATCGGCTCGGCCATCGTGCCGGAACTGCTGAAGGCAGGCCACCAGGTGATCGGGATGACCCGCTCCGAGGCCGGCGCAAGGGCGCTGGAGGCGGCCGGCGCCGACGTCCATCTGGGAAGGCTGGAAGAGCCCGAGAGCCTGCGCCGCGGCGCGGAAAAGGCCGATGCCGTCATTCACACGGCCTTCGATCACGATTTTTCCCGTTTCGCCGAGAATTGCCGTAAGGACGGTCGCGCGATCCGGGCGCTGGGCGAGGGGTTGAAAGGCTCGGACCGGCCGCTGGTGATCACCTCTGGCACCGGCCTCGGCAATGCCGAACTCGGAAAGCCGGCGATGGAGGATATCTGCAATATGGAGCATCCCAATCCACGCGTCGCTTCCGAACAGGCCGGTCATGCGTTGCTCGACGCCGGCGTGAATGTTTCGGTCATGCGTCTTCCGCAGGTGCATAATACGATCAAGCAGGGACTTGTCACACCGCTGATCGCCATCGCTCGGGACAAGGGCGTGGCCGCCTATGTAGGCGAAGGGCGCAACCGGTTTCCGGCCGGACATCTGCTCGACGTAGCGCGGCTGTACCGGCTGGCGATCGAGCGAGCCGCGCCCGGCGCGCGCTATAATGCAGTCGGCGAGGAAGGAATCGAGACCCGTGCGATCGCCGAAGCGCTCGGTCGCGGCCTGAAACTGCCGGTCGTCTCGATCACTCCGGAGAAGGCGGCGGAGCATTTCGGCTGGATGGCGATGTTTGCGGGACTGGATTTTCCTGCCTCAAGCGCATGGACGCGCCAAACGCTCGGCTGGAACCCGACCGGCCCCGGCCTGATCGCCGATCTCGATGCGATGAAATACGAGGTTTGATCGTCTGGACCCACATCGGACAAACCGGGCCGGCAATGTCGACCAAGCAAGACGTTCACCAGCGCCCGATCAAGTCCGCTTCGGTTCCATAACGTCAATTATCGAACCGAAGCGGACGGCCGGGCGCCGCTCTTGTTCGATATCCCCTCCTCGACAAAAGCGACGCAGCGCTTATGTCACACAGGGACGCCGGAGCGAACGCGAAAGGATCAAGCCATGGCGAAGAACACCATCTGCCTCTGGTTCGACAAGGATGCCGAGGATGCCGCCCGGTTCTATGCGGAAACCTTTCCTGACAGTGCGGTCGGCAAGGTCACGCGTGCGCCGGGGAATTATCCCGAAGGCAAGGAAGGAGACGTGTTGGTGGTCGAATTCACGGTTGCCGGCATCCCCTGCATGGGGCTGAACGGCGGTTCCGCCTTCAAGCATAGCGAGGCCTTCTCGTTCCAGATCCTGACCGAGAATCAGGAAGAGACCGACCGCTACTGGAACGCCATCGTCGGCAATGGCGGCAGGGAAAGCGATTGCGGCTGGTGCAGGGATCGCTGGGGCATCTCTTGGCAGATCACGCCGCGCGTGCTGATGGAGGCGATCAACGCCGGCGGCGGCGAGGCGAAACGCGCCTTCGACGCGATGATGACGATGCAGAAGATCGACGTCGCCAGAATCGAGGCGGCACGGCGCGGCTGAAGGCGGCGCTACTCGACGATGGCCGGCATTTCGCTTTCGTTGCGGCCGCGCAGCGGCTTTTCCGGCATGAGATGGAAGATGGCGAGCGACATGGCCATCGCGACAGCGCAGGCGAGGAAGATATAGGCGAAAGGCATGGCCGAGGCGATGGCGGTGCTCGTCTCCTGCACGGTTTCGCCGACGAGCGGCAGGCCGTTGCCCAGCGCGATGGCGCCGAGGATGGCGACGCCGAGCGCCCCGCCCAGCGAGCGCAGGAAGGTCAGCAGGCCGGTGGCGACACCGAGATGAGCCTGGTCGACGGCATTTTGCACCGAAACGGTGGCGACCGGGAAGGTCATGCCGGTGCCGATGCCGGCGCCGAAGGTCAAGACCTCCAGCACGAGCAAGGACGAGCGCCCCGCCAGCAGGGCCAGGACGGCGAGGCAGAGGAAGCTGACCAGACAGCCGACCAGTGCGATGCGCTTGTAATGGGTGAAGCGCGGGATCGTGCGGCCGCTGCCCGTCGCTCCCATCACGGTGCCAAGCAGCAGGCCGAGCATGGCGATGCCGGAGCTGCTGGCGGAGAGCCCGTGATAGGATTGCATATAGACGGGAATATAGACCGAAAGCCCGACATTGGCGGCCTGCACCAGGAACATTGCCAGCGTTCCATAGCGCACGATCGGATTGCCGAGCACTTCCAGCGAAATCAGCGGTTCGGCCGCCTGCCGCAGGCGCAGGCTGAACAGCAGCCACAGCACCGCCGAGCCGCCGAGCAGGCCGACGATCTCCAGCGAGAACCAGGAATAGCGGCTGCCGCCCCAGCTCAGCGCCAGCAGCAACAGCGCGGTCGCCGCGACCAATAGCGCAGCGCCGGCGCCGTCGATGCGGTGGTTGCGGGCGACGACCGGCAGTTTCTTCAGGGGATTGCTGATGATCGCCAGCGCCGCGAGCCCGAGCGGAATGTTGATCCAGAAGATCAGCGACCAGTGCAGGTGCTGGGCGAAGGTGCCGCCGAGCAGCGGCCCGGCAATGCTGGCCACCGCCCATGTGCCGGAGATCCAGGCGGCGTAGCGCGCCCGCTCGCGCGGCGGCACGAGATCGCCGATCACCGTCTGCGACAGTGCGAACAGCCCGCCGCCGCCCAGCCCCTGCACCATGCGGCCAAGCACCAGCGTCAGCATGTTCGGCGCGAGCGCGCTGATGAGCGAGCCGAGGAGGAACGCTATGATGGCGGAGAAGATCGTCGGGCGGCGTCCGTAGATGTCGGAAATCTTGCCGTAGAGCGGCGCCATGGCGGTCGCGGTCAGCAGGTAGCCGGTGACGATCCACGGCAGGTAGTCGGCATGGCCGAGCGCCTTGCCGATCGTCGGCATGGCGGGTGCGACAATGGTCTGGTCGAGCGCGGCAAGCAGCATGGAAAGAAGAACGCCCGCGATGATGACGTTCTTTTCCGGTTCCGACAGGGCGGGCGTTGCCGCTGTCGTCGCCTTCGGGGGACGGGCTTCGTTCATTCTCATGCAATCCGATTTTAGAGCATTTCCGCTTTTCTTCGAATCGCGAAAACGCTCTCATTTTTGTTTTGCCGCATTTCCGGACGCAAAACCACGTTCTGCAGTTTTGCTGGAAATGCTCCGGGTCGCGACGCGTTCGGCCGCACTGACGCAACCCGGTAGAACATTTTCGCAGGTGTCCAGTCCACCCCATTGGGCCGCTGGAGCGTCTTGTCGGATGGGAAAGCACGAAAATGTGATAGTTGCGGCTTATCAATCCGTCGCCTTGGTCAGCTTGCGGGCGATGTCGTAGAAGGCGCTGACCAGCTTGCCGTTGCTGCGCTCGCGCAGGCAGATCAGCGCCTCGTCCATCAGCATTTCCGGCGCGTCGATGCGGATCGGCGCGAGGCGGCCGTCCTGGCCGAATTCGGCCGAGGAGACGAAGCCGATCCCGCCGCCGGCCGCGACGATCTCGCGCACCGCCTCGCGGCCCTCGGCCTCGATCAGCGGCATCAACGTCACGCCGCATTGCTCGGCCATCGCCTCCAGCTTCTGCCGCGTCTTCGAGCCGCGCTCGCGCATGACCAGCGGCAGCTTTGCCAGTTCCTCCAGCGTCGCCTGCCCGGCGGCGGCCAGCGGATGGTCGCGGCTGCAGAAGGCGATGATCGGCGTCGAATTGAGTTTCAAAATGTCGAAATCGCCGGTCGGCGGGATTTCGCCGAGCACGCCGATATCGGCCTCATAGGCATGCAGGCTGGAAATCACCGTCTCGGTATTGCCGGCATCGATGGAGACCTGCACGGTCGGATAGGTGCGCTGGAAGACGGCGAGGATATGCAGCAGATGGTGGGCGGCATCGGCGACGATGCGCAGCTTGCCGGCCCGAAGCGCCCGCGATTCGGAGAGGAGATCGAGCGCCTGCTGCTCGATATCGAACATGCGGCGGGTGACTTCCAGCAATTGCTGGCCGGCATGGGTCAGCGTTACCTGCTTCTTGGTGCGGTTGAACAGGAGGACGTCGTATTCCTCCTCCAGCTTGCGCACCTGGTCGGAAACCGCCGGCTGGGTGAGGAACAGGGCTTCGGCGGCGCGCGAGAAGCCGCCATGGATCGCGACATTGTGGAAGGCGCGAAGCTGGACATAACGCATGGAGGCGGGTTCTTTCGATAAGCGTTGCCAATGCTTCAAGCAAAACCAACGATCCTGTTTATGTAAAGCCCCGATCGTTCCGCCGGCGCTGATTTTTCAGAAACATAAGTTAAATCTATCATTTCATACAAAAGAACGATTTTACAGATAGATCGACACGCCGCATTGTCCTCGCAGACGCATTCAAGGCGAGGAACGACAGATGTCCCCAATCACCGCAGCCCCCACCGCCATCCCGCTGGAAGCACCCCGGCTCGGCGAACCCTATCTACTCACCCCCGGCCCGTTGACCACGGCCTATTCGGTTAAGGAAGCCATGCTGCGCGATTGGGGCTCCTGGGACGGCGATTTCCGCGCCATGACCGCCGAGCTGCGCCGCCACCTGCTGGAAATTGCCGGCGACGTTGACGGCGAATTCGATTGCGTGCCGATGCAGGGCAGCGGCTCCTTCTCGGTGGAAGCCATGCTCGGCAGCTTCGTGCCGAAGGACGGCAAGGTGCTGGTGCTGATGAACGGCGCCTATGGCAAACGCATTTCCCAGACGCTGACCTATCTCGGCCGCGCCCATGTCGATATCGACAAGGGCGACTACATGCCGCCGCGCGGCCACGAAGTCGCCGCCGCCCTTGAGGCCGATCCCGAGATCACCCATGTCGTCGTCGTCCATTGCGAGACCAGCTCCGGCATCCTCAATCCGCTCAAGGAAATCTCCGAGACGGTCTATGCCCATGGCCGCAAGCTGCTGGTGGATTCGATGAGCGCCTTCGGCGCCGTGCCGGCCGGCATCGCCGATTTCCGCTACGAGGCCATCGTCTCCTCGGCCAACAAATGCATCGAGGGCGTGCCGGGTTTCGGTTTCGTGCTGGCCCGCAAGAGCGCGCTGGAGGAGGCCAGAGGCAACAGCCATTCGCTGAGCCTCGATATCCATGCGCAATGGGATCACATGAACAAGACCGGCCAGTGGCGCTTCACGCCGCCGACGCATGTGGTCGCCGCCTTCCTGGAGGCGCTGCGCATCCACCGCGAGGAAGGCGGCGTTCCCGCCCGCGGCGGTCGCTATGCCCGCAATCGCGACGTGATGGTCGCCGGCATGCGCGGCCTCGGCTTCGAGACGCTGCTGGCCGACCAGTGGCTGTCGCCTGTTATCGTCACCTTCTTCAGCCCGGCCCATCCGGCCTTCGCCTTCGACCGCTTCTACGCGTTGATGAAGGAAAAGGGTTTCATCATCTATCCCGGCAAGCTGACCGTCGTCGACAGTTTCCGCATCGGCTGCATCGGCCGCATGGACGAGCATGTCATGCGCCGCGTTGTCGAGGCCGCCCGCAATTCGCTGACGGAAATGGGCGTCGATACCGCCGCGCCCCCGGCCATCGCCCTTGAAGAACGCAGCCGCCTGGCCGCCTGAAACGGAGTTCCCACCCGATGAACCAGATCTCGAAAATCACCGTCACCGCCAACCGCCGCTCCTACCCCTGGCCGAACGTGCCGGCCATCGCCATCTGCCTCGACGGCTGCGAACCGGCTTACCTCGACGAGGCGATCAACGCAGGCCTGATGCCGACGCTCGCCCGCATCCGCGCCGCCGGCACCGAGCGCACGGCGCTCAGCGTCATCCCGAGCTTCACCAACCCCAACAACCTCTCCATCGCCACCGGCCGCCCGCCGGCGATCCACGGCATCTGCGGCAATTATCTCTACGAGCCGGCGACCGGCAAGGAAGTGATGATGAACGACCCGCGCTTCTTGCGCGCGCCGACGGTCTTCAAGGCCTTTTATGATGCCGGGGCCAAGGTCGCGGTGGTGACGGCCAAGGACAAGCTGCGGGCATTGCTCGGCCACGGCCTGAAATTCGACGAGGGCCGCGCCGTCTGCTTCTCCTCGGAAAAATCCGACACCACCACCAAGGCCGAAAACGGCATCGACAACGCCTCCGCCTGGCTCGGCCGTCCCGTACCGGAAGTCTATTCCGCCGATCTCTCCGAATTCGTTTTCGCGGCCGGCGTAAAACTGCTCAAGGAATTCCGTCCCGACGTCATGTACCTGACGACCACCGACTACGTGCAGCACAAATATGCGCCGGGCGTGCCGGAGGCCAATTCCTTCTACGAAATGTTCGACAAATATCTGACCGAGCTGGATGCGCTGGGGGCTGCCATCGTCGTCACCGCCGACCACGGCATGAAGCCGAAGCACAAGGCGGACGGCACGCCCGACGTCGTCTATGTCCAGGATCTGCTCGACGAATGGCTGGGCAAGGACGCCGCCCGCGTCATCCTGCCGATCACCGACCCGTACGTCGTCCATCACGGTGCGCTCGGCTCCTTCGCCACCGCCTACCTGCCGGAAGGCGCCGACAAGGAGGAAATCATCGAGCGGCTGAAGGCCATCGAGGGCATCGACGTGGTGCTGACGCGCCCCGAGGCCTGCGTGCGCTTCGAGCTGCCGGACGACCGCATCGGCGACATCGTGCTGATCTCCACCGAAAACAAGACGCTCGGCACCAGCGAGCACCGGCATGACCTTGCCGCCCTCAACGAGCCGCTGCGCTCGCATGGCGGCCTGACCGAGCAGCAGGTGCCGTTCATCGTCAACCGCAAGCTGCCGGAACTGCTGACGGCCACGACGCTGCGCAACTTCGACGCCTTCTATTACGCCGTCGTCGCTGCGGCCCAGCCGGTGCATTGAGGGGAAGGTGCCATGACCAAGGTCGAAACCTCCTTCGCGATCCGCCATGAACCGATGCGGATCGCCGGCAAGGCCGTCGATACCGACGGCCGGATCGACGTCCACTATCCCTGGGACGATGCCGTCATCGGCACCGTGCCGGCCGGCAACGCGGAACATGCCCGCAAGGCCTTCGAGATCGCCGCCGCCTACCAGCCGAAGCTGACGCGTTACGAGCGCCAGCGCATCCTGCTCAAGGCGGCGGAGCTGCTCGTCGCCCGCAAGGAGGAGGTGTCCGACCTCATCACCCTCGAACTCGGCATTTCCAAGCAGGATTCGCTTTATGAAGTCGGCCGCGCCTTCGACGTGCTGACGCTGTCGGGCCAGATGTGCATCCATGACGACGGCGAGATCTTCTCCTGCGACCTCACCCCGCATGGCAAGGCGCGCAAGATCTTCACCACCCGCGAGCCGCTGACCGCCATTTCGGCGATCACGCCCTTCAACCATCCGCTCAACATGGTGGCGCACAAGGTGGCGCCGGCCATCGCCACCAACAATTGCGTGGTACTGAAGCCGACCGAGCTGACGCCGATGACGGCGCTGGTGCTCGCCGATATCCTCTACGAGGCCGGCCTGCCGCCGGAAATGCTCTCCGTCGTCACCGGCTGGCCCGGCGATATCGGCATGGAGATGATCACCAACCCGAATTTCGACCTGATCACCTTCACCGGCAGCGTGCCGGTCGGCAAGCTGATATCGGCGCACGCCCACTACAAGCGCCACGTGCTGGAACTCGGGGGCAACGATCCGCTGATCATCCTCAACGACCTCTCGGACGACGATCTCGCCAGGGCCGCCGATCTTGCGGTGGCGGGGGCGACGAAGAATTCCGGCCAGCGCTGCACCGCCGTCAAGCGCATCCTCTGCCAGGAGCGTGTCGCCGACCGTTTCGTACCGCTGGTTCTGGAGCGGGCGAAGAAGCTGCGCTTCGGCGATCCCATGGACCGGACGACCGATCTCGGCACCGTGGTGCATGCCAAGGCAGCGGAGATCTTCGAGCGCCGCGTGCATCGAGCGGCGGAGGAAGGGGCCGAGATCCTCTACAATCCCGGCCGGCAGGGCGCGCTGCTGCCGCCGATCGTCGTCGATCGGGTTCGCCATTCCAGCGAACTGGTCATGGAGGAAACCTTTGGGCCGAT
Source organism: Rhizobium sp. YJ-22 (assembly GCF_029601685.1). Lineage (NCBI taxonomy): Bacteria > Pseudomonadati > Pseudomonadota > Alphaproteobacteria > Hyphomicrobiales > Rhizobiaceae > Rhizobium > Rhizobium sp. YJ-22. Next base: position 166,341 of record NZ_JARRIR010000012.1, on the reverse strand, counting down.
CATCCCGATCGTGCGCGCGCCCGACGACGACGACGCGCTGATCGCGCTTTCCAACTCCACCGCCTTCGGCCTGTCCTCCGGCGTCTGTACCAATGACTTCAGGCGCATGCAGAAATACATCGCCGGGCTCAAGGTCGGCACGGTCAATATCTGGGAAGTGCCGGGTTACCGCATCGAGATGAGCCCCTTCGGCGGCATCAAGGATTCGGGCAACGGTTACAAGGAAGGCGTCATCGAGGCGATGAAGAGCTTTACCAACGTCAAGACGTTTTCACTCCCCTGGTGACCGGATGTCCCCCGCCCGCCATGCCTTGGAGCCGCCTTTGCGGCTCCTTTTTTGTTTGTGGAACGCACCGGCCGGCAGCGCCTATTCCATAAGTTTGATCTTGCGAACGATAAAAATAATAAATTTTACTAACCGATACGGCCATCGCAGTATGGTTTGCGAAGCGGACGCCTCAAGAGCGGCAGAGATTGCTCGCGGCGGTTTATCCAGCCTTCCAATCTTCAGAGGAGCAACACGACCATGAACAGACGCATGCTGTGCATTCTGGCCGGCGCGACCGCCGCCCTCTCTTCCACCTCGGCGCTGGCGCAGACGCAATTGACCGTCTACACCGCCATCGAGGCCGTCGATCTCGACCGCTACAAGGCCACCTTCGAAAAGGCCCATCCCGACATCACCATCAACTGGGTGCGCGATTCCACCGGCGTCATGACCGCCAAGCTGCTCGCCGAAAAGGACAATCCGCAGGCGGATGTCGTCTGGGGCCTGGCCGCGACCTCGCTGCTGCTCCTGAAATCCGAGGGTATGCTCGAACCCTACCAGCCCAAGGGCGTCGAGGCGCTCGACAAGAAGTTCGTCGACAGCGACACGCCGCCGAGCTGGGTCGGCATGGACGCGTATGTCGCAGCCCTCTGCTATAACACCGTCGAGGGCCAGAAGCTGGGGCTGACGGCGCCGACGAGCTGGGCCGACCTCACCAAGCCGGAATACAAGGGCCATATCGTCATGCCGAACCCGAATTCCTCGGGCACCGGCTTCCTCGACGTCTCCGGCTGGATGCAGATGTTCGGCGAGCAGAAGGCCTGGGACTACATGGACAAGCTGCATGAGAACATCGCAGCCTATACCCATTCCGGCTCCAAGCCCTGCAAGATGGCCGGCGCCGGTGAAACGGTGATCGGCGTCTCCTTCGAATTCCCCGGCGCCAAGGCCAAGACCGCCGGCGCGCCGATCGACATCCTCTTCCCCTCGGAAGGCTCGGGCTGGGAGGCGGAAGCCACCGCCATCATCGCCGGCAGCGCCAACATGGACGCCGCCAAGACGCTGGTCGACTGGTCGGTGACCAAGGAAGCCAACGAGATGTACAATGCCGGCTATGCCGTGGTCGCCTATCCCGGCGTTGCCAAGGCGGTCGAGCACCTGCCGACCGACCTGCCCTCGAAGATGATCAAGAACGATTTCGAATGGGCCGCCAACAACCGCAACGCCATCCTCAAGGAATGGCAGAAGCGCTACGACGCCAAGTCCGAACCGAAGACCTGACCCGTCTCAGTCTCCCGAAGGGGCGGCCCTCGCCGCCCCTTCGCCCGCCGACAATCCTGCCCTGCGCGAAGCGGAGTTTTTCGAGATGAGACATGCCCTGTCGGTCGAACCGGCGCCCCCTGCCCGCCCCCTGCCCGCCGAAACCGCGCCGGCCTATCTGGACGTTTCCGGCCTCTGGAAGAGCTATGGCGATTTCGTCGCGCTGCGCGACATTTCGCTGTCGATCCGCAAGGGCGAGTTCGTCTGTTTCCTCGGGCCTTCCGGCTGCGGCAAGACCACGCTGCTGCGCGCCATCGCCGGCCTCGACCTGCAAAGCCGGGGCGCCATCGTCCAGGGTGGCCGCGATATCTCGACGCTGCCCGCCGCCCGGCGCGATTACGGCATCGTCTTCCAGTCCTACGCGCTGTTTCCCAACCTGACCATCGAGCAGAACATCGCCTTCGGCCTGGAAAACACCGGCCGCCCGCGCGCCGAGATCGCCGCCCGCGTCGCCGAGTTGCTCGGCCTCGTCGGCCTTGCCGCGCAGGCGAAAAAATATCCGGCCCAGCTTTCCGGCGGCCAGCAGCAGCGCATCGCGCTTGCCCGCGCCATCGCCATTTCGCCGGGCCTGCTGCTGCTCGACGAGCCGCTTTCGGCGCTGGACGCCAAGGTGCGCGTCCATCTGCGCCACGAGATCAAGGCCTTGCAGCGCAAGCTCGGCGTCACCACGATCATGGTCACCCACGATCAGGAAGAGGCGCTGGCCATGGCCGACCGCATCGTGGTCATGAACCACGGCGTCATCGAGCAGGTCGGCACCCCGACCGAGATCTATCGCCACCCCAAGACCCTGTTCGTTGCCGATTTCATCGGCGAAACCAATCAGTTCCCCGCCAGGGTTACGGAAGGCGGCGCGGTCGAGATCGGCCATTCCGCCTTCCTCTGCCAGACGGACGGCTTTGCGGCGGGAGCGACGGCAACCGCCGTGGTGCGCCCCGTCGATATCATTCCCCATGGTGCCGACCTGCATGCCGGCATGGCGGCCGAAAAGCCGACGACGCCGCAGAACGTCATCGACGCGCAGGTCGTCGAGATGGAGTTCCTCGGCATGTTCTGGCGCACCCGCCTGACGGCGCCGCGCTTCGGCGACCGGGTTCTGGTCGCGGATTTTTCGGTCAATGCCGTGCGCCGCCTGCGTATCGAGATCGGCGGCGCCATCCAGGTGGAAATCCCGCAAGAGCGCCTGCTCCTCTTTCCCCGGAGCGCCTGATCATGACCATGGCCCTCGATTCCATGCCGCTCGGCAAGCCCCTGCGCCAGGAGGCCTCGCGCGACGATCTCGTCAAGCGCGGCTTCATGGTCGTCATCGGCCTTTACCTGATCGTCGCGCTCGGCGCGCCGCTCTTCGTCATGCTGTCGAAGTCGCTGTCGACCTATCGCTTCGATCTCGCCGCCTTTGAATTCCAGGTGAGCGACGACACCGGCGGCAACTGGAGTGCGCCGGTCACCGCCGCCGACCTCAATGCGCGGCTGAACGCGGTTGCCGATGTCGACCTGACCACCAATTCCGACGGCCGTCTCGCCGTCACGAAATTCTTCCCCGATTTCAAGTTCCGCAGTCCGGTGCATTATCGCCTCCGCGCCACCGGCGAGGGCGCCAGCTATCTGGTCGGCACGCAGTTGCAGAAGGGAAGCGACTGGCAGGACTACGATTCCGGCACCTTCCGCCGCATCGTGCTGCGCCCGAGCCGGGGTCTCGGCCTTGAGAATTTCAAATCCTATTTCTCGACGCCGGCGCTGGCCCGCTCGATCTATAATTCCATCCTGATGGCCTCGATCTCGACCGTCATCACGGTTGCCGTCGCCTTCGCGCTCGCCTATGCGCTGACCCGCAGCCGGATGCCGCTGAAGGGCCTGTTCCGAGGCGTGCTGACGGTGCCGATCCTGGTGCCGTCGCTGCTGCCCGGCATTGCGCTGGTCTACCTGTTCGGCAATCAGGGCATCTTCCAGCTCTGGCTGCTCGGCCATTCGATCTACGGGCCGATCGGCATTGTCATCGGCTCGGTGTTCTTCACCTTGCCGCATGCCTTCCTGATCATCCTGACGGCGCTGTCGGTGGCCGATGCCCGCCACTATGAGGCGGCGGCCTCGCTGAAATCCAGCGCTTGGCGTACCTTCCGCACAGTGACGGTACCGGGCGCGCGCTACGGTCTCGTCTCCGCCGCCTTCGTCGTCTTCACGCTTGTGATCACCGATTTCGGCCTGCCCAAGGTGATCGGCGGCCAATACGGCATGCTGGCGGTCGATATCTACAAGCAGGTGATCGGCCAGCAGAATTTCGAAATGGGCGCCGTCGTCTCGGTCATCCTGCTGGTTCCGGCGGTGCTCGCCTTCTGGGTCGACCGGCGGATGCAGAAGCGGCAGGTGGCGCTGCTTTCGGCCCGCGCCGTGCCTTATACGCCGAAGCCGAACCGCCGTTTCGATGCGCTGTGCTTCGCCTTCTGCTGCCTGGTGGCCACCTTCATCCTCGGCATGATCGCCATGTGCCAGCTCGCAGCACTCGTCAAGTTCTGGCCCTATGACATGACGCTGACCACCAGGAATTTCGCCTTCGACCTGATGGACGGCGGCGGCTGGGCGGCCTATTCCAACTCGATCAAGCTCGCTCTCCTGACGGCATTGTTCGGTTCGCTCGTCGTCTTCGCCGGCGCATATATGGTGGAAAAGGCCGATGGCTTCCGCACCGGCCGGTCGATCTTCCATTTCCTGGCGATGATGCCGATGGCGGTGCCGGGCATGGTGCTGGGTCTCGCCTATATCTTCTTCTTCAACAATCCGGCCAATCCGCTGCATTCGATCTACGGCACGATGACCATCCTCGTCGTCTGCACGGTGACCCACTTCTACACCGTCGCGCATCTGACGGCGCTGACGGCGCTCAAGCAGATGGATCCGGAATTCGAATCCGTCGCCGCCTCGCTGAAGCAGCCCTTCCACCGGCTGTTCTTCCGGGTGACGGTGCCGGTCTGCCTGCCGGCGATCCTCAACATCGCCATCTATCTGTTCGTCAATGCGATGACGACCGTCTCGGCCGTGGTCTTCCTCTATTCCACCGAGACGAAACTCGCCTCCGTCGCCGTGCTCAACATGGACGATGCCGGCGATATCGCACCGGCGGCGGCGATGGGCATGATGATCTTCTACACCAATGTCGCCGCCAAGCTGATCCACGCCCTGATCGCCCGCGGCCTGCTGGCCCGCACCCAGGCGTGGCGCTGATCCCCCTGCCCTTCCGGCAAGGAAAAAGGCGGAGCCGTCGCTGGCTCCGCCTTTTCGTTTGAGGGTACCCGTTCAGGCCGAGCGGGCGACCTTGCGGAGCGGCCGGATCTGCCAGGCCTCGCCGGCTTGCGCGCAGCCGCGGCGGCGTTCGGCCTCGGCCTGCCGGGTCTGCTGCGGCGTGCAGCCGTAATGGCTGCGATAGGTGCGCGAAAAATGCGAGGGTGAGCCGAAGCCGCAGGCAATGGCGATCTCGATCATCGTCAGCGAGGAATGCGACAAAAGCAGATAGGCCCGCTCCAGCCGCATCTCGACATAATAGCGGGCTGGCGACAGGCCCATTTCCTGCCGGAACAGCCGCTCCACCTGCCGGCGCGACAGCCGGCTTTGGGCGCACAGGCTGGCGAGCGGCAACGGCTCGGCCATGCCGGCCTCCATCTGCGCAATCATCTCGATCAGCACCGGATTGTCGATACCGATGCGGGTCTGCAACGGCAGGCGCTGGCGTTCGCCGGGGGCGCGCACCCGCTCGGCAAGACCGATCTCGCAGATGCGATTGGCGACCGTGCGACCGCAATCGGCCTCGACCTGGCGCAGCAGCATGTCGAAGGCGGCGGGGCCGCCGGCGCAGGTCTGCAGCGTTCCGTCGATTTCGAAGGCCGCCTGGCTGGCCCGCGCCTCTGGAAAGCGCTCGGAAAAATCCGGGAAATGCCGCCAGTGAACCGCCGCGCGCCGCCCCTCCAGCAGGCCGGCCCGCGCCAGAGCATAGACGCCGCCGGCAAGGCCGGCGAGCGACATGCGCTGCTGGTGGCAACTGCGCAGCCAGATGGTCAGCCCGGTCGAGGCCGGCGGCACGTCGTCGCCGCCGCAGATGACCACGGTGCAAGGCCCCGCCCCGCCGCGCCCGGCCTCGCGCGCATCGCTCAACGCCCCATCCACCGCCATGCGCATGCCGCAGCCGGAGCGCACCGCCGTGCCGTCCTCGCTGACCGTCGTCCAGGCATAGCGCTCGCCGGCAAGGCCGTTCGCCAGCCTCAGGACTTCGAGTGCGGCGGAAAAGCCGTGCAGCGAGAAGCCGGGCAGCAGGTAGAAGCGGAAGCGGTGGGCGGGCATGGTTTGCATCGTCATGCTCCTTGATTGGCGTTGCGGGACAAGGCGGATCGTGTGGCTGTTGCGTCAGTCTGCAAGTTTCGAAGAGAAATGCAACATAATATCCGTCAGCGAAACAGAAAACGTCACAATGGATTTTCTCAATTTATGTATTGATAATATGCGTTTATGACAGCACTTGGGCCGCTGTGGTTTGTTGTGTAGTACATGACAATTTGCCGTATTTTGCAACATATCTTGCTTGCGCACTTAAAAATTGCCACATTGCGCTATGACTGACGCTTCCGATTCCCGCGCGCTGGCGCCCCGCCGCCATGACGAGATCCTCAGACGCCTGGCGGCCGACGGATCGGTCAGCATCGCCGCGCTCTCCGCCTTCTTCAACGTCTCGCGCGAAACCATCCGCCGCGACCTGAAACAGCTTGCCGATCGCGGCCAGCTCGGCCTCGTGCATGGCGGCGCGACGCTGTTCGAGCCGACCGAGCCGGCACTGACCCAGCGCGCCCAGGAAAACAGCGCCGCGAAGGCGGTGATCGGCCGCGTGGCCGCCGGGCTGGTGCGGGACGGCATGGTGGTGCTGATCGATTCCGGCACCACGACGCTGGCAGTGGCGCAGGCGCTTTCCGGCTTGAAAAACCTGACGATTTGCACGCCCAGCCTGACGATTGCCCTGCTGCTCTGCCGTCAGCCCTCGACGCGGGTGCATATGCTCGGCGGTGAGATCGATCCGGGCGAAGAAGCGGCGGTCGGCATCGATGCGCTGGAGGCCATCGGCCGGTTCCGCGTCGATATCGCCTTCGTCGGCGGCGGTGGGCTGTCGCCGGATGGCGAAGTCACCGATTTCACCCGCAACGGCGCCGAGCAGCGCTCGCGCATGATCGCCGCCGCCGAACGCGCCTATTTCGTGCTCGACAGCTCGAAATTCGGACGTCTCACGCCGTTGCGCATCCCGCGTTTCGAACTGGCGGCCGGGCTGATCACCGATGCCGCGCCGCCGGCGGCGATTGGCGAGGCGCTGGTGCGCAAGGGGCCGAAGCTGATCGTTGCGACGTGACTATTTGATGCATTTTGTGATATTTTGTGTTGCGCTTTGTGGCGTGGCGGCTATGCTGAAACCTTCTTCGAAACGGGAGGTTGTTTCATGGCGCAGGGTTTGCCCACGCAGGCGCGGGTTGTCATCATCGGCGGCGGCATCATCGGTTGTTCGGTCGCCTATCATCTGACGAAGCTCGGATGGACGGATGTCGTCCTCCTCGAACAGGGCCAGCTCAGCGGCGGCACCACCTGGCATGCCGCCGGCCTTGTCGGCCAGTTGCGCAGCCATGCCAACATGACCGGCCTCATCCGCTATTCCACCAAGCTTTACAGTGAGCTGGAAGCCGAGACGGGGCTGGCGACCGGCTGGAAGAATTGCGGCTCGCTGGCCGTCGCCCGCACCGCCGAGCGCATGACCGTGCTGAAGCGCACCGCCGCTTCCGCCCGCGCGCAAGGGGTGGATGTCGAGGTGATCTCGCCGAAGGAGGCGGGCGATCTGTGGCCGGTCATGGCCATCGACGATCTGGTCGGCGCCGTCTGGCTGCCGGGTGACGGCAAGGCCAACCCCACCGACCTGACGCAATCGCTTGCCAAGGGCGCGCGCAATCGCGGCGCCCGCATCGTCGAGCGGGTGCGCGTCACCGGCATTACCACACGGCAGGGGCAGGTGACCGGCGTCGAGACCGACCGGGGCGCGATTGCCGCCGAGATCGTCGTCAATTGCGCCGGCCAATGGGCGCGCAAGGTCGGGCAGATGTGCGGTGTCAGCGTGCCGCTGCATTCGGCGGAGCATATGTATATCGTCACCGGCCGCATCGAAGGTGTCCACCCGGACCTGCCGGTCATGCGCGATCCCGATGGTTTCATCTATTTCAAGGAGGAGGTCGGCGGCCTCGTCATGGGCGGCTTCGAGCCGGAGGCAAAACCCTGGGGCATGAACGGCATTCCCGATAATTTCGAATTCGCTTTGCTGGAAGACGACTGGGACCAGTTCGAGCCGCTGATGCAGAATGCGCTGACCCGCGTGCCGCAACTCGAAACCGCCGAGATCAGGAAATTCTACAATGGTCCGGAAAGTTTTACGCCGGACAATAATTTCATCCTTGGCGAGGCGCCGGAGTTGCGCAATTTCTATGTCGGCGCCGGCTTCAACTCGATGGGCATCGCCAGCGCCGGCGGCGCCGGGCGGGCGCTGGCCGAATGGATCGTCAATAGCGCGCCGACCATGGATCTCTGGCCGGTCGATATCCGCCGCTTCGCCGGCTTCAACAACAATCCGCGCTGGCTGCACGACCGCGTCAAGGAAACGCTCGGCCTGCATTACGCCATGCCCTGGCCGAACCGCGAGCTGCACACCGCCCGCCCCTTCCGCCGCTCGCCGCTTTATGACCGGCTGGCGGCCCGGGGCGCCTGCTTCGGCTCGAAAATGGGCTGGGAGCGGGCCAACTGGTTCGCGAGCCCGGGCGAAACCCCGGTGACCGACTATGCCTTCGGCCGCCAGAACTGGCATGAGCCGGTGCGCCGCGAAATGCAGGCGGTGCGTCAGGCTGCCGGCCTGTTCGACCAGACCTCCTTCGCCAAGCTGCTGGTGCAGGGGCGCGACGCGGCGGCGGCGCTGAACCGCATCTGCGCCGCCGAGATCGATGTCGCGGTCGGCCGCTCGGTCTATACCGGCCTGCTCAATGAACGTGGCGGCTATGAAAGCGACCTGACGGTGCTGCGGCTTGCGGCGGATCGCTTCCTGCTGGTCACCGGTTCGGCGCAGGCGGTGCATGATGCCGACTGGATCGCCAAGAACATCCCGGCTGACGCCCATGTGACGCTGACCGACGTCACCTCGGCCTATGCCGTCCTGGCGCTGATGGGGCCGAAATCGCGCGACATCCTCGCCCGGCTCACCTCCGCCGATCTTTCCAATGAAGGGTTTTCTTTCGCCACCATCCGCGAGATCGATATCGGCTACGCCACCGGTTATGCCAACCGCATGACCTATGTCGGCGAACTCGGCTGGGAGCTGATCGTGCTGAGCGAATTCGCGGTCGGCGTCTACGAGGCGCTGCACGCGGCCGGCGGGGAGGATGGCATGATCGACTGCGGTTATTACGCGCTGGAAGCGTTGCGGTTGGAAAAGGGCTATCGCGCCTGGAGCCGCGAATTGACGCCGGATATCACGCCTTATGAGGCGGGGCTCGGCTTTGCCGTCGCGCTCGACAAGCCCGGCGGTTTCATCGGCCGCGAGGCGCTGGCCGCCGCTAAGGCGAAGGGCATGCCGGCGCGGCGCATCGTGCAGTTCACCGTCGACGACCCCTCCCCCATGCTGTGGGGCGGCGAACTGGTGCTGCGCAATGGCGAGCCGGTCGGCGAGGTGCGCTCGGCCGCCTATGGCCACACGCTTGGCCGCTCCGTCGCGCTGGCGCTGATCGACAACGCCTCCGGCGTCGATGCGGCTTTCCTGACGGGCGGTCATTTCGAGGTGGATCTGGCCGGCGATCGATTTGCCCTGACGGCGCATCTTTCGCCGGCCTACGATCCGAAAGGCCTGCGGATCAAGGTCTGACGTCCGTCAGACCTCGAACACGTCCTCGAAGGATTCCGGAAAACTCTGCCGGGCGACCCGCTCGTCGATGACGAGCAGGGATTCGTAGGACAGGGGATCGAAATCCTTTTCGGCCGCGACGACCTCGCGGCCGAAAAGCAGGTTGAGGCGCGCGGCATCGAGATTGCCGCGCTCGAAGGGCTCCGACCCGAAATGATGCCAGAGGGCATGCAGGAAGGCGGCATCGATGCGGTGTTCGGCCGTGCCCGGCCGGCCCCGGCGGGGTAAGGCCTTGATCGGCGTCACCCCGCGCGGATTGGCGCGGCGGATGGTGAACTGGATGCCCGTGCCCGGCATGCCGGACGGAAAGCCGCGATGTTTGTTCATGTCGGGCAGGTTTGCCATCCGGGTCTTCCTTATGCTGTCGCCTAGAGTATCGAAGGTAAAAACGGAATCGCCTTCGATACTCTATCTATTTGTTTTTACTTCATTGTTAGACGCAGAAGCGATTTCGCTTCGGCTGGAAATGCTCTAGCCGATCTTGTCCTGCGTCTTCGTATCGAAGTCGGAGGCGTCGTGGCGTTCATGCAACTGGTCGGCGGGGTCGCCGCTCAGGCGATTGACCTTGCGGCCGCGTTGTACGGCCGGGCGGGCGGCGATTTCCGCCGTCCAGCGCTGGACGTTCCTGTAGGTCTGGACATCGAGGAACGTGCCGGCATCGCCATAGGCTTGGCCGAGCGCGATGGCGCCATACCACGGCCAGATCGCCATGTCGGCGATGGTGTATTCGCTGCCCGCCATGAACTGGTTGTCGGCCAGATGCCGGTCGAGCACGTCGAGCTGGCGCTTGACCTCCATGGCGTAGCGGTCGATGGCATACTGGATGCGGATCGGTGCATAGGCATAGAAATGCCCGAAACCGCCGCCGAGGAAGGGCGCCGAGCCCATCTGCCAGAACAACCAGTTGAAGGTTTCGGTGCGGGCGCGCAGGTCCGACGGCAGGAAGGCGCCGAATTTTTCGGCGAGATACAGCAGGATCGAGGCGGATTCGAAGATGCGGACCGGCTCGCCGCCGCCCTTCGGCGCATGGTCCATCAGCGCCGGGATTTTCGAGTTCGGATTGACCTCGACGAAGCCGGAGCCGAACTGGTCGCCATCGCCGATGCGGATCGGCCAGGCATCGTATTCGGCGCCCGAATGGCCGGCGGCCAGCAGCTCTTCCAGCATGATCCCGACTTTCACGCCGTTCGGCGTCGCCAGCGAATAAAGCTGCAGCGGATGCTTGCCGACCGGCAGTTCCTTGTCATGGGTCGGGCCGGCGATGGGACGGTTGATATTGGCGAAGGCGCCGCCATTGGCCTTGTCCCAGGTCCAGACCTTCGGAGGCTCGTAGCCGGCGGGAAAATTGTCGGCGGGGGATTTCTCGGTCATGAAACAGGTTCCTTGTCGTCGAAAGGGCATATCCGATGTGCAGGTAATACGTCGCGGAATATAGGACGGGACGGCTGCTTTGCGATGTTCTATACCCTCCCTTCTTCCTCTGCCAGAGAGGATCGGAACAGGTCGCAATTCCGCCGCCTCATCCAGGGAAAAAACCGGCGGAGGGCGCGCTACTGCGCCCCCGCCTTTTTAATCAGGCGATTTCGGACGCCCGCCGCGGCGAAACGCCGAGCAGGATGCCGATGGCGGCGAGGATCAGGACGAGGGCGCTGACGCTGAAGACGCCGGTGGCACCGCTGGTATCGAAGATCACGCCGCCGGCCGCAGCTCCCATGGCGATGGCGAACTGGATGGCCGCCACCAGCAGGCCGCCGGCACTTTCGGCCTCGTCGGGAATGGTCTTGGCGAGCCATGTGGACCAGGAAACCGGCACCGCGCCGAAGACAAAGCCCCAGGCGGCGACGATGACGGCGGCGCCGGCCAGCGAGGGCTGCAGCGTGACGATCAGCAGCGCCATGGCGCCGAGCGCCAGCGGCATCGCCGTCAGCGCCAGCCGCAGGCTGCGGCCGATGAGGACGCCGGCAAACAGCGTGCCGACGAAATTGGCGATGCCGAAGCCGAGCAGCAGCGACGAGACCGCCTCGATGCCGGCGCCGATATTGAATTCTAGATAGGGCCTGAGATAGGTGAAGAAGGCGAAGTGGCCGCCGAAGACCAAAGTCGCGGCGACGAGGCCGAGCGCGATGCCCGGCCGGGCGAGGACTTCGCCCAGCGTGCGCAGGCTGGTGGTGCCGGTCGGGGTAAGCCGCGGCAGGGTCAGGAACTGCATGACGAGGGCGAGTACGCCAAGGCCTGCGGCAAGCAGGAAGACGGCGCGCCAGCCGGCGATTTCGCCGAGATAGCTGCCGACGGGGGCTGCGACGATAGTCGCGGCCGAGACGCCGCTGAAAATCATCGACAGTGCCCGCGGCACGAATGCGGCCGGCACGAGGCGCATGGCGACGGCGGTCGCCATCGCCCAGAAGCCGCCGAGCGCGATGCCGAGCAGCACACGCCCGACCAGCAGCAGCATCAGGCCGGGCGCGAAGGCGACCATCAGGTTCGAGACGATCAGCAGGGCGGAAAAGCCCATCATCAGGTGCCGGCGGTCTATGCGGCGGGCAAAGGTGGTGATCAGCAGGCTGGCGACCATGCCGACGACGGCTGTCGCCGTCACCGCCTGGCCGGCGGCCCCTTCGCTGATGCCGAGTTCGGCGGCAATCGGCGTCAGCAGGCTGGCGGGCAGGAATTCCGCCGTCACCAGGCCGAAGACGCCGAGCGCCATGGAGACCACCGCGCCCCAGGCCGGCGCATCGGTTCGGCCGTTCACGGCCATGGTATCGAAACTGGGAGTCATGAGCGTATCCTTGGGAGGGATGAACGATAGGCCCGGAAGATAGGCTGGACGAACCGGACGATCTATGTCAAAAAATCCGCCATGCTTGATCGAAAGTCCGAAACTGAGCGCAAGCCGCTCGATCCCGATCTCGTCAGCGAATTGCTGATGGGCATGCGCCTCGTCGGCCTCGATTATCGCCGCATCGAGGCGGCGGCGCCGTTCGGCTTCTCCTTCGGCGAGGTCGGAGGCCGCGCGCAGTTCCATTTCGTGGCGCGCGGGCCGGTGCAGTTGCGTTTGCCGGGCGGCATCGTCCATGGGCTGGAAACCGGGGATGCGGTGCTGTTGCCGCGCGGCGGCTTCCATGCGCTGGTCTCGTCCGACGAGATCAAATGCCGGGATATCCGCGCGCTCGAAGCGGCGCCGCTATGCAGTTCGGTCAGCGCCATCACCGCCTGCGACGGCACGACGGGGCCGGAAGCGCGGGCAATCGTCTTCAGCGGCTGCATGGAATTCGATCTCGGCGGGTTGCATCCGCTGGTGGCGCTGATGCCGGAGGTGATGCGGGTCGGGACTCTGCTGGATCGCTATCCCGAAATCCTGCCGATGCTGGAGGCGATGGAACGCGAGGCCAAGGGCGGGCGGGCCGGCTTTGCCGGCATTCTGGCACGACTTGCGGATGTGGTGGCGGCCTTCATCGTCCGCGCCTGGGTGGAATGCGGCTGCGGCGACGCCAGTGGCTGGATCGCGGCGCTGCGCGATCCGCGTCTCGGCCGCGTCATCGTCGCCATCCATGCGAACCCCGGCCATGACTGGACGCTGGTCGAGCTGGCCGACCGCATGGGCGCCTCCCGCTCGGTCTTTGCCGAGCGTTTTCTGGAGGTCACTGGCGTCACGCCGCTGCGCTATCTGACCGAGCTGCGTATGCGGCTTGCCACGCAATGGATTGCCAAGGAGCGTATGCCGATCGAAACCGCCGCGCAAAAGCTCGGTTACGGTTCGCAGGCCGCCTTCAGCCGCGCCTTCAAGCGCATCACCGGCCACCCGCCCGGCGCTTTGACGGCCGCCAAGGCCGCCAGCGGTTAAGCGAACGCGGCCGTCGCCCCAGCGGCTGCGTGCGAAAATCTATTTGACTAACTATTCAGTTTGTTTTTATCTGCGGCCGGGAGAACGGGCCGGTCGGAGAGCCGGCGCTCGTGGGAGGAACAAGCATGAGTGATGTCGATCTGTGTTATCTGCCGGCGCATGAGGCCCTGCGTCGGTTCAAGAGCCGCGAGCTTTCGCCGATCGAATTGATGGAAGCGACGATCCGGCGGGCGGAGGCCGTACAGCCGGCAATCAACGCCTTCACCTATACCCATTACGACGAAGCCATGGATCTGGCGCGCAAGGCGGAGGCGAAATATGCCCGTGGGGCGCGCACCGGGGCGCTGGAAGGCCTGCCGGTCGGCATCAAGGACGAGAGCGAGATCGAGGGCAAGCCGAGTTCGGTCGGTTCGCTGATCTACAAGGACAATGTCGCGACCCGCACCTCGACGAACAATGCGCGCATCATGGCGGCCGGCGGCATCGTGCATGCGCGCACCGCGACGCCGGAATTCTGCTGCGCCGGCACCACCTGGTCGCGGCTCTGGGGCGTGACCCGCAATCCGTGGAATACGGATTTCACCTGCGGCGGCTCCTCCGGCGGATCAGGCGCGTCGCTGGCCGCCGGCACCTCGTCGGTCGCCACCGGTTCGGATATCGGCGGCTCGATCCGCATTCCGGCCTCGGCCTGCGGCGTCGTCGGCTACAAGCCGCCCTATGGCCGCAATCCCGACGATCCGCCGTTCAACCTCGATTTCTTCTGCCATACCGGGCCGATGGCCCGCACGGTCACTGATGCCATCCTGCTGCAGAACGTAATGGCCGGTCCGAGCCCCACCGATATCGCGACGCTGCGGCCGAAGCTGCGCCTGCCGACGACGTTCAAGCCGATCAAGGGCTGGAAGATCGCCTATTCCATCGATCTCGGTATCTTCGAGGTCGATCCCGACGTGCGCCGCAACACGCTGGCGGCGATGGATGTGTTTCGTTCGCTGGGCGCGACCGTCGAGGAAGTCGATCTCGGCTGGACGCCGGATATTCTCGAAGCCGGCATCACCTATCTGCGCCATCTCTTCGGCGGCTATGTCTCGCGCCTCTTGGATGAGCACGGCGACAAGATGACCACCTATGCAAGGGCGTTCGCCGAGCGCGGGCGGTCGTCGACCTCGGCGGAATTCGTCGGCAGCCTCGAAACCGTCGGCGCCATGTACCAGACGCTCGGGCCGCTGCTCGACCGTTACGACGTGCTGATCTGCCCGACCAATGCCCTGCCCGCCGTTCCGGCCGATTTCGACCATTCGACGACCGGTGTGGAGATCAACGGCAAGGCGGTCGATCCGATGCTCGGCTGGGTGATGACGACGCCGTTCAACATGATGAGCCGCTGCCCGGTGCTGTCGATCCCGACCGGCCATGCCCGCAACAGGGTTCCCACCGGCATGCAGATCGTCGGGCGCAGCTATTGCGATGCCGACGTCTTTCGCGCCGGTCTGGCTTTCGAGGCGGCGCAAGGCCCGTGGTACGGCAAGAAGGTCAGCCGCCCCGCGCTGTGATCGTTGACGACGAGCGGTCCGCCGGCCGATAAGGGCGGACCGCATTCTTTCCCGGGAAACCAAGCCTTGAAGACACCCCGCCCCTCCCCTTCCGAGACGCCCGCCGGGGAAGGCGGGCCGGTGACCAAGGGCGGAAAGCGCGATGGCCGTCACGTTCGCGGCCTTGCCAGCGCCCAGCGGATCGTCGACACGACCATCCAACTGATCGCCGAGGAAGGCATGGCCGGCGTCACCATGCAGCGCATCGCCGCGCGCATCGGCTCCTCGAATGCGCTGGTGGTCTTTCATTTCGGCAGCAAGGACAAGCTGTTTCGCGCCGTCCTCGAATATCTCAACGACCAGTTCGCAAAACTTTGGGAAAACACGGTGCGGGCGCCCGGCCTGTCGCCGGCCAAGCGTATCGTCGCGGCCATGGATTGCGCCCGGCATTTCCGCCGCGAACACCCGGATTGGGTGGTCGTCTGGGTGCTGTTCGGCAGCGACCGCCAGACGATGCAGCTCGACCGGATGATCAGCCTGCCCAATGACCGTGCCTATCTCGCCGAAACTCGGGCACTGCTCGCCGATATCGCCCGCGAGGGCGGCTACGGCGACGTCGATATCGGCAGCCTAGCCGACGGGCTGAACTATCTGGTGCATGGCGCTTGGTACTGGGACACGTTCAACCCGGAAGCGGCGCAATCCGAGGCGCTGCACAAGGCGGGCATGACGTTGCTCCGCCACGCCTTTCCCCGGAGTTTTCCGGTCGGGGAATGATCTGCAACTCTTTTGTTGCACATGTCGATGGATCGGGCTATGGTGCAACCATATCGTTGCACGAAAGAAAAACCCATGAGCTCTCAGGATCGCATCGAAAAGCAGATCGTGCTCAACGCGCCGATCGCACGCGTCTGGCATGCCATTACCGATAGCACGGAGTTCGGCACCTGGTTCGGCGTCAAGCTGCACCAGCCCTTCGCCCCCGGCCGCAAGATCACCGGCAAGTTCGAAGGCGATTTCGACGAAGCAAAAATCCGCGCCTATCAGGCCTCGCTCGGCCTCGAACCCACGGGCATCCGGCCGCTGACGCCCAATTACGTGTTCTGCACCGTCGAGCGCATGGAGGAGCCGCATCTGTTCAGCTTCCGCTGGATCCCCTATGGCATCGACATCGAATGCGACCCGGAAACGGAAACGCCGACGCTGGTCGAATTCCGGCTGGCGCCGGACGGCGCCGGCACGCGGCTGACCATCGTCGAATCCGGCTTCGAGCAGGTGCCGGAACATCGCCGCCAGCGCGCATTCCTGATGAACACGGGTGGCTGGAGCGCCCAGATCGAGAATGTGAAGCGGCATGTCGAACAAGGCTGAGCAGGAACTGGCCGGCGTCTTTGCGGCGCTTGGCGATGCGACGCGGCTGGCGCTGGTCACCCGGCTGCTGGCGGCCGGCGCGCTTTCGGCCACGGCCCTGGCCGAGGGGCAGGCGATCAGCCGGCAGGCCATCGTCAAGCATCTGCAGGTGCTGGAGGCGGCGCGGCTGGTGGTGCATGAACGCCATGGCCGCGAGGTTCTCTATTCGCTCGATGCGCAGCAGGTCGATGCCGCCCGTGCCTTTCTCGATGCGATCTCGGCCGGCTGGGACCGGGCGCTGGCCCGCCTTAGGACACTGGTCGAATCGGACTGAAAACCCCTGGAAACCCGAGGCGGCGCCGGCCATGGACCGAGATCAAGGTTTGTCAAAGCCGCTGTTCGGTATCCTTGGAAAACAGCGAGGCCTTGCCCATGTCGAAGGTCAGGCCCACCTCCCCTTTCATCGCCCGCGCCGCCTCGATGCCGAGGCGGGTGCTGAAGCGTTTGCCGAGGCAATCGAACCAGCCGAGCGCATCGGCGCCGAGCAATTCGGTGAAGGCGAGCGTTGCCGGCAGGCTGCCGGGCGCGCCGCGCTCGGTGACGGTGATATCCTCGCAGCGCACGCCGAGCACCGCCTCGCCTGCCCCCTGCTTTGCCTCGAAGGCATAGGCGGAGACGTCGATGGCGATGTCGCTGTCGCCGGTGATGAAGCGCCCTGCCCCGTCCAGCCGCCCGTCGAGAAAATTCATCGCCGGCGAGCCGACGAAGCCGGCGACGAACAGGCTGGCCGGCTTTTCGTAGATCGATTGCGGATGGGCGAACTGCTCCACCTTGCCCTTGTGCATCACCGCGACGCGGTCGGCCATGGTCATTGCCTCGATCTGGTCGTGGGTGACGTAGATCATCGTCGATTTCAGCGTCTCGTGCAGTTGCTTGAGCTCGACGCGGGTTTCGGCGCGTAGCTTGGCGTCGAGGTTGGAGAGCGGCTCATCGAACAGGCAGATCGAGGAGGAGCGCACCAGCGCCCGGCCGATCGCCACGCGCTGGCGCTGGCCGCCCGAGAGCTGGCTGGGCTTGCGCTCCAGCAGCGGCTCGATCTGCAAGAGTTTTGCCACCCAGGCGACCTTGTCGACGATCTCCGCCTTGGGCGTGCCGGCGATTTCCATGCCGAAGGAGAGGTTGCGGCGCACGGTCATGGCCGGAAACAGCGCATAGGACTGGAACACCATGGCCAGCCCGCGCTGGCTGGGCTCCAGCCCGATGACATCGCGGCCGTCGATGACGATCTGGCCGTCGTCGCAATCGTCGAGACCGGCGATGACGTTGAGCAGGGTCGACTTGCCGCAGCCGGAGGGACCGAGAATGACGACGAACTCGCCCTTCTCGATCTCCATGTCGACAGAGCGCAGGATGGTGAGGCCGGCGAAGGATTTCTTGATCTGGCGAAGAGAAATGCTGGACATGGATCAACCCTTGACGGCGCCGGCGGCGATGCCGCGGACGAAATAGCGGCCGGAGAGGAAGTAGACGACGAGCGTCGGGATGGCGGTGATAAGTGCCGCGGCCATGTTGACATTGGGATTGGCGGCACCACGGGCATTGTTGACGATGTTGGTGAGCTGCACGGTCATCGGCAGATTGTCGTTGCCGGCGAAGATCAGGCCGAGCAGGTAGTCGTTCCAGATGCCGGTGAATTGCAGGATCGCCACCACCACGAGGATATTGGTCGAGATCGGCAGGATGATCGACCAGAAGGTGCGCAGGAAGCTTGCCCCCTCCATGCGTGCCGCCCGGCTGATCTCGTCGGGCACGCCGACATAGAAGTTGCGGAACAGCAGCGTCGTATAGGGCAGGCCATAGATGACATGCACGAAGACGATGCCGGCATAGGTGCGGAACAGCCCGACATTGCTGAGGATTTTCACCGTCGGATAGAGCATCGCCTGATAGGGGATGAACAGGCCGACCGTCACCAGCAGCATCAGCAGATTGGCATGGCGCGATTTCCACTGCGCCAGCGCATAGCCGTTCAGCGCGCCGGCCAGCGTCGAGATGACGACGGCGGGAATGGTGATCTTGATCGAATTCCACACGCCCGGCTGCACGCCGTTGCAATCGAGCCCGGTGCAGGCCGTCTTCCAGGCGGTGACCCAGGCATCGAAGCTCGGATTGACGGGAAAGGCGAGCAGGTTGCCCTGGCGGATTTCTTCGAGCGGTTTCAGCGAATTCATCGCCACCAGCAGGAGCGGCAGCAGGAAGAAGATCGCCGAGACGGTGAGGAAGACATAGAGGCCGATGCGGGCCGCCTGCGGCGCGAAGGGCTTTTTCCTGATGGCGATGGGCGTGGCCACGGCGATGCTCATGTGCGCCTCCGGAATTCGCTGTAGAAATACGGCGCCAGCAGCACCAGCGACAGCACCAGCATCATGATCGAGGCGGCCGAGGCGAGGCCGAGATTGACGCGGGCGAAATAGAAATCGACGGCGAATTTCGCCGGCATTTCCGTAGAGATACCGGGGCCGCCCTTGGTCATGGCGATGATCAGGTCGTAACCGCGAATGACTTCCGACATCAGGAGAACGACGCAGGAGGCGATGACCGGCCGCATGCCGGGGAAGATCACCTGGAGATAAGCCCGCCACAGCGGAATGCCTTCCATGCGGATTGCCTTCCACAGGTCGTTGTCGATGCCGCGCAGGCCGGCAAGCACGATGACCATGACGAGGCCTGCCGAATGCCAGATGCTGGCGATGACAAGCGTATAGAGCGCCCGGTCCGGCCGCGTCAGCCAGTCGAAGGTGAACGCCTCCCAGCCGATGCTGCGCATCAGCGCCTGCAGCCCGTTGGAGGGATCGAGCAGCCAGCGCCAGGAGAGGCCGGTGACGACCAGCGACACGGCCAGCGGATAGAGGAAGATGGTGCGGAACAGCGATTCCGCCTTGATGCGCCGGTCTGCCAACACTGCCAGCAACATGCCGAAGGCCAGCGTCCCGACGATATAGAGCAGGCCGAAGATCACCATGTTGAGGCAGGACACCAGCCAGCGCTGGTTGGTGAACAGCTTTACATACTGGTCGAAACCGTCGATCTCATAGGTCGGCACCAGCGTCGAGCGCGTCAGCGACATCACGAAGGTCCAGACGATCGAACCGTAGAAAAACAATGCGATGACGGCAAAAAACGCCGCCACGGTGATATCCGGCCTGAAAGCCTGCCGGTTGATCCAGCTTGTCATCCCAAATCCTCCCCGGAAAAACCGCGTCCCGCCCATTGGTCTAAATGGGCGGGACGCAGCATATGCCGTTACTGGCTTTGCAGGATGCCGCCCAGCGTTGCAATCGCCGCATCCGCCGTCATCGACGGGTCGGTCCAGAACTGGGTGGCGAGGTCGGTCACCTGGCCGTTCATGTCGCCCGGCAGGGCGTCATAGGCGGCATTGACCGCTTCGCCGGGCTTCGCCAACATGGAAACGCCCTTGGCGGCGCAGGCATCCAGCGTGCTGGTGTCGACGTCGAGGCGCGAGGGCACCGAACCCTTGACGGCGGCGATCTTCGATTCGACGGCCGGATCCATCACGGTTTCGGCCAGCAGCGTCTGGCCTTTGATGCGGTCCTCGTCGGTATTGACCGGGAAGGCGAAGATATCGACGATGACGGCATAGGCGGGCTTGTCGCTCGGCGTCAGGAAGCAGCCGAATTCCTTGCCCGCCGTCTGGCCGGCGGAGAGAAACTCGCCGCGCGCCCAGTCGCCCATGAACTGCATGCCGGCCTTGCCGGTGATGACCAGGTTGGTGGTGTCGTTCCACGAACGGCCGGGGCTGGCCGGATCGGCATAGGTCGAGACCTTGCGGTACAGCTCGAAGGCTTTCGGCAGGATCGGCGATTTCAGCGCTTCCGGGTCGCGCTTGATGAACAGCTCGTTCCAGTAGTCCGGGCCGCCCAGCGCCAGGATGAAATCGTAGAGGATGGAGACTTCCTGCCACGGCTCGCCGCCGACGGCAAAGGGAATGTGGCCGTCCGCCTTCAGCTTGTCGGCGGCTGCGAACATCTCGTCCATCGTCTTCGGCTCGGCGATGCCGGCCTTTTCGAACAGCGATTTGGAATACCAGACCCAGTTGTCGGCATGGATGCCGACCGGCAGGCCGACAAGCTTGCCGTCGACAGTCAGCTTGTCCCAGATCAGCGGCGCCATGACCTTCTGCCAGCCGCCGGCTTCGGCGAGGTCGTTGAAATCGCGAAGCTGGCCGGCCTTGGCGAGGTCGCGCATCGCCCCGCTCGGCGTCATCAGCACGGCCGAGGGCGGCTCGCCGCCGGCGATGCGGCTGGTGGCGGCGGCAATCGCCGAGTCGAAATCGGCGGACGGGCTGTCGATCCACTTGCCGCCGCGCGCCTTGTAGGCATCGGCGATGGCGTTCATCGCCTTGGATTCGCTGGCGCTGGTCCAGTATTGCTGCACATCGACGGTCTGCGCGACGGCGGCGGTGGAACTGGCCAATGCGCCCAGCAGCGCCAGCGTGGAGGAAAGGCGTCTCAGGTTCATTTCATTCCCCTTTTCTTATCGATCCGAACTCAAAAGTTTCCGGCCGGGGCGCCGCAGCGCCCCGTTCCGGCTTTACGCCGCCTTGCCCGGCGCCGTTCCCGCAACGCCGAGTTCGCGGTTGATGCCATCCAGCAGCGCGGCCATGTCGCTCTTGGAGATCTTGTCGCCGGCGACCCAGGCGACGGTGTTGTAGATGCCAAGGAAGGAGCCGCCGCAATATTCAAGCATCTTTTCGGTTTCCTCGTCGTCGAGGCCGAGCTGGGCTTGCAGGAAGGCGCCGAAACGCTTGCGGGCGAATTCCTGCTCCAGCACCATGAAGGGCTGGCTTTCGACATTGAGGATGGTCAGCGGCAGGGCCGCACCCTCGACCTCGACCGTCTTCTCGCCCCTGATGTCACGCGAGGAGGCGGCGACCTCGAAGGTCAGCTTGCCGGCATCGAGCAGCCAGCGGCGATAGTCGGTATCGTAATAGCGCAGATCGCGTGCCTCGATGGTCACGGAAACGCGTTTCGTCTCGCCGGGCTGCAGGGCCACCTTGGCAAAACCCTTGAGTTCGCGCACCGGCCGGATGAGGCGCGGCGCATGCGGACGGGCATAGACCTGCACGATCTCCTTGCCGGCGACATTGCCGGTATTGGTGATATCGACCGAGACGGTGATGCTGTCTTCGGCGCCGAGGCGTTCGCGGTCGACCGCGACATTGGCATAGGCGAAGCTGGTGTAGCTCAGGCCGAAACCGAAGGGGAAGAGCGGTGCAAGCTTGCGCTTGTCATAGGCGCGGTAGCCGACATGGATGCCCTCGCTATAGACATGGCGGTTGTTCTCGCCGGGATAGGAGAGGAAACCGGGCGTGTCTTCCAACTGCATCGGGAAGGTGACGGTGAGCTTGCCGCAGGGCGTCTGGCGGCCGAAGAGGATCTCCGCCAGCGCATGGCCCGCCCCCTGCCCGCCGAAGAAGGCCGAGAGCACGGCCGGCGTGCCGCCGATCCACGGCATGACCACCGCATCCGGCGTCGCCAGGATGACGACGATGTTTTTGTTGCGGGCCGAGAGGCGCGCGATCAACGCATCCTGGCCGTCATGCAGGTCGAGATGGGTACGGTCGGAGCCTTCGCCGTCGTAACCGACTTCGGTGTTGCCGAAGAACAGCACGACATCGGCGCCGTCGATGTCCGCCAGGGCCGCCGCTTCCGTGGCGCTGCCGGCCTCGAAATCCGCGACCGCATGGAAGGAGAGCGTGGCACCCGGTGCCATCAGGCGGATTTCCTCGAAGGGAATGTCGACGTCGGTCGGCCGGGTGGTGGCGCAGCCGGAGCCCTGGATGACCGGCTCCTTGGCGGCGGCGCCGACCACGGCGATGCGCGTGAGCTTGCCGCCATCGAGCGGCAGCAGCGCGCCGTCATTCTTCAGCAGCACGATCGATTCCGCCGCCATGCGCTGGGCGAGCGCATGATGCTTCTTGTAGTCGGCGGTGGCGTTCGGCTTGATGCCGTTGCGGGCGGTGCGCACCAGCTTGAGCACGCGCAGGCAGGCGCGGTCGAGCGCTGCCTGCGGCACGCGGCCGGCCTCGACGGCATCGAACATTTCCTGCTTGCGGGCGCCGCTTTCCGGCATGTCGAGATCGTTGCCGGCGTTCATCGAGGCCGGGCGGTCCTTGATGCCGTGCCAGTCGGACATGACGAGGCCGTCATAGCCCCATTCGTCGCGCAGAACCTCGGTCAGCAGCCAATGGTTTTCGGCGGCCTGCACGCCGTTCAGGCGATTGTAGGAGCTCATCACCGTCCAGGGATCGCTCTTGCGGATGGCGCGCTCGAAGCCGGCGAGGTAGATTTCGCGCAACGCCCGCTCCTCCACTTCGGAGCTCATCGTCGTGCGCTGCACCTCGGAATTGTTGCAGGCGAAATGCTTCAGCGAGGCGCCGACGCCATTTTCCTGCATGCCGTTGATGACGGCGGCGGCGATGTCGCCTGTGACCACCGGATCCTCGGCATAATATTCATAGGCGCGGCCGGCGAGCGGCGTGCGGCGGATGTTGATGCCGGGGCCAAGCAGGATGTTGACGCCGAAGGCCTGGCATTCGGCGGCCAGCGCCTCGCCCAGCTCATAGGCGAGATCCACGTCCCAGGAGCAGCCGAAGGAGGAGCCGTTGGGGAAGCAGGTCGCCGGCCGGGTCGAGCCGAAGGCGCCCTCGACGCCGCGCGACAGATCCGCATTGACGACGCCGAGGAAGGCGGCAAGCTGGCTCTCGCTATCCTGCGGACCGTCGATCTGCTCGATCGAGTAACGCACGCCGTAGGTGCCGTCGGTCATCAGGATTTCCGGGATGTTCAGACGGTAGTTGGCGGCGGTGCGCCACAGCCCGGAGCCGCTGGTGAGCGCGACTTTCTCTTCGAGCGTCATCTGCTCCACGAGCCCGGCAAGTTCCTTATCGGAAATATTCCATGTCATCGCTAATCCATCCCAATGTTGCGGACATAGGCCTTGCGGGCATATGCCGGCCTGCTCTTGCAGGCCTCCTCGCCTGTGCGGTGCTTTCACCGCTCAAAAGAACGGGATCAGTGATGACACAGGCGGGGGCCTGCTTCTAGCCGCGAAACTTGCGCTGGATATAGGACAGTTTTTGATATTTACTGGCGATGCAAACCGGGAGGAGCCCCATGAACGTCGCCTATCTGAAAACCGAAAGCTGGGTGGAAAAGCGCGATTGCGGCTTTGAAAATCACGGGCCGGCGGTCGAATCCCATGCCCGCGCCTTCGTCCACGGCTATGCCGACGTGCCCTATCATTGGCACCGGGAGATGGAGATACTTTTCGTGTTGCGCGGCCGCTTCCGGTTGATCGTCGACGGCCAGCCCTGCGAGATGGGCGAGGACGACATGATCGTCATCAATGCCGACGTGCCGCACAATTCCACCTAGATTTCCCGCGATGCACTGATCTGCGGCGTGCATCTCGACGTCACCCATTTCGAGCGTCTTGGTCTCACCGGTTTTGCCGCGCGCGAATATCTGTGCCGCACCTTCCTGCACAGCCGTTCCTTCATGACCAAGGTCGCGCCGATCAAGGCGCTGATCGCCCGCATCATCCTCGACCAGGCCAGCCGGCCGGAGGAGGTGCTGGCCCGCCAGACGATCGCCAACCTGCTGGCCTGCTATCTCTATCGCTGGATTCCCTACCAGGATGCCGCCGCCGCCAATGGCGCGCTGCGCCCCGACAGCCGCAACCGCATCCTGCGCATCATGGATACGCTCGGCGGCCAGGACGACAGCCAGCATCTGAGCGAGATCGCCGAAGCCGAAGGGCTGACCGTCAGCCACCTGTCACGGCTGTTCAAGCGGCATCTCGGCATCGGCTATCGCGACTATTCGCAGAATCTCAGGCTCGACAATTGCGCCGGCGAGCTGCGCGCCAGCGACGACACGATCAGCACCATCATGGAGCGCAACGGGTTCGGCAATCCGGCAGTATTCTACAATAAGTTCCGCGCCCGCTTCGGCTGCAGCCCGGCCGAATTCCGTCGTGGTCGCCGCCCCCTGCGCCCGCAAAGCCTGCTGACCGAGGAGGATGCGGCCGAAGCGCTGAAGCTGCTCACCGCCCATGCGGCGGGCGTCGGCAAGGCGGCGGAACTGGCGGTCGGGCTCGCGACCGGCCTCAAGCGCCAGACCGTTCTCAGCGCGCCGCACAATGCCAGCCTGAGCTGACGGATTACTCCATCCGCCCGGAAGCAGGCGGATCGCTTGCCGGGAACGATTCCAGAAGCGCCTCTTCGAGAAGGTCGTCGGGTTTGGAATGCGGCGGCGACGGAAGCGTCTTTTCCAGTGCTTCCGGCTCGGGAAGGGTTTCGATGCCGTCCCGGATCTGCGTCTCGTTGTCGTTGGTTGTCATCGCTGCCATGTCCTTTCCTGTTTCCAGCCGGCGATCCGTCGGTTCGCCAGGCCCTGTTCTGGACATTCACGCGGCAAGCTTGCCACAGTTGCTGGCGCAAGTCAGCGCACTTTACGCGCATTCGCCCGTCATGGCTGCCTTATGCCGCAGCCCCTCCCCTCCCCCTCCCGTTTGAGGGGATGGGCCTTGCGGCGCGAAACCCGATTCGCCCGGCCCAGGCCACTGAGTCGCGGCGTTTCCGGCCGGCGGCGAGCGCTTTGTCTAAACGTCGGAAATGATTCACAGAAAGAAGCGACCGACGCTCGATTTTGCGGGAATCGCCTTAACCGGCGGGAATCTATGGTAAACCGGGAGCGGCCGGCGGTAAGGAATCGTTAAGCGCCTGCGCCCGGGCGCCGGCCCGTCCCGCGCCGCCTTGCGGGAATGGAAGAATCGGCCATAATAACGGTTCATGGCGGCTTGGCTGCCGAAAACCGTTATCTGGACGATTGCCGACAATGAACGCTAATTCGCTGGCTTCGCTGAAAG
>NZ_JARRIR010000012.1:137811-138284 GCF_029601685.1 Rhizobium sp. YJ-22 | reverse complement strand
GAAGAGCTTGCCGCCCTCGCCCAGGAGGTCGCAGACGAAAGATTACGCTTCAAGCGCACAAGGGAAGCCCTGACGCTCTGCCGCCGCGATGTGCGCAAGCTGATCTCGGCCGCCATGGAGGAAGGCGCCGACGGCGATTGGGCGGCCATCGAGCAGCATTATGCAGCGCTGATCGCCCGGCTGCCGCGCAATCCCGCACGCCCGGAGATCGCCGCTATCCTCGACGAGATGGACCTTTTGCGCCAGGAGATCCTCAACATTCTGGAAATGCAGCTTATTTCATCAAAAACAGACGCCAATGCCGACCGAAATGGCGCACACAAACAGAATTCAAATACACAACTCATCCATGAATCTGAACCTTGCTTCAAAAAGAAGCAGGCCGCGCCGAATTCCGTACCCGAAATGGCGGATCTCGACCGGATGCCGGCATTTCCGTTGGGGACGGTGATGCGGGCCTGCCCGCAGATCGG
>NZ_JARRIR010000012.1:0-137559 GCF_029601685.1 Rhizobium sp. YJ-22 | reverse complement strand
AGCCTTGCTCAGGACGGCGACACCGGCGTCGAAGGCGGGTTAGCGGTGGCCGCAATGAACCAGGATTTGATCAGATCGAGGCTTTCGGCATGGCGCGGCTTGCGGGGATGGACGAGATAGAAATCGGAATCGACCTGCAGATCCGTCGTGGACAAGCGCATCAGGCGCCCGGCCTCGATGTCGTCGCGCACGAAGAGCAGACTGGCCAGCGCCGCCCCCTGCCCGGCAATGGCCGCGTCGATGGCAAGCGTCGTCTGGTTGAACCGCATGTTCTTGGCTGCGACCGGCCGGGCATCCGGCCACGCTTGTTCGAGGAATTGCGGCCAGACGTCATGGGCATCGTGCAGCAAGGGATAGGCAACCTGCCCGCCCGGCGCATTGAATTCCCCGAGCCTCTCGACCAGCAGCGGGCTGGCGACGGCGACCAGCACCTGCTCGAACAGCAGCGTCGCAGTCAGGCCCGGTCCGAAGGGCGGGCGCCCGTAACGGACTGCCAGATCGACCGCGTCGGCCTGGAAATTCGCCATGCGCTCACTGGCGAGAATGCGCAGGTCGATATCGGGATGGGCGGCGGTGAAGGCGGGCAGGCGCGGGATCAGCCATTTCGACGCGAAGCTCGGCGTGACGCTGATGGTCAAATGTTTCGGTTCCGGATGCAATGCCTCCGTCGCCTCGGCAATTAGTTCGAAGGCGCGCCGGATATTGGCGACATAGCTGCGCCCCGCATCGGTCGGCGCCAGACTGCGCGGGCCGCGATCGAAGAGTTTCTGGCCGAGGTCGGCTTCGAGGCCGCGGATCTGTTGCGCGACCGCGCCTTGCGTGACGCCCAGCTCCTCGGCCGCCAGCCGGAAATTGAGATGGCGACTGACGACCTCGAAAACCCGCAATCCGTTGAGCGGCGGCAGGCGTCTGAATTCGGCACTCATACGATAGTTTTTCTACTGCTTCGTGGAATGGGAACTGGTTGGCCAGCCTTGACGGAGAATGCTAGATATTCTGGCATCAGACATCGGTTTTGACAAACGGACCCATCCGAAAGCGAGGACGACATGGCAGCGGAAAAAGTGGCACTGATCACGGCGGGCGGCAGCGGCATGGGAGCGGCGGCTGCGCGGCGTCTGGCGCAGGAAGGGTTTCAGGTGGCGATCCTGTCGTCCTCGGGCAAGGGCGAGGCGCTGGCGGCCGAACTCGGCGGCTTCGGCGTCACCGGCTCGAACCAGTCGAACGACGACCTGAAGCGCCTCGTCGATGGCGCCATGGAGCGCTTCGGCGGCATCGACGTGCTGGTCAACAGCGCCGGCCACGGGCCGCGCGCTCAGATTCTCGAAATCAGTGATGAGGACTGGCATAAGGGTATGGACGTCTATCTGATGAACGTCATCCGCCCGACGCGGCTGGTGGCGCCGATCATGCAGAAGCAGCGCAGCGGCGCGATCGTCAATATCTCTACGGCCTGGGCCTTCGAGCCGAGCGCCATGTTTCCAACCTCGGCGGTGTTCCGCGCCGGTCTCGCCGCCTATACCAAGCTGTTCGCGGATACTTACGCGGGCGACAATGTGCGCATGAACAACGTGCTGCCCGGCTGGATCGACAGCCTGCCGGCGACCGAGGCGCGCCGCGACAGCGTGCCGATGAAGCGCTATGGCACCAGCGAGGAAATCGCCGCCACCGTGGCCTTTCTGGCTTCGGAAGGCGCGGGCTATATCACCGGCCAGAATCTGCGCGTCGATGGCGGCCTGATGCGCTCGCTCTGATCTCCAGGAGGGGAGGGCGGCCTTGCGCCGCCTTTTCCGTCAGATGCCGCCCATGCAGAGATATTTCATCTCCAGATAATCCTCCAGCCCGTGGCGGGAGCCTTCGCGACCGATGCCCGACTGCTTGATGCCGCCGAAGGGGGCGGCCTCGGAGGACATGCGGCCGGTATTGATGCCGACCATGCCGTATTCCAGCGCCTCGGCGACGCGCCAGACGCGCTTGAGATTGGAGGCGTAGAAATAGGCGGCGAGGCCGTAGATGGTATCGTTGGCCTCGCGCACCACCTGCTCGGCATCCTCGAAGTGGATAATGGCGGCCAGCGGCCCGAAGGTTTCCTCCTGCGCGACGCGCATCGTGCTGGTGATATCGGTCAAGACCGTCGGCGCGAAGAAGGTGCCGTCGGCAACGATGCGTTCGCCACCGCAGCGGATGGTGCCGCCCTTCTCCAGCGCATCGGCGATATGCGCCTCGATTTTCGCCAGCGCCCGCGTGTCGATCAGCGGGCCGATGGCGACGCCGGGATCGAAGCCGTCGCCGACCGACAATTGCCGCACCCTTTCTACGAATTTCTCGGCGAATTCGTCATGCACGCCGGACTGGATATAGAGCCGGTTGGCGGAAACGCAGGTCTGGCCGCCATTGCGGAATTTCGCCTGGATGGCGCCGTCGACGGCGGCATCGATATCGGCGTCGTCGAAGACGATGAACGGCGCATTGCCGCCGAGTTCGAGCGCGAGTTTCTTCACCTGGTCGGAACATTGCCGCATCAGCAGCCGGCCGACCTCGGTCGAGCCGGTGAAGCTGATCTTGCGCACCATCGGATGGGTGCACAGTTCCAAGCCGACATCGGCCCCTTCGGAAGCGTAGACGAGATTGATGACGCCGTCCGGAAAACCGGCGACTTCGGCCAGCGCAAACATGGCGCCGGCGACCAGCGGCGTCTGTTCGGCAGGCTTCAAGACGATGGCGCAGCCGGCCGCGAGCGCCGGCGAAATCTTGCGCGCCACCATCGAGGCCGGGAAATTCCAAGGCGTGATGGTCCCGACGACACCGATCGGCTGCTTGATGACCAGCATGCGCCGGTCGGTGGAGGGGGCGGAAATCGTCTCGCCATAGATGCGGTTGGCCTCCTCCGCATACCATTGCAGATAGGCGGCGGCATGGGAGACTTCCGATTTCGCCTCCGCCAGCGGCTTGCCCATTTCGGCCGTCAGGATGGCGGCGAGATCGTCAGTATGGTTAACGATCAGTTGATGCCAGCGCCAGAGCACATCGGAGCGATCACGCGCGGTCAGCGCGGCCCATTCGGCCTGCGCGGCATGGGCCTTTTCGATGGCGGCACGGGTATGGGCGACACCCATATCCGGCAACTCGGCCAGAAGCGCGCCGGTGGATGGGTTGTAGACCGAAAATGTCGGTTCTCCCGTGACGGGCCCGAGCGCGGGCAGCCGGTCGAGTGCTGCAAACAGATCGGGATCCTTGAGATGGCGAGTGAGCGCCGGAAACAATGCCACTTCGATATCCTCCACGCCGGGCAGGCTGTAATGCCTTGTTTTCACACGTCTTCGGTGAATTTTTTGCCCTTAGCCTAGCTATATCGCCGTGTGGCGCGCCCGCCAATATCCAATCCTGTCGCGGTGACATTCGCGGGTGACAACCGGAATGCAGAAAACCGCTATTCGCCAGGCCTGCGGTCCACAGCCGGTCGTGGCTGGTTCAGCCTACGCGAAATTCTTCCGTAGCCGCAGTTGCGCTCTGCGCGGCCCCTATCGGAGCCGTCCCCTGTGTGGTTTCAATGCCATCGTGCCGATCACTCCTGTCGCGTTCGGCGTCAGCGATGAACCGCTTTCGTCGTCAAGGCGGGGATTGCAGGTTGAGTGCGCCGGGCGTGATATCCCCGGCGCCGCCGCGCAATTGCTTGAGCTTGGCGATGATGTTGCGCAAGCTGGTGGCGCGGGCGGCGGATGCGTCCGAGCTGTGGGCGAGCACCACCAGCATGTCCTCTGCCTCGTCGAGCGAGACGATCCCGCGCATTGCCAGGCTTTCGATAAGCAACATCAGCACGCCTTCGGATGCCAATGCGCGTTTGCGCGTTTCTTTTTCTTTGTCCATGTCCGTTCTCCTGTGGGTCGAACGAAGCGGAGGTGGGCTTGGTTCCCGTCAAAGATTGGGCAAAGAGGGGAGGGGCCTGACGCCGGCGCTTACTGGCCCTCCTTGAGGCGGTAACCTATGCCGGTTTCGGTGAGGATGTAGCGCGGCTGGTCGGGGGTCTTCTCGATCTTCTGGCGCAACTGCCGCACATAGACGCGCAGATATTGCACATCGGTCAGCCCATCCCAGACATGTTCGAGCAGGTAGCGATGGGTCAGCACCTTGCCGGCATGCTGCACGAAGATGCGTAGGATATCGTATTCCTTCGGCGACAGTTTTATCTCATGGCCCTCGACTTTGACGATGCGCTTGACGAGATCGACGGTGAGATCCCCGGTCTGGAAGACCGGCTTTTCGCCTTGCGTCTGCAAACGGTGGCGCAACGCGACGTGGATGCGGGCGACGAGTTCGTTCATGCCGAAGGGTTTGGCGATATAGTCGTCGGCGCCGATTTCCAGCGCCTTGACGATGCCGGCCTCGTCGGTGCGGCTCGACAGGATGACGATCGGCAGGTCCAGCCCTTCGGCCCGCCATTTCGCCAAGAGATCGTGGCCGCCCATGTCCGGCAGGCCGAGATCGAGGACGATGAGGTCGGGCTGTTCGGTCTTCACCATCTCGATGGCGACCTTGGCGTTCATCGCCTCGCTGACGACATAGTCCTGCGTCGAGAGACCGACGCGCAGCAGCTTGCGGATCGGCGGTTCGTCGTCGACGATCAGGATGCGCACGGCGGTCTTGGTCATCTCAGCTCTCCTCAGTCGTGGCGTTCGGGCAGCGAAAGCCCGGCGCCGCCGGCCGGGACCGGCAGGCGGATGGTGAAGACGGCGCCGGGGCGCCCCTCGCGGTTTTCGGCGCGGATGCTGCCGCCCATCGCCTCGACGAAACCGCGGCAGATGGCAAGGCCCAGCCCGGTGCCGGCGCGCACATGGTCGCCTTTGCGCACCCGGTAGAAACTGTCGAAGATGCGTTCGAGATCGTCGGACGGGATACCCGGGCCTTCATCGACGACGGCGAGCAGGACGGAGGAACCCTCCCGCCAGCCGCGAAAGGCAATGACAGTCTCCGGCGGGGCATATTTGGCGGCATTGTCGATGAGGTTGAACAGCACCTGCTCGAACAATACGGGATCGACGCGAACCATCGGCAGTTCGGCGGGAATGGCGACCTCGATGCGATGGCGGGCGGTGATTTTTGCCGCGCGCGACAGCGCCGTGCCGACGATATCGCCAACGAAATGCAGCGCGTAATTCGGCTCCATGGCGCCGGCGCCGATGCGGGTCATGTCGAGCAGGTTGGAGATGAAGCGGTTCAGCCGCTCGGATTCGTCGACGATGGTGGCGACGAGATCGGCGCGCACATCCTCGGGAAACTCCGCCCCGAAATCCTGCAGCGTCCCGGCCGAGCCCATGATGGCGGCGAGCGGCGTCTTGAGGTCGTGGGAGATGGAGGTCAGCAGCGCGGTGCGCAGCCGGTCGGTCTCGGCGGCGAGTTTTGCCTTGTCGACATCGGAGACGAGCTGGATGCGCTCGATGGCCAGTGCCGCCTGATCGGCCAGCGCATCGAACAGCCGCTGCTGCTCCGGCGTCAGCAACGGCCCCTGCTTGTCGTTGTCGAGGCCGATGACGCCGACCGCCTCGCGGCCGGTGCGCATAGGCAGATAAAGGCGCTTCGCGCCGGGCAGCGTGTCGGCTGCGCGACCGGCCGGGCGGTTGTGCTCCCAGGCCCATTTGGCGGCGGCGATATCGGCATCGACGAGCGTATCGTCGGGCGGATAGCCGGCTTTGACGGCGATGGAGCCGTTTTCCGGCAGCAGGATGACGACGCGTACCTTCAGCATCGAGGCGATCTGGAAGGCTGTCGCCCAGAGCACGTCGTCGAGCGTGCCGGTTCCGGCCAGCTTTTTGGAAAACAGATAGAGGTCTTCGGTGGTGCGCGCCCGCTGGCGGGCCGCCGCCGCCTGCCGTTGCACGGCGGCCGTCAGGTTGGAGGCGACCAGCGCCACGCCGAGATAGAAGAACAGCGCCACCAGGCTTTCAGGATCGCGCACCGTCAGCGTGTAGCGCGGTTCGAGAAAGAAGAAGTTGAAGGAGAAAGCGCCGAGCAGCGAGGCGTAAAGCCCCGGCCCCAGCCCGCCACGCACCGCCGCCGCCAGCACCGCCATCAGGAAGACCAGTGCCAGATTGCGCACGTCGAGCGTCTGGTCGAGGGTGATGCCGGCGACGATGGCCAGTGCCACGAACAGCGTCGCCTTGAGATAGGGTTTCAGGCGGAAGGGGGCCGGTGGCTGCGCCGTCCGGACGCCGCGCTGCGGTTCCTCGCCGGCATTGCCGGAAATGACATGGACGCTGAGATCGCCGGCATGGCGGATCAGGTCTTCGGTGACCGAGCCGTGGAAAAGCTGTCGCCAGCGCGGTTTTTGCGGCCGGCCGACGATGACGTGGGTAAAGTTGTTGGCCTCGGCATAGGCGATAATCTCGCGCGAAGGCGCGAGCGCCGGCAGGGTCACGGTCTCGGCACCGAGCTGTTCGGCAAGCCGCATATTGGCGGCCAAGCGGTCCTTCAGCCGGTCGGGCAGCATGGCCGCCTGCGGCGTTTCCAGATGCAGCACCGTCCAGGGGGCGCGCAGCCGGTCGGCCTGGCGGCGGGCATAACGCACCAGATTGGCCCCGCCCGGGCCATGGCTGAGGCAGACCAGCACCCGGTCTCCCGCCGCCCACGGGCCGGAAATCGCATGCGCCTGCATGTGGTTCAGCAATTGCTCATCGACGCGTTGGGCGGTGCGGCGCAGCGCCAGTTCGCGCAGCGCCGTCAGGTTGCCGGGCGAAAAATAGTTCTCGATCGCGGCCCGCGCCGTCTGCGGCACATAGACCTTGCCGTCATGCAGCCGCTTGATCAGGTCGGCCGGGGTGATGTCGATGATCTCGACCTCGTCGGCCCGGTCGATGATCGAATCCGGCACGGTCTCGCGCACCCGCACGCGGGTGATCTGGGCGACGACGTCGTTCAGGCTCTCGACATGCTGGATGTTCAGCGTCGAATAGACGTCGATGCCGCGGGCGAGCAGTTCCTCGACATCCATGGTGCGCTTGGCATGGCGGCTGCCGGGCGCATTGGTGTGGGCGAGTTCGTCGACCAGCACCAGGGCCGGGCGGCGGGCGAGAATGGCGTCGAGATCCATCTCCTCCAGCATCTGGCCGCGATAGGCGACGGATTTGCGCGGGATGATCTCGAAACCGTCGAGCAGCGCCTGGGTTTCGCGCCGCCCGTGGGTCTCGACGATGCCGATCACCACGTCGATGCCATCGGCACGCCGCGCCCGGCCGGACATCAGCATCTCATAGGTCTTGCCGACGCCGGGGGCAGCGCCGAGGAAGATCTTGAGCCTGCCCTGCGCCTCGCGCTCGGCGCGCTCCAGAAGCGCGTCCGGCGAGGGTCTTTGCAGCGTGTCGCGACTGTCGTCGGGCATGGGTTTTCCTGTATGGCCGGCTGCGGCGTGACCCAGCCTTTCTATTTAGGACTTGCTTTCGTCAAGCGCCATGTTGAGGGCAAGCACGTTGACGACCGGTTCGCCGAGCACGCCAAGCGCGCGGTCTTCCACATGCTTTTCGACCAGTGCCTTGAGGGCGGCCTCGTCCATGTTGCGGGCTTTTGCGACGCGCGCCACCTGGAAATAGGCGGCTTCCGGCGAGATATGCGGATCGAGGCCGCTGCCCGAGGCGGTGACGAGATCGGCCGGCACCGGCATATCGGGGTTTTGCGCCTTTGCCGCTGCGGTATCGGCCTTCACCCGGTCGATCAGCTTGGCGCTGGTCGGGCCGAGGTTGGAGCCGGAGGAGGCGGCGGCGTTGTAGCCGTCGCCGGCCGCCGAGGGGCGGCCGTGGAAGTAGCGGTCGGAGGTGAAGGCCTGGCCGATCAGCCTGGAGCCGACGACCTTGCCGTCGCGCTCGATCAGGCTGCCGTTCGCCTGCGCCGGGAACAGGGCTTGTGCAATGCCGGTCATGCCGAGCGGATAGGCAAGGCCTGTGATGGCGGTGGTGGCGAGGATCATGACGAGCGCGGCGCGAAGCTGTTTGAACATGGGAAAGACTCCTTATGCGAGGCCGATGGCGGTGATGACCATGTCGATGGCCTTGATGCCGATGAAGGGCACGACGATGCCGCCGAGGCCGTAGACCAACAGGTTGCGGGAGAGCAGCGCGCCGGCGCCGACCGCCCGGTATTTGACGCCCCTCAGCGATAGCGGAATGAGCGCAATGATGATCAGCGCGTTGAAGATGATCGCCGAGAGGATGGCGCTTTGCGGATTGGCGAGCCCCATGATGTTGAGCACGCCGAGCTGCGGATAGAGCGCCAGGAACATCGCCGGGATGATGGCGAAATACTTGGCGATGTCGTTGGCGATGGAGAAGGTGGTCAGCGCCCCGCGCGTCATCAAGAGTTGTTTGCCGATCTCGACGATCTCGATCAGCTTGGTCGGGTCGCTGTCGAGGTCGACCATGTTGCCGGCCTCGCGAGCGGCGACCGTGCCGGTGTTCATGGCGACACCGACATCGGCCTGGGCAAGGGCCGGCGCGTCATTGGTGCCGTCGCCGCACATGGCGACCAGCTTGCCCTTGGCCTGTTCCTCGCGGATGAGCTGCAGCTTGTTTTCGGGCGTCGCCTGGGCGAGGAAATCGTCGACGCCGGCTTCGGCGGCAATCGCGGCGGCCGTCATCGGGTTGTCGCCGGTGATCATCACGGTGCGGATGCCCATGCGGCGCAGCTCGGCGAAACGTTCGCTGATGCCGCCCTTGACGATGTCCTTGAGCTGGACGACGCCGAGCAGCCATCCGTCGCGGGCAACGGCGAGCGGCGTGCCGCCGGCTTTGGCGATTTCTTCCGCAATGGTTTTCACCTCCTGCACGCTATCGCCGGCCGTCCGCAGCGCCAGCGCCGCATTGCCGCTGGAAACCGGTATCGCAGAGCCGACATAAGTCAGTACCGCATCCACCGCGCCCTTGCGGATCGCGGAGCCGTCGAGATCGACGCCGCTCATGCGGGTCTGGGCGGTGAAGGGGATGAAACTGGCATGCAGGCTGCCCATGTCGCGGGCGCGGATGGCATATTTCTCCTTGGCGAGCACAACGATGGAGCGGCCCTCCGGGGTTTCGTCGGCGAGCGAGGCGAGCTGGGCGGCATCGGCCAGTTCTTCCGCCGTGACGCCGGAGACGGGGCGGAATTCGGTCGCCTGGCGGTTGCCGAGCGTGATCGTGCCGGTCTTGTCGAGTAGCAGCGTATCGACGTCGCCGGCAGCCTCGACGGCGCGGCCGGACATGGCGAGCACGTTGAAGCGCACCAGCCGGTCCATGCCGGCAATGCCGATGGCCGAGAGCAGCGCGCCGATGGTGGTCGGGATCAGCGTCACGAACAGCGCCACCAGCACGATGATCGGGATCGAGCCGCCGGCATAGGACGCAAAGCTCGGGATCGTCGCCGTCGCCAGCACGAAGATCAGCGTCATGCCAGCGAGCAGGATGTTGAGGGCGATCTCGTTCGGGGTCTTCTGGCGCTCAGCGCCCTCGACCAGCGAGATCATGCGGTCGAGGAAGGTCGAGCCGGCAGCCGCCGTGATGCGCACGCGGATCCAGTCGGACAGCACCTGCGTGCCGCCTGTCACGGCCGAGCGGTCGCCGCCGGATTCGCGGATCACGGGGGCGGATTCGCCCGTGATCGCCGCTTCGTTGACCGAGGCGACGCCCTCGATCACCTCGCCATCGGAGGGGATGATGTCGCCGGCCTCGACGATGACGACGTCGCCGACCTTGAGGCTGGTGCCGGGCACCCGCTCGAACTGGGTGCGGTCGCTGCCGGTCAGCAGCTTGCCTTCCGTTTCCGTGCGGGTCTTGCGTAGCGCATCGGCCTGCGCCTTGCCGCGCCCTTCGGCGACGGCTTCCGCGAAATTGGCAAACAGCACGGTGAACCAGAGCCAGAGGTTGATCTGGAAGGAAAAGCTGAGATTGCCGCCGCCGGTGACGAGATCGCGGATAAACAGGATCGTGGTCAGCACCGAGACGGCGGCGACGACGAACATCACCGGATTGCGAGCGAGCGTGACCGGGTTGAGCTTGGTAACGGCAGCGCCGATTGCCGGCACGAGGATGCGAGGTTCGAGAATGCTCGCGGATTTGACGTGGGCCATGGGAGGACTCCAGAATTGTACAGGCTTAGAAGGTCGTGCCGTTGAGCCCCACCAGGTGCTCGACGACGGGACCGAGCGCCAGGCCGGGGAAGAAGGTCAGGCCGCCGACGATCAGGATCGTGCCGACCAGCAGGCCGACGAACAGCGGGCCGTCGGTCGGGAAGGTGCCGGCAGAGGCGGGAACCGTCTTCTTGGCGACCAGCGAACCGGCGATGGCAAGGGCTGGAATGATGACCAGGAAGCGGCCGATCAGCATGCCGAAACCGAGCGTCACGTTGTACCAGGGCGTATTGCCGGTCAGGCCGCCGAAGGCCGAGCCGTTATTGGCGGCAGCCGAGGTATAGGCATAGAGGATCTCGGAGAAGCCGTGCGGGCCGGCCGTGCCGATAGAGGCGACCGCCGAAGGCAGCACGGTGGCGATGGCGGTGAAGACCAGCATGGCGAGCGGCAGGCAGAGGATCGCCAGCACCGCCATCTTCATTTCCTTGGCCTCGATTTTCTTGCCGATATATTCCGGCGTGCGCCCGACCATCAGGCCGGCGACGAAGACGGCGACGACGATGAACAGCAGGATGCCGTAGAAACCGGCGCCGACCCCGCCGACGATGACCTCGCCGAGCTGCATGTTGATCAGCGGCACAAGGCCGCCGAGTGCCGTGAAGCTGCCATGCATGGCATTGACCGCGCCGCAGGAGGCCGCCGTGGTCACTACCGCAAACAGCGACGACAAAGCGATGCCGAAGCGCACTTCCTTGCCTTCCATATTGCCGCCTCCGAGGCCGAAGGCATGCATCAGCGGATTGCCGGCCGCTTCCGCCCAATAGGTGACGGTGACGCCGGCGACAAACAGCACCAGCATGGCGGCAAGGATCGCCCAGCCCTGGCGCGTGTTGCCGACCATGCGGCCGAAGACATTGGTCAGCGCCGCGCCGATGGCGAAGATCGACACCATCTGGATCAGGTTGGAGATCGCATCCGGGTTTTCGAAGGGATGGGCGGAATTGGCGTTGAAGAAGCCGCCGCCATTGGTGCCGAGCATCTTGATCGCCAGTTGCGAGGCGACCGGGCCGACCGCGATGGTCTGTTTCGCGCCTTCCAGCGTGGTGGCTTCGATATAGGGTCCAAGCGTCTGCGGCACGCCGAGGAAGACATAAACCAGCGTCAGCACGATGCAGAGCGGCAGCAGCAGGTAGAGCGTCGCACGCACCATATCGACCCAGAAATTGCCGATGGCCTTGCCCGAGGCGCGCGAGAAGGCGCGGATGAAGGCGATGGCGATGGCGATGCCGGTGGCGCCGGACACGAAATTCTGCACCGTCAGCCCGGCCATCTGCGAGAGATAGGACAGGGTGCCTTCGCCGCCGTAGTTCTGCCAGTTGGTGTTGGTAACGAAGCTGACGGCGGTGTTGAAGGAGAGGTCGGCGGGAACGGCGCCCATGCCGGCGGGATTGTAGGGCAGCCCGGCCTGCAGGCGCAGCAGCGCATAGAGGAGGAGGAAGCCGGCGAGGTTGAAGAGCAGCATCGACGCCGCATAGGCGCTCCAATGCTGTTCATCGCGCTCGCCGGTGCCGGCCAGCGCATAAAGGCCGCGCTCCACGGGAACGAGGAGCGGTGAGAGGAGTGTGCGCTCGCCCGAGAAGACGCGGGTCATGTAACCGCCGAGCGGTTTGACCAGCGCAAGGACGATCCCGCAGAAAAGCAGGATCTGCAACCATCCGATGAGGGTCATGGGTTCAAACTTTCAGGACCACCCGCTCAGAACCGCTCGGGGCGGATCAGCGCATAGGTGAGGTAAAGGGCGATCAGCACGGTAACAGTGCCGCTGAGGACATAGTCGAAGGTCATGGTTCGTCCTCCTCAAAGCCTGTCGCAGACGCGCGTATAGGCAAGGCAGAGCAGGAAGAACCCCGCCGTCGCGCCGAGAAGAAGAATATCCGTCATGGGTCGTAACTCCTGTCGATGACCGGTGGAGCCGGGCTTTCGACAAGGCCAGCCCGGATGGGCAGCGCCCGCGCGGCCCGCGGCTCCTGGGTCCAATATGCGGCGGGGAGCCATAGGGGTTCGAGAGGGCGGGGAGGACGGAAATATAGGAATTCCATAGGAATTCAGCCTTGATGACGCATGGGGCGGTTTTGGGATTGCGCCGGGAGGATTTTTCGTCACAATTGCGCCGGTCTTGGTGGAGGAGCCAATGCGCCGACAGTTTTCGCATGCCGATCAGGTTTATGCGTCCACGCAGTCCGCCGTGGCGAGTTCCTCGGTCGTGGCTTCGTGGCGGCGCTGCATGACCATGCACCGGCTGGCGCCGGAGGAAAAGCGGCTGCCAGTCCGGGTCAGCGAGCCGGAATTCCGGTTCGCCGCCGAGCGTTCCGGGCGGCTGGTCGCCGAGGCGGCGGGTGAACTCGACCGGCTGTTCCTGGCGGTCGGCAAGGCCGGCTTCTGCCTGCTGCTCACCGATCGCGACGGCGTCGCGCTGGAGCGGCGCGGAGCGGCCGGCGACAACAAGCATTTTCACGATCTCGGCCTGTGGACCGGCTCGGTCTGGACCGAGGCCAGCATCGGCACCAACGGCATCGGCACGGCGCTGGCCGACGACCGCGCCGTCGCCATCATCCGCGACCAGCACTTCCTCAGCGGCAATACCGACCTGAGTTGCACCAGCGCGCCGATCCGCGATCATCGCGGCCAGCTTGCCGGCGCGCTCGACATGTCGACGTGCCGTGAGGATGTCGACGAGGCGACGCTGTCGATCCTGTCGCAGACGGTGCGCGACGCGGCCTCGCGCATCGAACTCAACCTGTTTCGCAGCGCCTTTGCCGGCGCGCGTTTCGTTCTGGTGCCGACCGAGACCGGCGCGGCCTCGGCGTTGCTTGCCGTCGATCGCAACGACATCGTGCTGGGCGCCACCCGAGCGGCGCGCGTGGCGCTGAAGCTGGACGACCAGCGCATCGCCGCCGGCCTTCCCGCCGCCGATGCGCTGAACGAGCAGCGCGGCGACGGCGGGGCTGATCTGATCGAATCCGAACGCGCGGCGATCCTGCGCGCCCTGTCGCGCGCCGGCGGCAACGTCTCGCAAGCCGCGATCCTGCTCGGCATGAGTCGCGCGACGCTTCACCGCAAGATGAAGCGGCTGGCCCTTGGCGGTCGGCCGAATTGATTCCGGCTTTCCCGCGCCCGACTGTCTCAACTCTGCGACACTGTGCAGTGCGGTATGATCCTGCCGGGCTATCGTTCCGTCCCCCGGCTTTGCACACTCCTTCCATCGGGATCGCCCTCGCGGCGCCCGCCAACTTTGGGAGGATGACATGCTGCATCAGAAAATCGTCGAGTCGCCGTTCAAGCTGAAATACGGCAACTTCATCGGCGGCGAATGGCGCGAGCCCATCGCAGGCCGCTATTTCGACAACGTCACGCCGGTCACCGGTGGCAAACTCTGCGAAATCCCGCGTTCAGACGAGAAGGACATCGAGGCCGCGCTCGACGCCGCCCATGCCGCCAAGGACAAATGGGGCCGCACCTCGGTCACCGAGCGCTCCAACATCCTGATGAAGATCGCCCAGCGGATGGAGGACAAGCTGGAGGTGCTTGCCCAGGCCGAGACCTGGGACAACGGCAAGCCGATCCGCGAAACCATGGCCGCCGATATTCCCTTGGCCATCGACCATTTCCGCTATTTCGCGTCCTGCATCCGCGCTCAGGAAGGCTCCATCGGCGAGATCGACCACGATACGGTCGCCTATCATTTCCATGAGCCGCTCGGCGTCGTCGGCCAGATCATTCCGTGGAACTTCCCGATCCTGATGGCCGCCTGGAAGCTGGCGCCCGCACTTGCCGCCGGCAACTGCGTCGTGCTCAAGCCGGCCGAGCAGACGCCCGCCTCGATCCTCGTCTGGGCCGAGATCATCGGCGACCTCCTGCCGCCCGGCGTGCTCAACATCGTCAACGGCTTCGGCCTCGAAGCCGGCAAGCCGCTCGCCACCAGCCCGCGCATCTCCAAGATCGCCTTTACCGGCGAGACGACGACGGGCCGGCTGATCATGCAATATGCCAGCCAGAACCTGATCCCGATCACGCTGGAACTCGGCGGCAAGTCGCCCAACATCTTCTTCGCCGATGTCATGGCCGAGGACGACGACTATCTCGACAAGGCGCTGGAAGGGTTTGCGATGTTCGCGCTCAACCAGGGCGAGGTCTGCACCTGCCCGAGCCGCGCGCTCGTGCATGAGTCCATCTACGATCGCTTCATGGAAAAGGCCGTCAAGCGCGTCGAGGCGATCCGCCAGGGCAATCCGCTCGATCCGCAGACGATGATCGGGGCGCAGGCCTCCTCCGAACAGCTTGAAAAGATCCTCTCCTATCTCGATATCGGCCGCCAGGAAGGCGCTCAGGTGCTGACCGGCGGGGCGCGCAACGACCTCGGTGGGGAGCTTGCCAGCGGCTACTACGTCAAGCCGACGATCTTCGCCGGCCACAACAAGATGCGCGTCTTCCAGGAGGAAATTTTCGGGCCCGTCGTCTCGGTCGCCACCTTCAAGGACGATGCGCAGGCGCTGGAAATCGCCAACGATACGCTCTACGGCCTCGGCGCCGGCGTGTGGACCCGCGACGGCAACCGCGCCTATCGCTTCGGCCGCGATATCCAGGCCGGCCGCGTCTGGACCAATTGCTACCATGCCTATCCGGCCCATGCCGCCTTCGGCGGCTACAAGCAATCGGGCATCGGCCGCGAGACCCACAAGATGATGCTGGACCACTACCAGCAGACCAAGAACATGTTGGTCAGCTACAGCCCGAAGGCGCTCGGCTTCTTCTGAGAAGATCCTCCCAAGCACTCTTCTCGAAGGTCGCCCGCTCCCGTCTTGTGGGGGCGGGCGTATCGATGGAGCCTTTCGTTTTCGACGCATTTCCTGGAAATGCTCTGGGAGAAAGACATGGAACCAACTGTCAACGGCGAACCGCGCGTTCTCGCGACCGAGGCCGCACTCGACCTCATCGCCGAGATCCGCCGGGACTATCCCGATATCCTCTTTCACCAATCCGGCGG
This sequence comes from Rhizobium sp. YJ-22, assembly GCF_029601685.1. NCBI lineage: Bacteria > Pseudomonadati > Pseudomonadota > Alphaproteobacteria > Hyphomicrobiales > Rhizobiaceae > Rhizobium > Rhizobium sp. YJ-22. Next base: position 122,431 of record NZ_JARRIR010000012.1, on the reverse strand, counting down.
CTGCTGCGACGGTTCCTCGCCCATGTGTTATCCGGCAGCTGAATTCCGTGTCGGCGAGACCGACGTGAAGCTCGGTGAGATCGGCGGCGTACCTGTCTATATCAGCGGCAGCCAGTTCGCGGTATGGAAACACACGCAATTGATCATCGACGTTGTGCCTGGTCGCGGCGGTATGTTCTCGCTCGACAACGGACGCGAGAAACGCTTCCTCACTCGCTCGCGTCTCTTCGGCGGGGGCGAGGCCTGCGCCGTGCCGTCCGTCACCGTCGTGCGGCCATAACCCAGGGACCGACTGCCCCAATTGCGGCATCACCCGCAAGCCGCGCGATCGGCGTGCCCGCAACCTTCACCGGCATTTCGGACTTAAGTCGACCTATGGAGCGCCGAACGGCGCGAGGCGTTGCGCCACCGCCAGCTCTTCCGCCAGCGTGGTAACCAGCTCCGCAGCCGGCATGGTGCGGGCAAGCGGCGCTCCTTGGCCGGCCCATTGCGCCCCGAAACCAAATTCTCCCTTCGCCTTGGCGGCGGCATTCAGCGCCTTCCCGGCATCGTAGGCGATGGGATAATCGGGCGGACAGTGGCCGGCCAGCATTTCCGAAAGCGCGGTGAAGCGATTGGCGAGCGCGCGGGCGGGACGACCTGAAATCAGCGAGGTCAGTTGCGTGTGATAGGCGCCGGGGCCGGCGAGCGCCTTGCGATAGCCTTCGTCGGCGCTGGATTCCGGGCAGGCGATGAAGGCGGTGCCGAGCTGGGCGGCGGCCGCGCCGAGCGCGAGCACTGCGGCGATGCCGGCTCCGTCCATGATGCCGCCGGCGGCGATGACCGGCAGGCGGGTTTCCCGCGCGAGCAGGCGCGTCAGCGTCGCCATGCCGAGCCCCGGATCGGGACCGGCGGGATCGAAGACACCGCGATGGCCACCGGCCTCGACGCCCTGCGCCACGATGGCATCGATACCGGCGGCTTCGACGCGCCGGGCCTCGTCGAGGCTGGTGGCCGTCGCCAGAAGCAGGATGCCGGCCTGTTTCAACGCAGCGATGATCTGCGCCGAAGGCAGGCCGAAATGCAGGCTGACAACCGGCGGCCTGACCTCCAGCAGCAGGGCCAGCATCTCGGGATCGTCGGCGAAACTTTTATAGATGGTGGTCAGCCGGCTCGGCGGGGCCACGCCGAATTCGGCAAAGACCGGCGCCAACCCGTCGAGCCAGGCTGTTTCACGGGCTGGATCGGCGGCCGGCGTGGCGTGGACGAAGAGATTGACGTTGAAGGCGCGGACGGTGCGCGCCTGCACCTCCACGATCATCGCGCGCGCCCCGGCCGCATCCGTGGCGCCGACGCCGATCGAGCCGAGCCCGCCGGCATTCGAGACCGCAGCCGCCATGGCCGGCGTCGAAACGCCCGCCATCGGGGCCTGCACGATCGGCAATGTCACTCCAAGCCTGTTCAGCATGGCGCCTGTTCCTCCGCCGAACTTCCTTGCCTTTGCATCGCACCTTTACCGTCGTGGTGCAATTGCTGTTTCAAACCGGGATTTGCGAGCGGCCGCTCCGTCAATCCTCGTTGGCGGCAAGCTGCGACAGCACCTGGCCACGGCCGCGCGCCCGCAGGATCAGCGGCACGATCAGCGCCAGCGCGGCGATGCCGAGCAGCACGGCGGCAATCGGCGAGGTGACCAGAACCGACCAATCGCCCTGGCTGATCATCAGGGCCCGGCGCAACTGCTGTTCGGCGAGCGGCCCGAGGATCAGGCCGACGACGACCGGCGCAATCGGATAGCCGAGCACGCGCATCACATAACCCATCAGGCCGAAGGCGAGCAGCATGCCGAGTTCGAACACCGAGGGGTTGGCGCCGATGGTGCCGAGCGTCGCGAACAACAGGATGCCGGCATAGAGCCAGGGTTTTGGAATGGTCAGCAGCCGCACCCAGAGCCCGATCAATGGCAGGTTCAGCACCAGCAGCATGAAATTGGCGATCAGCAGGCTGGCGATCAGGCCCCAGACGAGCTGCGGATTGGTGGCGAACAGCAGCGGGCCGGGTTGCAGCCCGTATTGCTGGAAGCCGGCGAGCATGATCGCCGCCGTCGCCGTGGTCGGCAGGCCGAGTGTGAGCAGCGGCACCAGCGTGCCGGCGGCCGAGGCATTGTTGGCCGCTTCCGGCCCGGCGACGCCTTCAATGGCGCCGTTGCCGAATTCTTCCGGGTGCTTCGTCAGCCGCTTTTCGGCGGCATAGGAGAGGAAAGTGCCGATTTCGGCGCCGCCGGCCGGCATGGCGCCGATGGGGAAGCCAATGGCGGTGCCGCGCAGCCAGGGTTTCCACGAGCGCGCCCAGTCGGCCTTGGTCATCCACAACGAGCCCTTGACCGCCTCGACCGTTTCCGGCCCGCGCATGCCTTGCGCGGCGATATAGAGCGTCTCACCGATGGCGAACATGGCGACCGCCAGCGTCGTTACCTCGATGCCGTCGAGCAGGTCGGGCACGCCGAAACTCATGCGGGTCTGACCGGTTAGCTGGTCGATGCCGATGATGGCCAGCGCAAAGCCGATGAATAGCGAGGTCAACCCGCGCAGCGTCGAATCGCCGAAGGCGGAGGAGACGGTGACGAAGGCCAGCACCATCAGCGCGAAATATTCACGCGGGCCGAAAACCAGCGCCAGCTTGACGATGAAGGGGGCGATGAAGGCAAGTCCGATAGTGGCAATCAGGCCGGCGACGAAGGAGCCGATGGCGGCTGTCGCCAGCGCCGGCCCGCCGCGCCCGGCCCGCGCCATCTTGTTGCCTTCGAGCGCCGTGACGATAGAGGCGCTTTCGCCGGGTGTGTTGAGCAGGATCGAGGTGGTCGAGCCGCCATACATGCCGCCGTAATAGATGCCGGCGAACATGATCAGCGAGCCGGCCGGATCGAGCTTGTAGGTGACGGGCAGAAGCAGGGCGACGGTCAGGGCCGGGCCGATGCCGGGCAGCACGCCGACGGCGGTGCCGAGCGTCACGCCGATCAGGGCATAGAGCAGGTTGGCCGGCTGCATCGCAACCATGACCCCCTGCAGCAGGAATTCGAAGGTACCCATCGCGGCCACCCTTTAGAGGAACAGGCGTTCGAGCGGCCCGGCCGGCAGCGAAAGCTGCAGCAGGCGCGCGAAGATCAGCCAGATCACGAGACAGAGCACGATGCCCGCCGGCACCGAGATCCAGAGCTTGCGCCGTCCGAAGCCGGCGGCGGTGGCGGCAAACAGCAAGCCGGTCGCGACCGAAAAGCCGGCGGCCTTCAACAGCAGCATCTGCGCCGCCAGTCCGCCGACGATCCAGACGATCGGGCCGAGTTCCTGATGCTCGCGTTCGGGAAATTCGCCCCTGATGGCAGCGAGCACCGTCCAGCCGGCCAGCACCAGCAGGCCGACGGCGACGACATAGGGCACGGTGGTCGGTCCGACCGGCGAATAGGCCGTCAGCGCCGCCAGATGCGACGTATCCCACAGGATGACGCCGGCAATGGCGGCGAGCACGGCGGCCGCGCCAAGCGCCACCCCGTCGGGGCGGCGCGAAGCGGCGGTCTCTGGCAGGTCGTTGCCGCTCATTTCACCAGTCCGATGGCCTTGAGGGTGGCTTCGGTGGCGGAAATATCCTTGGCGAGCTGTTCCTCGAAGGCGGGACCGGCGAGATAGGTGTCCTGCCAGCCCTTGGTCTTCAGGGTTTCCTGCCAGCCGGCCGATTTCGCCAGTTTCTCGATATCGGCCGATACGGCGGCCTTCTGCTCGTCGGAAAGGCCGGGGGCGGCGGCGATCATGCGCCAGTTCTCGACGACGACGTCGATGCCGCTTTCCTTCAGCGTCGGGGCGTCGATGCCGTCGATGCGCTTGTCGCTGGTGATGGCCAGCAGCCGCAGCGTGCCGGATTTCACCTGCGATTCGAATTCGCCATAGCCGGAAATGCCGGCCGAAACCTGCGAACCGAGAATCGCCGCCAGCGCCTCGCCGCCGCCGGAGAAGGCGATATAGTTGATCTTGGTCGGATCGACGCCGGCCGCCTTGGCGATCTGGCCGACGGCGATGTGGTCGGTACCGCCGGCCGAGCCGCCGGCCCAGGAGACCGCGCCCGGATCGGCCTTCAGCGCCGCCACGAGATCGGCCATGCTCTGGAAGGGCGAGGAGGCCGGCACGACGATGGCTTCATATTCGCCGGTGAGGCGGGCAATCGGCGTGACGTCCTTGAGCGTCACCGGGGCCTTGTTGGTGAGGATGGCGCCGACCATGACATAGCCGCCGACGATCAGGGCATTGGGATTGCCGGCCGACTGGCTGGCGAACTGGGCAAGGCCGATGGTGCCGCCGGCGCCGGGAACGTTCTGCACCTGCACATTGCCGGAAATGCCTTCCTGCTGCATGACCGTCTGGAGCGAGCGGGCCGTCTGGTCCCAGCCGCCGCCGGGATTGGCCGGCGCGATGATCGTGTAATCGGCGGCATAGGCGGGAAGTGCGATTGCGCCGGCCATCAACGATGCAAGAAAGAAATGTTTCAAGTCCAGGTCCTCCGTGGTTCGCGCAAGTCGCGAAGCGTTGTTTTTCCGGGAGAACATGGAAATGGGCGCAAGCCGGCGATGCGGCTGCGACGACGATGCTCCTCCCGGCCTCGATCCGTCCGCCTCCACGGAAGGATCAGGTGTCACAAGGCACCACAGGAAGCTGACATTTAACTGACATGCATCAATTGCGGGTGGCTACTGCAAGCGCAACGCCGCGTTCCAGCGCTCGATCAGCCGGGCGCGCTTGACCTGGTCGAGATAGACCATCAGGCCGGGGCTGACGGGAACGGGTTTCAACTGCGCGCCAAGAATTGCCTGCATGGACATGGCGGTGTTGTCGCCGGCAATTTCGGGACTGACGGCCGCAATCTGCAGCCTGCTCGCCAGAATCTGCTGGCCCTCGCGCGACATGAAGAATTCGAGGTAGCGCCGCCCCAGCTCCGGCCGCGCCGCCGCCTGCGGCACGAGGCCGATGCGCGACATGACGACGGTATAATCCTTGGGCAGCACGATGCCGACATCGGGGTGGCGCGAGGCCCAGTCGGCGGCATAGGAGCCGAGGATATTGTAGCCGAGCGTGAAACGCCCGTCGGCCACCCGTTCGAGGATCGCCTGACTGGTCGAGTAAAGCTTGACGCCGGCATGGCCCATGGCCTGGATTACCGTCCAGATGTCGCCGAACTGTTCCTGGTCGCGGGCCATGAACAGGAAGCCGACGCCGGAGCGCTCGATATCGTAGGTGCCGATGCGACCGAAGACCTTGTCGCCCATCTCCTTGAGATAGGCGACGAACTCCGCCCGCGTCCCCGGCGGTTTGCGCCCGCGAAAACTGGGTTTGTGGTAGACGAAGACGGCGGGCTCGAAGGTCAGCGCATAGGCAGTGTTGCGCCAGTTGGCCCAGGCCGGCCAGCGGTCGCTGAGCGGCATGTCGGAGCGCTGCGCATAGCCGTCATTGGAAAGCTTGACCTGCAGGTCCATGGCCGAGGAAAAGGCGAAATCCGCCGTCCTGCCGCCGGCATCGGTCTCTTTGACGATGCGGTCGTAGATCGCGCCGGTCAGCATGTCCTCGTAATTGACCGCCACATCCGGATTGGCCGCCTGGAACCCTTCGATCATCGGCATGGCCAGTGGCTCGTCGAGCGAGGAATAGACGGTGATGATCGCCGCATGCGCGTCACCCGAGCGCGCCGGAAAGAAGACAGGCGCCGCGCGCGCGGCCGACAGAGAAAGACAGGCCGCGAACCCGGCGGCGAGACAGGCGGGAAAAAGACGCATCCCCCATCATGCCGAACCCGCCCGCTGTTCACAAGGCCGCCGGCGGCCGTTAGGGTGCGGTTACGAAACGGCGGGGAGAGGGTGGCTTGCGGCTTCTGCTGGTGGAGGACAATGAGGCGCTGGCGGAGGGGTTGATCGCCATCCTCCGGGGGAGCGGCTATGCGCTGGATTGGGTGTCGGACGGGGCTTCGGCGCTGGCCGCCTTGTCGACCGAGCGCTTCGACCTCGTCGTTCTCGATCTCAACCTGCCGGAAATCGACGGGCTCGACGTTCTCAAGACGATTCGCGGGCGGCAGAACCGGACGGCGGTGCTGATCCTCACCGCGCGCGGCGCGCCGGAGGAGCGGGTGCGGGGGCTCGATCTCGGTGCCGACGACTATCTGACGAAACCCTTCGATATCGGCGAATTCGAGGCGCGCATCCGCGTGCTCTTGCGCCGGCAGGCGGGGCATCGGGCCTCCAGCGTCACCTTCGGGCGGGTGACGCTCGATCTCACCTCGCGCACCTTCTCAGTCGGCGACCAGCCCATCGATATTCCCGCCCGCGAGGTGGCGCTGCTCGAAACCCTGTTCCTGCGCGCCGGCAAGGTGGTGGCCAAGGAGGCGATCATGCAGTCGCTGACCGGCTTCGACGAGGATCTGAGCGCCAATGCCATCGAGCAATATGTCAGCCGGTTGCGCCGCCGCCTCGCGCCCCATGGGCTGACCGTCAAGACCGCGCGCGGCATCGGTTATTATCTCGACCGGCTGGCGGAAACCGGTGAGGAGGGTGTGCCGCCGGCATGATCCTGACGCCCCGCCATTCGCTGCGCCGCCGCCTGCTCGGCTGGCTGCTGATCTCCACCGCCATCATCGGCACGCTGGCGCTGTTCGATACCTGGGCGGAGGCGGTGAAGACGGCGAATGCGGTCTCCGACCGGGTGCTGGCCGGCTCGGCGCTGGCGATTGCCGAGCGGGTCGTCGTCGCCGAGGACGGGTCGCTGGAGGTGGACATTCCCTATGTGGCGCTGGAAATGCTGACCTCGGCGGCGCAGGACCGTGTCTTCTACCGCGTCGATGGGCCGCCCGGCAGTTTCATCACCGGGTATCAGTCGTTGCCGGGGATCGTGCTCAAGCCCGGCCAGGCGACCGCCTTCGAGGATGCGGTCTTTCGCGGCGAGCCGATCCGGGTGGCGGCGCTGCAGCGCTCGGCCTCGACCGGCATTTCCTCGGTGCCGTTCGTCGTCACCGTCGCCGAAACCACGGTGGCGCGCCGCCAGCTTGCCCGCGCCATCCTGCTGCGCTCGGCGCTGCGCCTTGCGATGATGATCGCGGGGGCCGCCGTGATCGTCTGGATCGCGGTGACCATGTCGCTGCGGCCGCTCAGCCGACTGGGCGCGGCGATTGCCGAGCGCAATCCCGACGATTTGCAGCCGATCCGCGAGGATGTGCCGCGCGAGGTCGAGGGACTGGTGGAGCGCTTCAATTCCTTCATGGTGCGGCTTAGCACCGCCATCGAGGCGCTGCGGCATTTCACCGGCAATGCCAGCCATCAGTTGCGCACGCCGCTTGCCGTCATCCGCACCCAGCTTGCGCTTGTCGGCCGCGCGGCGACGCTGGAAGAGGCGCGCGAGGCGGCGCGCAAGGGCGACGAGGCGGTGGCGCGGGCCGAGCGCGTCCTGGCGCAATTTCTGACGCTCGCCCGCCTCAATGCCGCCGCTTCGCGGGAGACGCCGCCGCCCGCCCGCCTCGACCTGCTGCGCCTCTCTCAGGAGATCACCGCCGATCACGTTCCCGCCGCCGCTGTCGCCGGCATCGATCTCGGCTTCGAGGGGGAAGGGGCAGCATGGGTGACGGGCGAGATGCTGCTACTCGGGGAACTGGTGAAAAACCTCGTCGAGAATGCCATCGCCTATGCCGGTCGCGGGGCGGAGGTCACGGTGCGGGTCGCGTCCTCCAGCGAAGGCGTGCGGCTGGAGGTAGAGGACAACGGTCCCGGCATTCCCCCGGAAAAGCGCGTGGGAGTAATGCAGCGTTTCGTGCGCGGCGAACGCGAACGGGCGTTCGGGACCGGCCTCGGCCTGCCGATTGTCGAGGAAATCGCCGGCCTTTACGGCGCGGCCGTCACGCTGGAGGACGGGGCTGGCGGCAGGGGGCTGAAGGTTTCCGTCCTCTTCCCCGCGATATCGGTGGATGAGGCGGCCTGACTTTTACGCGACCAGCGTCTCACGCATGGCGCGCAGGATGATGACGGTGGAAGCCGCGCCCGGATCGACATGGCCGAGCGAACGTTCGCCCAACCGCGCGGCGCGGCCGCGGGCTGCGACCATGGAGCGGGTCGCCTTGGCGCCGGCTTCGGCCGCCGCCACGATGTTCGCCCACATCACGCTTGCATCCTCGCCGCGTTCTCGGGCTTCGGCGGCGGCTTCCGCAGCCGGAATCCAGGCGTCGAGCATGGTCTTGTCGCCGCGCTGGCCCTTGCCGCGCTCGCGAATGCCGATGGTCATCGCCTCGACGATCTCGGCCTGGGCGGAAACGCTCAACGCCTCATGCGACCTGACGGCCTGGGCGGCGCGGCGGAAGGCGGTGGCGTAGAGCGGGCCGGTGGAAGCGCCGACAGCATCGAGGAAAGCGCTGGCCGCCGCCTTGAACAGGTCGGAAGGCGTCGCTTCCGGGTCGAGACGACCAAGGGCTGACGTAACGGCGGCGAAGCCGAGCGACATGGTGATGCCGTGATCGGCATCGCCGATGGCGCCGTCGAGATCGGACAGCCGGTCCTTCTCCGCGTCAATATCCACGGAAATCCGCTGGAACATCCGGCAGATGCGCCGTGCAGCCTCATGCGACATTGATGTCCTCCCGCATGCCTTCAACCCACCCGCAGAAACGCCGTGTCGCACGGATGGTGAAGAAGATCGTTCAATTCCGCATCCAGATGCAAGATCGAAATAGATGCGCCCGCCATGTCCAGCGAGGTGCAGTAATGGCCGATCCAGTTGGCCTCGATATGGATGTTCTTGGCCGCCAGGCGCTGCTCGACGCGGCGGAAGAGGATGTAAAGCTCCATCAGCGGCGTCGCGCCGAAGGAATTGACCAGCACCGCCACCCGGTCGCCTGAAACCGCGTTCATTTCGGCGAAGATGCGGTCCATGATGCGGTCGGTCACCTCGTCGGCGGTCATCATCCGGTCGCGTGAGACGCCGCGCTCTCCATGAATGCCCATGCCGATTTCCATCTCGTCGGGGCCGATCTCGAAATTGTGCCGCCGCGTCTGCGGCAGGGAACAGGGCTCCAGCGCCACGCCGATGGTGAAGGTGCGGGCATTGGCCTTGCGGGTCACCGCCTCGCACTCGTCCAGCGACAGGCCGCGGTCGCAGGCAGCACCCGCGACCTTGAAGACGAAGAAATTGCCGGCCACACCGCGCCGGCCTTCCCGGTCCTCCAGCGAGGAGGAGGCGATGTCGTCGGTGGTGAGCACCGTGCGCACCTCGATCTGTGCGTCTTCGGCGGCCATTTCCGCCGCCATTTCGAAGTTCATGACGTCGCCGGCATAGTTGCCGTAGACGTAGAGCACGCCCTTGCCGCCGGAGGCGGCGCGGGTGCAGTCGAGGATGGGGGCAGGCGGCGGCGAGGAGAAGATGTTGCCGACCGCCACGGCATCCGCCAGCCCCTTGCCGACATAGCCGACAAAACAGGGCTCATGGCCGGTGCCGCCGCCGATGACCAGGCCGACCTTGCCGTCGCGCGGGCCATTGCGGGCGACAAGCGCGCGGCTGGAGCCGTTGATCGGCGCGAGATAGTTGCCATGCGCCTTGAGGATGCCCTGCAACAGCTCCTCGACGACATTGTCGGGATTGTTGAGGAATTTCTTGATCTGGGTGCGGAAATTGTTCGGCGCGGCGCCGGTGTCGCCACGGCCGCGCTGGCGCGGATCGGGGACCGCCACGCCCTCGGCATTGAGGATGCCCTGACCGGTCGCCGCATCGGTGATCAGTACGTTGACATAGCCGCCGCGCAACGCCGCCAGGATCGCCGGCACCTTGTCGAAGCCGCCGGCGACGGCGATGCGCATCCCGATGCTGCGCAGCTTGTCGAGCGACAGGCCGATGATGCGCCCGTCAAGCGGCCCGGAAACCGGCTGGCCCATGGCATCGATGAACCGCCCTGCGACGACCCCGACCGCGCCTTTTGACAGGTAATCCTGAATGGAGACGGATTCGAAGAAGCCGCTGGTGTGGATGGTCGAGTTCGGCCGCAGCGAGGAGACACCGAAGATCGCCTTGTTGGATTGGGAGAGCGCGGCGAACTGGTCGCCGATCAGCGCCTCGTCGAGCAGGGCGGCCCGCACCGTGCTGCTGGAGACGATGGCGGGCGCGGTGATGGTGATCAGTTTCGCGCCGATGGCGTTGGCCAGCGTGAAGGCGCATTGTTCCGGCGTATAGGAAAAGCTGGCGCGGGTGCCGCCGGTCGCCTGCACCACGGTCACGTCCTGGAGGTTGGACATGGCAAGGTTTTCAGCGATCGCCAGCGTCGTGCGCCCCCAGGCGATCGTCAGCGTGTCTCCGGATTTGATCAGCTTGGCGAGCGCCTGCGCGCCGGCCTTGCCGAGCCGGTCGATCAGCGGTTCCTTGCCCTCGTCATTGGGAACGACGTAGCAGTCCTGCAGGTGAAAATGCCGCTTCAGCTCCTGCGCGATGGTGATGGAGCTGAGGCGGGAAGGTTCGAGCGAGATATTGACGATGCCGCGGCTGCGGGCATCGGCGAGATAGCTGTTCACGGTGGCGCGCGAGATGCCCATGATCTCGGCGATCTCGCTCTGAGTGCGGCCGTCCTCGTAATAGAGCCAGCAGGCCCAGACATAGGGGTCGTCGCCATAACGCAAGGGGATGACATCGGCGGCCTCCGGCGGCGCGCTTGCGCTTTGTCCCGTTTTTCCGGCCGTCGAAGTCTTGGGCGCCATGAATACCTGCTGTTGTCGATTGCGTCAGGACCATGAAAGCAACGCGCGGTCTTTGCAATATCCCCGGTGCGAAAACAACGAAGACGGCGGCCGCAACCGGCGCCGTCTTCGCTGGGGAGGATCGGGAAGGTTTTCCCGACGGATTATTGCAGGCGCTGCGCCGCGCCGAGAGACAGCTCTTTCAAAATGATGGCGCAGGAGGTCGCGCCCGCATCGAGAACGCCGAGCGACCGCTCGCCGAGCCGGCTGGCGCGGCCGATCTTCGCCACCAGATCGATGGTCGAATCACGGCCCTTCTCGGCGGCGGCGACCAGCGCGTCCAGCGCCTCGGCAAAGGTTTTTCCATCCGCAATCGCCGCGTCGAAAGCCTCGACGGCCGGCACGAGCGTGTCGAGCAGCGTCTTGTCGCCGACCTTGGCCGAGCCGATCGACTGGATGCCTTCGAGGCCGGCATGCAGCATCGTGCTGAAGGCGGCGGGATCGATGGCCTCGGCGCCGTCGATCTTCTCGGCGAATTCGGTGAACATCACCCCGTAGAGCGGGCCCATCGAGCCGCCGATCTCGGTCATCAGCACAGTGCCGAGCGTATCGAGCGATTGCGCCAGCGAAAGGTTCTTGCCCGCCAGGCGCTCCGCCGCCATGCCAAACCCCTTGGCCATGTTGACGCCGTGGTCGCCGTCGCCGATCTTGCCGTCGATCTCGGAGAGATAGGCGCGGTTCTCGACGATCCGCTCGGCCATGGAAAGCACGATGGCGCCGGCATCGGCATTGTTGAAAGTCTGCATGTCCTCTTCCTCCTCAGAGCAGCGTCGTGCAGCGCACGTCGACATCGAGCAGCGTCTTCAGTTCGTCATCCAGCGCCAGCACGGTCAGCGTCGCGCCGACCATTTCCAGCGAGGTGAAGTAGTTGCCGATATAGGTCTTGTGAATCTTCAGTCCGCGCTTGACGATCTCGCTCTCGACGGTGTCGTTGAGGATGTAGAGTTCGTTGAGCGGCGTTGCCCCAAGGCCCGAGAGCAGCACGGCGACTTCGGTGCCGGCGGGAAGATTGTGATCGTCGAGGACAATCTGGCACATGTCCTTGGCAACCGCGTCGGCCGTCTTCAGCGCCTCGACGCGCACGCCGGGCTCGCCGTGATGGCCGATGCCGACTTCCATCGTGCCGGGCTCGATCTGGAAATTCGGATGGCCGACGGCCGGCAGCGTGCAGGGGCCGAGGCCGACGCCGATGGAGCGGCAATTGTCGATCGCCTTTTGTGCGGTGACGCGCACCTCTTCGAGGCTGGCGCCGGTCGCGGCCTTGGCGCCGCCGACCTTCCACATGAAGATTTCGCCCGCGACGCCGCGGCGCTTCTCGCGCTCCGAAATGGGGGCGGAGCAGACGTCGTCATTGGCGACCACCGTCGCCACCTCGATGCCGTCCTTGGCGGCGAGCTTGATCGCCATCTTCACATTCATGTTGTCGCCGGCATAATTGCCGTAGAGGACGATGACGCCCTTGCCGCCATTGGCCTCGCGAATGGCATCGTGAAAACTCTTGGCGGTCGGCGACGAGAACAGTTCGCCGACGGCGACCGCATCCAGCATGTTCCTGCCGGTATAGCCGATGAAGGCCGGCTCATGGCCCGAGCCGCCGCCGGTGACGACGCCGACCTTGCCGGCATGCGGTGCATCCTTGGCGACGACGACGCGCGGATTGTCCGCCAGTCGCACGATGTCGGAATGGGCCTTGACGAAACCCTTGACCGTATCTTCGACCACGAGGTCGGGATTGTTGATGAAGCGTTGCATAGAAGAGTCCTTACCGATCAGAGGATTGTATAGCCGCCATCGATCACCAGATCGGCGCCGTTGATCATGTCCGCGCCGCTGGAAGCCAGGAACACGGCGGCAGCGGCGATTTCCTCCGGATAGGCGAAGCGGCCGGCCGGGATGCGCTTCTTGGCGGCCTCGCCCTTTTCACCGGCCCAGGCCTTGCGGCCGAGATCGGTCAGCACGATGGTCGGCGAGATGGTGTTGACGCGGATGCCGTACTTGCCCCATTCGGCGGCGAAGGTCTTCGACATGCCGATGACGCCGAATTTCGAGGCGCAATAGGCGACATGCTCCTCGATGGCGACGGAGCCTGCCTGCGAGGCGAGGTTGACGATCTTGCCGCCCTTGCCGGCCGCGATCATCGCCCTGCCGACGGCCTGCGTCACCAGGAAGCTGCCCTTGAGGTTGATGTCGATGGTCTTGTCCCAATAGTCGAGCGACAGGTCTTCGGCGGGCGCGAGAAAGACGACGCCGGCGCTGTTGACGGCGATATCGATGCCGCCGAAGCTTTCGACCACGTCGGCAATCGCCTGATTGACCGAGTCCGGCTTCGAGACGTCACAGACGAAAGGCCTCGCACCGCCGCCGAGTTCCTCGGCCTTGGCCCTTGCGACATCGGCGTTGATGTCGAGAACGGCGACCTTCGCGCCCTTGGCGACGAAGGCGGCGGAAATGGCGGCGCCAATGCCCGAGGCGCCGCCGGTGACGACGGCAACCTTGCCGGTGAGCGGGAAGTTCAGGTCGATTTCAGGAGCTGTGTCGGTCATCTTGGTTCGGGCCTCGGTCTGGGACGGGAGGGCAGGGCGGATAAACCGCCCTGCAGGGATTTCAAATTACTTGCGGGTTTCCAGGAGCTTGTCGACGTTGTCCTTGGTCACCGGCGTCCACGGAACATTGTAGTTCTTGTCCTTGCCGTCGTTGAAGGGCATGTCCGGATACTGCGCCCAGATCGCCGATTCCGGCTTGTAGTCGCCCTTCTTGGCATGGAAGATCGCCAGATCCATCGCGCCTTGCGCCTGGGCGGTGGCGTCCTGCAGGATCGAGGTCATCGTGCCTTCCTTGACGGCGTGCAGCGCGTCGGTGATGCCGTCGATGCCGGCGATAGCGAAATCGTCGACCTTCAGCTTGGCCGCCTTGATCGCTTCGATGGCGCCCAGCGCCATCTCGTCGTTCTGGCCGATGACGCCGTTGATCTGGCCCGGATGCGCGGTCAGCCAGTTTTCCATCAGCGTCTGGGCTTCGGCGCGCGACCAGTTGGCGGTCTGGTCTTCCAGAACCTTGACCTCGGGGCACTCGGCCAGCGCCTTCTTGTTGCCTTCCAGGCGCGAGATCTGCGCCGACTGGCCGATCGGTCCCTCGAGGATCACGACATTGCCCTTGCAGCCGATCTTGTCGAGCACGGTCTTGGCTTCCATGTAGCCGGAGATCGTATCGTCGGAGCCGACATAGGCGGCGAGCAGGTCCGAATTGACGCGGGTGTTGGAGCCAACGACCGGAATGCCGGCATCGCTGGCGGCCTGGACGGCGGTGGCGCCGGCCTCGATGTCGATCGGCACGAAGATGATCGCGTCGAACTTCTGCGTGATCATCGTGTTGAACTGTTCCTGCTGGACCAGCGCGTCATAACGGCCGTCGAACACGGTCAGCTCGACTTCGCCGCTCTTGACCGCCGGGTGCTGTTCCAGCGCCGCCGACCAGATCTGCATGAATTCGGCATTGAGGCCGTAAGGGGCGGCGCCGATCTTCAGCTTCTTGTCCTGCGCCAGCGTCGGCGAGGCCAGCAGCGCCGTGGCGGCGGCAAGGGCGATGAGCATTTTCTTCATGATAGTCTTCTCCTCCGTTGAGATGTCTTTTGCGGATTTCCGGGTATTTCGGACAGCCGACAGGGCTGCCCGGTTCGATGGCGGGCGATAGTCGCTCCGGGCGTGACATGGTCTGGCGGGTTTAGCCGCCGTGATTGCGCTTCTGGTCGAGCATGACGGCGCCGACGATCAGCGCCCCTTTCAGAACCTGCTGGTAATAGGACTGGATTCCCATGAGATCGAGGCCGTTGTTCATGACGCCGATGATCAGGGCGCCGATCAGCGTGCCGGTGATGCGTCCGACGCCGCCCGACAGGCTTGTGCCGCCGATGACGACCGCCGCGATGGCGTCGAGCTCGTAGGCGATGCCGGCCTGCGGCAGGGCGGAACCGGTGCGGGCGGCGAGGATCATGCCGGCCAGGCCCGACAGGCCGCCGGAGATGACATAGACCGAGAAACGCAACCGGCCGACATTGATGCCCGAGGTGTTGGCGGCATGCGGATTGCCGCCGACGGCATAGATGTAGCGGCCGAAGCGCGTGCGGTTCAGCACCCACCAGGAAACGGCGAAGGCGATGGCGAGGATGACGACCGGCATCGGAATGCCGGCGATGTTGCCGGTGCCGATCCAGCGGAAATCCGCCGTCAGAGCCGGAACCGGCTTGCCGCCGCCATAGATCAGCGTCAGCCCACGCGCCGCCGAGAGCATGCCGAGCGTGGCGACGAAGGCGGGCACCGAAAAGCGCGAGACGATGATGCCGACCAGCGCGCCGCAGGCGATGCCGACCCCGAGCCCGACGGGAATGGCGATGAACGGCGAATAGGGCGCGCCGACGATGCCGGCCGTTGCCGAACCGGTGGCGAAACTGGCGCTGACGATGCCGGCCAGCGCCACCACCGAGCCGACCGAGAGGTCGATGCCGCGCGTCAGGATCACGAAGGTCATGCCGATGGCGAGCACCCCGTTGATCGAGGTCTGCAGCAGCACGTTGGAGATGTTGCCGGCTGTCAGGAAGAATTCGTTCGATACCGACAGGATGGCGGCGAGCAGCAGGAAGGCGAGGAAAATGCCGTATTCCTGGATGATCAGTCGGCGCCGGTCGGAGCTGAAAAGGCTCTTGCCGGCAGTGTTCTCGGTGGAAGACATGTCATGAACCTCTTTCGATCTCGGGCACGCGGGGCGCGGGTTACTTTCGACGTCAGGTCGAAAGATGCACCAGCGTCTGCGCGTCCGCCTCCTCCCTGGGGCATATTCCGGCCGGCCGGCCCTGACGCATCACCAGGATGCGGTCCGACATGCCGAGCACCTCGTCGATTTCCGACGAGATCATCACGACGGTGCCGCCGCTTTCGGCGAATTCGCAGATGATGCGGTAAATCTCGCGCTTGGCCCCGACATCGACGCCGCGCGTCGGTTCGTCGAGCAGCAGCACCTTCGGATTGCGCAGGAACCACTTGCCGAGCACCACCTTCTGCTGGTTGCCGCCGGAAAGGCCGGAGACCGGCATGGTGTCGCGCGCCGCCTTGATGCGGAAACGCTCGATCATCTCCCTGCTGGCCGCCGCCTCTCCGGCGCGGTCCATGTTGAAGCGCGGCGAGAGTTCCGGCAGGCTGGCGAGGCAGACATTGTTGCGCACGCTGTCGATCAGGTTGAGGCCGGTCTGCTTGCGGTCCTCGGTGACGAAGGCAAGCCCTTGCGCCATGGCATCGGCCGGCTTCTTCACCGTGATCGGCGCGCCGTCGAGCCTGATCGTCCCGGCCGATGGTGCATCGAGACCGAAGATGCAGTTGAAGATCTCGGTGCGCCCCGAGCCCATCAATCCGTAAATGCCGAGGATCTCGCCCTTGTGGGCGGTGAAGCTGACATTCTCGATCTTGCCCGGTGCCGTGAGGCCGGCAACCTCGAGGCCCGGCACGGATGTCGGCGCGTTGGTCTTGATATATTCCTCGCCGAGGGCGCGGCCGACGATCATCTCGATCAGGCGGGGGCGGTCGATATCCGCCAGCCTGCCGCTGTCGACATAGGCGCCATCGCGGAAGACGGTGTAGGAATCGGCGATCTGGAAAATTTCCGACAGGCGGTGCGAAACATAGACGATGCCCTTGCCGTCGGCCTTCAGGCGCCCGATGGCGGCGAAGAGCTGCTGCGCCTCCTTTTCGCCGATGGCCGAGGTCGGCTCGTCCATGAAGATGACTTCGGCATCGTGGCTCAGCGCCTTGGCGATTTCGACGAGCTGTACCTGCGCCACCGACAGGTTCATCATGAACTGGTTGGCGCGGATGTCGAATTCGAGGCGGTCGAGCAGGCCTTGCGCATTGCGGTTCATCGTCTTGAAGTCGATGCCGCCGAAGCGGGCGGAAGGCTCGCGGCCGAGATAGATGTTTTCCGCCACCGTCATGTGCGGAACCGGGCTCAGTTCCTGCTCGATGATGGCGATGCCGGCGGCCAGCGCCGCGGCCGGTGTCGAATAGACGACGTCGGTGCCGCGCCGGCGGATCGTGCCGCCGTCGCGATTGTGGATGCCCATGAGGATCTTCAGGAAGGTGGATTTTCCGGCGCCGTTGCCGCCGCACAGCGCATGCACGGAGCCGGCCTGCAATTGCAGGCGGCCGTTGCGCAATGCCGCGACGCCGTTGAACGACTTCTGCAGCCCGTCCACATCCAGCAGCAATTCCGACATGCCGTTTCCTCCCGACATCCTCGGGCGCACGCAAGCCTTTCCACGTTCGCCCTTCGATGATGACAATATTCGATCATGTCTCGACATTTGTCAATATTGCGATGACATATGACAAATGGAGGTGTATATGGAGGAAAATTTCTTTAAATTCAGCATGATATGCGTCAAGCTTCGCTTTCCTGCGCTCCGGCATATGAAAATTAAAATGCGACATCTGTAAATCGCGCATGGTCGACCATCGCGTCGGCGCTACCGGGAAGTGTCCGACGCCGGATTCTTCGCAACCGGGAAATAGCGGCGCCGTCCTGCAAAACTGTGATAGACTGCGCATCCGTTGCACAGGCAGGAGCGGCATGGCCCGCTCGATACCGAAGCGCTCATTCCGTTATCCGTATCGAATCCGCATGTCCAAATTCACGCCTGACGAAATCACCATCATTGGCGGCGTCTATCGCGCGCTGCTCTCGGAAGCCTGGTTCAACCGCAATGCGGTCACCGAGCGCGAGTTGCTCAAGCTGCTGATTTCATCCTATCGCCAAACCCCGGCCTCTGGGGAGGAGCTGCTTGTGCGCTGCGCCGCCGAGGCTGAACGGCGCTTCGGCCGGCGGCGGTGACGGAATTGCGTGCAATCCGGCATCGGGTCATCGAAACGGCGGCCGTAAACTGCTACTGACGCCTTATCGATTCCTTTTGCGAAGCCCGGACTTCATGAAAACCAAGACGCGCGGCTATATTTTCGTTCTCCTGGCAGTCAGCATTTTTGCCGCGCAGGACGGCTTCACCAAGTTTCTCGGCGACCGCTATCCGCCGATCATGGTGACGATGGTGCGTTTCTGGGCCTTCGCCGTCTTCGTGACCATCCTGGCGGCGGCCTCGCCCGGCGGTTTGCGAAAGGCGGTCGCCACGCGCCGGCCGGGGTTGCAGATCATGCGCGGCGTGTTGCTGGTCGCCGAAATCGTCGTCACCGTCTTTGCCTTCACCCATGCGGGGCTGGCCATGAGCCAGGCGATCTTTCAGGCGACGCCGCTGCTGGTCACCCTGCTGTCGGTGCCGCTGCTCGGCGAAAAGGTCGGCTGGCGGCGGGCGACGGCGGTCGTCGTCGGCCTGTTCGGCGTGCTGGTCATCCTCAATCCGGTCGGTGTGCATTTCGACCTGTCGCTGCTGCTGCCGCTGACGGCGGCCTTCATGTTCGCGATCTACAGCGTCGCCACCCGCGCCGTCAGCCGCTATGACAGCGCCGTCACCAGCGTCTTCTATGCCGGCGTCGCCGGTGCGGCGGCGATCTCGCTGGTCGGCCCCTTCTACTGGACGGCGATCCAGCCCGCCGACTGGTGGGCGATGGCAGCCCTGTGCATCTGCGGCACGCTCAGCCATTATTGCCTGATCCGCTCCTATGGCCTTCTGGAGGCGGTGGAAGTGCAGCCGATCACCTATCTGCAACTGGTGCTCAGCGTCATCGTCGCCGTCCTGTTCTTCAATGAAAGCGTCGGCTGGAACATGATGGCCGGAGCGGTCATCGTGGTCGGCGCCGGCCTCTTCACGGTCTTGCGCGAGCATCATCTTGAAAAACGGCGCGCGGCGGAAGGCGGTTGAAAGCCGCATTGAAATTCCGCCTTCAAGGTAATACATTTCTTCCAGCAGGTATTACCGAAGGGTCGTCATGAGCACCACCGTCACAGCAAAGGGCCAGGTCACCATCCCCAAGCCGGTTCGCGACCTGCTCGGCATCGTTCCCGGCAGCAAGGTCGATTTCCGCCGCACGCCCGATGGCGACGTGGTGATCATCCGCGCCGGCAAAGCCCCACCGGCGAGCCGCTTCCAGAAGCTGCGCGGCCATGCCGGCAAGGGGTTGGATACCGAGGCGATCATGGCCTTGACGCGCGGCGAGCCGTGACGCTCGTCGACACCAACGTGCTGCTCGATCTCGTCACCGACGATCCGCGCTGGGCGGATTGGTCGGTGGCGCAGCTCGAAGCCGCCAGCCTCGCCGGCCTGCTGCTGATCAACGACGCCATCTATGCCGAGCTTGCGGTGCGTTACGGGCGCATCGAGGAACTCGATGCCTTCATCGCCGAAGCGGGGCTTGAACTGACGCCCATGCCCCGCGCTGCGCTGTTCCTCTCCGGAAAAGTGTTCACGCGATATCGCCGCGCCGGCGGCACGCGCACCGGCGTGCTGCCGGATTTCTTCATCGGCGCCCATGCCGCCGTCGCCGACCTGCCGCTGCTGACCCGCGATGTCGGCCGCTATCGCAGCTATTTCCCGACCGTGAGACTAATCACGCCGGAGAGTTAATCCTGCAAATGCGGCCCGAGCAGCACGCGGTCGGCCTCGCTGAGACGGTCGTTGGCCGTGTTGAGTTGGTGCCAGTAGGGATAGAGGATCGGCGGGGCGCTGACCGCATCCAGCCGGGCGCGCTCCTCCGCCGTCAATGTCAGATCGGCCGCTGCCAGGTTGTCGGCAAATTGTTCCGGCGTGCGTCCGCCGACGATGACGGAGGTGATGCCGGGTCGCCCCAGCAGCCAGGCGAGCGCCACCCGCGCCGCCGACACGCCGCGCCCGTCGCTGATCTCCACCAACGTCTCGACGATCGTCCACAGGCGGTTTTCGTCGCGGATCGGCGGCTCCGTCCAGCCGGCGAACTGGCGGGTCCCTTCCGGTGCCGCCTGGTTGCGGCGATGCTTGCCCGAGAGCAGGCCGCCGGCGATCGGGCTCCAGACGAGCACGCCGAGCCCCTGGTCGACGGTGATCGGCAGCAGCTCGTATTCGGCCTCGCGGGCTTCGAGCGTATAATGGATCTGCTGGCTGACGAAGCGGGCGCGGCGATCCCGCTCGCTGACGCCGAGCGCCTTCATGATGTGCCAGCCGGAGAAATTGGAGCAGCCGACATAGCGCACCTTGCCCTGGCGCACCAGCGTGTCGAGCGCTTCCATGGTTTCTTCCAGCGGGGTGACGCCATCCCATTCGTGAAGCTGGTAGAGGTCGATGACATCGGTCTTCAGCCGCCGAAGGCTCGCCTCGCAGGCGCGGATCAGGTGATAGCGCGACGAGCCGGCGTCGTTCGGATCGCTGCCCATCGGAAAGCGCGCCTTGGTGGCGATCAGCACGCCATTCTTTCGCGGTCCGCCGATGATTTCCCCGAGGACTTCCTCGCAGACGCCGTCGGAATAGACGTCGGCGGTGTCGATCAGGTTGACGCCGGCGTCGAGGCACATATCGGTGAGCCGCCGCGCCTCGGAGACGCCGAGCTCGCCCACCGTCTTTGCCCAGCCCTTGCCGCCGAAGGTCATGGTGCCCATGGTGATGGTCGAAATTTTCAGGCCCGAGCGCCCGAGCAGCCGATATTCCATGTCGTTCTCCTCGTGTTGTCGGGTGAATGTGTAAGCCGAAACCAAGCCGCTGCCAACGGCCGCCGCCGATTGATTCTCTTGCGCATTGCAGCCTATACCTCAGGAAGCGAACGCATGCGGCGGCGGAGGGAAAGCGGTGCTGCGCTTCACGACGGACGACATTCCCGCTCAGGACCGGTTCGAACACTGGCGCGAGACGCGCGGCAGGAGCCTGTTCGGCGTCACCATCGAGCTGGACCGGGAAAAGCGCGGCGATTTCAGCGGGCATTTTACCGCTGAAGCCTATGGCGGCGCGATCGTTTCGGAACTGCAAGCTTCGGCTTACCGAGTCAGCCGCACCCCGCAGGATATCGCCCGCCTGTCCAGCGACAGCCTCTTGCTCGGCTGGCAGATCGAGGGCGGCGGCTGGATGGAGACCGGCCGGCGGCCGGCCCTGCACCGCATCGACAGCGGCGCCTTCACTGTCGGCCATTCCGAGCAGACCTATTCGGGGACGCCGAACACGGATCGCCGCTTCCTGTGGCGCATGATCAAGATCCCGCTCGCCGGCTGCGATTTCGCGCCGCCGCTCGCCGATCTCGCCAGCCAGCCGATCCGTGCCGCCTGGCTGCGGCCGGTGACCGCGCTGTTTTTGGCGATCGGCGCGCGCGATGCCGTGCTGCCCGATCCTGCGGCCGGCATCGATGCCATCGGCCGGCTGGCGCTGGTGGCGACGGGACGCCTGCCGCATCACGCGCCGGAAAACCGGGCCGCGCTGCGGCTGGCGCTGCTGCAGGCCGCGCGCGCCATCCTGCGGCGTGATCTCGACCGCCCGGACCTCTCGCCCTCGCTTGTCGCCCGCGAACTGGGCGTTTCGCCGCGGCAGCTCCACATCCTGTTCGAGCCTTCCGGCCTGTCCTTCGCCCGCACGCTCACCGGCTTCCGGCTGGAGCGGGCGCTGCGCCTGCTGCTGCACCGGCAGGAGCGCACGGTCGCCGACATCGCCTATGCCTGCGGTTTCGACAGCCTCGCCACCTTCTACCGGGCGTTTCGCGCCGCCTACGGCATGACGCCGCTGGACATGCGGGCCATGCCGCCGGCGGTGGTTTGATAAAAGGCAAGGCTTTGCGCAGAGTGAGAAGACCGGTCCTCCGCGGCTGTGATAGGGCGCGCTGATCCTTCAGCGAGGTGCCCGTTCATGCCGATCGCGTCTTCTCTCATGGAAAACGCTTTGCCAACGCCGTTTCCGGTCCCGCAGCCCCTGCCGCCGGGACTGGACAGGACGGCGATTGCCGCCCATCCGGCCCTGCGCGCCGTGCTCAAGGTCCAGGCCGGGGCCTTCCTGGCGGTGCATCGCCAGATCCCGCGCATCGCCGCGATCTTCGGCACGCAGCAGCGTTACCTGCTGGCGCAACTGGCAACCGCCATGGCCTTCGAACGCGGCGAGCGCGGCCTGGTCGTCGCGCATTTCCTGGAGGCGGTGAAGGAACATGCCATTGCCAGCCGCAACACGGCGATCAGCTTCGTCGAGGAAATGCTGCATTACCGCATGGCGCAGGCCGGCCCGGCCGGCGCCGATCGCCGCTCGCGCCCGGTGGTGCTGGCCGGCTCGACGGTCGCGGCGCTGGAAACCTGGCTCGCCTTGCATCTGGAAAGCCTCGACGCCCTCGACGGCGGTTCTCGCCGCGCGACGCTACGCCGCGATCCTGGCCTTCTGGCGCAGATGCATCCTCGGATCGTCCGACAACTGCTGTCTTCAAAAACGACGATGCAGCCGGCCCGCATCCTCGCGCTGTTCAGCGACATGAACGATGGCGGCCTGCTGATGGACAAGATCATCGCCAGCCTCGACGACGCGCCCGCCGGTGCGGAGCGGTTTCCGACACGGATACGCTCCTTCGGCCAGTTGAGCGAGCCGCTGCGCATCACCCGCACGCATCTCCTGCGCAAGCTTGCAGCTTCGGAACGCACCGCCCATGTCGGCTGGTCTGCCAAGCGCGGCGCCTCGATCTTCTGGATTTCGCGGGACTTCCTCACCGAATACGAGGCCTACCAGATCGACAAGCTCGCTTGTATCGAAGCCGCCTGGCAGGCTGCCGCCGCCTGATATTTGGTCACAGTTTTCGTCCGCATCCATTCACAACCCATATCGATGCATCGCATCCTTTGATGGGTTGTTTGCCCCACGCGCTCTTGACTTGGATCGCAACCTATTTCACACATTAGTTGTCAGACATCTTACATAAACGGGGAAAAGGCTGACGCAGCCTATCTGGAGGATCCTCATGAAAAAGCTCTTTGCGCGCCTCGTCATCGGCGCGGTCTTTGCCGCCGCCGCCGTGTCCGCCCAGGCGGGGCAGACGCTCGACCGTGTCATGGAAAAGAAGGCGATGGTCGTCGCCACCAACAGCGGCTGGCCGCCGCAGAGCTATCTCGACGACAACAACGAGATGGTCGGCTTCGATATCGACGTCTCGCGCGAGATCGCCAAGCGCCTCGGCGTCGAGGTCAGCTTCGAGACGCCGGACTGGCAGACGCTGACCGGCGGCCGCTGGCAGGGCCGCTACGATCTCGGCGTTGGCTCGGTGACGCCGACCAAGGCCCGCGCCCAGGTGATCGATTTCGTCGGCATCTATTATTACAGCCCCTATGTCTTCGTGGTTCACAAGGACAGCGAGGCCAAGACGGTCACCGACCTCAACGGCAAGGTGATCGGCGTCGAGACGGGCACGACCTCGGAAGACTATATCAACCGCAAGCTCGAAATCGACGCGCCCGGCCTGCCGCCGATCGAATACAAGATCGAGCCGGGCGAAGTCCGCACCTTTGCCGATTCCATGCTGCCCTTCGACGACCTGCGCCTCGGCAACGGCGTGCGTCTCGATGCCGTGATCGCGCCGGAACAGACCGCCCTCAACGCCATCAAGAACGGCTATCCGCTCAAGGTTCTCGAAGGCGAATATGCCTTCAAGGAGCCGCTGGTGGTGATCGCCGAGAAGGGCGATGCGGAATGGACCGCCAAGGTCGGCGGCATCATCGCCGACATGAAGAAGGACGGCACGCTCGGCAAGCTGACCACCAAGTGGTATGGCAAGGACTACGCCGCCGACTGATTTCGGCATGAGGGCATGGGGGATCGCCTCCATGCCTTGTCCGTTGGCGAAGATTGACGTTTCCCGAAGGCAGCCCACGCGATGAGTTATCCGGATACCTATTACAGACGCACCATGACCGACCCGGCGGAGCGATCCGCGCTCAAGGGCCGCGAGGAATGCGACACCGTGATCGTCGGCGGCGGGCTCGCCGGCCTAACGACGGCGCTGCAGCTTGCCCGTGCCGGCCAGTCCGTCATCGTGCTGGAGGCCGAAAGTGTCGGTTTCGGCGCCTCCGGCCGCAATGGCGGCTTCGTCGGCGCCGGGTATGCCACCGGCAGCGACGAGATCGCCCGCATCGCCGGCAAGGAGGCGGCGCGCAAGCTGCATATGATGTCGATCGAAGGCATGGATTTCGTGCGCGACACCATCCGCGACCTCGGCATCGGCGACGCCCGGCCGATCCCCGGCATCATGAGCGTGCTGCGCTACGACGATGCCGCCGACCTCAAGGCCTATGCCGACGGCTTGCGCCGCGACTATGACTACGAGCTGGAATTCATGGAGCGCGACCGCGTGCGCTCCGTGCTGAAATCCGAGCGTTATTTCCAGGCGCTGCGCGACGGCCGCGCCTTCCACATGCATCCGCTGAATTACCTGCGCGCCGTCGCCCGTGAGATCGAGCGGCTTGGCGGGCGTATCTTCGAGGGCTCGCCGGCCCGTTCCGTCGATCTCGATGGCGCGCAGAAACGTGTGGCGACCGCCGGCGGCGAGGTTTTCGCCCGGCATGTGGTGTTCACGACAGGCGGCTATACCGGGGCGCTGCTGGGCGCATTGAAACGCGCCTTCCTGCCGATTGCCACCTATGTGATGGTCAGCGAGGAAGCGCCCGATATGATCGCTTCGGCCATCGCCACCTCGGACGCCATCGGCGACAATCGCCGCGCCGGCGACTATTACCGGGTGATCGACGGCGGCAAAAGGCTGCTCTGGGGCGGGCGCATCACCACCCGCGCCGCCTCGACGGAGGCGCTGGTCAAGGAATTGCGCGCCGAGATGGTCGGCACCTATCCGCAACTGGCAGGCCTGAAGACCGAGCTCGCCTGGTCGGGGCTGATGTCCTATGCCCGCCATCTCATGCCCCAGATCGGCAAGATGCGGGATGGCGTGTGGTATTGCACCGCCTTCGGCGGCCATGGGCTCAACACCACTGCCATCGGCGGCAAGGTGATCGCAGAGGGCATTCTCGGTCAGTCGGAACGCTACAGCCTGTTTTCGCCCTTCGGCCTCGTCTGGGCCGGCGGTCTCGCGGGGCTGGCGGTGGCGCAGCTCACCTATTGGAAACTGCAGGCCCAGGACTGGTGGCGCGAGCGCGCCGCCTGAGGCGAGGGGGATCGACTACGATGATCGGCCGATTGATACTGACCTATCCGGAGGCGTCGCGTCGCGCCGCGAGCCTGTTCTTCCTTCTCGTCGTGACGCTTGGCCTCTACCAGCTCGGCATCAGCTCTGCCTGGCTTGGGCATCTTCTGCCGATGTCGTCAGCCTGGCTCGGCGAAAACCAGGCCGCCGGCCGGCTGGTCTCGGCGCTGCTGATCGCGCTGATCGTCGCCGCCAATTGGAAGCTGCTGCGGCAATTGTCGCGCCGTCAGCAGGTGGTCGGCGTCTGGGTCGAGCTGTTCGCCCTGCTGATGCTGTTCTTCTATTCCTTCGACCTGTCCTTCGCCTTCATCGCCAAGAAGATCGGCTACCTGATCACGCAAGGGGTGACGACGACGCTCTATATCTCGGCGATCTCGATCATCATCGCCACGGTGATCGCGCTGGCCGGCGCCATCGCCAAGCTGTCGACCAACGGTGTCATCTACGGTCTTGCGACCTTCTACACCTCGCTGTTTCGCGGCCTGCCGCTGCTCATGCAGATCTACATCATCTATCTCGGCCTGCCGCAGGTGGGCTACGTCATCGGCGCGGTGCCGGCCGGCATTCTGGCGTTGTCGCTGTGCTACGGCGCCTATATGACCGAAATCTTCCGCGCCGGCATCGAAAGCATTCCGCGCGGGCAGACGGAAGGCGCGACCGCTCTGGGACTCAGCCCCTCGCAGACCATGGCGCTGGTCGTCCTTCCGCAGGCGATGCGGGTCATCATTCCACCGACCGGCAATCAGTTCATCGCCATGCTGAAGGATTCTTCGCTGGTCTCCGTCGTCGGCGTCTGGGAAATCATGTATCTCGCCCGCACCCAGGGGCAGACGGAGTTCCGCCACATCGAAATGCTGATCACCGCCTCGATGATCTACTGGATCCTGTCCATCTGCCTC
Organism: Rhizobium sp. YJ-22; assembly: GCF_029601685.1. NCBI lineage: Bacteria > Pseudomonadati > Pseudomonadota > Alphaproteobacteria > Hyphomicrobiales > Rhizobiaceae > Rhizobium > Rhizobium sp. YJ-22. Next base: position 96,662 of record NZ_JARRIR010000012.1, on the reverse strand, counting down.
GAATATGCGCAGGCCCGGATCGAGGAAAGGTTCGGCCGCTTCAATGTCCGTTGAGCCGTCGCCCTTGTCCATCGATGCCGCCGCCGTCACGCCCGCCAACGGACGGGCGGCGGGCGTCGTTCTCTGCGCCTTCGCGCTGTTTTCCGGCGCGGATGTCTTCGTCAAGCTGCTGGCCGGGCATCTGCCGCCGCCGCAGGTGACTTTCATGATCACCGCCGTCGGCTTGATCTTCCTGACAGGACAGGCGCTGGTGCGCGGACAGGTGCGGCGGCTGGTGCCGCGCGAGCCGAAGCTGGCGCTGCTGCGCGGCGCGCTTCTGGCCGGCGATACCGTGCTGATCCACTATGCCTTTGCCAAGCTGCCGCTGGCGGAGGCCTATCTGATCGCCTTCCTGACGCCGATCCTGGTGGCGGTGCTGAGTTTCTTGCTGCTGGGCGAAAGGCTGTCGGCGCGCGGCTGGTGCGGGGTGCTCATCGGTTTCGCCGGCGTCGCCGTGGCGCTGGAGCCGGGCGTGGCGCCGCTGAATTACGGCCATGCCGCCGCGCTTGGTTCGGCGGTCCTCTTTGCGCTGTCACTGGTGCTGCTGCGCAAGGCGAAGCTGGCGGAGACCGACGACGCGCTGGTGGCGAGCGCGCTGGTGGTGCTGGCGCCCCTGGCGCTCGGCCTTGCCGTGGTGACTGAAGGCCTGGCGGCGGTCGGCACCACCGATCTCGTGCTGGCGCTGGCCGGCGGGCTGGCGATGCTCATGGGCCACGGCTTGCTCGTCCGCGCCTTCCGCATCGGCGAGGCTTCGGTGGTGGCGCCTTTCCAGTATAGCCAGATCGTCTGGGGCTGCCTGTTTGGCCTGCTCTTGTTCGCTACACCTGTCGAGTTGCATACGCTGGCGGGCGCGGCGATCATTATTCTTTCCGGCTGGCTCGTCCTCAAGAAAGCGTCACAAGGGTAGAGGCCGCTGCGGAAAACCCCCGACATGGGTACAGGTCCAGCTGGCATGGTCGCGGCCGGCCTCCAAGCAGCGTTGCAGCGGCGCACGGCCTAAAAAGGCGGCGAGGAAGCCGGCGATGAAACTGTCGCCGGCCCCCGTCGTATCGACGATCTCGACCGGGCGTATGCCGGTTTCGGCCCGCAGGCTACCGTCCATCGCCGCGGACCCGTTCGCCCCTCGGGTAACGACGGCGGTATGTGCACCACCATCGAGCAACGACCGCATGAGGCTGTCGGCATCGCCGTCGCCGGCGGAAGCGAAGGCGACGCTCAGCCCGTCTATGCCGAGATTGCCGGGATCGGCATTGACCGAAATATCCTGGGAAACGCTGACGCCCGCCGCTGCGAGCGCCCGCCGCAGCGCGCCGCCATCGTCGAGCCAGCCGATATGCACATGGTCCATGGTTTTCAGCGCCTCGATGTCGGAAGGCGAGGGGCGGTAGCCGGCGCAGACGCCGAAATCCTCATAGGCGATGACCCGGTCTCCCGAGGGAAGCACTTCGATATCCGTATACGCCGTCAGTCCGGGACGCGTTTCGGCATGGTCGAGGCGCACGCCGTTTTCCGCCAGCAGATCGAGCGTGCGGCAGCCATCGGCATCCTCGCCGACCGCGCCGAAATAGAAGGCGGTTTGCCCGAGCCGCGCCAGTTGCACGCCGACATTGACCGCGTTACCCCCGACCAGAGACTGGTTCAGCGGCGGCCGGAAACGATCGATGCAATTGTCGCCGACGGCGGCGAACCGGAAAGAGCCCATGAAAAGCCTCGCTGCGAACGAAAAGGCCGCGCGAGTTTTTTCGCCCGCGCGGCCGAGGATTAACGATATCGGGCCGGGCGGCTCAATAGGCAACCTTCTTGTAATAGCGGCGCGTGGTCAGCGGATGGTCGCGCAGCACTTCCAGATGCGCGCTGATGCGCTCCAGAACGGTGGCGAGCAGCACCGGCGAGATCAGGGTGCGGGTCTCCGCCGAAATGCCAGGCAGTTCGAAATCGGCGGTATCGAGCACCGTCAGCCTGTCGGTATAGCTCGGGGCGAAATTCTCGATGCGGTCGGCCAGCGGCCGAAGCGCGTCCTCGCCCTTGAAGAGGATGACGCTGACGTCCTTTTCCACCAGTTCGAGCGTGCCGTGAAAGAAATCGGAGGCATGCACCGGGCGAGTGCGGATCCATTGCATCTCCTCCAGAATGCACATGCCGTAATAGAAGGCTTCCGGCCAGACGTTTCCCGCGCCGGTGACGATGTGGTAATCCGCGCCGGCGAGGATCTTGGCAAAACCCTCGGCCTTCGGCTCATAGGCGCGCTTCACCTCCAGCAGCAGCGGCGGCAGCGACACCAGCTCGGCGACGATGCGTTCGTAACCCTCGATTTCGCCGCGCGCTTTCAGGATCGCCAGCGCGATGAACAGCGATTGCAGGTAGAAGGATTCGCAGGACGTGTCGTCCTCGGCGAAGTTGACGAAGACATGGTCGCCGCCCTTGCCGAGCGGCGTTTCCGCATGACCGACCAGCGTGATCACGGTCGCGCCGATTTCCTTCAGCTTCGCCAGCAGCGCCACGCTTTCCTTGGTCGTGCCGGAAAGCGAGGGCATGACGACGATGGATTTTTCGGTGAGGTTGGCGCAGCCGGTCAGCACGATCTCGGCCGGCATGTCGAGGAAGGCCGGAAAACGCGAACGGCGCTGCAGCAATTGCGCCGCCGGCTGCATCAGGATCGCGGCGCCGCCGGTGCCGAGGAAGAAGATGCTGTCGGCGCCCTCTGCCAGGCAGGTGTTGATCACCGTTTCGAGGCGCTTCTGCAGCGCAACGGCGCCCGTCTGGATACGCAGGAATCTCTGTTCGTCGAAGTTCAGCATGGCGGGTCTCTCGATGGCCTGGCGACGGTCGGGTCACCTTCAATAATGTTGTAAGACAACTGACATCATTGCGAGGTGCTGTCAAGCTGCCCTGCGTTTGGAAATCCCTGATGATCGCCGCAAGCGCCGTGTCGTCGGCCGGGTGATAAAACTTGACCCGACACTATTTGTCAGACAAGAAGAAGGTTGCAACAACCAGCATATGAGGCAATCCCTTGGAGGAGCCCCTTCGCGATTCCCGCACCCTTGCCGTTCAGTTGCGTGACCGGATCGCCGACCTGATCCGTTCGGAGGGACTGAAGCCCGGCGACAAGCTGCCGACCGAGGCGCAACTGACCCAGCGTTTCAAGATTTCCCGGCCGGCGCTGCGCGAGGCGCTGAAACTGCTGGAACAGGACGACATCATCTATGTCGAGCATGGGCGCGGCCGGTTCGTCTCGGCGCTGTCGGCTGTGCAGGTCGATCGTCCCATCACCGTGTTCGAAAGCGTCACCGACATGACGCGGCATTACGGCTATCGGCCGGTCAACAAGGTTCTGTCGATCTCGGAGGAGAAGCCGGACAAGCGGCTGGCCGAGGATCTGCAACTCGCGCAAGGCGACCGCGTCATCCGCATCGAGCGGCTGCGGCTGCACGAGGATGCGCCGATCCTCTATTGCGTCGATTACGTGCCGCGCAGCATCATCCCGACGCGGCTGTTCGACATTGACTGGAGCGGCTCGCTGATCGCGCTGCTGGATACGTATCGCAACCGTCCCCGCATGTCGGCAGCCACCGTTTCGGCCGTGCTGCTGCCGCAGGACGTGGTCGAACGGCATGATCTCGGCGATTTCGGCCCGGCGCTGCTGATCAAGGAAATCTGTTTCAACGCAGCCGGCGTTCCGGTCAACTATGCCATCGACTACCATCGCGGCAGCCATTTTTCCTTCAGCCTGACGCGCAAATAAGCGGCGTCTGCGGCTCCATCCGGCGCTGCAAGCCCACGTCTGATCCCAGCGCCTTCTCGGTTGAGCGGCATGCGGCAGCCATGGGTCGTGCTTCTCAAGACAGGCATCTCCAGTCAGCGCGGGCGGCATCTCGGGCGAACCGGCCAAAGGCAGCGAAGTTCTCCGGGCGCATCGCAAGGCCTTTGGGAACAATCGCGGGACGACGGTGTTGGAACGGCACCATCACGAAGGAACCTGCCATGCGTTTATGCTCCCGAATGGCCCGGCTGACTGCCGCGGCCGCCGTTACGATCGTCGTTTGGGCCCCCCTGGCTGCGGCCCAGGATATGGCAAAGCCGGCTCCCGAAATGCAGGCCGTACTGGACAAGCTCCAGGCACTGGAAGCCAAACCCGTTGCCGGTCTGTCTGTACCGGAAGCACGCATGCAGGCGAGCCCCGCCGATGCCGCCCGCGCCCTGCAATGGGAAAAGCACATTTCCTCCGATCCGGAAGCGAAGGTGACCACCAGGGATATCGCCATTCCCTCGCCGAATGGCGGGTTGGCGGCGCGGGTCTACGTTCCGGACGGCAAGGGACCGTTCCCCGTCGTCGTCTACTATCATGGTGGCGGATGGGTGATCGCCGACATCAACGTCTATGATGCAAGCCCGCGCGCCATTGCCGCCGGCGCGAAGGCGATCGTGGTTTCGGTTGAATATCGCCATGCGCCGGAGCACAAGTTTCCCGCAGCCCACGACGATGCCTGGACCGCTTACCAATGGGTGGTCGAAAACATCCATGAACTGAACGGCAATGCGGAGAAGATCGCGGTCGCCGGGGAAAGCGCCGGCGGCAATCTCGCCGCCAACGTCGCATTGATGGCCAAGACACAAAAGACCAGGCAACCCGTGCACCAGCTTCTCGTGTATCCCGTCGCCGGCAGCGACATGAACACGCCGTCCTACAAGGAAAATGCCAATGCCAAGCCGCTCGGCAAGGCGGATATGGAATGGTTCGTGAAACATGTCACCACGTCCATGGATCAGGCGAAGGATCCGCGCATCGATCTCGACGGTCGTTCCGACCTTGCCGGCGTCGCGCCGGCGACGGTGATCCTCGCCCAGATCGATCCGTTGCGTTCCGAAGGCGAAACCTATGCCGAAAAGCTTGAGAAGGCGGGTGTAAAGGTCAACGTCAAGACCTTCGATGGCGTCACCCATGAATTCTTCGGCATGGCCAAGGTCGTGCCGCAGGCCAAGCAGGCCATGGATATGGCGATCACCGATCTGACCGCCGCCTTCGACAGTGTAAAGTGAGGAGCGACCGATGAGAATATGGATCTCCACCGCAATCGTCTCGGGTTTCCTGCTGGCCGCGCCGGTCGCCCAGGCTGCAAAACTCGAGAATGCCGGCAAGGCCGCCGCCGCGATGAACATCGAAAAGATGTCCTTCGTAAAGACCGTCGAAAGTTCGAACGCCTTCGAAATCGAATCCAGCCGGATCGCCGAGAAGAAGGCGAGCGCCGGGGATGTCAAGGAATTCGCCAGACAGATGGTCGCCGACCACACCAAGGCGGGCGAGGCGCTGAAGAAGGCGGCAAAGCTTTCCGGCGACGCCAAACCGGAACTGGCGCCGAAACATGCTGCGATGCTGAAACTGCTCGATGCGGCATCGGGCGATGAATTCCAGGCGCTCTACATCGATATGCAGACGGTCGCGCATATGGAGGCCGTGACCCTCTTCGCCACCTATGCCAAGGGCGGTGACGACGAAGCCGTCAAGTCCTTTGCCGAGAAGACGCTGCCGACGCTCGAAATGCACAAATCTCATGTCATGAAGCTTGTCGCCGCCCATTGACGGCGACCGCCAACTCTGCGAAAGCCCGCCGGTCTCTTCGGCGGGCTTTCGCATGCCGGGCTCATCCACGCCCTGCTGAAGCTTTGAAGTCCTGCCGGTAACGGGTTGGCGCAACACCTTTGGCGGCGCGGAACTGACGGGCGAAATGGGCCATGTCGGAAAAGCCGCATTCGGCGGCGATATGCCCGATCGACAAGTCGGTCTGCACCAGCATCTGGCAGGCCCGGCCGATGCGCAGTTGCGCGACATACTGGCTGATCGACATACGGGTGCTGCGCTTGAACACCCTCTGCAACTGGCTGTCGGTCAAATGAGCGATGGCCGAGAGCGGCTCCAGCCGCAGTGGCTCCCGATAATGTGCATGCAGCCAGGTCAGCACCCGGCGCATTCGCTCGCGGTCGCGCGGGTTTCCGCCGACCGAAATTTCTCCCGACGCCAGTTGTCGGCCGTCGGCGGCGGAAAGGTCGAGCAGGATCGACTGCAATTCCAGCGCCTGCCGGGCGGGCGCCAAGGCGCCCAGCGCCAGCATGCGGGGGCGAAGCCGCGCCACCGTTTCGTCGTCGAATTCCAGCCCGCGCCCGGCCGCGGCGGCAAGCGGACCGAGGCTCGCATATTCCGGCATCAGCGCCATCAGCCCCTCGATCCAGTCGCGGGTGAACCAGCAGACGATAGCGCGGTGCAGCGGCGCATCGCCGACCAGCGCCTCGGACTGCCAGGCATGCGGCAGGTTTGGGCCGAGCAGCACGAGATCGTCGTGTGCATATCGCTCCACATGATCGCCGACGAAGCGCACCCCGCAACTGCCGACCGTCAGCGTCAGTTCGAATTCGGGATGGTAATGCCAGTTGAAGGGAAAGTCGGGCAATTGCCGGTCGAACAGCAGCCAGGAGCGGTCGCGCGGGATGGTGACGGTTTCGAACCAGGGCTGCATTGGTGCATTGCTCCCTTCCTGTACTGAAAGAATGCGGCAATCGTACAAAATCATGCGGCCGGAGGGAATGGTGCAATCCGTTGCCGTCGTTAGATTGGCGCGGACAGTTCAAGGGGTTCGCGGATGGATACGGCAATTCGACCGGATGTGGTCATCATCGGCTCGGGCGTGGGCGGCGGCACGGTGGCGCGCCAACTCGCCGGCACGGGCGCAAGAATCCTCATCGTCGAGCGTGGCGATTTCCTGCCGCAGGAGCCGGAAAATTCCGATGCCGAAGCCGTCTTCGTGCAGGCGCGCTACAAGACACGGGAGGAATATCAGGACCGGAACGGTCGCCGCTATCGCCCCGGCCAATACTACTTCGTCGGCGGGCATACGAAATTCTATGGCACCGCGATGTTCCGTTTCCGCGAAAGCGATTTTCGCGCGGTGGACCATGAGGATGGCGTTTCGCCCGCCTGGCCGGTTTCCTATGCCGACATGGAGCCGTGGTATGGCGAGGCCGAGCGTCTTTTCGGTGTGCGCGGGCAGGCGGGGCTGGATCCGACCGAGCCGTTCCGCTCGGCGGCTTATGATCATGCCGCCATTGCGCATGAGCCGGTCATTGCCGACATGGCCGAAAAACTGCGCGCCGATGGGCTTCGTCCCTTCCATATGCCCTCGGCGGTGGATTTCGGGCCGGGCGGTCTCTGTCGCCGCTGCGGCGCCTGCGATGCTTTCGCCTGTCGGTACGGCGCAAAAGGCGATGGCGAGACGCGGCTGATCCGCCCGATTCTGAAGCATCCCGATGTCACGCTATGGACGAAGGCGCAGGTCATGCGGCTGCTGCCGGGAGCGGACGGGCGCATCGAAGCGGCCGAAATCCGCCGCGAGGGCCAAGTGATCCGGGTCGAGGCGCCGCTTTTCGTGCTCAGCGCCGGGGCGATCAATTCGGCGCTGATCCTGCTGCGGTCGGCCGGTGAAACCTGTCCGGACGGGCTTGCCAACCGCTCCGGCGTCGTCGGCCGCTACCTGATGAACCATCACCTGACCGGACTCATGGGACTGATGCCGTTGCGGGTCAACGACACGAAATTTCCCAAAACCCTGTCGGTCAACGATTTCTATCACGGCCTGCCCGGCGATGGCGCGGCGCGGGGCAATGTGCAGATGCTCGGCAACATCCAGGGGCCGATGATCCGCGCCGCCTATTCCTGGGTGCCGCGCCCGCTCGCCAACCTGCTCGGCCGCCACAGCGTCGACTGGCTGTGCATGTCGGAGGATCTGCCGAACGCGTTGAGCCGGGTGCGGCTGCTTGCCAACGATCAGGTGGAGATCGACTACCGGCCCGGCGACCGGCCGGCGCATGACCGCTTCGTGCGGCATGTGAAGGCGCGGCTCGGGCGGATCTTCCCGCTGGTGCTGCGCCACGATTTCGGCATCGAGGCGCCGTCGCATCAATGCGGCACGGTGCGCATGGGGGACGATCCCGCCACGTCGGCGCTGGATGGCCTGTGTCGCGCCCATGATCACCGCAATCTCCATGTCGTCGATGCCTCCTTCTTCCCGTCCTCGGCGGCGCTCAATCCGGCCCTGACCGTCTGCGCACAGGCGTTGCGGGTCGGCAATCACCTGCGCACCGCCTGGCGCAACGACGATCTCGCCGCCTGACTTTCTGGAGCTTTTCATGACCCATAATTTCCTGTCGCCGCTGACCGGCTCCTTCGCCATGCCGGCCGCCGAAAATCCGACGGTCGCCATGATCGAGGCCGCCTATCGCCATCATGGCCTCGACTGGCGCTATCTCAATTGCGAGGTGGCGCCGTCAGCCTTGGCCGATGCCGTGCGCGGCGCCCGCGCCATGGGCTGGATGGGCTTCAACTGCTCGATCCCGCACAAGGTCGCGGTCATCGAACATCTCGACGGGCTTGGCGAAAGCGCCCGCATCATCGGCGCGGTTAACACCGTCGTGCGCCGCGGCGAGCGGCTGATCGGCGAGAATACCGACGGCAAGGGTTTTGTGGCCGCGCTCGCCCCGATCGTCGATCCCGCCGGCAAGCGGGTCGTATTGCTCGGCGCCGGCGGCGCGGCGCGCGCGGTCGGTGTCGAGATGGCGCTGGCGGGTGCTGCCGAAATCGCCATCGTCAATCGCAGCGCGGGGCGCGGCGAGGAGGTGGCGGCGATCATCGATGCCAATACGCCGGCAATCGTCCGTTATCAACCGTGGATGAGCCGGTATGTCGTGCCGGAAGGGACGGATATCCTCATCAATGCCACCTCCATCGGCCTGTTTCCCGATGTCGAGGCCATGCCGGATATCGATGCCGACAGCCTGCGGCCGGACATGGTTGTGGCCGACGGCATTCCCAATCCACCGCTGACGCCGTTCCTGCGGGCGGCCCAGGCGCGTGGTTGTCGCACCGCCGACGGTCTCGGCATGCTCGTCAACCAGGGCATCGTTGCCATCCGCTACTGGACCGGCATCGACGCCGATGCCGCCGTCATGCGCCGGGCGCTGCTCGATCTCGGCCTTTGATCATCGATTCCTGAACACGGTGCAGGGCACGCCGGCGGCACGGATGGCGGTGCAGAGCTTCGTCGCTTCTGCCCGGTTCTCCCGGCCGATCCGCGCGGCGTAGCGTGGCCGCGCGCCGAAATTGCCGCCGCGCTGACGCACGAACAGCGCCCGTTCGGCGCTCAGCGGCGGCGGCAGTTTCATCAATGCCAGATTGAACAGGCGATCGACGACCGCAGGATTGTAATGTGCGGCAAGTTGCACGCCCCAGGGCGCCCAGTCGGCGGATTGGAAAAGGATCGGCTCGCGCATCCGCCGCGTCTCGGCGAGCGTCACGCAGGCCTGCTGGAAGGGCGTATCCCTGGCGAGCTCGGGTGCGGCGCTCTCCGGCGGATTGTCGCGCCAGGTCTCGATGAAGGCGCCGGTGATCATGAAAACGTAGTCGCGCGTCTCGATCGGCAGCCGGTTGCCGGTGAGAAAACGACGCAAGCCATCTTCGCCGGCATTGTAGGCCGCCGCCGCCAGGCCGAGATTGCCGAAGCGGTTCCTGAGATCGCTGAGATAGCTGGACGAGGCATCCAGCGCCTGAATGACATCAAAGCTGTTCTGCAAGCCCCTGAGACGCGCCGTGCCGGGCATGAACTGTGCGATGCCCTCGGCCCCCTTGGGGCTGACGGCGTCCGGCCGGAACAGGCTTTCGCGCCAGATCAGCCGGGCAAAGAAAGCCGGCGGAATATCGCGCGTGGTGGCGAAATGGTCGATGACGGCGCAGAGATCGGTGTTGAACCTTTCCTTGCGAATGCAGAGCGCATGGTCGCCGTCGTGACCCTGGTAAAGACAGGCATCGCGGTCGTTCTCGTCGGCACGGGCTGTTGCCGCCAGCGCGAGGATGGCGAAGAGCGCCATGGCCGCCGCTCCTGATAATCCTGCCGGCTGGGGCAAAGCGACCGGTCCTTTCCAAATCCGGGGGCCAATCCTTGTGCAGGCGGAGTTAACCACGGAGCGGATTTCGGCTCAACACCGGATCGAGCCGGGACCTCGGTCGATCAGCCGTCCTGCAGGAAGGGAGAGAGGCAGTCAAGCTGCTCGCCGGAATAGGAGCGATAGGTATTGTCCTGCGCCCGGTAGGAACGATAGCGCGCTGCGCACCAGGACATATGCGCCTGCGACAGCCCGGCAGGCGAAGACGCGGCGCGGCTTTCGTCCATATGCGGCGAAACGCAGGTACGAACCGTGCCGGTATAGGAGCGATAGGTATTGCTGCCGGGATCGTAGGAGCGGTAGCGGTTGGCACACCAGGCGACATGCGCTTCGGAGGGCTGGCCGGCCGTATCGTCGATCACGGCCGTCTTCTGGACGACAGGCGCGGCTGGGCGCGGCAAGGCGGGCGGATCGACGGGCGCTATGGAGGCGAGGCGTTCGAAATTCTGCCTTGAGGGATCGACGCGCACCGGGCGAATCGTCCACAGGTCGGTAACGTCGACCTGGCGAATCTGCGGCCCGTCCGTCTGCGGCGACATGAGCAGCGAGGCGGTGGCCGAGCCGACGAAGCAGAGGCCGAGCGCCGAGCCGATTGCGAAAAGAAAGCGGCCGAACTGTTTCATGGGTCATGCTCCCCTCAAGGGGCCGGCCCCGTAAAACGGATCGGCGCCCTCGAGTCGGTTCAGTGTCAGTTGAGGATCTGGATCACCTTGCGGGAGGAAGGCTCGACGATCACGCGTTCGTCGTTGACCACCGCATAGGCATAGGTGGGATCCTCGGGCACCGGCGTGACGACGACGGTTTCCGGCAAGGCCGTGCCGACCACGACATGCTCCTCGACGACGACCTTCTTTGTCGGCATCGGCGCTTCGCGGACATAGGTGACGACCTTCTGCGGCGGCGGATCGATCGCCGTGCCGATCACCGCGCCGGCAACGCCGCCGACCGCGGCGCCGACCGGGCCGCCGACGATCGCACCGGTCGCCGCGCCGCCGACGGCACCGGTCAGGGCGCCGTCCTCGGCATGGGCGCCGGTGGTGAACAGGGCGGCAATCGTCAGCGGAACGGCTACGAAAATCTTACGCATATCGGTTCTCCTTCTTGAAAGGCCGCGACCCTTTGTGCGGGCGCGTGGCCGTATGCTCCCGGCAAGCCATTGGAAACGTTCATCCATCTGCAGCCACCGGAGACGAAGTATAAATTCCCGACCGGCCAAACAGTTCCTGATCCCCGCGTCAGATATGAAAGATGCGAGATTGCTCCGGCGGCAGCCACGGCTTCGAACCGCTTCAGCCTGTGTGACCGGCGGCTGCGTGGGGAGTTGGGGTCGTCTGGATAACCGGAATGCGGCCTGTCTTACGATGGCTGGTTCGTGGTGCCCGGCGGAAATTTCAGCGCCAGCGCTTCGATTTCCTGCCGGCAGGCAGTGCGCGCATGCGGCTTGGTCATGTTGCGGTCGGCATCCGGCACGAGGACGAGCCGCGCGTTCGGATATCGTGCCAGCTTCGCGCCGTCGGCGCCGAAGTGGTAGGAAAAATGGTGCAGGCCGACATCGTTATCCCGGTACAACAGCACCAGTTCCGCCTGATGCGCCTGGATGGCCTGCAGCGCGCCATGGACCTCCCGGCCCTCGCGCGACAGCGCCGGCACGGCCGCCGCCAGCGGCCCGGCAAATTCCAGAAGCCGCTTGCGCAGGAAGCGGAAGGTATTGAGGGCGGCATATCCAAGGTTGACGTCGCCGCGCAGGATCTTTTTCCAGGTTTCCAGTTTCAGCGCCTTGGAGCCGTAAGAGCTCAGCCGCTGCGGCGAGAATTGCAGCCATTCGTCGATCGACTGGGCAGGATCCCAGAACAGCGTATAGGCATTGACGACAACCAGGCCCCTGACGCGCGGATCACGCGCGGCGGTACGAAAGGCAAGATAGCCGCCGCTGCAACGTCCCGTCAGGATGACCGGCCCGAGGCCGCGGCCTTCGATGAAATCGATCGCCGCCGCGACATCCAGATGCTGCGCCTCGGAATAGATGATCTGGGCCGGCACGCCCGCCAGCGGCGGACTGTCGGCGACATTGGCGGGGTCGAAACGCAGCGAAGCGATGCCCTTGGCGGCGAATTGCCGGGCGGCGAGCGCGGTGATCCGTCCCCAGCCGGAAGCTCGCTCATAGGCGGTGCTGAGCAGGATCACCGTCGCGCCCTTGCGCTCACCGTCCGCCGGCTCGCAGAGGATGCCGTAAAGGCGCTCGCCTTCACCGAACCGGACAGGCGTCTCGACAAACCCATCGCCGCACAGAGGCATGTTGGCCGGGTCGGGGAAATCTTGCCGCATGGCGCCAATGCCCGGCAGCGGCGCGTCCTCGCTCCCGATCCTGCCGATCCAGTCTGTCACCCTGCCGATCATCGCCAAAGGAGGCCGCGAGGTCGAGAGGTCATGAACCAGCTCGTTATAGCCTTCATAGGCAAGCAGCTCGACCGTCGCGCCGTGGGCGCGAAGCTGTTCGGCCAAGGCGGTTTCGGACGGCGGCGTGTGGCGGCTCGCCAGCAGGTAGTGTTTCACCCGTGACGGCCCTGCGCGGCCGAGATTGATGCCCTTGATATCGGCGATCAGCGGTTCCGGCAGCGCAACGCCGCCGAACACCAGCGTGCCACCTTTCTTTTCCGGCGCCTCCTCGATCATCTGGGCCCAGATCGACATTTCGCGCACATAGCCACGCCCGGAAACCGCCGGCGCCAGCAGCGCCAGTCCCCGGACATGCCGTTCATTGGCAAAGGTTTCGTAAGCCAGCGATGCGCCGATGCCCTGGCCGATGACGACGAGTTCGCCCATGCCCGACAGGCCGCGCAGGGTCTCGGCGGCCGCAAGCAGCGTCGCGCGCCAGGCGGAAAGACCCGCATCCGGGTCGCGGAATTCCAGGGCATCGCCCGTGCCCGGATAATCGAAGCGCAGGCTGGCGATGCCGGCATCGGAAAGGGATTCGGCAAGGACGCGCCAGAATTTGCGCGTACACATGTCCTCATAGCCCCAGGGGCTCGCCAGCAGCACCGCGACGCCGGCCTGCCGGCCCGGTTGCGCGGGCGTGAAAAGGCCAATCGTGTCCGAGAAGGTCACGGGAGTCGCCACCGCGCCGGGCTCGCCCTTGCGGTATGGCTGGGTTTTTTCGAGATCGGAAATCGGGCGTGTCATGGCGGTCACGGACTCTTGCGGCAGGCCGGGGGATTGAAGGATGACGGCTTTTCCGGTCGTTTTCATTCGGGCACCGGCCGCTTGCGCAGCAACCGGAACATCGAGGCGTCCAGGCCTGTCAGCGCCTTGTCGGCCCGACGGAAGGCAACGGCCTGGATGGCATAGATGAGGGTGCTGGCGATGACCGCCCCGGTAATCCCGAAATGCGGGACGAGAGCGAACAAAGCGAGGCAGCGCAGCAACACGCCCATGGCGGTGATCAGCAGATAGCGGCCTTCATGACCTGACAGCATCAGCGCCAGCGTCGATGCCCGCGTCGTCCCGGCGGCTGCCGTTCCCAGGCACAGGATCAGCAATTGCGGGTAATATTGGGTGTAGTTCTCGTTGATGACCCATAGCGCCAGATAGCCGCCGGCGGTGATGCCGAGAAGGCCCATGCCGGTGAAGAAGGCCATGATCCAGGCGAGATTGTCGAGCATCTTGGCGAGCGCCGCGCGCTCGTCGCGGTAGTAGAGCGCGGGCAGGTGCTGGGTGGCGAACAGGTTGACGGCGTCGGCGGCTGCGGCAAACAGGTTGGCGAAGCGGACGGTGACGAAATAGGCGCCCGCGACCGTCGGATCCATCAGGAAACCGATGATGATCACGTCGATATACTGGTTGGTCGCTTCGAGCGAAGCGGTCATCCAGAGCTTGCCCGAGCGCGGAAGCCATTGGCGAAACTCGACGATGGCGCGCACCGTCCGGAAATCGGGAAAAAGCGCGAGGATGTGGCGCCGGATCATGACGAGCTGCGCCAGCAGCGCCACGAAGGCGCCGCAGGCGAGCACGGTGAAAATATCGGCGATGTCTGCTGGCGTGCCGTTGACGAGGCACATGCCGAGATAGACGATGGGCGGGAGGCCGACGATCGCGAAACTCAGGCCATCGCCATAGACGGTGCCCCGTTCGGTGCGCACCAGATGGATGCAGATCTGCAACGGCGACGAAATCACGAGATAGGCAAGCGTCGCCAGCGCCGTGCCATGGCCGACATAGGTGAGCGCCCAGGGATAGAAGATCGCCGTTGCGATCAGCGAGCCGCAAACGGAGGCGACGAAGGTGAATAGCAACGCGCCTTTGAGACGTGGGGCGTCCGCGTTCACCTTCATCTCGTTCCATATGCGCAGGACGAAGGGCTCCTGGCCGACGGCGGCAACGATATAGAGCAGACTGGCGGCGGAAAAGAGGATGGAATAATAGCCGAAGGCGCTGGGGTCGAGCGCGCGTGCGGCCAGCGTGATCAGCGTGAAATTCAGGGTCAGCACCATCACCTTGATGACGACCGCCGTCACCATGCCCGAGACATCCCGCTGTTTCAGGAGATCGCGCAGCCTTTGCGACAGCGAGGGCCGCCCGGCCGCCGGCGCGACCATATCATCCGACATGGGCCACCCCCATGCCATACGCCCTCTCCGCAACGCCAGACATCCGCCGCCCTAACCAGCCCGTCGATGGCATCATCATACTCCCAACACCGATCCGCCGCACCGATGACGATGCGAATTCATGCGCCCCGCCTGTTCCATCATGGATCATGCGATAGGGGGCCAGGAAGCCGGACTGCCCTTGGTCTATAGAAGATCCATCGCCGTAAAGCGTAAACGACGTACAGGATGTTAGCGCGAAGGTTAACGCGCCGAAACGGTATTCGTGAAAGTTGTGTCTATCTGCAGGCGGCGGAGATCGCGGCGGCGTCATTCATGAGGCGGCCGGCTCCGGCAGGACGGTGCTGACGATCGAGGCGTCCAGGGCTTCGTAGGCGGCGAGGCCGATGGTGTCGTAGAGTTCGGCGCGGGTCTGCATCTCCTCGAGCATGGCCCTGGTCGAGCCGTCGCGTTTCAGGATGGCATAGAGCTTCTCCTGGGCCTTGTTGGCGACGCGCAGCGAAGAGACCGGCCAGATGACCATGCGATAGCCCATCGTCTCGAATTCGGAGGCCGTGAAGAAGGGCGTGCGGCCGAATTCGGTCATGTTGGCGAGCAGCGGCACGCCCGGCATGCGGCGGGCGAATTCGCGGAACATCTCGGCGGTGGCCAGCGCTTCGGGGAAGATGGCGTCGGCGCCGGCCTCGACGAAGAGTTTCGCGCGCGCCACCGCCCCGTCAATGCCTTCGCTGGCGGCGGCATCGGTGCGGGCGATGAGATAGAGGTGGCGGCGCGCACGGGCGGCGGCGGCGACCTTGGCCGCCATGTCATGGGCATCGGCGAGCTTCTTGTCGTTGAGATGGCCGCATTTCTTGGGCAGCAACTGGTCCTCGATATGGACGGCGCCGGCGCCGGCATCCTCGAAGGTCCGCACCATGTGCATGACGTTCAGCGCCTCGCCATAGCCGGTATCGCCGTCGACCAGCAGCGGCAGGCCGCTCGCGCGGGCGATCTGACGGATGAAGAAGGCGACCTCGTCAACGGTGACGATGCCGAGATCGGGAATGCCCATGGAAGCGGTCATCGCTGCGCCGGAGAGGTAGAGGCCGGCGAACCCGGCGGCCCTGGCCTGCAGCGCCGCCATGCCGTTATGCGCGCCGGGAAGCTGCAGGATGCCGCCGCTTTCCACCAGGGCGCGGAAGCGGAGGCCCGCCGGCTCGGCGGGCAGGTCATGCGAAACGAGATAGGGCATCGGTCAATCCTCAGGCGGCTTTCGAGGGCGCGGCGGCCTCGCCGCGCCTGTCGATCGGCAGGAAGCTGCGGTTTTCCGGTCCGGTGTAGTTTGCGGAGGGGCGGATGATCTTGTTGTCCATCCGCTGCTCGATGACATGCGCGGCCCAGCCGGAGGTGCGTGCGATGACGAAGAGCGGGGTGAACATCGCCGTCGGCACGCCCATCAGATGATAGGAGACGGCGCTGAACCAGTCGAGATTGGCAAACATCGCCTTGGTCTCGGCCATGGTGGCCTCGATGCGGGCGGCGATGTCGAACATCTTCGTCGTGCCCGCCTCGACCGACAGGCCGCGCGCCACCCGCTTGATCACCTGGTTGCGCGGATCGGCAACGGTATAGACCGGATGGCCGAAGCCGATCACCACCTCCTTGGCCTCGATGCGGCGACGGATATCCGCCTCCGCCTCGGGGGGATCGGCGTAGCGCTTCTGGATCTCGAAGGCCACCTCGTTGGCGCCGCCGTGCTTTGGACCGCGCAGTGCGCCGATCGCGCCGGCGACGGCGGAATAGAGGTCCGATCCGGTGCCGGCGATCGAACGGGCGGTGAAGGTCGAGGCGTTGAATTCATGCTCGGCATAGAGGATCAGCGAGGTGTGCATGGCGCGCACATGCGACGGCTTCGGCGGCGCGCCGTGCAGCATGTGCAGGAAATGGCCGCCGATGGATTCGTCGTCGGTCTCGACGTCGATCCGCCTGCCGTTCTGGGCGAAGTGATGCCAGTAGAGCAGCATGGAGCCGAAGGAGGCCATCAGTCGGTCGGCGATATCGCGGGCGCCGGGATGGTTGTGATCGACCGCTTCCGGCAGCACGCATCCGAGCGCCGAGACGCCTGAGCGCATGACGTCCATGGGATGGGTTGCGGCCGGCAGCAGTTCCAGTGTGCGCCGGACGACATCCGGCAGGCCGCGCAGCGCCTTCAGCCGCGTCTTGTAGGCGGCAAGCTCGACCGCCGTCGGCAACCAGCCATGGACAAGCAGATGGGCGATCTCCTCGAATTCGCAGGCCTCGGCGATATCGAGGATATCGTAGCCGCGATAATGCAGGTCGTTGCCGGTGCGGCCGACCGAGCACAGTGCGGTGTTGCCGGCGACGACCCCGGAAAGGGCGACGGATTTCTTCGGCTTGGGCAATGTCATGGGTTTCTCCTCCGGCTTCAAGCGGTCCAGTCGAAAATGCCCCTGGCGGCGGCGGGGCCGAGGGTTTCGGGTGCGACCTCAAAATTCAGACGCGTGAGATCGCCGGCCGGCAGCAGCGTGAAGCTTTCGACGGCGGCGATGAAGCGATCCTGCTCGGCCGGCGCGACGACGCCGTCGGCCAGCGTGCGGAATTTATGGATGTAGTCGGCGCGCCGGAACGGGCGGGCGCCGAGCGGATGGGCGTCGGCGATCGCCAGCTCGTCCTCGATCACCCTGCCGTCGGCAAGCGTGACGACGACGCGGCCGCCAAAAGCCTTTTCCGCGGGATTGTGGCTGTGGTAGCGCCGCGTCCAAACGGGATCTTCCACCGTCGAGACCTTGTGCCAGAGCGCGATCGTTTCCGGCCGGCTCGCCCGTTCAGGCGCATAGGAGTGCTCGTGATGCCAGCCGCCGTCTTCGAGCGCCACGGCGAAGATATACATGATCGAATGGTCGAGGGTTTCGCGGCTTGCCTGCGGGTCCATCTTCTGCGGGTCGTTGGCGCCGGTGCCGATCACATAATGGGTGTGGTGGCTGGTGTGGATGACGATGCTTGCCACCTGCGAGAGATCGCCGATCTTCGGCCCCATGCGGCGGGCGAGATCGATCAGCGCCTGGCTCTGGTATTCGGCGGAATGTTCCTTGGTGTAGGTGTCGAGGATGGCGCGCTTGGCCTCGCCGGGTTGCGGCAGGGGCACGCTGTATTCGGCCTTGGGGCCGCCGAGCAGCCAGGCGATGAAACCGTCTTCGCCCTCCCAGGCGGGCGAAGGGGCGCCTTCGCCGCGCAGCACCCGGTCGACGGCCTCGACCGCCATCTTGCCGGCGAAAGCCGGGGCATAGGCCTTCCAGCTCGAAATCTCGCCCTTGCGCGACTGGCGGGTGGTGGTCGTCACATGCAGCGCCTGCTGCACCGCCTGATAGATCGTTTCGACCGGCAGGTTCAGCGCCGCGCCGATGCCGGCGGCGGCTGAAGGGCCGAGATGGGCGATATGGTCGATCTTGTGCTCATGCAGGCAGATGCCCTTTACGAGGTTCACCTGGATTTCATAGCCGGCGGCGAGGCCGCGCGCCAGCGCCTTGCCGGTCAGGCCGCAATGCTGGGCGACGGCGAGGATGGCGGGGATATTGTCGCCGGGATGGGAGTAATCGGCAGCGAGAAAGGTGTCGTGGAAATCGAGTTCGCGCACGGCGACGCCATTCGCCCAGGCGGCCCATTCCGGCGAGACGCGGCGGGTGCCGGGCAGGCCGAAGACGGTGGCGCCCGGCGCATAGGGATGGGCGAGCGCCTGCGCCCGGGCACTGGCGACCGGCCGCCGGGCGAGCGAGGCGGCGGCGACCGCGGCATTGTCGATGATGCGGTTGCCGATCATCTGGACGACCTCGTCCTCGATGGCGACATCGTCGGCGGCGACAGCGGCGATCTTCCAGGCAAGCTGGTCTTCACGGGCGAGATGTTCGGCGGACTTGTGGGTGCGGACGGTATGCGATTTCACGAATGCGTCTCCCGGAGTGTTGTCGTCTGAAGGCGCGGCGCTTGCCAAGCCGGTATTTATTCGCAATATCTACATCCTGAATTCGGCGCAAATGACTGAAAATGCAGATATTTGCGAAGTCGTTTCCGCAGAATTGCAAAGGTTGCGAAGAAGGGATGTCCGGTGAAGAAAGCGTTTGTGGGAGTGCGGCTGAAGCGCCTGCGCGAGGAGCGGCGGCTGACGCAGCAGGGGCTGGCCGACAGCCTCGGCATTTCGCTGAGCTATCTCAACCAGATCGAAAACAACCAGCGGCCGATCACCGTGCCGATCCTGCTGCGGCTCAACGCCGCCTTCGGCGTCGACGTGCAGCTTTTCTCCGACGAGGACGAGGCGCGGCTGGTCGGCGGGCTGCGCGAGGCCTTCGCGAGCCTGCATGGCGGAGAAGCGGTCAGCCTGGCGGAGATGCGTGAGATCGCCGCGAACATGCCGGCGGTCGCCCGTGCCGTCCACGCCCTGCACCGGCAAGGGAGCCGGGCGGTCGAGCAGGTGGAGGCGCTGTCGACGGTGCTTGGCGACGACCGCAAGCCACCGGCAGCAGGCCTGCCGACGATGCCCTACGAGGAAGTGCGCGATTATTTTTCGGCCCGCGCCAACCATATCCCCGAACTGGACGAGATTGCCGAACGGCTGGCCGGCGATCTCAACATGCCGCTCGGCCGATTCGACGCCCCACTCGAAAACCGGTTGCGGCAGAAGCACGGGGTCGCCGTCGAAATCGGCCGCGACCAGCCGGGGGCGGCGGCGCAACGCCGCTTCGATCCGGCCACCAAGACGCTCAGCCTGTCGTCGCGGTTGAGCGAGGGCCAGCGCGCCTTCCAACTCGCGACCCAGCTCTGTTTCCTGGAGCAGGAAGGCCTGCTGGACCGGCTGGCGGGGCCGGGCCAGTTCGGCAATGGCGAGACGCGGGCCCTGGCGCGCATCGGGCTTGCCAATTATTTCGCCGGCGCGCTGATCATGCCCTACGGGGCCTTCCTGCAGGCGGCCGAGGCCCTGCGCTACGATATCGACCTGCTGGAGCAGAAATTCAATGTCGGCTACGAGACGGTCTGCCATCGCCTGAGCACGCTGCAGCGGCCGCAGGCGCGCGGCGTGCCGTTCTTCTTCGTGCGCGTCGATCGCGCCGGCAATATTTCCAAGCGCCAGTCGGCGACGAACTTTCACTTTTCCCGGGTCGGCGGCACCTGTCCGCTGTGGAACGTCTATGAGGCCTTCGCCACGCCCGGGCGCATCTGCACGCAGCTTGCCGAAATGCCGGACGGGCGCGCCTATCTGTGGATCGCACGCACCGTGTCGCATCGCGGCGGCGGTTTCGGCGCGCCGGCGAAGGCCTACTCGATCGGGCTCGGCTGCGACCTGGAGAATGCCGGGCGGCTGGTCTATTCCAAGGGGTTGGCGCTTGGCGATCCGGGTGCGCGCACGCCGATCGGCGTGGGCTGCAAGCTCTGCGAACGCGCCGATTGCTCGCAGCGCGCCTTTCCCGCGCTTGCCCGGCGGCTGGTGGTCGACGAGCGGGTGGCGAGTTTCGCGCCCTATTCGGCCTCGTGACGAACGAATCTAATAAACATATAAAGATTTCTTTATGTCTATTGACATCCCCCGGGATTTCGGAGGATATGCCCCTGTCATGGTTCCCCGGAGCAGTCGACCTGCGCCCCCGGGGCTAAGAGGGAATCCGGTGCGCCCATGGCAATCCCGGAGCTGCCCCCGCAACTGTAAGCGGCGAGCCGCTGTCCACGATGTCACTGAGGCGAAAGCCTCGGGAAGACGGACAGCGGCGACGACCCGCAAGCCAGGAGACCTGCCACGACGAATAACGTCCACGGGCGGGGTGTCCCGGTGGTTGCTTGCCCGCTGCCGGCAACGGCAGCGCCTGCATGCGTCCGCTTTACCCATGCCCCCAGAACCAATGGGGTATGACCATGACCAACCAGACTCTCACCGTCGCCAGCCTCGGCTTTCCGCGCATCGGTCGCCATCGCGAGCTGAAATTCGCGCTCGAAGGCTACTGGTCCGGCAAGATTGCCGAAAGCGACCTTCTCGAAACCGCCGCAAGGCTGCGCGCCGAACACTGGGCGCTGCAGCGCGACAGGGGGATCAGCCGCATCCCTTCCAATGATTTTTCCTTCTACGACCATGTGCTGGATACCGCCGTGATGGTCGGGGCCATTCCGCCCGCCTATGGCTGGAGCGGCGGTGCGGTGCCGCTGTCGACCTATTTCGCCATGGCGCGCGGCAGCCAGGGCGAGGGTCATGCCGATTGCGGCCATGCCCATCACGGCCATGGCGTTCCGGCGCTGGAAATGACCAAGTGGTTCGATACGAACTACCACTACATGGTGCCGGAAATCGCCGAGGACCAGGAATTCGCGCTCACCGCGCTAAAGCCGGTGGAGCATTTCCTGGAGGCGAAGGCGCTCGGCATCCACACCCGCCCGGTCATCCTCGGCCCGGTCACCTTCCTCAAGCTCGCCAAGGCGCGGCCCTCGACCTTCAAGCCGCTCGACCTGCTGCCGAAACTGCTGCCGGTCTATGCGGAACTGCTGCGCCGGTTGAGCGAAGCCGGCGCCGACTGGGTTCAGGTCGACGAGCCCGTTCTCGTCCTCGACCTGACCGAGGGCGAACGCCATGCCTTTACGCTGGCCTATGAGGCGCTGGCCGCAGCCGCGCCGAAGCTGAAGCTGATGCTGACCACCTACTTCGGCGCGCTCGACGACAATCTCGCCGCCATGGCGGCGTTGCCGGTCGCCGGCCTGCATGTCGATCTCGTCCGCGCGCCGCAGCAGATCGAGGCGGTGCTTCAGGCGACGCGCCCGGATCAGGTGCTGTCGCTCGGCGTCATCGACGGGCGCAACATCTGGCGGGCGGGGCTTGCCGGCATCATCGAACGGGTGGAGCCCGTCGTATCGGCGCGCGGCCTCGACCGCGTCGAAATCGCCGCCTCCTGCTCGCTGCTGCATGTGCCGATCGACCTGGAGCTCGAGACGGCGCTGGATGCCGATCTCGCGACATGGCTGGCCTTCGCCACGCAGAAGCTTGATGAGCTTTCGATCCTCGGTCGTGGCCTGGCGCAGGGCAAGAGCGTCGTGCTGGAAGCGCTGACGGCGTCCACGAAGGCACTCGCCGCCCGCGCCGCCTCTTCGAAGGTCACCGATCCGCTGGTGCAGGGCCGGCTGTCAGCCATCGATGCCGGCATGCGCGAGCGCGCCAGCGCCTTCGAGCATCGCCGAAAGGTGCAGGCCGAAGCGAACCGCCTGCCGCTGTTCCCGACGACGACCATCGGCTCCTTCCCGCAGACCAGCGAGGTGCGCAAGGCGCGCGCGGCGCATGCCAGGGGCGCGATGAGCTACATGGACTACGAGGCATTCCTGCGGGCGGAAACCGAAACGGCCGTGCGCTGGCAAGAGGAAATCGGCCTCGACGTGCTGGTGCATGGCGAGTTCGAGCGCAACGACATGGTGCAGTACTTCGGCGAGCAGCTTTCCGGCTTCGCCTTCACCCGGCATGCCTGGGTACAGAGCTACGGCTCGCGCTATGTCCGCCCGCCGATCATCTTCGGCGACGTCTCTCGTCCCAATCCGATGACGGTGCGCTGGTGGGAGTATGCGCAATCGCTGACCGACAAGCCGATGAAGGGCATGCTGACCGGGCCGGTCACCATCCTCAACTGGTCGTTCGTGCGCGACGATATCGCGCGCAGCGAGACGTGCCGGCAGATCGCGCTCGCCATCCGCGACGAGGTCGTCGATCTTGAAAAGGCCGGCGCCCGCATGATCCAGATCGACGAGGCGGCGTTGCGCGAAGGCTTGCCGCTGCGTCACAGGGATTGGCAGCATTATCTTGACTGGGCGGTTGAATGCTTCCGCCTGTGCTCCAGCGGCATCGCCGACCGCACGCAGATTCACACCCACATGTGCTATTCGGAGTTCAACGACATCATCGCAGCGATTGCGGCCATGGATGCCGACGTCATCTCCATCGAGACCTCGCGCTCGAAGATGGAGCTGCTCGACGCCTTCCGCACTTACGCCTATCCGAACGAGATCGGCCCCGGTGTCTACGACATCCATTCGCCGCGCGTGCCGGAGATCGCGGAAATGACCGATCTCCTGTCGCTGGCACGACAGCGGCTGCAGGACCGGCAGATCTGGATCAACCCGGATTGCGGCCTCAAGACCCGCAAATGGGAAGAGGTCCGGCCGGCGCTGGTCAACATGGTCGCCGCTGCCCGGGAACTACGCAACGCCGCCCGGTAACGCTGCAAGACGTGAACGATGCGGCCCGGGTGAAAATCCGGGCCGCATCTTTTTGTGCGCATCGCGCAGCGGTGTATCTGTGCATAACCCGCTCCGACTGGCGCCGCTATCCACAGTTTTCATGCTTTCCGCCTCTTTCTTTTTGCAGGGAACACGCCACCCATTGACGGAACTTTAAGATCGCCTACTATATCTAGTGTTCAAGGTTCCTTCGATTCGAGAGGATCGAAGGCTAAGACGGGAATCCGGTCGGGCTTTGCCCAAGCCGGAGCTGCCCCCGCAACTGTGAGCGGAGAGCGTTCGTTCCTTCATGCCACTGGGCTTGCCCGGGAAGGCGGAGCGAGGGCTTCGACCCGCAAGCCAGGAGACCTGCCTTGGATGTTGATATCCACCGGCGGGGTGCCCGGCAGGAATGCGTTCCGTCGCGGCATGATGCCGCCGGCGCCTTCCCCGACAGCCCTGTCATGCGCAGCTTCGGGGTGAAGTCCATGTCGAATTTTCCGTTTTCGCGCCTCTAGCGCTTTCGACGCCGTTTCGGCGTGACCGTCCCATCTCTGCTTTTTTCCCGGCCGTCCCGCGGCGGCCGAATGATCCTTCACGTCCATTCACGAGGAAAATCCATGTCCATCACCGTCTACTCCAAGCCGGCCTGCGTCCAATGCACCGCCACCACCCGCGCCCTCGATCGCCAGGGCCTCGACTACACGGTCGTCGACGTCTCCGAAGATGCGGATGCCTTCGCGCTGGTGCAGGGGCTCGGTTATCGCCAGGTTCCGGTGGTCATCGCCGGCGAGCGCCATTGGGCGGGCTATCGCCCCGACATGATCGGCGGCCTCGCCTGAGACGCAAGCGATGGGCGACCTCGTCTATTTCTCCAGCCGGTCGGAAAACACCCATCGCTTCGTGGAAAAGCTCGGGCTGGCGGCGGCCCGTATTCCGCTGCGTGACGAGACGCTGAGGGCCAAGGCGCCCTTCGTGCTCGTCGTGCCGACCTATGGCGGCGAGGGCGGCAAAGGCGCCGTTCCCAAACAGGTGATCCGCTTCCTCAACGATGCGGAAAACCGCGGCAACCTTCGCGGCGTGATCGCCGCGGGCAACAGCAATTTCGGCGCGACCTTCGGGCGCGCCGGCGACGTCATCTCCGCCAAATGCGGCGTGCCCTATCTCTATCGCTTCGAGCTTCTGGGCACTGCGGAAGATGTCGCCAACGTCATCAACGGATTGGAACGGTTTTGGACACGATGACCTCTTCGGTGGCGCGGGATGCGGGTGAAAAGCCGCTCCACGCTTTTCCCCATGCCGCGGGCGACAAGCCGGCAAAGGCCCCGGAAATCACGGCGCTGGACTATCACGCGCTGAACGCCATGCTGAACCTCTATGACGAGCAGGGGCGGATCCAGCTCGACAAGGACCGGATGGCGGCCAAGCAGTATTTCCTCCAGCACGTCAACCAGAACACCGTTTTTTTCCATAACCTGCGGGAAAAGCTCGATTATCTGGTGACCGAGGGCTATTACGAACAGGAAGTGCTCGACCAGTATTCCTTCAATTTCGTGCGCGACCTCTTCGACCGCGCCTATGAGCGGAAATTCCGTTTCCCCACCTTCCTCGGCGCCTTTAAATATTACACCTCCTACACGCTGAAGACCTTCGACGGGCAGCGCTATCTGGAGCGGTACGAGGACCGGGTGTGCATGGTGGCGCTGACGCTGGCGCGCGGGCAGGAGGCGCTGGCCTGCGATCTCGTCGACGAGATGCTGTCCGGTCGCTTCCAGCCGGCCACCCCCACCTTCCTCAATGCCGGCAAGAAGCAGCGGGGCGAACTGGTTTCCTGCTTCCTGCTGCGCGTCGAGGACAATATGGAAAGCATCGGCCGCTCGATCAATTCGGCGCTGCAGCTTTCCAAGCGCGGTGGAGGCGTGGCGCTGTCGTTGACCAATCTGCGCGAGATGGGCGCGCCGATCAAACAGATCGAAAACCAGTCCTCCGGCGTCATTCCGGTGATGAAGCTCTTGGAGGATAGCTTCTCCTATGCCAACCAGCTCGGGGCGCGCCAGGGCGCGGGCGCGGTCTATCTGCATGCCCATCACCCGGACATCATGCGTTTCCTCGACACCAAGCGCGAGAATGCGGATGAAAAGATCCGCATCAAGACGCTGTCGCTCGGCGTCGTCATCCCTGACATCACTTTCGAACTGGCGAAGAACAACGAGGACATGTACCTGTTCTCGCCGCATGACGTCGAGCGCGTCTACGGCGTGCCCTTCACCGAGATCTCGGTGACCGAGAAATACCGCGAGATGGTCGAGGATGCCCGTATCCGCAAGAAGAAGATCAAGGCGCGCGATTTCTTCCAGATCATCGCCGAGATCCAGTTCGAGAGCGGCTATCCCTACATCATGTTCGAGGACACGGTGAACCGGGCAAACCCGGTCGCCGGTCGCATCACCATGAGCAATCTCTGCT
Source organism: Rhizobium sp. YJ-22 (assembly GCF_029601685.1). Classification (NCBI taxonomy): domain Bacteria; kingdom Pseudomonadati; phylum Pseudomonadota; class Alphaproteobacteria; order Hyphomicrobiales; family Rhizobiaceae; genus Rhizobium; species Rhizobium sp. YJ-22. Next base: position 71,334 of record NZ_JARRIR010000012.1, on the reverse strand, counting down.
CGGAGATCCTGCAGGTCAGCGAAGCCAGCGCCTTCAACGACGATCTCTCCTATGCGAAGATGGGCAAGGACATCTCCTGCAATCTCGGCTCGCTGAACATCGCCGCCGCCATGGACTCCGCCGATTTCGGCCGCACCATCGAGACCGCCATCCGGGCGCTGACCGCCGTTTCCGAAATGAGCCATATTTCCTCGGTGCCTTCGGTGGAGAAGGGCAATGACGACAGCCACGCCATCGGCCTCGGCCAGATGAACCTGCACGGCTATCTCGCCCGCGAACGCATCTTCTACGGCTCCGACGAAGGCATCGATTTCACCAATATCTATTTCTACACCGTCACCTATCACGCCATCCGTGCCTCCAACCGTCTCGCGGTCGAGAAGGGCGTGAGCTTCAAGGGTTTCGAGAATTCGAAATACGCCTCCGGCGATTATTTCGACAAATATGTGCAGGCCGAATGGCAACCGGCGACGGAGAAGGTGAAAGGCCTGTTCGAAAGGGCCGGCATCCACATCCCGACGCAGGAGGACTGGCTTGAGTTGAAGCGGGCGGTGATGCAAGGCGGGCTTTACAATCAGAACCTGCAGGCCGTGCCGCCGACCGGCTCGATCTCCTACATCAACCATTCGACCTCCTCGATCCACCCGATCGTTTCGAAGATCGAGATTCGCAAGGAAGGCAAGATCGGACGCGTCTATTATCCCGCCGCCTATCTCACCAACGACAATCTGGACTATTATCAGGACGCTTATGAGATCGGCCCGGAAAAGATCATCGACACCTATGCGGCGGCGACGCAGCATGTCGATCAGGGCCTGTCGCTGACGCTGTTCTTTCGCGACACGGCGACGACGCGTGACATCAACCGGGCGCAGATCTACGCCTGGAAGAAGGGCATCAAGACCATCTATTACATCCGCCTGCGCCAGATGGCGCTGTCCGGCACGGAAGTGCAGGGCTGCGTCTCCTGCGCGCTGTGATTTCGGGGATAACCATGAACATCCAAGTGAAGACCAAGGCCCCCAAGGCGGCGTCCGCCGTCAGCGCCATCAACTGGAACCGAATCGAGGACGACAAGGATCTCGAAGTCTGGAACCGCCTGACCGGCAATTTCTGGCTGCCGGAAAAGGTGCCGCTCTCCAACGACATTCCCTCCTGGGCGACGCTGAAGCCAGCCGAGCAGCAGCTCACCATCCGCGTCTTCACCGGGCTGACGCTGCTGGATACGATCCAGAACGGCGTCGGCGCCGTGAAACTGATGGAGGATGCCATAACCCCGCATGAGGAGGCGGTGCTGTCCAACGTCGCCTTCATGGAGGCGGTGCATGCACGCTCCTATTCCTCGATCTTCTCGACGCTGTGCCTGACGCCCGATGTCGACGACGCCTATCGCTGGTCGGAGGAAAACGAGTTCCTGCAGCGAAAGTCGGCGCTGATCATGGGGCAATACGGCTCCGGCGATCCGTTGAAGACGAAGGTCGCTTCCGTCTTCCTCGAAAGCTTCCTGTTCTATTCCGGCTTCTACCTGCCGATGTACTGGTCGAGCCGGGCGAAGCTGACCAACACCGCCGACCTCATCCGCCTCATCATCCGCGACGAGGCCGTGCACGGCTATTATATCGGCTACAAGTTCCAGCGCGCCCTGGAGCGCGTGTCGGCGGCGGAGCGCCAGGACATCAAGGATTTCGCCTTCGACCTGCTGTTCGAGCTTTACGACAACGAGGCGAAGTACACCGAAGCCCTCTATGACGGCGTCGGACTGACCGAGGATGTGAAGAAATTCCTGCATTACAACGCCAACAAGGCGCTGATGAACCTCGGCTATGAGGCGCTGTTCCCGCCCGAGGCCTGCAAGGTCAACCCCGCCATCCTTTCCGCCCTCTCGCCGAACGCCGACGAGAACCACGACTTCTTCTCCGGTTCCGGCTCCTCCTATGTGATCGGCAAGGCGGTGGCGACCGAGGACGAGGACTGGGATTTCTGAGGCCGGCGACGCCAGTCCCGATGTCGTGGCGTGGCGGGTGCATGTCGCATTCTCAAGCGGACGCTTCGGCGGATCGTGTTTTTTTAGCACTGTTCAAGGTGCTGCTTCGACGCCTGTCGAAGCGGATAATTGGGAAACCGGTTCAAAGCCGGTGCTGCCCCCGCAACGGTTACGGATAAGGCTCTCGACGGATGCCACTGGTTTTTACCGGGAAGGCGTCGGGAGCATCCCTCAAGGGATAGTCCGAAGCCCGGAAACCAGCCTCGGACAGCAGACCTGGCCGGTTGCGGAGGGCGATCGAGAGGCGAATGACGGCCCTCGCTCGGCCGTCTTTCCCGTCTCGTCTCCTTTCCCCGGTCATCCGATGCGCGCCATCGGCGCGTGCGTTGACAGATCCGTCCGTTGAGGAGCGGCGGCAACCCAGAGGAGATGAGCATGAGCAGCAACAGAGGCGTCGTCTACATGCGCCCCGGCAAGGTCGAGGTTCGCGACATCGACGATCCGAAGCTGGAGGCGCCGGATGGCCGCCGCATCGAGCACGGCGTCATTCTCAAGGTGATTTCCACCAATATCTGCGGTTCCGACCAGCATATGGTACGCGGCCGCACCACCGCGATGCCAGGCCTGGTGCTTGGCCACGAAATCACCGGCGAGGTCATCGAGAAGGGCATCGACGTCGAGATGCTGGAGATCGGCGACATCGTCTCGGTGCCGTTCAACGTCGCCTGCGGGCGCTGCCGCTGCTGCAAGTCGCAGGATACCGGCGTCTGCCTGACCGTGAACCCGTCGCGCGCCGGCGGCGCCTATGGTTATGTCGACATGGGTGGCTGGATCGGCGGGCAGGCGCGCTACGTCACCATTCCCTATGCCGATTTCAACCTCTTGAAATTCCCCGATCGCGACAAGGCCATGGCCAAGATCCGCGATCTCACCATGCTCTCCGACATCCTGCCGACCGGCTTCCACGGCGCGGTCAAGGCCGGAGTCGGGGTTGGTTCGACCGTCTATGTCGCCGGCGCCGGGCCGGTCGGTCTGGCGGCGGCCGCCTCCGCGCGCATCCTCGGCGCCGCCGTGGTGATGATCGGCGATTTCAACACGGATCGCCTCGCCCATGCCGCGAATGTCGGCTTCGAGCCGATCGATCTGTCGAAGAGCGACCGGCTGGGCGACATGATCGCCGAGGTCGTCGGCACCAACGAGGTCGACAGCGCCATCGACGCGGTCGGCTTCGAGGCGCGCGGCCATGCCGGCGGCGAGCAGCCGGCCATCGTGCTCAACCAGATGATGGAGATCACCCGGGCCGCCGGCTCGATCGGCATCCCCGGTCTCTACGTCACCGAGGATCCGGGCGCCGTCGACGATGCGGCCAGGCATGGCAGCCTGTCGCTGCGCTTCGGTCTCGGCTGGGCGAAGGCGCAATCCTTCCATACCGGCCAGACGCCGGTTCTGAAATACAACCGGCAGCTCATGCAGGCGATCCTCCATGACCGCCTGCCGATCGCCGACATCGTCAATGCCAGGATCATTTCGCTGGAGGATGCGGCGCAGGGTTATGAAAGCTTCGACCAGGGTGCTGCGACCAAGTTCGTCCTCGACCCGCATGGCGACCTGCTGAAGGCCGCCTGATCCTGTCTTGCAAGCGCCGGCCGCAAGACGCTTGCGGCCGGCGGCACATTGCGGCGGGAGGTTGTGCGTCATGCTTGACCTCACCGCCGATTGTCAAATAGTCTTGAGATACGGAACAGGTTCCGTCGATATGACGGATGAAAAGGGAATGCGGTGAGGTCTCTCCAGCAGGGACCGATGCCGCGACTGCCCCCGCAACTGTAACCGCAGAGCTTGCCCCATGATGCCACTGCGCCCGGCGCGGGAAGGCGGGGAGAGCGATAACGCGGAAGTCAGGAGACCTGCCTGTCCCGGTCACCCATGCCAGGATACGGGGTGTGTCCGGGCGCGGCCGTCCGTAGCGGTGACATTGTCGAAATGTTGCCGGGTCGCGTGACGGCGGGGGGAAGCGTCGCTTTCCGTTTTCCGATACGCGCCCGCGGTGGGAAGCCGTGCAGGATTCGTCCTGCCGTGAGGGAAAGATGAAGACGCTCGTGGCGGGAACCTTCCCGCTTGCAATCGCATTGCGCCGGCCGGGTTTCGCCCGGAAACGGCCGGAGGCCGACCAGCCGGCCACGCCCGACATCATCATCGCCGCCAACTGGCGGCTCTCCTTGGAACGGATCATGCGCGCCGGCGCGCCTGGAGCAACTGCGGATGCGCTGCGCCGAAGGCAGTCATGTGCTGCCGGCGATCGACGGCGTCGCGGCAAACTCGATTTTGGCGCTGGCGGCGGGCCGGCGGCATCCGGCGTGTCCAGGTCTTGCTCGGGCCGCAAGGCACCTTTCAATACCCATTCCCTGATCGGCGAGGCCAGGATGATCGTGCCGCCGGCCGGGCAGGGCGCGCGCGCGAAGCGTAAGGAGAAGAAGCCATGAGCGAGTTTCGTGAAATCCTGAGGGATTACCTCGCGGACGAGAGGGCGAGTTGGAGCCTCGGCTCGTTCGGGGCAATCGCCGAGTTCCATCAGGACCGGAACGAGGCGCTGGAGGTCGATTCGCCCGGCCTGTTCGAGCGCGCCAGCGCGCGCGGCGCCATCCGTCTTCATGCGGCGGCGATCGAGCGTATCGTGCCGGTGGCCTATGAGACGCTCAGCCCGAAGCCGCATCGCTGGAGCCACGCCATCGCGCTTTGCCTGCCGGAAAGGGATGCCGCGCGCGAGGCGCGCAGCGTGCTGACCGAACTGGGCCCCGATGCCGACGCCATCCGCGCCGTTGACCGCAAGGCCATCCTCTTCGACATGGGCCTCGGCCTGCCGCAATGCGATTTCTGCATCCGCACCCGGGATGAAGACCTTCTCGCGATCCTGCGCGCCAATCTCGGCCGCAGCCTGTTCGATCCGGCCAATTCCGCCGCCGGCGCCATCCTCAAGGCGCATCCGCACCGGGTCGCGCTGACCCAGGTCGGCCGCGTCGAGGTGTTCCAGATGATCGGCGGACCGGACACCGGCGGCGTCTCCCCGCCCGGCCCGCATACGCATCTGCTGCCGCAACTGTTGAAATCCGGCCGCACCCATTCCGCCAACACACCGATCCCGGAAGGCCTGTTGCCGCTCGGCTACCTGCATCCGGCCAATCCGGTGATGGATGGCATGGGCGCCGATACCGCCTTCGACATCGACGACCACGCCCGGTTCCAGGCGCTGTTCGACCGCTATGCCCGCGCCGATCTGCCCGCGCTGCGCAGGGCGGTGCTGGAGGCGCTGGCAAGCGAAGCCGATCCGGCCGGGTTCGCCCTGCCCGCCGACCGCTTCGCCCGCGCGACCCTGCGCCTGACCTTGCGTCAGCAGCATCGCCTCGCCGAACGCTTCGGCAGCCGCATCTATGCCGGCCTCGTCGCCCGTTGGCGCGACGCCTTCGACAGGGCGTCCGACACCGCCGCCGCCGAGGACGACAACCCCGGTCATTGATTGCTGTCCTAATTCGCCTCCTGCGCTTCAGGGTCCGTCGAACGGTCCCGCCTGACCGACCTCACGCCCGGCGGTGCTTGGGAGTGACGCCATAGGCCTTCTTGAAAGCGGTGGTGAAGCTCGAGGGATTGCGGTAGCCGGCGAGGTAGGCCGCCTGGGCGATAGGAATGCCATCGCGCTCAAGTGCGGCGCGGGCGGTTTCCAGTCGTTCGCGGCGGATGAAATCGGAGATGGGGATGCCGAAGCTTTCCTTGAAATGGCGCTGGATCGAGGAGGTGCCGATGCCGACGGCCTCGGCGATGCGGTCGAGCGTCAGTTCCTCGCAGACATGGGCGAGGATATAGTCGCGCACCTTCTCGCTCTGGCGGCGGCTGAGCGCGCTCGGGTGATGGGCGGTTTCCTGTTCCGAGCCGACGAGCGCCGAGCAGGCCTGGCAGAGAATGTCGAAGGCAAGGGAATTGCGGTGCAGGGTCAGGAGTTCCCCGGCCATCGAGGTCGGCGGGTTGAGGATCTGCTCGGCGATCTGGATGAGATGCCGGCTCGGCCAGAAGCGGAATTCGGCGAGATGCGCGCAGAAGAAGGCGCGCAGTTTCGGCATGCTGGTCGGCTGCGAATGGATGAGCCGCTCGATCCAGGGCAGGGGCGCCGAGATCATCACCTTGCGCAGCGGCGTCTGGCTTTCGTTGACGAAGCGCAGCTTGCAGCCGCGCGCGATGTTGAGCATGAAGACGATCGGTTCCGCAGTCTCGGCATCGCCGGCATCGATGCGGAAGTGCACGTCGTCCATGATGAAATGCTGCTGGCCCTGCAACAGCACCATGACGATGCATTTCGGCCAGACGTCATAGAGATCCTCGTCGGGCGTGCAGGTCGGCGGGCCTTCCATGGCGCCGACGAACAGGTGCTGGGGAATTTCCGGTTTCGTCATCACGTTCAAGGTTCGCTCCCTGGGCCTCGCCCGACGGAAGCCGGCGATGCCTGCGCGTAGTTTTTTGCCGTTTACGCGAAAGTCTTTCCCGTCGACAGCCCGGACAGGCTAATCATATAGTTGATCGCGTCAATCAAGTTTTAATTGCCGGCGCTTATGCCGGCCTTTCTGGCATGTGGGTTGGAAAATGTGGGGCATCTTTTCGCCGTCGATCGGACGGTGCCGTATCGTATTGCTGGCGGCGGCGAGCCTTGTCGCGCTGAATGCGGCGGAGGCGCAGCAGCGCAACGGGGCTGGCGACGGCACCGAACTGGAGGCCATCGTCGTCAAGAACGGCGGCACCGAGAAAGGCAACGGCCCGGTCGACGGTTATGTCGCCAGACAAAGCATGGCCGGCACGAAAACCGATACGCCGGTGGCGCGCACGCCGCAAAGCGTATCGGTGGTCTCCAGGCAGCAGATCAAGGACCAGCACGCGCAATCGGTCGCCGAGGCGCTGCGCTACACGCCGGGCGTCTTCACCGAATATCGCGGCACATCCAACCTGCGCGACGAGCTGTTCGTGCGCGGTTTCTATTACGTGCCGAAATATCTCGACGGCCTCTTCCTCGGCGGCGATCTCTCCTATGCGAAGATCGATCCCTATCTGCTGGAGCGCGTCGAACTGCTGTCGGGGCCGGCTTCGGTGCTCTACGGACAGGCCAATCCCGGCGGTATCGTCAACATGGTCAGCAAGCGGCCGACCGATGCGCCGCTGCGCGAGGCGGAGCTGTCGGTCGGCAGCGACCGCTCCGTCTCGGCCGGCTTCGACATCAGCGACCGCGTCAACGACACCGTCGGTTACCGCGTCGCGATCACCGGGTCGCGCCGCGATCTTCAGGAGGATTTCGCCAGGCAGCAATCCTTCGCCATCGCCCCGTCGATTGCCTGGTCGCCGGATGAGGGCACTTCGCTGACGGTGCTCGGTGGCTATCAGAACGAGCCGCATGCCGGTTATCGCAACTTTCTCGATGCGGCCGGAACGGTCGATCCGATCCCCGGCTTCGGTTATGTGCCGCGCGACTTCTTCGTGTCCGATCCAGATTACGAGCGCTCGCAACGCAAGCAGGCTTGGATCGGTTATGAATTCAAGCATGAATTCAACGACAGCCTGACGTTCCGCCAGAATGCCCGTTACCACCATGTCGACTGGCTGCATCACACGCTGGTCTATGGCAGCGCCGGCGCCGACCCGGCCTCTGGGGCCAACACGCTGATCAGCCGTTCGGCAAGCGGCGGCACGGATGCCTGGAACCAGTTCACTATCGACAACCAGCTCGAAGGCAAGTTCTCGACCGGCGCGGCCGAGCATACCCTTCTCGGCGGTGTCGATTACCAGTATCGCACGCGCGACTACGAATGGGGCCGCGCCAAGGTGCCGAGCCTCAGCATCGCCGCGCCGAGCTATGGCGGCTTCGACTACGATTCGCTGGTTCTGGCGACCTCCGACCTGCAGGAACTGACCGCCCGGCAGGCCGGCGTCTATCTTCAGGACCAGGTGGAATTCGGCAAGCTCGACCTGATGGCGGGCCTGCGCTACGACTGGGCCAAGACCGACATCGACGACCGGCTGGCCAGCAACAACGACCAGAACTACAAGGACGGCGCCTTCACCTGGCGCGCCGGCGCGCTCTACACCTTCGACAACGGCATCGCCCCCTATGTCAGCTATGCTACCTCCTTCGAGCCCTCGCTCTACATGCCGCCGGCCGGCCAGGATGCATTCTCGCCGACGACGGCAGGCCAGTTCGAAGTCGGCGTCAAATATGCGCCCGAGGGTTCGGGCATGTTGCTGACCGCCGCCTTCTACGACCTGACGCAGAACGACGTGGTCGCGGGCGCCTGGAACCCGACGCTTGCCCGGACGGAGTATTCGCAGATCGGGAAGATCCACAATCGCGGGCTGGAACTCTCGGCACGCGCGGAAATCACCGATTCGCTGTCGCTGATCTCGGCCTACAGCTATATCGATTCCGAAATCGAATCCTCGGTCACCAGCGGCGAAGTCGGCAAGATGCCGGCGCGCATTCCCCAGCATCAGGCCTCGTTGTGGTTGACCTACGCCATCGATCAGGGCCCGCTGGAAGGCCTGACGCTGGGCGGCGGCCTGCGCTATCTCGGCAGCAGTTGGGGCAACAACACCAACACCTTCAAGGTCGATCCGGTGACGTTGTTCGATGCGATGGTCTCCTATGATTTCGGCGCGAAGCAGCCGGACTGGAAGGGGCTTTCACTGCAGGTCAACGTCAAGAATATCGGCGACGAGCGCTATGTCGCCTCCTGCGCCAATGCCTATGCGTGCTTCTACGGCGAAGGCCGCAGCGTCGTCGCGACCCTGAAGAAGACATGGTGAGGACGGCATTGGGCCGAACCGGTATCGCGACCGCGATCATGATGCTGGCGATGGCGGGCGCCGTGCGCGCCGAAGCGCCGTCGCCGCTGGTCCCCGGACAGGAGATTGCCGGCCGCGCCGAGGCGCGCCGGCTGTTCGATCCGCAGGCGATGCCGGGCGACTACATCAAAGGGCGGATCAATGTCGGCGAAGGCCGCTTCGATCTCGATCTGGTCGACGGCGAGGGGCGGCACGTTCGCCGCCTTGCGGAAGATGCGACGGGCGTTGCCGAATTCCAGTTCGTCGCCGGCAGCGCCGGGGAGCGGCTGGCGGTGACGGCCGGCCAGGCGGCGGGACTCTATCGGCTGCTGATCGATCGCCGCATCACCGTCGCCGAGCAGCAGGCGCCGCCGCCCGCCTATCTCAGCCCGGAAATCGCCCGCATGGCCGCTTCGCTTGCCAGGGGCGAGACGACCGACGCTTTCTGGAAACGCATCGAGGAGCGCGGCACACCGCTGGTCGAGGACGGGCCGGACGGCACGGTTATCGTCACCTTTCTTGGCCGGGGCGCGCAGCGCAACATCCGCCTGTTCGGCGCGCCGAGCGGCGATCACGAGGAATTGCAGCGGCTCGATGGCTCGGACATCTGGTTCCGCAGCTTTGCGGTTCCGGCCGGCACACGCCTGTCCTACCAGCTCGCCTTCGATGTGCCGGACCTGCCCGGCAGCGCCCGCGAGCGCCGCGTCGCGATCCTCTCGACGGCCAGGGCCGATCCGCTCAACCCGCATCGCTGGCCGGCCGAAGCCATGGATGACTACAATCAGGATTCGGTGCTGGAATTGCCCGGCGCACCGCCGCAGCCCTTCGTGGCCGCGAGCGGCGCTCCGCAAGGCACGCTTTCCCATATCGAAATGGCAAGCCGCATCCTCGGCAACAGCCGCGACATCACCATCTATCGCCCGCCCGGCTTCGATCCGGCGCACAAGGATATCGTGCTGCTGTTCATGTTCGATGCCGATCAATATCTCGAAAAAGTGCCGTTGCCGCGCATTCTCGACACCATGATCGCCAGGGGCGCGGTGCCGCCCGTGGTGGCGGTGTTCGTTGCCAATCCGGATCGCGCCGCGCGCGCGCGGGAACTGCCTGGCAATGCCGATTTCGCCGATTTCATGGCGGGCGAGCTTTATCCGCGCGTTCTCGCCGAAACCGGCATAAGGCCTTCGGCGGAGCGCACGGTGCTGGCCGGCTCCAGCTATGGCGGGCTGGCGGCGGCGACGGTCGCGCTGCGCCATCCCGAAACATTCGGCGCGGTGCTGTCGATGTCCGGCTCCTTCTGGTGGAGCCCATCGGGAACGCCTGACGATCGCAAGGAATATGTGGCCGGGCTGGTCGCAGCCGCGCCCGCGCCGCCCTTGCGCTTCTTCCTCTCGGCCGGGATTTTCGAGACCGGCTCGGGCGGCACGGCCGGCATTCTCGATACCAGCCGGCATCTGCGCGACGTGCTGCAGGCGCGGGGCGTGCCGGTCATCTACCGCGATTATGCCGGCGGGCATGACTACCTCGTCTGGCAGGGCGCGATCAGTGACGGGTTGACCGCGCTCTTCCCGCAGCGATAAATATGAGTAAATGAGTTATATTTTTTAAGGAGCAGGCCATGCATCAGGCAAGCGCATATCTGGAAACCGTGAACGGCCCTAAATACCTGGCGCAGCTCTGCAAGCATTTCGCCCACAAGATCGAAGTCTTCCATTCGGAAGGCCATGGCGTCTGTCGCTTCCCGTTCGGCACCGGCATCCTCGATGCCGATGAGAGCGGATTGCGCATGGTCGCGGAGGCCGCTGGCGCGGATGAGCTCAGGCGGACGCAGGAGGTGATCGAATCGCACCTGATGCGTTTTGCCTTCCGCGAGCCGCAGCAGGCCCTGCAATGGCATGGCGCCGATCAGGCCGCCCCAGCGTGAACGGATGACCCGATGAAATATCTCAATGCCTTCGCCGCCCTTGTCGCCGTCGCCTTTGTCGCGTTCTCCGCCTTTGCCGTGGAGATCGCCACGGCGCGCGGCCCGGTCGAGATCGCGGCAACACCGCGGCGGATTGCCGTCTACGATATCGCCGCTCTCGATACGCTCGAACGGCTCGGCATCCACCCCGCCGGCATTCCCGACAAGCTTTATGTCCCCGAACTGGAAGCGGTGAAACGCGATGCCGTGTCGGTCGGCACGTTGTTCGAGCCGGATCTGGAGGCGCTGAGCGCGCTGGCGCCGGATCTGGTGATCGTTGGCAGCCGCTCGGCTGGCCGGGCGGAGATGACCGCCAAGGTCGCGCCAACCATCGACATGACCATCGACGGCAATGATCTGATCGGCCAGGCCCGGGCGCGGCTTGCCGCCTACGGCGCCCTGTTCGGCAAACAGGCCGAAGCCGATACCGCCATTGCCGGGCTGGATGTGGCGGTGCAGGCGGCCAAAGCGGCGATTAACGGCAAGGGCAAGGGCTTGATCGTCATGACCAACGGCCCGAAGGTCTCGACCTACGGTCCCGGCTCCCGCTTCGGTTGGCTGCACAGCGTGCTCGGCCTGCCGCCTGCCGTCCCGACCATCGATGCCGCGACCCATGGCGAAGCCGTCTCCTTCGAATTCATCCGTGACGCCAATCCCGATTGGCTGCTGGTGCTCGATCGCGCCGCCGCCGTCGGCAGCAGCGAGCAGGGCGCGAAGGTGACGCTCGACAACGAACTCGTCGCCGAGACCACCGCCTGGAAAAAGGCGCAGGTGATCTATCTGCCGCCCGCCGATTTCTACATTGCCGCCGGCGGCGTGCAAGCCGTCGAGCGCGTGCTGGCGACGATCACCAAGGGTTTTGCCGCCACGCAATGACATCGGCATTTTCCATTTTTCCGTCGCGCCGTGGGGTGGTGGCGACGCTCGGGCTTGCCGCCTTGGGTGGGCTCAGCCTGTTCGTCGGCGTCAGCCCGCTGCCGCCGGGACGGCTGCTGAGCGATCCGCAGGCGCTGCAGCTTCTCGTCGTCAGCCGTCTGCCGCGCACGCTGGCGGCGCTGCTGGCCGGCGCTGGCCTCGCGATTGCCGGACTGATCATGCAGACGCTGGCGCGCAACCGTTTCGTCGAGCCGGCGACAGCAGGGACGGCGCAGAGCGCCGAACTCGGCATTCTCCTGGTGACGCTGCTCTGGCCGGCAGCAGCGCTGCCCTTGAAGACGTTGATCGCCGCCGGCATGGCGATGGCCGGCACGGCTCTGTTCCTGGCGACGGCGCATCGTCTGCCGCCGACCCAGCCCTTTCTCGTGCCGCTGTTCGGCATCGTCTATGGCGGCGTCATCGGCGCGGCCGCCACCTTCGCCGCCTGGCAGGCGGGGCTGCTGCAATTCCTGTCGATCTGGACCAGCGGCGATTTTTCCGGCGTGCTGCGCGGTCGCTATGAATTGCTTTGGCTTTCGGCGGCGATGGTCGCGGTCGCCTGGGTTGCCGCCGACCGGCTGACGATCATGGCGCTTGGGCGCGATGCCGCCATCGGGCTCGGCATCGATCCCGCGCGAATGATGCAGCTCGGCCTTGTCATCGTCTCGGTCGTCACGGCGCTCACCGTCGTCGTTGTCGGCATGATTCCCTTTGTCGGGCTGGTGGTGCCGAATCTGGCGGCGCGGCTGATCGGCGACAACATGCGCGCCACGCTCGGCTGGGTGGCCTTCGGCGGCGCCACGCTGGTGCTCGGCTGCGATATCGCCGGCCGACTGATCCGCTTCCCTTACGAAATCCCGGTGGGAACGGTGATGGGCGTGGTCGGCGGCATCCTCTTCCTCTGGCTGCTTCTGCGGCGATCCTAGAGATGGCCGGTCGTCACATTCTCGGCCTCGCCCTGGTCGCCGTCGCCTGCATGGTCGCCTTCCTCGCCATCGGCCTGCGCGGCGATATCGCTTTCGTGCTGCAATTGCGCGCGGTCAAGCTGGCGGCGCTGGTGCAGGTCGGAGTGGCGATCGCGCTCTCCACCGTCGTCTTCCAGACGGTCACGGGCAACCGTATCCTGACGCCGTCGATCATGGGGCTCGACGCGCTCTATCTGTTCGGCCAGATGCTGATGGTCTTCCTGCTCGGCGGCGTCGGCTATGCGACGCTCGATCCGCAGCTCAAATTCGCCGCCGAAATCCTGCTGCTGATGGCGCTGGCCTGCGCGTTGCTGTTGCCGATGCTGCGCCGGCGCCTCGACATGGGGCTGATGCTGCTCGCCGGCGTCGTCTGCGGCGTGCTGTTTCGCAGCCTGCAGGCGCTGCTGGCGCGGCTCATCGATCCCAACGAATTCGCCGTGGCGCAATCGGCGAGCTTCGCCAGTTTCAATGCCGTGCGGACCGATCTTCTGGCCTTCGCCGCGCTCGTCACGCTTGCCGCTGTCATCGTCGTCTGGCGGGCGCGACATGTGCTGGATATCGTCGCGCTCGGCGCCGATGCGGCGACGGGACTCGGCATCCACTGGCAACGGACGGTCACCGGCCTGCTGGTGCTGGTTGCGGCCCTCGTGGCTGTGTCGACCGCGCTGGTCGGGCCGGTCGCGTTTTTCGGCCTGCTGGTCGCGGCACTCGCCAAACGCATAACCGGCACCGTCCGCCATGCGACGCTGCTGCCGGCGGCGGCGCTGACCGGCATCATCGTCCTGGTCGGCGGGCAGGCGCTGTTTCAGCATGGGCTGGGGTCGGGCGCGACGCTCGGCGTCGTCATCGAATTCGTCGGCGGGATCGTCTTCCTGCTGATGCTGCTTTGGGGGAGCCGGCGATGATCCGCATCGAAAACGTCTCGTTGCGCATCCGCGCGACGCCGATCCTGCGGGACATCAACCTGACGATCCCGAAGGGTGGCGTCGTGGCGCTGATCGGGCCGAACGGCGCCGGCAAATCCTCGCTGCTGTCGCTGATCGCGCGCCTGCGGCCGTTGCAGCAGGGCACGATCCATATCGACGGACTGCCGGTCGACCGCACGCCCGGCCCGGAGCTTGCCCGGGTCGTCGCCATCCTGCGCCAGGATTCGACTGTCGCCAGCCGGCTGAAGGTGCGCGAACTGGTCGGCTTCGGCCGCTTTCCCCATGGCCGCGGCCGGTTGACGGCGGCCGATCTCGAAATCGTCGACCAGGCCCTGGCGCGCTTCGAGCTCACCGATCTCGCCGACCGTTTCCTCGAAACCCTCTCCGGCGGCCAGCGCCAGCGCGCCCTCGTCGCCATGGCCTTCGCCCAGGATACCGATTACCTGCTGCTCGACGAGCCGCTCAACAATCTCGACATGCACCACGCCCGCGAACTGATGCGTTCGCTGCGCGCCATCGCCGTCACCAGGGCCAGAACGGTGGTCATCGTCCTGCACGACGTCAACCAGGCCAGCGCCTATGCCGACCGGATCGTCGCCATGCAGAACGGCTGCATCATCGCGGACGCCGCCCCGCTCGACCTCCTGACGCCCGACACCCTGGAAACCGTCTTCGGCTTCCGCATGCGTGTCGAGATCATCGCGGGCAAACCCTTCGTGCTGCATCACCTCTGATTGCGGGTCGGTCATGTCAGCAGGGAATGCGGTCCCGGCTGCTTATGCCGGCATTGGAACTTCTAATTTTCCAGTGCAAGCAAAGATTTCTACCCTGATCCTCGTCGAACGGATGCGGTTTGCCGCGGGATCAGGGAGTTTTCGAATGAACATGTTTGCGAGAGGAATGCCCAACCAGCTTCTCAGGCTGCAGGAGATGCACAATGGCGAGAAGGTGCAGCCGACCTTCTCGGCGGGCGAGATGGAGCGGCGGCAGAACGCCATGCGCCGTATCCTGGAGGAGCTGAAGCTCGATGCGGCGATCCTCACCTCCTATCACAATATCTGCTATTTCTCCGACTTCCTCTATTGCTCCTTCGGGCGGCGCTATGCCTTCGTCATCACGCCGGAAAAGGCGACGTCGGTCTCCGCCGGCATCGATGCCGGGCAGCCCTGGCGCCGCACCTTCGGCGACAACATCACCTATACCGACTGGCAGCGCGACAATTTCTTCCATGCCCTGCAGCAGCTCCTGCCCAAGGCCTCGCGCATCGGCATCGAGTTCGACCAGGTGAACCTCGATCTGCGCCGGCTGCTGGAAGAGGCGTTTCCAAACGTCGAATTCGTCGATATCGGTTCGCCGACCATGTGGCTGCGCACGATCAAGTCGGCCGAAGAAATCGTCCTCATCAAAGAGGGTGCGGCGATTCCTCTCTGGAGACAGATGTCACATACCCGTCGCGCTGCCCGTCTTGGATGCGGGCTATGAGGAAAACCTATGTTGCGACATGCGGCGACGCAAATAAGTAGGTGTCATGTCGACATGAGCACGGCTTATCGGAGGACGCGCAGCACCGAGAGCCGTCGTCACCGCTGCGTTCTTTCCAGTCGCATCGCGGCGCCGTCGATCAGCATCGTCAATCCGGCTTCGAAGAACAGTTCGTGGCCGCCTTGCCTGTAATGCGCGAGGGCACGACCGGTCAGGGGAAAGTCGGCGGCCGCGGCATCTCCTTACTGACGCGGGGCTGGATGGTCTTCCTGCTGATGCCGCTCTTCTGCCTTGGCGGGAGGCGCGCCCGCACTGCAATCGCTGGTGACAGGAGGGGTCGACGACGAACATCAGGGGCGCATGCAGGGGCTGCTGTCCAGCATGGCGAGCCTGGCGTCGATCGTCGGTCCGCTGGCGATCAGCACCGTCTATTTCGCGTCGTCCGATGTCTTTCCGGGGCGGGTCTCGGTGCTGGGCGCAGCCTGCCATCTGTTATGCCTGTCGGTCGCGTTGGCCCGTCCGCAGGTTGCGGGGGTGCAGGCGTTGGATCGTCGCTCCGGCTGATGTGGCATCGATTTTTGTGGCAATAGATTGGATGCCTGACCATTTGCTTCATTTTTTTGATTGAAAATCTGCTGCAATTACAAAAAATCAAGAAATATAGGCCCTATAAGGAAAAATTTTCATTGCCTGACCGGCTTATGCTGCGACGCGGCATCTTTTCCGATTGAAACCTCCGTTATTTTTGATACAAATGAAATGACAATGAACATTTGGTTCTGAGGCTGGTGCGGCAGTCGCGGATGTTCCATGGAGGGGAGCATGTGCGAGAGCGAGCGGCGGCCGGGAATGGTGTCAGCCATATGGAGGGAATGCCCTTCATCCCGACAGTGCCTTACGAATCTTGGGAGGAATGGATGCGGGTACTGGAGAATGTCGAGCCTCGCGAGGTGATGTTTTACTTCGAGGAGCTGAGTAGCAAGCACCGATGCTCGCAGCATGAAAAACAGGCGACGGATTACATTGCGGAATTCGCCGAGCAGCGCGGCCTGCGATATCACCGGGACGCGCTTCAGAATATCATCGTAAGGAAACCGGGCACGCCAGGATACGAGAATGCGCCGGCCGTGATCCTGCACGGCCACCTCGATATGGTGTGCAAGATCGATGAAGGCTACGCGCATGATTTCGCCAATGGCGGCGTGCGGCTGAAGCTCGACGGTAATTTCATCCGCGCCGAAGGAACCACGCTCGGAGCGGACAACGGCCTGGGCATCGCCTATATGCTGGCGCTGCTGGATTCCACGGACATCCCGCATCCGCCGCTGGAATGCGTCATGACCGCCATGGAGGAAATGGGCAAGGTCGGCGGCGACGGCGTCGACGTGACCCTCCTCACCGGCAAGCGGATGATCGATTTTAACTGGATCGACGAAAGACAATTGCTGGCGGGATGTTCAGGGGACGTGTCCTGCCGGATCCGTATCGACCCTGAGTGGGAGACGCCGGCGGCCGGGCATTCCCCGCTTTCCGTTTCCATCCGGGGCCTGAAGGGCGGACATTGCGAATTCGACATTCATTTCGATCGCGCCAATGCCATCGTTCTGGTCGGCAGGCTGCTGAGGGCGGCGATGCAGGTGG
The DNA here is from genome assembly GCF_029601685.1 of Rhizobium sp. YJ-22. Taxonomy (NCBI): domain Bacteria; kingdom Pseudomonadati; phylum Pseudomonadota; class Alphaproteobacteria; order Hyphomicrobiales; family Rhizobiaceae; genus Rhizobium; species Rhizobium sp. YJ-22. Next base: position 54,609 of record NZ_JARRIR010000012.1, on the reverse strand, counting down.
CCGCAGTCCGGGTGGCGACGGTTTCCGGTGGTGTCCAGAACAACGTCATTCCCGCCGACGGGGATCTGCTCCTTTGGGTGAGACATGACCAGATCGACGCCGTCGAGGCGGCCATCGCCAAGCTGACCGCGGTTCTGAAGAACGAATTCCGTTTTGCCGACCCTGATCTGAGGATCGAGACGCGACGCACGCAGCAGCAGATCGACCGTGTTCTTTCCGCGCATGCGACGTCCAGGCTCGTGCGCATCATCGCCTTGCTGCCGAACGGGGTGCAGACGCAAAATCTCGAAGTGCCGGGCAATTGGGAGACGTCCAACAACATCGGCCTGATGGTGACCAAATCGGCCGCGATCGAGATCGTCTGCACGATCACCAGCGCCGTCACCTCGCGAAAGCATGCTGTCCTCGATCAGATCGTGCTGCTTGCCGACCTTGCGGGCGAGGGGGTCAGCGCCGAGCAGATCGGGCTTGATGCACCGGAATTCCCTTGGAACCGCCATTCGCGGATGCTGGAAATTGCCAGGCAGAGCTACGAGCGCGTCATGGGCCGGGCTCCGGATGTTCTGGTGTCGGTGTGCAGCCTGGAACTGGGCATGTTCACCCAGCGGATCGACGGCCTCGACACGATCGGCATCGGCACGAATCTCTACGATCTCCACTCTCCCAAGGAGAGCATGGATCACACGTCCGCTGCCCGCGTGTGGCCGCTGATCAAGGACGTGATGAAGCATCTCGATCATTGAATGCCGGCCATCGCGACCGGTGGCCCCACAGACAACAAGAGTGCAGCGCCTATGCCCCGACGGGCACGGGAGGAGCGAACTTGTCCGTAAATTCAGGGGAAATGCCGTTGGTTATCGGGACACTGCCGCCGGGCGCCGGATGACATGACGGAAAGACCGGGGGCCTGTCGCCGGGCGGCGCACCGAGGCGCCGCCGTGTCCAGGCGCGCAAGGACTTCATTTTGAGGGCAGCACCGGCCCCGTCAAGGCGGCGGGCATTGCGTGCGGCTCCAAGCTTCCGGACCTCCCTGGCGACGATGTCCGGACATTTGTTCGAAAACCCACGCACGGGAATGGTTAACGACTGGTGTCAATAAGGAGAAATACACCATGCGCATATTCGACCGACTTCTGCCCGAACACAACAAACGCCTGAAGATGCTGCTGGCCTCGGCCTTGACGGGCGGCCTTGCATATATCGCCGCAATCGCTCCGGCGACGGCGGCGACCGTCGACAAGAAGGACATGGTGATGGTCGTGTCCGTCATCAACACCACCAATCCCTATATGATTTCGAATATCGAAGGTGCGAAAGCGCTGTCGGAGAAGCTGGAAATCCCGCTCGAGGTCGTCAACTCCAACAATTCCTCCCAGACCGAGATCTCATCCATCCTGTCCATCCTGGCAAGCGGCAAGAAGGTGATCATGTTCGTGAACACCGTCGCCAGCTCCGACGCGCCGACGATCGTCGACGCCGTGAAGCAGGCAGGCGGCTACGTCACGATCTGGTGGAACAAGCCGACGGACTATAAGCCGCAGAGCGTCGGCGACAACTTCGTGGCCTTCCAGAAGATTCCCGGAGTTGAATCCGGTCGTTGCGGTGCGAAGGCGATCGGCGACGCCCTTGGCGGAAAGGGCAGCGTCGTGATGTTCCCCGGCGTGCAGGACAGCACCACCAGCAAGACCCGCGTTGCCGGGTTCAAGACGGAGATGAAGGAGAAATACCCGAACATCAAGATCCTCGACGAGCGCCCGTCGAACTGGGATCCGCAGCTCGCCGCCCGCAACGCCAAGGATCTGATCGTCAAATATGGAAGCCAGATCAACGGCGTATGGAGCGCGGACGACGGCATGCAGATCGGTGCGATGCAGTCCTTCGAAAACGCCGGCCTTCTGGACAAGGTGAAATTCGCCTCCGACGGCCTTTATCCGAAGACGCTGGAGGATATCAAGTCGGGTCGCGGTGGCAACGCAATCGTCGGCGAAACCTTCCATCGGGGCTACATGGCCTCTGCGGTCGGCCTCTATACGGCCTATCTTGCGGCAACCGGCGAGGTGGTGCCGAGCACATTGCCGCCCGAAAAGCGCGAAAGCCTTTTCAAGCTCAGCTGCGTCACGCCCAGCAACTACCAGCAATATCTGCAATACGACGAGCCCGATGCGCCCAAGCAGTTTGTCGAGCGCCTTGTCAAGAACGGCCCCTGGAACACCGAACCGATGCCGCTTGTCGGCGGCGGTTCGAACGAGCAGGGCGAGTTCTGATCCGCCTGTCTTGCAAGACATCGGCCGGGCAGACGCATCCGGCCGATGGACCGGCCCCGAAAACCGGATCGAGGGGCCTCACTGTCAGATCTTGGGATCGGCGATCTGCCTGCCGATCCAGCCAACGGGACCAGCGCCATGCAGGATCATCTATCGAAAATCTGGAAAGGCCCGATCGGATTGATCGCGTCCATCGCCGTCCTCATTCTTCTCTTCTCGGTTCTCAATCCGAGGTTCGCGAGCGTTGAAAACCTGCAGAATGTTCTGTTTCAGGTCTCGGTGCCGCTGATCATCCTGGTCGGGACCAGCATGGTCATTCTCATGGGGTCCATCGATCTTTCCGCCCAAGGCGTCATGGGCGCGGCGGGCATGACCTGGATCCTGCTGTCGCCGAATACGCGGCTGGAGATCGACCTCGGCATCTGGGCCTGGGTCGCCGCCCTGGGGCTGGGGCTTCTGCTCGGTCTGGCAACGGGCGTAATTTATGCAAAGCTGCGCGTGCCGTCTTTCGTGGTGACGCTGGGAACCTGGTATGTCGGGCTCGGCATCGGCATCATTCTCTATGGCAACGGCATGCTGCCCAGCCTCACGGACGAAGCGCTGGCGCGCTGGCCGACGCGCTTGACCCTGGGACTTCCCAATTCCTTCTGGCTGGCGGCCTTCGTGGCGGTCGCGGGGGCGCTGGTCATGCAGTTCACCCATCTGGGCCGGGGCATACTGGCCATCGGAAACAACGAACTGATCGCCCGCAGCAGCGGCCTGCCGGTGTCGCTGATGAAGGTCTCCGTCTTTGGCCTCGCGGGACTGCTCAGCGCGCTCGCCGGCATCCTCGCCACGATGCAGTTGGGTTCCGGATCGCCCGACATCGGCAATGGCCAGCTTTTCACGGTCATTCCGGCGGCTGTCATCGGCGGCACGGCGCTCAGCGGCGGTGAAGGCGGCATGATGCGGTCGACGCTCGGCGTCTTCCTGCTCATCATCCTCAACAACGGTCTGGTGCTGGCAGGCATCAACCCGGATTATCAATCGGGCGTCTTCGGTGCCATCCTGATCGTCGCGATCGTCGCGGTCGCCTGGCCGGAGCGCAGTCGTCTGAAGGTGGCGAAATGACCGAGCATCCTGCAGTTCTGAAGCTCACCGACATCAGCCGATCCTTCGGCACGATCAAGGCGGTCAATTCGGTTTCCCTGGAGATCAGGCGTGGCGAGGTTGTCGGCCTCGTCGGCGAAAACGGCGCGGGCAAATCGACACTGCTGAAAATCCTCGCCGGAATCGAGCGGCCGGACAGCGGCCAGATCGAGATCAACGGAAAGCGAGTGAATTTCCGCGGCCCCAACGATGCGTTCAAGGCGGGCGTCGGCGTGGTGCATCAGGAGCAATCCCTGTTCACGAACCTGACCGTCGCGGAAAACATCGACAAGCAGAACTCCAATCGCCGCGGTCTCAGTCGCTTCGGCATCCAGGACTGGTCGCGCCTCAACAGGGAAGCCGCAGCCGTTCTCGACAAGATCGGCGTCAAGCTCAGTCCCAAGGCAATCGTCGGCGATTTGTCGTTCGTCGACCGTCAGATGGTCGAGATCGCCCGGGCCGTCTGCGTCGATCCCGGCGCCGGCGTGACGCCGCTTGTCATCCTGGACGAGCCGACGGCCGTGCTGGAACAGGCGGAAACCGAGGTGCTGGAGCGCGAAATTCGCAACCTGCGCCGGTTCGCCAGCGTGATCTTCGTCTCTCACCGGCTGGATGAGATCCTGCGGATCTGCGACCGGGTCGTGGTGATGCGCAGCGGCAAGCTGGTCAGCGACCGGCTGACCCGGGACATCACCAAGGACGATCTTTTCAGCTCGATGGTCGACGATGTCGCGATTGCGCCGCATCGAAGCCGGTCTCGCCCGCGGGCATCCGGCAATCCGGCCATCTCGGTGCGGGGGCTGAGCCGGAAGGGTCGGTTCAAGGATATCTCGTTCTCGGCTCATCGCGGGCGCATCGTTGCGCTGATGGGGACCAACGGTTCCGGCCGCGGCGCCCTTGCCAGGTCGCTCTTCGGCGCCGAGGCCCATGACAGGGGAACCATCGAGGTGAACGGCAAGCCGGTTTCCGGCTGGTCCATCGGGCGCGCGGTCGCGGCCGGCTTGGCTTACGTGCCTGCCGAAAGGAAAACGGAGGGTATGATCGGCGGCTTTTCGGCGGCGCGCAACGTGGCGCTGGTGCATCATGATGCGTTGAAAACCGGGCATTTTCTCAGCCCGGGCAGACTGGCGCGCCTCGCGCAGACCTGGTTCGACCGTCTGGATGTGAAACCCAACAACATCGACCTTCCCTTGTCGCAGTTCTCGGGCGGAAACCAGCAGAAGGTCGTCCTGGCCAAGTGGCTGACATCGCCCGACCTGAAGGTGCTCATTCTGGATCATCCGCTTCGCGGCCTCGACGTCGGCGCCTCCCAAGCGGTCAATCATCAGATCCGGCGCGCCTGCGACGAGGGCGCGGCAGTGATCATGATACCCGACACGATCGAGGAGGCCCTCGAGATGGCTGACGAAATTCTCGTGATGCGGGATGGGGAACTCTCCGCGCGCCATGACCTCACGGTCCAGGGCACTCCGGCAATCCAAGACATCATGGCGGAAATGGTATGACCGACAGAACCGATTATCCCACGCAGGCAGCAAACGCATTCCGCGCGGAGGGGACGATGAACCTGCCTGCAAAGCTTCGAGAGATGGCATCCTGGCACACCATGTCGCCGCTTCTGGTTTTTCTGGCGATGCTGCTGACGGTCTCCGTTCTGAATTCCGCCTATCTCGGCCCGCTCGGCATTTCCATCGTGACAGCGTCGGCCGCTCCGATTTTGCTGGTGGCGCTGGGGCAGGCAATGGTCTTGAACATCGGATCGATCGATCTGTCGAACGCGGCGATCAGCCTTCTCGGCTCCATCCTGCTGGCGCTTGCCCTGCCGTCGCTCGGGATAGGTTCGCTTCTTGCCATTCTTCTGCTTCTCACGCTGATCGGCGCGATCAACGGCGCCATCGTGGCCTACACACAGGTGCCCTCCTTCGCCCTGACGCTCGGAACCCTCGGCATCCTGCAAACGGCTGCCCTGGTCGCGAGCGGTGCCGAGACGATCTATGTGAGCGAGAACCGCGAACTGGTGACGATGTTCTACACCTACAAACTCGCCAATGCGCCGCTGACCTTCTGGATCGGGGTTGCGGTCGCCGTTCTCTACTGGTTCGTGCTGCGATTCACCGTGTTGGGACAAAACATGACGGCGGTCGGGAAGAACGAAACCGGCGCCATCTTCTCGGCGGTGCCCAATCGGTTGGTGAAGATCGTGACCTTCGCCATTTCGGGTTTCACCGGCGGTCTGGCAGGGCTGAGCATCGTGGCGCAGGCAGGGTCCGCGTCGACGAGCGGCCTGGGAAGCAATCTGCTCCTGCCGGGTATCGCCGCGGCGCTGGTCGGCGGAACCTCGATTTCCGGCGGCCTGACCAATCCGATCAACGTCGTCTTCGGGGCACTGACCGTGGCATTCGTGCCGATCGCCATCCAGGCCATCGGTGCCGGGGCAGAAGCCCAAAGCCTGGTGTACGGCATTTTCATCATTCTTGTGGTGGCGCTGACGACAGCCCGGACCCGTGATGCCGTGATCAAGTAAGCGCCAGCCCGCCAACGGGCCACGCAGACCGAAGCCTTTCCACCCGAAGCGGGATCGCTCCGGCGCCGGACAACTCCGCAAAAGCAAGATAGTTTATAAGCCGCCGAAACTCCGTTTCGGAGGTTTTCAGCATGCCAGTTCCGGACATTTGCCGGATCGACGTGAGGGCAAGGCGATTGCGTGAGGCAGCCGTAAGCAGGCTGAGCTTGCCTTTCGCTATTCGCACCTGCGCACTGTTGAACGTCTCGGGAATCATCCCCGACAACGCGTCATAACGACGGATATAATCCCGCTATGCGGGATATTTTGCCAAAAAAATGGTTTCGAAGAGAAAATCAGACTTGGCAAAACAGCCGAGTTCGTTGACAGCTTTCCGATCTCCCTTTATGAATTCCAATTATGGGAGATTAAATTCCGAATAGCGGGATTTGTAATCGATTTGTCAGTTTTGGCGCCTGTAGGTGCGCGGCTGGCGCGCGCTATCGGAATTCGCAGCATACTGGAGAGGAGAATTCATGCTAGGGCAGGTCGTGGTGAGCGGGCTGGCGATGGGCGCCATTTATGCGCTTGTGGCTCTTGGTTACGCCTTCGTCTGGAAAACGATGAACATCGTGAACTTTGCGGCCGGCGAGTTCCTGACCTTCGGCGCGTTCGTTTTCGTCGCCACATTCGTCACCCGAATGGGTCTTCCTTTCTATATTGCGGCCCCGCTGGCCATGCTCGCGATGGCCTGCCTTGGTGCCGCCTTTTCGCGCATCGTGTTTTCGCGTCTTCAGAAGCAGCGTACCATCGTTGCCATCATCGCCACCGTCGGCTTCGGACTTTTCCTCAAGGAAACCGCCCGCATCATTTACGGTCCCGAGCCGCTGCTCTATCCCGGCCCGTTCGGTTTCGACACGCTGAATTTCGGCGCGATCAGCATTTCCAAGCAGCAGATCCTGGTCTTCGCGGTCGTTCTCGTCATCATGGCGCTCCAGTATCTCGTGTTGCGTTATACGATGATCGGCAAGGTCATGCGTGCGGTTGCGCAGGACCGCGAAACGGCAGCGCTCATGGGCATCTCCGTCAATTGGGTTCTGGCCGGCACCTTCGCCTATGCGAGCGTTCTGTCGGCGCTCGGCGGCATTCTTCTCGCGCCGATGTTCTTCGTGACCACCGAACTGGGCACGCTTGTCGGCCTCAAGGGCTTCGTCGCCATGATCATCGGCGGTTTCGGCAGCGTTCCCGGCGCGATCATCGGCGGATTGATTCTCGGGCTGGGCGAGAACGTCGCCGCGTTCCTGATCTCGTCCACCTACAAGGACGCCATTGCCTTCATCGTACTTCTCGCCTTCCTTCTGGTCCGTCCGGAAGGCCTGATCCCCGAAGCAAACGCCGATCGCGCCTGAGGAGAAGCCTGCGATGAACGTATCCATGCGCGTGCGCAAGGTCATTCTGGCCGTCATCCTCATTGGCCTGTTGCTGCCGCCCTTCATCGGTGTCAACGGCTATGCATTGCAGGTTCTCAACCTCGCTTTCATCTATTCCATTGCCGCGCTAGGCGTGACGATTGCCACCGGCATCACCGGCATGGTGGTTCTGGGGCAGGCGGCCTTCATGGGCTTCGGCGCCTATACGGCCGGCCTGATCATGACCGGGCTCGCGCTCCCCTGGTGGATCGCGCTGCCGGTCGCGGTGGTTGCAACCGGCTTTCTCGGCGCGGCCCTCGGCCTGGTCAGCACCCGCATCAAGGGGCACTATCTGGCCATCACCACGCTTGGCCTCAACGAGATATTCCGCCTGGTCGTCTTGAACGAATCCTGGCTGACCGGCGGACCGTTTGGTCTGCGCGACATCCCGACGCTCAGCCTTCCGTTCATGGGCGGCGGTCTCTCGCAGCAGCTCTACATTCCGGTTTTCCTGCTGACGGTGCTGGCCTATGCGGTTGCGCTGCGCATCTACCGCACCGCATTCGGCCGCCAGATGCGATCGATCCGTGACGACGATCTCGCCGCCGAATCCATGGGCGTCAATTCGCGGTGGGTGCGGGTTCTGTCCTTCTCGCTGTGCAGTCTCTATGGCGCCATCGCCGGCGCAGCCTTCGTGCTGGTCTTCGGCTTCATTTCGCCCAACAATTTCCTGGTTTTCGAAAGCATCAAGATGCTGCTGATGGTCGTCATCGGCGGCCTGGGTTCGATCGGCGGCACCTTCCTCGGCGCGCTCGTCGTGGTCGGATTGCCCGAAGCGCTGCGCGATCTTCAGACCTATTATCTGGCGATCTTCGGCCTCGGCGTCGTGGTCATTCTTCTGACCGTGCCACGCGGGCTCGGCATCATCGCCGACTGGTTGCTGGCGCCCTGGCTTCCCGGCGAGGAAGGCGATGCGATCGCCGATGCAAGGGCCGAGGACAGCTCCAGCGAGGAAAGCGTCGAACAGGAAGAGAAGCGTGCGATCGCCGTGGCGGCGCGGCTGCAGGCCGAGCGGGAGCAATCCGAGGCGGCTCGGATCCGTCCTGCCGCCGGCCCCCTGCTGGTGGTCGACAACGTTTCGAAGTCCTTTGGCGGACTCGTTGCGCTGAAGGATGTGTCCTTCACCGTCAATCGGGGCGAGATCCTTGGCCTCATCGGGCCGAACGGGTCCGGCAAGTCAACGATGATCAACGCGTGCTCAGGCATTGTCGGGGTTTCGTCCGGCCGCATCTCCCTCGATGGCCAGGCGATCTCCGGGTTGCCGGCCTGGGACGTTCATGCCGCCGGCGTGGCGCGCATCTTCCAGAACGTCCGCGTCTGGAACACGATGACGGTCCTGGAAAACGTGATGATCTGCCATCCGGCGACGCGGCGTGCCCGCATCCTGACGGGCGCGATCGGCACGGCGCTGGCCCGCTCGGACGAGGAACTGGCGCGCGAGGAGGCGCTCAAGGCGTTGGACCTGATGGGCATCCGCCATCTCGCGGCGCGGCGCGCCAGCGATCTTTCCTTCGGACAGAGCCGTCTCGTCGAGCTGGCCCGCGCCATCGTCAGCAGGCCGAAGCTGCTGCTTCTCGATGAGCCGGGCGCCGGCCTGCGCGGCGGCCTGATCATGGAACTGGCCGAAATCCTGAAACAGCTCAGGAACCAGGGGATGACGATCCTGGTGGTGGAGCACCGCGTCAAGCTTGTCGTCAGCATGTGCGACCGCATCGTGGTGCTCAACCTGGGAGACAAGATCGCCGAGGGCTCTGCCCAAAGCGTGGCACGCGATCCGGTTGTGATCGACGCCTATCTGGGAGGAAAGGTCGAGCGCAAGCGCAGGCCTAAGATCGTGGAGAGTGCGACCTGACGCCCGGTGGGGAAGATGCAGGCGCAACAAGAGGAGAAGACAAGCATGAGGAAGAATTTCGCACCGACGCTTCTGGCCGGATTGATCGCCCTCGGCAGCATGGCGACGGCGGCCGTCGCCGCTGACGTGACCATCGGCGCCTCGGCCCCGATGACCGGCCCGCGGGCATTGCTCGGCAAGTATTTCAAACAGGGCGTGGACATGGCAGTCGAGGAAATCAACGCCGAAGGCGGCGTTCTCGGTCAGCCGTTGTCGGTCAGCTTCGAGGACGACCAGGCGGACAATCCGAATGCGGCCATCAACGCGATGAGCAAGCTGAAGGAAGTCGGCAAGGTGCCCGTCGTTCTCGGCCCCCATTTCTCGGTCGCTCAACTCGCCACGATGAAGACCTATTGCGATGGCTCGATGATCTCGATCACCGGCGCCAGCGGCGTGCCGGTAACGCAGCAGGGCTGCGATTTCGTCATCCGTATCCGTGGCAACGACAATCTCCAGGCGCAGGCGCTGGTGGCCTATGCGCTGGAACACCTCAAGACCACCAAGATCGGCGTCATCTCCATCCACGACGACTTCGGCAAGGGCGGAGCCGAGCGTGTCGTCGCCGCCTTGAAGGACAAGGGCATCACACCGGTCGCCAATGAAAGCCACAATGCCGGCGACACGGACTTTTCCGCTCAGCTTTCGCGCCTGAGTTCGGCCGGCGCGGAACTTGTCATCATGTGGACGCATGACAACGAGTCCGCGCTGATCGTTCGCCAAGCTCGTCAGTTCGGCCTCAACTTCAAGTTCGCCGGCAGCACCTCGCTCAGCCAGCCGGCCTTCATCAACCTGGCGGGTCCGACCGGCGAAGGCGTCATCAGCGCCACCGACTTCCTGCCGGCAAACCCCGATCCGAACGTCAAGGCTTTCGTCGAGAAGTTCCAGAAGAAGTATGGCGAACTGCCGGAACTCTATGCCGCGACCTATTACGACAGCGCCAAACTGGCCGCCGAAGCGATCAACATGGCCGGCAGCACCGATGCCAAGAAGGTGCGGGAAGCCTTCGGCAAGATCGACCGGCAGGGCGTTCTTGCGCATTACAAATGCGAGCAGAACGGCGACTGCAATCACCAGACCAACATCATCGAGATCAAGAACGGCCAGCCCAACCTGTTGACTGTCGTCAAGTTCTAAGGAGCGGTCATGCTGGCTGTAATGGAAAACTCGCCGGCGGACGTCGGCGAGGTCATGCTCAAGCTCTCGAACGTCGATTCCTACTACGGCAAGGCGCAGATCCTCTTCGATCTGTCGCTGGAGGTGCGGGAACGGCAGGTCGTCGCCGTGATCGGCGCCAACGGCGCCGGCAAGTCGACGACGCTCAATGTCATCATCGGCCGGGTCAAGCCTGCATCCGGCAGCGTCACGCTGGAAGGGCAGTCGATCGCCGGAGACAGCGTCCAGGCGATCGTCAAAAGGGGCATTACCTGCGTGCCGCAGCGCCGCCGGATTTTCCCCACGATGACGGTGAAGGAAAATCTCGAAGTCGGCTCGTATATCCGCCGGCACGACAGGGCGGGAACCCGCCGGGTAATGGAGGAAGTGCTCGATCTGTTCCCGGTGCTGGCGCGAAAGGCGGGCTCGCTCGGCGGCGTGCTGTCCGGCGGCGAGCAACAGATGCTGGCGATCGGGCGCGGATTGATGGCGCAGCCGCGCGTCCTGCTCCTGGACGAGCCTTCCATGGGTCTGTCGCCGAAGCTGACGACGGAAATGTTCGAGGACATCCGCCGCATCGCCGATACGGGTCGGACGGTGCTGATCGTGGAGCAGAATGCCTATGCCGCGCTTTCGGTCGCAGACCACGGTTACGTGCTGGAAAACGGTCGTGTCGCGCTGTCCGGCGAGGCCGACGACCTGATTGAAAACGACTATGTGCGCCAGACCTATCTCGGCGCATGACCACGGCGGCGGGTGAAGCGGTGAACGAGACATTCAAAGATGCACTTCTGGCTCTGTTCGGTGAAAGGGCGTCCTTTTCGGCGGCGCTGCGCGAGCAGCATAGTCATGGCGAGGGTTATGCGGCCGTCGGCATGCCGGATGCCGTGGTCTTTGCCGAAACCACCGATGAGGTCTCGGCGCTGCTCAAGCTCTGCAGCGCCGCGCGCGTCCCGGTCGTGCCGTTCGGCGCGGGCTCGTCGCTCGAAGGCCATGTCGCGGCGGTGCACGGCGGGGTCAGCCTCGATCTCACGCGGATGAACCGGATTCTGCAGGTCTCGGCAGAAGCGCTGGATTGCCGCGTCGAGGCCGGCGTGACCCGGGAAAGGCTCAACAGCGACCTTCGCGCCGAAGGCCTGTTCTTCAGCGTCGATCCGGGCGCCGATGCGACGATCGGCGGAATGGCGGCGACGCGGGCATCCGGCACCAATGCCATGCGCTACGGTACGATGCGGGAAAACGTGCTGGGCCTGACGGTGGTTACGCCCGCCGGCGAGATCATCCGGACCGGCGGCCGCGCGCGCAAATCGTCCGCGGGCCTCGACCTCACCCGGCTTTATGTGGGCAGCGAAGGCACCCTCGGCGTTATCACAGAAGTCCAGTTGCGCCTGCAGGGACTGCCGGAGGCGATGGTCGTCGCCACCTGCCAGTTCGACCGGTTCGAAGACGCCGTCGGCACGGTGACGACCGCGCTTCAATCCGGACTGCGCATCGCGCGTATCGAACTGCTGGACGAAGTCCAGATCCGCGGCTGCATCGGTTATTCGAAAATCGAAGGCTTCGACGAAAAGCCGACCCTGTTCTTCGAATTCCACGGCAGCCAGTCGGGCGTGCGGGAGGACGCCAGCGCGATGGAGGAACTCGCCCTCGCTTTCGGGGCCAGTCACTTCCGGCATGCGGAGCGGCCGGAAGAGCGCACGCGGCTCTGGAAGGCGCGGCACAATTGCTATCACGCCAGCAAATGGCTCGCGCCGGGCAAGGACAACATGGGCACCGATGCCTGCGTCCCCCTGTCGGAATTCGCCGCCTGCATCACCGAGACCAAGGAAGACGTACGCCGCAGCGGCTTGATCGCTCCGCTGGTCGGGCATGTCGGCGATGGCAATTTCCACCTCGGCATCATGCATGATCCGAACGACGCGGACGAGACAGCGCGGGCGGATGCGCTCGCCGCGCGCGTCAGCGAAAGGGCGATCCGCTACGGCGGCACATGCTCCGGCGAACACGGGATCGGTCTGCACAAACGCCAATACATGGCCGCCGAACACGGCGCCGCATTGGATGTCATGCGCGCCATCAAGCAGGCGCTCGATCCGTTGAACATCATGAACCCCGGCAAGATGCTGCCGTGATTTTCATGGAATATCATCCCGAAATGCGGGAAAGGAAGTGCTATGAAGAAATTGATGAATTCGGCTTCGGACTATGTCGACGAGGTCCTTGAAGGCCTGGTCCTGGCGCATCCACGTCTGAGCCTCGGCGGCTCGGCAAGGCGCGTCGTGCATCGCGCGGAAGGGATGCGCAGGGGCAAGGTCGGTATCGTTTCCGGCGGTGGCTCGGGCCACCTGCCGCTCTTCACCGGTTATGTCGGCAGCGGCATGCTGGATGCCTGCTCGATCGGCAATGTGTTCGAAGGGCCCAACATCGACAGTTGCATCGAGGCGATCAAGCTGGCCGATGGCGGCGCCGGCGTCCTGCGTCTCTATGGCAATTACGGCGGCGACCGAATGAATTTCGACATGGCTGGCGAATTCCTCGAAGGCGAGATCGAGACGACCACTGTGCTGGGAACCGACGATATCGCCAGCGCCGCGCCCGAGGAAAGCGCCAAGCGCCGGGGGGTCGCCGGCATCATCTATGCCTACAAGATGGCCGGCGCGCATGCCGAGGAGGGGGGCGATCTGGCGGCCGTGACCGAGACGGCGCGCCAGGCGGTCGCCGCGACCAAGACGATCGGCCTGGCGCTTTCGCCCTGCCAGGTTCCCGGTTCGGCAAAACCGACTTTCGAGATCGCGGCCGACGAGTTCGAGCTGGGCATGGGCATTCACGGTGAGCCAGGGCTTTGGCGCAGCAAGATGAAGCCAGCCGACGAGATCGTCGACGAGATGATCGGCCGTCTCCTGGCGGAGCGCCCGGCGGGGCATCGGGGCCGCGTCTCCGTGCTGGTCAATAGCCTCGGCGCGACGCCGCTCGAGGAACTGCTCATCCTCTATCGCCGCGCCTGCGCCAAACTCGGGGAAGCCGGGCTTGAGATCGTGCATCCGCTTGTCGGCCCCTATGCGACGTCGATGGAAATGGCCGGCGCCTCGATCAGCATCTGCTTCCTCGACGGCACGCTTGAGCGGCTGCTCGCCGCTCCCTCGGGCAGTCCGTTCTGGGAGGTGAAGTAATGGCAGACATCCGCATCGAAACCCTTGAAAATGCGATAAGGATCGCGAATTCCCGCATGGCGGCGCTGGAAGCGGAGCTGAACGCGGCGGATTCGAAACTCGGCGACGGTGACACCGGCGTCATGCTGGCCCGCGTGCTGGGCAAATTCGGCGAAACGGATATCGGCGCCGGCACCGACCTCGGCGCGGCCTTCCAGGCGCTGGCGCGCGCGGCGGCCGCAGCCACCGGCTCCAGCCTGGGCACGCTGTTCGCCACCGCGCTGCTGACCATCGGCAAGGCGACCAAGGGCAGGGAAACGGCGCAGTGGAGCGAGCTTTCCGGCTTGCTGGAAGCCGCGCTCGACGCGATGATCCGGCGCGGCGGGGCGTCGCTGGGCGACAAGACGGTGCTCGATGCGCTCGACGCCGTTGTCAAGGCGACCGCTGGCCTTGCCGATGCCGGGGAGATCGCGGCTGAGGCTTCAAAGGCTGGGAATGCCGCGCTCGCGGCCTTTCTCGACAAGCCTTGTAAAATCGGACGAGCCCGCATGTTCGCGGAAAAGAGCGCGGGAATCGACGATCCCGGCATGCTCGGCTTCGTCCGGCTCGTGGACGCGCTGGCCGACCGGGATTGAACAAAGACGACGCCATCGCCGGCGTCACGGCCTGCTTGCCCATGCGCCGCCCGGTTCGTCCGGTGCGGCCTTTCGGTTTCAGGGATGGTGGCCGATGCGCTGACCGATCATGTTGGCGTGATGGATGACGACCTTGGACAGCTCTTCGATATCCGTCATGTTGATCTGCCAGCTCGGACCGCTGACGCTGATGCCGGCAATGACCTGGCCCGTCTGCCCGCGAATGGGCGCACCGACGCAACGCAGGCCGGGCTGGTGTTCGCCGTCGTCGATCGCATATCCCCGCCGCCGGGTTTTCTCCAGTTCTTCCAGAAGGGCCGGGCCTGTCACGATCGTCTGGTCGGTATAGGCCCGCAGGCCGGCATTGATCACCTTCTGGATGACGGTTTCCGACTGCCATGCCAGGATCGCCTTGCCGACACTCGTACAGTGTACCGGCGCGTTCTCGATGGAGGTCGAGGTCGGCGCGTGATCGGGCGAGGGGTCGGCACGGTGGATGACGACGGCGCTCTGCCCGTCGAAAATCGCCAGATGGACCATCTGCCCGCTCATGCGCTTGAGGGAGTCGACGATGGGGCGCGCTTCCCGGTGGAGATCGAGGTTCATCAGCACGATATTGCCGAGCTCGAAAAGTTTCAGGCCGAGCCGGTATTTGTCGCGCTCCCGGTCCTGGTCGAGGAAGCCGACTTCCTTGAGCGACGCCATCAGCCGGTGCGTGGTGCTGCGCGGAAAGCCCGTCTTGTCGCAAATCTCGGACAGCGAGAGCGCCCTCTCGTTGACCGAGAAACATTCGAGAACGCGCATGATCTTCACCAGCGACTTCAGGTTCTCGTCCGAGCCGCGGGCAGGTGACTTGGTCTTGGGATGTTCGATTGAGGCGTCCATGGAGACTTTATAGCACCAATCCCGGCATGCGGTACAGACGTTCCAGGTTTCCGACAAAAATATCGATCCCGAAAGGCAGTTTTGCCACAGCGGTTATTGACTTGGCTCCGCCGCCTTCCTATGGTCTAAATCCGAAACGTCATCCCGTATTCCGGAATTAATCGAATGCTACCTTGATGAGGCGTTTCAGGCGATCAAGGAGGAGAGGATCATGAACCAGGAAAGCAAGCTCGCTCTGAAAAGCCAATTGCAGGGCATTCTGCCACCCGTTACGATGCCCTTCGACAAAAGCGGCAAGCTCGTCGCGTCCGGCATCAAGAAGCAGATCGACTTCATGATCGATTCGGGCGTGCATGCCATCGTGGCAGGCGGCAGCACCGGCGAAGGCCATACGCTTTCGACGGAGGAATTCGTCGAGTCGATGGAAGCGACGCATGAGGCGGTCGCCGGCCGCGTGCCCTTCGTCGTCGGCCTGATCGTCAACTCGACGATCGAGGCGATCGAGCGCACCAAGAAGATCGCGCATCTGAAGCCTGCCGCCCTGCAGGTCACCCCGGTCCACTATCTGTTCAAGCCCGGCGCCGAGGCCACGATCCGCCATTTCCGCGAAATCTACGACGAAACAGGCGTTCCGATTCTGATCTACAACGTCATCCCGTGGAACTACCTGTCCGCGGACCTGATGCTCAAGATCATGGAAGAAGTGCCCGGCGTCGTCGGCATGAAGCAGAGCTCGGGCGATCTGAAGTCGCTGTCCGACCTTCTGCAGAACGCCAGGAAGGACAATATCGTCCTCACCGGCATCGACGCGCTGCTCTATCCGGGCTTCTCGCTCGGTGCCGACGGCGCCATCTCGGCCCTGACATCGGCAGTGCCGAAGCAGACCGTCGAACTCTACAACGCCGTCAAAAAGGGCGATCACGCCAGGGCGCTGGAATTGCACTGGAAGCTCAACGGCCTCTGGAACGTCGTTCGCCACGACAATCTTCCGGCGTGCACCAAGTACATCCAGTCACGGCAAGGCGTCGACTACTTCCTCCCGCGCGCCCCGATGGAGCCCGTCTCCGACGAGCAGAAGAGGGTCATCGACGGCGCACTCAAGGCGTTTGGCATCTGATCGACCGTGGCGCGTCCCGGATTTTCCGGGATGCGCCGACATTGCGCCGGGAGGTCTGCGCGCAATCGCGATGGGGAGGAAGACATGAAGTTCATTCGCTTTGGCGAACCGGGGCAGGAACGCCCGGGACTGGTCGATGCCGGCGGAACGATCCGCGATCTGAGCGCGATCGTCGAAGACGTGTCCATGCGACACCTGACGGAGGACGTCATGCGCAGGCTCGCGGCTACCGATCCACAAAGCCTGCCGCCCGTCGATAGCGACGTGCGTATCGGCCCTTGCCTCGCCGATGTCCGCAATTTGATCTCGATCGGCCTCAACTATGTGGACCACGCCATCGAGAGCAATGCTCCGATCCCCGCGGAGCCGGTGGTCTTCAATAAACTGACCTCGTGCATCTCCGGCCCAAACGATCCGGTCGTGCTCCTGAAGGGCTCCCAAAAGACCGATTGGGAAGTCGAAGTGGCGATGGTGATCGGCGCACCCACCTATCTGGTCGACGAGGCGCAGGCGCTTGCCTCGATCGCCGGGCTCTGCATCTGCCACGATATTTCCGAGCGCGAATTCCAGCTGGAGCGCGGCGGCCAGTGGATGAAGGGCAAGAGCGGACCGACCTATGGTCCGCTTGGCCCATGGCTGGTCACGCCCGACGAACTGGACATCCAGAACCTCGACCTGTGGCTGGACGTCAACGGTACGCGGATGCAGACCGGAACCACCGCCAAGATGATTTTCGGCTTCGTCGCCATCGTCTCCTATCTCTCGCAATTCATGAAGCTCATGCCCGGTGACGTGATCACCACGGGCACGCCGGCGGGGGTTGGCATGGCGATGACGCCGCCGCGCTTCCTGCGGGCGGGTGACGTCGTCAGCCTCGGCGTGAGCGGGCTCGGAGAACAGCGGCAGCAGATCGTCGCCCATCGGGCCGTCTGACCCGCAAGCAAGTTTGACACAGATGGAAACGGAGGAGGACACCATGTTTCCAGATCGCAAGTTCAGCAGCCTCAAGCGCGGTGCCTTGCTCGCATCCGCCATCGCCCTGGCGCTGGCCGCGCTGCCGGCGGCATCCCGGGCGGAAGTCCGCGAGATGCGCCTGCGGGCCGGCACCAGCCAGAGCGACCAGCATCCCGACTATCTCGGCTTCAAGAAATTCGCCGAACTCGTCAGCGAAAAGAGCGGCGGCAAGATCAAGATCAGCGTTGCGCCGGGCGCAACGCTCGGCACCGACGTGCAGATGCAGGCCAACCTTCAGGCCGGCACCCAGGATTTCATGAGTGGTTCGCCGGTCACCATGGCGGGCCAGATCCCGGAAGTATCGGTGCTCGACCTGCCCTATGTCTTCCGTTCCACGGAAGAATACGACAAGTTGATGGACGGCGTCGTCGGCGCCCGGTTCAATGAACTGATGGCGCAGAAGGGATGGATCGGGCTCGGCTTCACCAATAACGGCTTCCGCGAAACCACGACCAAGACGAAGCCGATCACCAAGTGGGAAGACTTTCAGGGCCTGAAGATCCGCGCGATCCAGAATCCGATGTATCTCGAACTGTTCTCCACGCTCGGCGCCAACCCGACGCCGCTGCCGGTGAGCGAAATCTACACGGCGCTCGAAACGGGCACCGTCGAGGCCCAGGAAAACCCGCTGCCGCAGATCGTCTTCATGCGCCTGTTCGAGGTCCAGAAATATCTCTCGCTCACCAACCACAGTCTCAACTCCGTGGTCATGCTGGCCGGCAAGCCGACCTGGGAAAAGCTGAACGACGACGAGAAGAAGATCATCTCCGAGGCGGCGCGCGAGGTCACCCTCTACAAGCGCGATCTGGTCAAGTCCAAGACCGGCGAATGGCTGGAATCGGTCAAGAAGGCCGGCGTCACCGTCAATGAGATCTCGCCGGCCGAGCGCGAGCGCTTCGCCGAAAAGGTCAAGCCGGTGGTGGAGAAATTCTCCGCGCAGGTCGGCAAGGATTTCTCCGACATGTACTTCTCGGAGTTGAAGAAGATTCAGTCCGGCGCCAACTGACAACAAGCGCCGGCATGCGGTCACGCTTGCCGGCCAATTCCTTCGTCCGGGAGGGTCATCCGTGCAGTTTTCTATGCTTGGCCGCATCGTCGATGCCTATTTCAAATTTCTCGAGTTCATCCTCTTCCTCTGCATGGCGGGCATGGTCGTCATGGTGTTCGGGAATGTCGTGCTCCGCTACGGCTTCAATTCCGGCATCCTGATCTCCGAGGAACTGTCACGTTTCCTGTTCGTCTGGATGACCTTCATCGGCGCGGTGGTCGTGCTGCGCGAGCACGGTCATCTCGGCATGGATACCGTGGTGAAGATGCTGCCTCTTGCAGGCGCCAAACTCGCCAAGGCGATCAGCGATCTCCTGGTCATCGTCTGCTGCATCTACCTCGTTTCCGGCACATGGCAGCAACACGATGTCAACATCGGCAATCTCTCGCCGGTGCTCATGGTGCCGATGGAGTATGTCTATGTCGTTGCCTATATCTCCGGCCTCTCGATGATCGCGATCACCGTCGTCAGCCTCGTCTCGACCTTCCTGCCCGGTGCGCGTGACCCCCGCCAGTCCGTCTTCGTGGATGCGGAAGAAGAAGCCGCATTGAGAAGCATCGACTCCGTTACAGAAAAGCCCGATCGATGATCGTATTCGTTTTCATTGCGGCATTGCTCGGCGCCATGGCGCTCGGCATGCCCGTCGCCTTCGCGCTCATTGTCTCCGGCCTGGCGATGATGTGGCACATCGACATGCTGAGCCCGCAAATCGTCGCGCAGAACATGCTGAGCGGCGCGGACAGTTTCACGCTTCTCGCCGTGCCCTTCTTCCTGCTGGCAGGCGAGTTGATGAATGCCGGCGGCATCTCGCGTCGCATCGTCAACGCCGCTCTTGCCTGGATCGGACATTTCCGCGGCGGTCTCGGCTATGCCGGCATCGCGGCGGCCGTCATCCTTGCGGCGCTGTCCGGCTCGGCGATCGCCGATACCGCAGCCGTCGCCGCGCTGCTGGTGCCCGCCATGCGCGATTCCGGCTATTCGGTGCGGCGTTCGACGGGTCTTCTCGCAGCCGGCGGCGTCATCGCTCCGGTCCTGCCACCGGCCATCGCCCTCGTTCTGTTCGGCGTTGCGGGCGGCGTCTCGATCACCCAACTGTTCCTGGCCGGTATCTTCCCCGGCTTACTGATGGCGGTGTCGCTCGTCCTGACCTGGGCCTTCGTCTGCCGCCGCGACAGGATCGAGCCGTTGCCGAAGAAGACTATGCAGGAGCGGCTCCGGATCACGCTCGATGCCAGTATCGGCCTTCTCCTGCCGGTCGTCATCATCGGCGGCATCCGCGCCGGCATCTTCACGCCGACGGAAGCCGCGGTGATCGCCGCCGTCTATGCGCTGGTGGTCGGCCTGTTCGTCTATCGCGAGATCAAGATCCCGGATCTCTACGGCATCGTGGTGCGCGCCGCCAAGATCACGGCGTCGGTCATCTTCCTCGTCGCCGCCGCCATGGTGTCCGCATGGCTGATCGCCGCGGCCGATATTCCGAGCTATGTCCGCGACATGCTCGAACCCTTCATCGATACGCCCATCCTGTTGATGTTCATCCTCATGGTGCTGGTCATCATCGTCGGCACCGCGCTCGACATGGCGCCGACCATCCTGATCCTGACGCCGGTGCTGATGCCGGTGATCCGCGAGGCGGGCATTCACCCGGTCTATTTCGGCATCCTGTTCGTCATGAACAATGCCCTCGGCATGGTGACGCCGCCTGTCGGAACCGTGCTGAACGTGGCAGCCAGCGTCTCGCGGATTTCGGTGGACGACGCCTTCAAGGGGGTGTTCCCGTTCCTGATGGCGGAGATCGCGGTCATGTTCCTGCTGGTGCTCTTCCCGGATCTGGTCCTCGTGCCCCTAAGGTTCCTCATGCGGTGAGGGTCGCCGCATCTCATCGCACATGCGGATCGCGGTCGCGTTGCAGATGCCGGGCTGCAATGACCTCATCGCCGGGCGCGAGCAAATCATGCTTTTCGGCGAAGGCGACAAACAGGCTGCGAGCGGTTTCCGCTTCGATTTCACCCTGCAGGGCGGCGGCGCAGGCCTTCAGCGCAACCGAATGGGCGCCATCTCTTGCAGAGACGGGCCATTCGACAAGATGCCGATAGGCATCCATCACCGAACGGACCTCCGCCGGAAAACCGAGGCCCACGAGAATGGAAACGGGTTGGTTGAATATATCGGTTTTCATCGCATTCTCCTTTCCGATCCTCAATGCCGGAGGGCGCTGCCGCAGCGGCGCCCTCCTGGACACGACTTGCATCAAGCAGCCTTGTGCGTATCGATCTGCGCGACGGCTGCCGGCTGTTCGAGAGCCGATGTGCTCTGGATGGCGATCTTGCGCGGCTTCATGTCCTCGGGGATCTCGCGAACGAGATCGATGGTGAGAAGGCCGTTGCTCAGATCGGCTCCGATCACTCGCACATGGTCGGCAAGCTCGAAGCGATGTTCGAACGGGCGGGCGGCAATGCCGCGATGCAGGTAGGTCTGGGGCGGCGCCTCCTGCTTCCTGCCGGTCACGGACAGAAGGTTGGATTGGAAGGTGATGTCCAGATCATCCCGCGTAAAGCCAGCGACGTCGATCGAGATCGCGTAGTGGTCGTCGTCGGTCTTGACGATGTCGTAAGGCGGCCAGTCGCTGACCGGGCGGCTGCGCTGGGCATTCTCCAGAAGAGTGAATATCCGGTCGAAACCCACGCTCGAGCGGAACAGGGGTGCGTAATCGTAAGATGTCGTCATAGCCATATCCTCCTTGAAGCAACATGGGTATGGAGCGCCGAAAGACAGCGCTTCCAGCAAGTCCAGTCCTGTTATCAGCGACTGGCGCATATCGATTTGGTTTTGAGGGTTTTGATTTCAAGAGACGTGGCGAAAAAATTGAACGCATCCCTCGTCTGCGTCCTGCCTGCGGCACAGCACTGCGCGCGCCGGTCTGCCCAGGCATTCCGGTGACGTTTTCAGGCAGCCGGTTTAGCCGTCTTTTTGGCAGGCAGATCTGCTGCAAAGTTTTAACGTAACGGGCAGTTTTGAACAATCTTTGGGTGTGCGGCACTCGACATGGTTGATTTATTGTTGAATATTAACGGCCTGGATGACAGGGGCACACGTGTGTGGGGAACATCGTGCTATTTCGATTTGGCAAAGAACATCAATCCTTGATCCAGGATCAGGATTGCGTTGACCGCAGCCGACCGCAGCCAGCCCTCGCCCGCATCGTCAGGGTATTGTCGCCTTGGCGGGGCGTCCTGGTTGCGGTTTCCCTCTGTGGCGCACATGCGGCATATGGTGCGGATGTTGGGGCGGCGGCACCGAACGATCCGAGCCCGGCCGCATCGGAGGCTTCGAGCTGGGCGCTGCAGATCACACCCTATATGTGGGCGGCGGGGCTTGACGGGCGTATCTCGCCCTTTCGGCGAGGCCCGACGCTGGACGTCGAGAAGTCGTTCTCCGACGTGCTGGACGACCTCAACTTCGGTGGCTTCGTCAATGTGATGGGGCGCTACGACAGCTTCGTTTTCTCGGGCGACCTGATGTATGTCGACACCACGGACAGCCAAGGCAGCGGTCCCTTGCCGGCGCTGCAGATACCGGGTCTCGGCGTCATGATACCGCCGGGCGCCATCGTCGACGCTAAGGTCGACACGACCCAGTTCACGACCACCTTGCAGGGCGGCTATCGTGTCGTCGATACCTCGCAGGTCACGCTCGATGCGCTGGTGGGCGCGCGTTTCTGGTATGTCTCCAACGACGTGACGGTCACGGCCAGCCACCCGGGGATCGGAACCCGGACAGCCACCCACAACGAAGACTTCGGCTGGATGGATCCGGTGGTGAGCATGCGCGCATTCTTCGCACTTACGGACAAGCTTTCGGTGCAGGCGCAGGCCGATATCGGCGGCTTCGGCGTGGGGTCCGACCTGACATGGTCGGCGCTGGCGACGGTCAATTACGTCTTCTCCGATCACCTCTCCGCCTCCATGGGCTACAAGGTGCTCGATGTCGACTACGATCACAAGGGTCATGTCTACGACACGCGCCTGAGCGGCCCGGTCTTCGGCGTGACCTACCGGTTCTGACGGACAAGCTTTCACGCAGTTTTCATGGATTGGTTTCCGCTATGACTTGCTTCACGCGCATATTCACCACGCTGATTGCCGCTACGGCCTTGTTGACGGCGGAGGCGCAAGCCTGCACGCGGATCGTCTATCACGGACCTGAAGGGCGGGCGCTAACGGGCCGCAACATGGATTTCAAGGATCCGATGGTCAGCAATTTCTGGGTCTTTCCGCGCGGGATGAAACGGGATGGGGTTGCCGGTCCGCGTTCGATGCAGTGGACGTCGAAATATGGCAGTCTGGCCGTCTCGGGTTATGATATCTCGACGGTCGACGGCATGAACGAAGCCGGCCTCAACGCCAGCCTGTTATGGCTCAACGCGACGAAGTTTCCGCAGGATGACAAGACGACGCCTCGCATGTCGCTCGCCATCTGGGCGCAGTTCTATCTCGATCAGTTCGCGACGGTTTCGGAAGCGGTCGATTATACGCGCAATCACCCCATCCAGGTCGTCAGCGGCGAAGTGCCCGGCCGTCCCGGCAGTCTTGCCCCCCTGCATCTGACACTCTCCGATGCGAGCGGCGACAGCGCCGTCCTTGAATGGATCGATGGCGCGCTGAAGATCCATCACGACCGCTCATACCAGGTGGTGACGAACGATCCACCCTACGACATGCAACTTGCGAACCAGAAATACTGGAGCGCCGTCAACGCCCTCAACTTCGTGCCGGGAAGCGGGCGCTCCGAAGACCGTTTCGTGCGCGCCGGTTTTTACGTCAACGCCGTCACGCAAAATGAAGACCCACGGATTGCCGCGGCCGCGGTGTTCAGCGTCATTCGCAACGCGTCGGTTCCCTATGGCGTGAGCCTTCCCGAAGCGCCGAACCTGTCCACCACCCGCTGGCGGGTGGTTGCCGATCAGAAGAGCCTGCTTTTCTATGGCGAGTCGGCGACGTCGCCCAATATTTTCTGGGTGGACATGACGAAGCTCGACTTCTCCGAAGGCGCGCATGTCAGCAAGCTGGATCTTGGCGTGGACATGAATCGTGTGCTCGCCGGGGAAGTCTCGGACAAGTTCACCGCCGCGGAGCCGTTTCGCTTCGAAACCGCCGAGTGAGCGCGCACTGCAGATCCAAGCCGCGCACGGCGTGAGCCATCGCCTTCAGATGATCGGGATTGCGAAACGCCCTGGCGGTAAAGCTCGATCAACAGGGTGGCGATGCGGCCGCCCAGGCGCTTCGGCCGGCAGGCATCGATCGGGAACATGTCTGTCGGTCTGGCCTGCCACCGAAATGAATTGGGGCTTTCCAGGCTTCAGATACTTATATTGTGTTTTTCGGCTGTCTCGAGCACATGCCTGAGATTTTGCGCTGCCCCATGCGGTGACCATTCCAGCGTCTCCGCTGCGATGTCTGCCAGCTCGGCCGCCACTTTTTTCGTCAAGCAACCCGACAATGCGATGTCCGTACGCCGAAAAACGAGATCGTCGAGCGTTCCGACTTTTTCCGCGCGGCATAGCCAGGCGATTTCCTGTCTTGCGTAGCCCGGCAGCGATATCAGGGGTGTCCATCCCGTGCTTGCATCAAGTGCTTGCCTGGCGCGGCTGCCATAGCGGCGCAACAGGCGCAGGGCGGTTTCGCGGTCGAGGTCGTGCTTGGCACAAAGATCGCTTGCCCGCGTTTCGAAAGCGGCCTCGGCAGTCGGAAAGTCGCGACCGCCGCCGATGGCCAGATGTTGCGTCGACCGGCGCCGTCGTGCGCCGATCCGGTGCAGCACGCGATCGGCAGCCTCCTCGGCAAAGCCGCGAAACGTCGTCCACTTGCCGCCGATCAGCGCCAGGACCGGAATGTTCAAGCCGGCGATCGTGTCTTCGACGATGGCGTGATCGCGGCTGATTTCGCCGGGATCGAGCCCCTCGCTGCGCGGCAGGGGCCGCACACCGCAATAGGTCATCACGATCTGGTCGCGCCCGACGGCGATTTCGGGGAAGACCTCGCGAATGACTTTGGTCATGTAGTCGATTTCTTCGGCGCTGCAATGCGCGCTGTCCGGGTCGGATATCGGAAGATCGGTCGCGCCGATCAGCACGTTGCCCATGAACGGATACATCAGGTTGACGCGCCCGTCGGACGAACCGAAGTAGATCATCCGTCCGGCAAGCGCATCGTGAAGCGCGCGATTGCGGACGACGATGTGCGAACCCTTGGTGCCGCCCATATGGCGGGAATCGATCCCCAGCCCTGCATTGACGCTGTCGATCCAGGCGCCGCCGGCATTGACGACGACCCTGGCCTCGATGGCTCGGCGCTCCCCGGTCAGGCGATCTATGATCTCGAGACGCCCTGCCTCCAAACGAATTTCGGCATGATTGAGCCCGCGCGAAGCGGGGTTGGCCGCTTCGCCGTCGAGAATAAGTTCGAGGCCGAGCCGCTCGGCATGGCTGATGCGGGCTTCGTAATAGAGACCGACGCCGACAAAGGCCGCATTGAGGGACGGCATCTCGGCTCGCGCGCGCCGCGCCGACAGCATGCGGTGTTTCGGCATGGTTCGGAAATGCCGGCCGTAAAGATCGTAAACAAGCAATCCAAGACGGGTGATGATCGATCCACGGTCGCTCATCCTGGCCTTAAAGCCAAGAAATCGCTTGATGGATGGCACGATGCCGCCGAAATGCGACGCCACCGGAAGCACCGTCTCCAGCGCCGTCACATAATGCGGTGCGTTTTTCAACAGCAGATTCCGCTCTCGCGCGGACTGCCCGACCAGCCGAAATTCGCCGGTCTCCAGATATTTGATGCCGCCATGGATGAGGCGCGAGGGCGCGGCGCTGGCGCCCGAGCAAAAATCCGTTCGTTCGATCAGCAGAACGTCGACTCCCTGCTCGCAAAGATCGCGGAAAAGACCGCATCCGTTGATGCCGCCGCCGACGATCACCACGGGATAGTTTTCCCGCAATGCGCCGAGCCGGCCGGGCATTGCGGCGCCGCGTGCCGAACCGTCAGGCATTGACGATCGCCACCTTGATCGCATCGCCGCGCTCCGCCGTTTCCAGCGCCGCGAGGATATCGGACAGCTCGAAGCGATGGGTGAGCATGCTTTCCACCTCCAGACGTCCGGAGGCAATCATTGCCAGCGCCATCTCGAATTGCAGGCGGTCGAGACCGAAGGAGCCGGTGACGACGATCTCGTTGTAATGGATCGCGTTGACGTCCAGCATGGCCTGCTCTCCGGCGCTGAACCCGGCGAACAGGCTGACGGCGCCGCGGTGGCGCACCAGGGATATGGCATCATTGGCCAGGCGTGGGACACCGATCGCGACGATGACCTTGTCGGCGCCAAGCCCGTCCGTTTCGCGTTTGACGATGGCCTTCAGATCCTCGCAGGATGGATCGACCACCATGTCGGCGCCGGCTTCCAGCGCGGCGGCGCGCCGGGAGGAACTCGGCTCGCTGACAATGACCCGGGCAGCGCCTGAAAGCCGCGCCAGCTTCACATGCAGGAGGCCGATGGGACCGCAGCCCAGGATCACGACCCTGTCGCCGATCCCGATATCGATGCGCTGCTGCCCGTTGAGAACGCAGGCCAGCGGCTCGATCAGCGAAGCCTTTTCCCAGCCGAGACCTTGAGGCAGTTTGAAGACGTTGCCGGAGAGCACGGCTTTTGCGGGAATGCGGATAAATTCCGCAAAGGCGCCATCGATCTCGTAGCCGATCGCCGTCTGGTTCATGCAGATATTTTCGTAACCGCGCTTGCAATGGGCGCAATGACCACAGGGAATGGCCGGGCAGACTGCCACCGCGTCGCCGCAAGAAAACTGGCCATGGCCACCATTGTCGACGATTTCGCCGGAAAATTCGTGGCCGAGGATGGACGGATAGCGAACGCCCACCGTCTTCTTTCCCCGGAAGATGCGGATGTCGGTCCCGCAGACGGTCGCGGCGCGGACCCGTATCAGGAGATCGCCCGGCGCGAGCGCGGGATCGCTGACGCTTTCGTAGTCAAGATGATTGGGCGCCTTGAGCAAGCCAGCCTTCATGAAATATCTCCTTCTGTCGTCTGATCAAATGTAACAAAGAATTTTCAAATGTACATATTAAAAATCGCTGGCACTTTTGTCCGGCGTCAAAATCTATGCATGCGCTCGCGGCGCAGGTTCTCGATGATGAGGCGATGAAATGTTCGGGGCGCGCCTTCGACGCGCGTCGACGGCTGCCGACGTTCCCGGCCCCGTCGGAGCCGCGCCACCCACGGACGCGATAGCGGTCATCGTGAACCGCATGGGAATGGATAAAGGCGTGTATCTACTCTATAGGTTGCGATACTGTTTGGGAAAGAGGAATAGGCGTGTCCGATTTATCTGACGATCTGCGAACCAGGGCTGCATGGCTTTACTATAAGGAAGGGATGACACAGGACCAGGTGGCGCAGGAGCTGGGACTCAATCGCGCGAAAGTGCTGCGCATGCTGGCTGCGGCGCGCATGGACGGCACGGTGCAGATCAGGGTTCTTTCCCACCAGAGCAATTGCGTGGCGCTGGAGCGGCAACTGGAAAAGCGGTTCAAGCTCGAGCGGGCCATTGTCGTTCCCGTGCCGAAACAGGCGGAGCAGCTACCGGAAATCATCGGCGGCGTGCTCGGCGAGTACATGACCGATATCCTCAAGGAAAACATGACGATCGGCCTCGGCTGGGGCAAGACGCTGAGCGCCTGCCTGCCCGCCATTCCCCAGCAGGTGGATACGCATATGTCCGTGGTGTCGCTGCTGGGCGGATTGACGCGGGTCAACACCTTCAATCCCTCGGAATTTGCCTGGCGCCTTGGCGACAGGCTGGCCGCCGAGGCCTATCTGATCGCCGCGCCGGTGTTTGCGCCGGACGAGCGTACGCGGGACGCCCTGTTGACCCATCCGGGTATCCGCGAGGTCTTCCGGCGCTCAGAGAATCTCGACACCGCCATCGTCAGTGTCGGCGATCTGTCGCCGGGTTCGACGTTCAATCGCTATGGCCTGCTGGAGCGCGACGAAATCATCTCGTTGCAGAAGGCGGGTGCCGTCGGCGACATTCTGTGCCGGTTCATCGATGCCGACGGGGAGGTTGTGGATCACGAGGTCAACCGCCGCGTGGTGGCCGTCGATCCGCGGTCGCTGCGAACCGCGCGCAAGGTGGTGCTGGCTTCAGGCGGCTGGCATAAATATGCCGCCATCAAGGGCGCGATGAAACTGCTTTCGCCCCAGGTCGTGGTGACCGATCTCGAAGTCGCGCAACAATTGCTGGGCGAATAGGTCACCACGCGATGCCGATGTCGCCGCTTCTGCGGCGGCTTGTGCGCAGAGGTTTCGAAATGGATAAAACGTGCGGCTGGTGGTCGTCGACGTGTGCGTCGCGGCCGTCCAGCCTTGCTTGTTGCCAGCCTCGCCGCGACGCCTCCAGGTTGAACATTTGTAATTCGTGAAATTTGTTTGACACGGAAATGAACATATGTGACCTTATGAGCATTAATGTTCATTTGGGAGGATGGCATGGTCGAGATCTACGATCATGAGGGCGTGGCGGTTCGTCATGGTCGGGCGCGGGTGAACGGCATTCGCATGCATTATGTGACGGCCGGCGAGGGGGAGCCACTGCTGTTGCTGCATGGCACGCCGAAAACGCATTTCTACTGGTATCGCCTCATTGCGCTGTTGACGCCGCATTTCCGCGTCGTCGCGCCGGATCTGCGCGGATTTGGCGATACGGACAAACCTCCGGCCGAGGAAGGTTACGATTCGCGCACCAACGCGCGCGACATGGCGGAGTTGATGACCCAGCTTGGTCACGACAGATTTCATCTCCATGGTGAGGATCGCGGCGCGGAATTCGCCTATGTTCTTGCCGCCAGCGAGCCCGACCGCGTCAAGACCCTGTCCTTTGCGGAAATGCTGCTTTCCGGACAGGGGCTGGAGGAATGGTCGAATTTCACGCCTGACAAGGTGTCGGCGCAGTTTCGCATGAGCGGCGTGTGGCTGTGGCATATTCCGTTCTTCTGGATCCCGCATCTGCCGGAAATGCTGATCGCCGGCCGCGAGCGTGAATTCTGGGAATTCTGGATCAAGGCGGAGACCTGGAATCCGAACGCCATCGCCGACGAGGCGATCCGCGAATGGGTGGCGAAGCTTTCGGCTCCCGGCGGTCTGCGCGGTTGCCTGGAGACCTATCGCGCCGGCCTGAAGAATGCCCGGATCAACGACGAATTGATCCGCAGGAAGCTGAAGATGCCGGTGATGACCATCGGCGCGCCCGAGTTCTTCGGCGATCTGGTGCGCGACCAGATGCAGCGCGCGGCTGAAAACGTCGTCAGGTCTGACGTCTTCCAGGAATGCGGCCACAGCCTGGCGCTGGAAGCGCCGGAGCGGCTGAGCGCCGCACTTCTGGATTTCATCCGCACGCACGGATAGGGCGCCGGAAGGGCAGTTCGGCGGCCGCCGGACAGGGGAGAAGGCGCCATCGTCGATGGCGCCCGCGCTCCCGACCTGCAGTCCGCAATATCATTTGGAGGGAGCGCCACAGAAGCGTGGTGCCGGGTGGAGAAGATGACATACGATTACAGTTCGATCGGATTTTACACGTTCGATTGCCTTGCGCGGCCGGTGACGGCGATACCGCCCGGCGGCCATACCTATTTCGTCGAGGAAATCACCATGGCGGTGTCCGGCGCGGCCGGGGCGGCGGCCGTGGTGGCGGCGAAATACGGTCTCAGCGTGCTCGCCGTCGGCGGCATCGGCGACGACCTGATGGGCAAATGGGTGATCGAGCGCCTCGGCCATTTCGGGATCGACACGTCGATGATGCAACTGTGCCCCGGTGCCGGCACCTCGTCGTCGATCGTGACGACCAGGCCGGACGGGCAGCGCCCGGCCCTGCACATGCGCGGCGCCACCGGCGCCTTCGAAATTGCCGCCGCGGATATCGACAAGGTGCTCGATGCCAGGATCGTCCATATCGGCGGCACGGGCCTCATGAACCGTATGGACGGTGCGCCGAGCTTCGCCCTGATGGCCGAGGCCAAGCGCCGGGGATGCATCACCACGCTCGACGTATTCGCCGCCGACAGGAAAGACATGGCCAATGTCGCAGGCCTGCTGCCGAACACGGACTATTTCATTCCCTCCATCGAGGAGGCGCAGGCCTTGTCAGGCCTGTCCGACAAGGCCGATATCGGCAAGTTCTTCGTCGACCTCGGCGTGGGATGCATCGTCATGACCATGGGGGCGGACGGGGCGTATTATCATCATCGCGACGGCAGCCGCTTCCAGATGCCGGCTTTCGGCATCGATGTGGTGTGTACCTGCGGCTGTGGCGATGCCTTCAATGCCGGTTTCGCCACCGGCCTCGTCAAGGGCATGAACCCGGAGGATTGCGTGCGTCTGGGGCAGGCGTCCTCGGCCCTGAACGCCACAGGTCTCGGCAGCCAGGCAGGCGTGACGGATTTTCCGGCAGCCCTCGATTTCATCGCCCGCACGCAGCCGAAGATCGCCGCGCCGTCGATCGCGCGGGCGGTTTGACCGGCGGGACGACCAGCCCGCGCATCGGCTGATCGGACGGAATCGCGCCGGCATGACCTTGCCGGCGGCGACAGGGGGAACAGGATGAACGATCTTTCACCATCGACCTTCGTGCCCAGTGAGCCGGACCGGCTGCGGGCGCGCGTGTCCTGGCTTTATCACGTCGAGGGTCACACCCAGAACGAGATCGCCACACGGATGAACCTCAATCGCGTGATGGTCGTGCGCCTTCTGGCCGAGGCGCGCCGGCGCAACGAGGTGCGCGTGTCCATGGCCGCGCCGCTTTCGGAATTGATCGGACTGGAATGCCGTGTCGAGCAGAAATTCGCGGTGCGGCGCGTGCTTCTGGCGCCGTTTGCCGATCCTGACGGCGATCCCACCATGGTGATCGCCGCCGCCGCCGGCAGTTGCATCTCCGGGTTGATGCGGTCCGGCATGACGGTCGGCGTCGGCTGGGGCACCACGCTCTACAACACGCTGCGCTATATCGCCGGCGCCTCGCTGGAGGATTTTCGCGTCGTGTCGCTGCTCGGCGGCATCGCCGCCGCCAAGCGCTACAATCCCGCCGAATTCGCCTGGCAGTTCGCCGAACTGTTCAGCGGCGAGGGATATCTCGTGCCTGCGCCCGCCGTCGTCGACAGCCCCGAGACCAAACATGCCCTGCTGGAGCGATGCGGTCTGGCCGCAACCTTCGAGATGGCCGAGAAACTGGATCTCGCCTTGCTGTCGGTGGGCGGCATTTCCAACCTGACCACCAGCTACAGGACCGGCTATCTGAGCGAGGCCGACCGCCGGTCGCTGATCGACGGCGGCGCGGTCGGCGACGTGCTGTACAACTTCATCGACCGGGACGGCAACACATTGGATCACGACGTCAACCGGCGGGTGATTTCCGTCAACCTCGCCCGGCTGAAACGCACGCCCGAGCGGGTTCTGGTGTCGGGCGGGCGCGAAAAGCGCACGGCCCTGCGCGCCGCCTTGCGGACGATTGCGCCGACCATCCTGATCACAGACGAGCAGACCGCGATCGCTCTGCTGGAGGAGGCCGCAGATTGACCGGCGTCGAAGCGGCAGTCGGTCAGGCAATTGCCATATGAACAAATAAGAATTTAGAAACTAGAAAATACAAAACGATGCCATCAGAAATGAGGCATTTAGGCCGAATATCGTTTAAATTTTGATATTTTGCGTCTCTTCCATAAAATAATCACTGCACAATTGACTAAAAGAAAAACATTTTGTACATATGGCGTGACGGGTCGATCACGTGATCCCCCGGCGCATTGGAGGAGCGGGTCCAGGACCGCGACACTTTCCTGGATGATTTTCTTCGAACATGGGAGGCGAAGTAGTGAGCGCGAAGAAGTTGTTTTGGGCCTTGGCGTCGACGGCATTTCTGGCCGCATCCGGGCTGGCGCATGCGGACAACACGTCCGAGGTCAAGCAGCCGCTGTGGTTCAAGGAGCCCTCGGCCTATCTCCAGGAAAAGGCCAGGCTCGACGATCTCTCGAACATCGTCGTCGGCGAGGGGCCGAAGGGGGAAGAGGGTGTCCTCTATTCCGACATCAAGATCACCGACGAGCAGGCCGCCAAGATCAAGGCGGGCAATTTCACCGTCGCCATCGCGCTTGGCTGGCTCGGCGACGACTGGGCGCAGCAGCAGCTGATCGGCCTCAAGGAACAATTCGGCAAGCTCGGCATCAAGGTGATCGCCGAAACCAACGCCAACTGGGACGATTCCCGGCAGATTTCGGATCTGGCCACCGTCAGCGTCCTGAAGCCGAACCTCGTCGTCAGCTTTCCGCTGAATGCCCAGACGACCGCCAGCGCCTACAAGGAACTGGCCGATGCCGGCACCAAGATCGTCTTCATGGACCAGATCGCCGAAGGCATGGAGCCGGGCAAGGACTATGTCTCGATGGTTTCGTCGGATAACCATGCGCTCGGCATGAACATTGCCGACATGCTCTCCGATGCGATCGGCGGCAAGGGCGATGTCGGCGCATTGTATTATGCGCCGGACTTCTACGTCACCAATGTGCGTTACGAAGGCTTCATCGCCCGCCTGCGCGCCAAGCATCCCGACGTCCGTCTCGTCGTCGCCTCCGGTCATAACGGTCCGAACAAGGGCCAGGAAGTCACCCAAGGCCTTCTCGCCCGCTATCCCGACCTGAAGGGCCTTTACGGTAGCTGGAGCATCCCGGCCATGGGCGCGGTCACGGCCGCCTCGGTCGCCGGTCGCGCGCCGGAAGACTTCCGGATCGTCAACGAGAACTTCGACCATATCGTCGCCGCCAACATGGCCGAGAACGGCTACATCGCCGGCATCTCCGCCCAGATCCCGTATTTCAACGGCATCACGGAAGCCAAGCTCGGCGCGCTGGCGCTGATCGGCGAGAAAGTGCCTTCCTTCGTGGTCATCCCGCCGCTGAAGGTGACGCGCAACAACCTGGCCGAATCCTACCAGAAAATCTACCGCGCCGAACTGCCGGCCGAGATCAAGACCGCTCTCGACGCCTCGCAGTGAGGACAGGTCTGACGGACGGCCCCTTGTAACGAGGGGCCTTCCCATCGCAGACGGCATCAATCTTGTGGGAGGCAAAGCCGTGGTTGATCGCGACCCTATCCTTGAAATGCGCAATGTCGAGAAGTCCTTCGGCGCCATTCCGGTCCTCAGAAAAGTCAATTTCACCCTGCGGCGTGGCGAGGTGCATGCGTTGATGGGCGGCAACGGCGCCGGCAAATCGACGCTGATGAAGATCCTGACCGGCGTTTACCTGAAGGATTCCGGCTCGATTTCCATCGAATCCAGGCCGGTGGCCATCGCCAGCCCCAACGATGCCAAGCGCGCTGGCATCGCCATGATCTTTCAGGAATTCAGCCTGGTGCCGACGCTTACCGTGGCGCAGAACATCTTTCTCAACCGCGAGCCGCGCAAGGGTTCGTTCTTCCTGAACGATCGGGCCGCCCGAAAGATGGCGCGCGCCGTGCTGCAGGATCTCGGCGAGGATCTCGATCCGGATACACCGGTGTCCGAACTCAGCGCCGGCATGATGCAGATGGTCGAGATCGCCAAGGCGCTGTCGCAGAACGCCAAGATCCTGATCATGGACGAGCCGACCGCCTCGCTGTCCGAACACGAAACCCGGACCCTGTTCAAGATCGTGCGCCGCCTGAAGGCGGCAGGCATATCGATCATCTATATTTCCCATCGCATGGCCGAAATCTTCGAATTGTGCGACCGGGTCACGGTGCTGCGCGATGGCGAGATCAAGATCACGCAGGACTGCAAGAACCTCACCATTCCCGAGCTGGTCGACCATATGCTCGGTTCCTCGTCCGCATCCGCATTTGCCTGGCAAGACCGGCAGATCGTGTTTTCCGACGCGCCGGTGCTGAAGGTGAGCAATGTCTGTCTGCCGCCGCGCGTCCGCGACGTCAGCTTCGACGTCCATCCCGGCGAGATCGTCGGCCTTGCCGGCCTGATGGGCAGCGGCAGAACCGAAATCGCCGAAGCGATTTTCGGCCGGCGCACGCCCACATCCGGCGCCATCGCCATCGACGGCAAGCCGATCGCCCGCCAGCGCGATGCGATCGCCGCGGGTGTCGCGCTGGTGCCGGAGGATCGCCGCCGCATGGGGCTGGTTCTGGATCATTCCGTCCAGAGCAACATCATGCTCCCCAATCTGGACCTCTTCCGGCGCGGAGCCTTCGTTTCCGACGGCAATGCCGCCGATGTCGTCCGCAAGATGATCGATCGTTTCCAGATCAAGACGGACAGTCCCGCCAAGGTTTCGCGGTTGCTTTCGGGCGGCAACCAGCAGAAGATCGTCATCAGCAAGTGGCTGGCGCGCAAGCCCAGGCTGCTCATCCTCGACGAGCCGACCATCGGCGTCGACATCGGCGCCAAGGGCGAGATCACCACCCAGATCCGCGAACTGGCGAAGGCCGGAACCGCCATTCTCATCATTTCATCCGAACTGGAGGAGTTGCTCGCCGTCAGCGATCGCCTGCTGATCCTGCATGACGGGCGCATCGTTCAGGATATTCAAAGACGGGACGTTCAGTCCGAGGAGGAACTACATCATGCAGTCCAAGGCCATCTCATTGACAGAACGCGACATGCAACGGCGGTTTGACATCGGCCAGGTCCTGGGTTTCGTTCAGGATCATAGCGTCTATTTCTTCTTCGCCGCGATCATTGCCTTCTTTGCCGTGACGATCGGCGACAACGGCTTCCTCAGCGTCACCAATTTCTTCAACATCGCGCGCACGACGGCGATGATCTCGATCGTGGCCTTCGCCATGACCTTCGTCATCGCTTCGGGCGAACTGGACCTGTCTGTCGGCTCGGTCTGCGCCCTCTCGGCCCTGACCTGCGGCATGGCGATCGAAGCGGGGACCGGCTGGTTCGTCGCCGTCATCCTCGCTCTGCTGTCGGGGCTCGTCATCGGCGCGATCAACGGGTTCTTCGTTACCCGCATCCGCATACCCTCGTTCCTGGTCACGCTCGGCATGTTGCAGCTCATCCGCGGCGTCGACATGCGCGTCACCTATACCAATCCCGTCGCCATCGCCGACAAGACCTTCAACAGCCTGTTCGGTTTGGGCAAGCTCTACGGCATTCCCTCGCTGATCATCTGGTCGGTGGTCTTCGCCCTGATCGGCCATGTCGTCCTGAAATACACAACCTTCGGTCGGCAGGTGCTGGCAACCGGTGGCAATCGCGTCGCTGCGGAATATTCGGGCGTGCGGACCTCGAACGTCAAGTTCTGCGTCTTCATGATCTCCGGTGTCGCCGCCGCTCTTGCCGGTCTGCTCTACTCGGGCATGATGCAGACGGCGCGCTTCAATTACGGTGAAGGTCTCGAACTGTCGGCCATCGCAGCCGTCATCCTCGGCGGCACCAGCCTGTTCGGCGGCAAGGCGAGCATCATCGGCACCTTCGCCGGCGCCCTGATGATCGGCACCATCAACAACGGCCTGATCATCATGGGCCTCGACGTCAGCGAACAGATGATCGTCGCCGGCGCCATCATCATTCTGGCCGTCGCCTTCGCGCGAAAGCCGTCCCACTGATTTTACGCGCGCCCGTCCCGGAGGAATGGACGGGCTGCACGCAAAACGCCAGAGCCCTATCGAAAAACTGTCATGGAAGGAGACATGCAATATGGCTACAGCACTCGACAAATTCGCGGATCGCAAGCCGGGTTGGGATACCCCGCTCATCGTCGAATCGCATCTCAACGGCGAACGCACCAAGGAGATGAACCCCAATACGCCGCGCACCTATGACGAGGTGGTCGAGGACGCAATCCGCTGCTGGGACGCCGGCGCCTGCGCGATCCACACGCACAATACCAACTTCAACCTCAAGGGCCAGGCCGCGGTCGACGATTACGCGCCGGCATGGGATCGCATCCTCGCAGCCCGACCCGACATGACCTGGTATCCGACGACGTGCAACCGTGAACTCTGCAATGAAAACGAGCACGGCCTGGAGCATTCCGAGATCCTGAACCGCACCCACAACGTCAAGATCGCCTGCATCGATACGGGCGTGAACCTGTTCGCCTTCGACACCGACGAAAAGGGCCACATCATCGGTCGCGAATACGGCTGGAACTACCGACAGGTGGCGGGCCAGGTCGATCTGGCGCTGGCCCGCAAGATGGCGATCATCTGGGGCATCTACGAACCTGGACAGCTCAAGCTGGCGCAGCACTACATCAACCAGGGCATGTACACGCCCGGCTCCTTCATCGACTTCTACCTGATCGGCGAATATGCGCTGACCTCGACCAAGCCGATCGGCACGTCGGGCATGATGCCGACGCTGGAAAGCCTCTATTTCTACCTCGACATGATGGAGCAGTACAGCAAGCACAAGCTCAACTGGTGCATCTCGATCTGGGGCGAGGGCGGACGCGACACCCGCGAGGTCATCAAGCGCACCATCGAGCTCGGCGGCCATGTCAAGACCGGCCTCGAGCTGTTCTACGATCCGGCGCGCAATCCGACCAATCTGGAACTTCTCCAGGAAGTGCAGGAAATCGCCCGCGAAGTCGGGCGTCCCCTCGCCACCCAGCAGCAAGCCAGGGAAATCTACGGCATCGCCTGATGACCCAAGCGATGTGCCCGCGTCCTCCGGCGCGGGCACGTTCCGGCCGGGTGATGACCGGCCGGTTTCACGCACGAGCCGACCGAGCCTGCGCCATCCCGCCTATCCCCCCAACAATCCAGTTTGCCACAGACGTGCCTCTTCTTCAGCTGCCTGACGGGAGTACGGCATGCCGCTTTTTACAAAAGCCGGCTTAGTGCCTTGAACATATGATACTTTAGATAAACTTTGTTCGGAGGCTATTTGAGTCAAAAACCCTTTATCGGCGGCTTTCAAACGAAAAACTTTCAATTTAAGCGCATAATCGCGATAAAATTCTGAATAAAATGTTTTACAAAATTACAAAAGTACAATACGATACGGACATACAATCGAAGGAGGAGAGAAATGCCCATTAATGTCGCCCCCACCGGGCTTGCGCGGGATCTGGCGAACCGGGCCGAATCCGGCCGGCCGATCCGGATTGGTCTGATTGGCAGCGGCGAAATGGGGACGGATATCGTTACGCGCGTCGCCCATATGCCGGGAATCGAGGTCGGCGCCATCTGCGACCTGAATGCCGCCCGTGCTCGCAAGGCGGTCGATATCGCCTATCGTTCGGACGGCTTTCACCGCGACGCCGCCGGCGCCGATCAGCTCAACGCGGCGATGGAGCAGGGGAAGGTGGCGATCACCTCCAACTCCGGCGACATTCTGGAAAGTGGGCTGATCGACGTCGTGATCGACGCCACCGGGGTTCCCGCGGTCGGCGCGGAAATCGGCCTCGCCGCCATGGAGCACGGCAAGCATCTGGTGATGATGAACGTCGAGGCCGACGTCACCATCGGCGCCTATCTCAAGAGCGAGGCGGACCGTCTCGGCGTCACCTATTCGCTGGGCGCCGGCGACGAGCCGTCCTCCTGCATCGAACTGATCGAGTTCGTCACCGCCATGGGCCATCCGATCGTCGCGGCCGGCAAGGGCAAGAACAATCCGCTCAACATCGATGCCGTGCCGGACGACTATGCCGAAGAGGCGGCGCGCCGCAACATGAACGTTCGCATGCTGGTGGAATTCGTCGACGGTTCCAAGACGATGGTCGAGATGGCGGCGATCGCCAATGCCACCGGCCTCGTTCCGGACAAGCCGGGCATGCATGGTCCCGCCGCGACGCTGGACCAGTTGTCCTCGACGCTTGTGCCCCGTGAGCATGGCGGCGTGCTGTCGAAGACCGGCGTCGTCGATTACTCGATCGGCAAGGGTGTGGCGCCCGGCGTCTTCGTCGTCGCCGACATGTCGCATCCGCGCATTTCCGAGCGCATGGAAGACCTGAAAATGGGCAAGGGCCCCTATTTCACCTTCCATCGGCCCTATCACCTGACATCGCTGGAAGTGCCGCTGACCTGCGCCCGCGTGGTGCTTTACGGCAAGGCGGACATGGTGCCGCTGGCGACCCCGGTCGCGGAGGTCTGCGCCGTCGCCAAGAAGGATATGCAGCCGGGCGAGACGCTCGATGCCATTGGCGAATACTGCTATCGCGCCTGGATCATGACCACGCCGGAGGCGCGCGCCGCAAGGGCCATTCCCTGCGGCCTCCTGCAGGACGGCAAGGTCACGCAGGCGATCCGCAAGGGCGATCTCATCACCCATTCGAATGCATCCGTCGCACCGGGTTCGCGCATCGCGGCCCTGCGCGCCCGTCAGGATGCGCTGGTCTATGGCAAGGAGGCTTGATATGGCCGCACAAGCACGCGCAGCACAGGCAGACGCCGTCCCGCAGGACGGCGACGCCAGCAATCTGCCCTTCATCTATCGCACCTATTCGCGCGAGCAACTGCTCGCGGCTTTGCACAGGATGCACCTCATCCGCCAGTTCGAGGAGGGCGCCGAGGAAAGCTACATGCGCGGCCTGATCCACGGCACGATGCACCTGTCCATCGGCCAGGAAGCCAGCGCCATGGGCATCTGCATGCCGTTGTCGAAGGAGGATCAGATCACCTCGACCCATCGTGGCCACGGCCACTGCATCGCCAAGGGCGCCGAGGTGTCGCGCATGTTCGCCGAGTTTTTCGGCAAGACCACCGGTTATTGCGCCGGGCGCGGCGGCTCGATGCATATCGCCGACGTGACGACCGGCAACCTCGGCGCCAACGGGATCGTCGGCGGCGGCCTGCCGATCGCCGTCGGCGCGGCCCTGACCGCCAAGCGGCTTAAAACCGGAAAGGTCGTCGTCTGTTTCTTCGGCGACGGCGCCAACAACGAGGGCGCCTTCCACGAGGCGCTGAACATGGCGGCCGTCTGGAAGCTGCCGGTCGTCTTCGTCTGCGAAAACAACGGATACGGCATGTCGACCTCGACCGCGCGGTCGACGGCAGTCGCCAATATCGCCGATCGTGCGGCCGCCTATGGCATGCCGGGCGTCATCGTCGACGGCAACGTCCTGTCGGATGTCGCGGAGGCCTCGCATGACGCCGTGGAGCGCGCCAGGCGCGGCGAAGGTCCGACGCTGATCGAATGCAAGACCTATCGCTATCGCGGCCATTCCAAAAGTGACCGTAACCGCTATCGAACCAAGGACGAGATCGAGGACTGGATGAACAATCGCGATCCGATCGTGCGCTACGAGGCGCAGCTGCAGGAATTCGGCATCGCGACGCGTGAGGAGCTCGACGCCGTGCAGGAGGCCGTGCGCCAGGAAATCGCCGCCGGAATCGAGTTTGCCAAGGAAAGCCCGATGCCGGAACTCTCCGGTCTCGCCGACAACGTCTACACGGCGGAGGTTTCCCGATGAACGCGCCTGTTCGAGAACTCAGCTATTCCCAGGCCATCAAGGAAGCGATGGCGATCGCCATGGAAAACGACGAGCGCGTCGTGCTGATGGGCGAGGATATCGGCGTCTATGGCGGCGCCTTCCAGGTCACCGGCGATCTGGTCGAGCGCTTCGGCACCGACCGGGTGATGGACACGCCGATTTCCGAACTCGGCGGCGCCGGCGTCGCCGTCGGCGCTGCGGTGACCGGCCTGAGGCCGATCTTCGAATTCCAGTTTTCCGATTTCGCCGCGCTTGCCATGGAGCAGATCGTCAACCAGGCGGCCAAGATGCGCTACATGCTCGGCGGCGCGGTCTCGGTGCCGCTGGTCATGCGTTTTCCCGCCGGTTCGGGCACGGGGGCTGCCGCCCAGCACAGCCAGAGCCTGGAAGCCTGGCTCGGGCATGTGCCGGGGCTGAAGGTCATCCAGCCGGCGACCCCGCACGACGTCAAGGGCATGCTGCTTGCCGCCGTGGCCGATCCCGATCCGGTGATGATCTTCGAACACAAGCTGCTCTACAAGATGAAAGGCCCGGTTCCGGAGGGGCATTACACCGTGCCGCTCGACAAGGCTGACGTGCGCCGGCAGGGCAGGGACGTGACCATTGTCGCGACCTCGATCATGGTGCACAAGGCGCTGGAGGCCGCCGGGCAGTTGGCCGCCGAGGGCATCGAGGCCGAGGTGGTCGACCTGCGCTCGATCCGCCCGATCGACGGCGAGACGATCATTGCCAGCGTCAAGAAGACGACACGCCTCGTCTGTGTCTACGAGGGTGTGAAGACCCTGGGTGTCGGCGCCGAAATCAGCGCCCT
The DNA here is from genome assembly GCF_029601685.1 of Rhizobium sp. YJ-22. Classification (NCBI taxonomy): domain Bacteria; kingdom Pseudomonadati; phylum Pseudomonadota; class Alphaproteobacteria; order Hyphomicrobiales; family Rhizobiaceae; genus Rhizobium; species Rhizobium sp. YJ-22. Next base: position 15,048 of record NZ_JARRIR010000012.1, on the reverse strand, counting down.
GATCGCCGAAAGCGAAGCGTTCGACTATCTCGACGCTCCGATTGTCCGGCTCGGCGGTTCCGAGACGCCGATTCCCTACAATCCCGAACTGGAAAAGGCCGCCGTGCCGCAGGTGCCGGATATTCTTGCGGCGGCGCGCGATCTGGTCAGGGGAGCGCGATAGGTATGGCGAGCGAAGTCATTCTGCCCAAGGTCGACATGGACATGGCGACCGGCAAGATCTCCAAATGGTTCTTTTCCGAAGGCGACACCGTCAGGAAAGGCGATGTGCTGTTCGAGATCGAGACCGACAAGGCCGCGATGGAAATCGATGCGCCGGCTGACGGCATCTTGCGCGATGTGAAGGGCGGCGAAGGCGTCGACATTCCCGTCGGTGCGGCCGTCGCCTGGATCTATGGAGAAGGCGAGGCCTATACCGGTGCCGCATCGCCGGCCCCGGCCGCGCTGGAGGCGGCGCCTGCGCCTGCCGCAGCCAGCCCGAAGGCGCCCAGTGCAACGGTTTCCGCACCCGGGGCGCACGATGGCGCCGTGCGGGCAACACCGCTGGCAAGGCGTCTTGCGCGCGACAACGGCATCGACCTCTCCGGCCTCGCCGGCAGCGGACCGCATGGCCGTGTCGTCGCCATCGACGTGACGTCCGCGATGACGACAGCGTCTGTGCCTGTCGCAGTGGCCTCGACGGGTCCGGCCGCCGCGGCAATCCCGGATGCGGTCAGGGCGCCGGGCAATGCGCTGAAGCATTTCGCCGAGGGTTCCTACGAGTTGCAGCCGCATTCCTCGATGCGCCGCACGATCGCGCGCCGCCTCGTGGAGGCCAAGAGCACGGTTCCGCATTTCTATCTGACCGTCGACTGCCGTCTCGATGCGCTGATGAAACTGCGCGCCGAGCTCAACGCTTCGGCCCCGATTGCGGATGGTATCGCGTCCTACAAGCTGTCGGTCAACGACATGGTGATCAAGGCTTACGCGCTGGCACTCGCCGCCACGCCCGACGCCAACGTCTCCTGGACCGAGGAACAGCTGGTGCGCCACCGTTTCGTCGATATCGGCGTTGCCGTCTCTGTGCCCGGCGGGCTGATCACGCCCATTGTGCGCCAGGCGCAGGCCAAGAGCCTGTCGGCGATCTCCAACGAGATGAAAGATCTGGCGGCGCGCGCCAAGGCCGGCCGGTTGAAGCCGGAGGAATATCAGGGCGGCACGGCTGCGGTGTCCAATCTCGGCATGTTCGGGGTAAGGCAGTTCGCGGCGATCATCAACCCGCCCCATGCCACCATTCTGGCCGTCGGCGCCGGCGAGCGCCGGCCGGTGGTCGACGACACCGGCGAACTGGCGGTGGCGACGGTGATGAGCGTCACCTTGTCGACCGACCACAGGGCCGTCGACGGCGCGCTCGGCGCCGAGCTGGTCGGCAAGCTGCGCGCCTTCATCGAAAATCCGATGTCGATGCTGGTGTGACGGTTCGTCATTCGTGGCCGGGCAGGCGGGTGCGGCGCGCCCGCGCCCCTTCTCTTTTTCTTTCAAGGATCGATCCATGTCCTCCGCCTACGACCTCATCATCGTCGGTTCCGGCCCGGGCGGCTATGTCGCCGCCATCCGCGCGGCGCAACTGGGCCTCAGGACCGCCATCGTCGAGCGCGAGCACCTGGGCGGCATCTGCCTCAACTGGGGCTGCATCCCGACAAAAGCGCTGCTGCGCTCGGCCGAAATCCTCGATCACGCCAACCATGCGCGGCGCTACGGCCTGCGTATCGACGGCACGGTTACGGCGGAGATCTCCGAAGTCGTCGCCCGTTCGCGTGGCGTTTCGCAGCGTCTGAACGGCGGCGTCGGCTTCCTGATGAAGAAGAACGGGATCGATGTCATTTGGGGCGAGGCCAGGCTGGCGAAGCCGGGTGAAATCGTCGTCTCGGCTCCCGCGAAGCCGCCGATGCAGCCGCAAAACCCTGTGCCGAAATCGACCCTGGGGGCGGGCACCTATACTGCACGGCATATCGTGCTGGCGACCGGCGCAAGACCGCGCGCCCTGCCCGGCATCGAGCCGGACGGCCGGTTGATCTGGACCTATTTCGAGGCGATGGTGCCGAAAGCGCTGCCGAAGAGCCTGCTGGTCATGGGCTCCGGGGCGATCGGCATCGAATTCGCATCCTTTTATCGCTCCATGGGTGTCGAGGTCACCGTCGTCGAGGTCATGGAACGCATCATGCCCGTCGAGGACGCCGAGATTTCCACCCTTGCCCGCAAGGCGCTGGAAAAACGCGGCCTGACGATCCTGACCTCTGCCCGGGTCACGAAGGTCGAGAAGGGCGCCGATTCCATCACCACCACGATCGAGACCGCGGACGGCAAGGGCCGGACGATAACCGCCGACCGGATGATCTCCGCTATCGGGGTTCAGGGCAATATCGAGGGGCTCGGGCTGGAGGCTCTTGGCATCGCGACCGAACGCGGCTGCATCGTCGTGGATGGCTACGGGCGCACCAACGTCGCCGGCCTTTATGCGATCGGCGATGTCGCCGGGCCGCCCATGCTCGCCCACAAGGCCGAGCATGAAGGCGTCATCTGCGTGGAGAAGATCGCCGGCCTGGAAAACGTCCATGCACTCGACAAGGACCGTATACCCGGCTGCACCTATTGCGATCCGCAGGTTGCCTCTGTCGGGCTGACCGAAGCGAAGGCGAGGGAGCAGGGGCGTGACGTTCGTATCGGCCGTTTCTCTTTCGCCGCCAATGGCAAGGCCATTGCGCTCGGCGAAGACAACGGCCTGGTCAAGACCGTGTTCGATAATCGAACCGGCGCTCTGATCGGCGCCCATATGGTCGGCGCCGAGGTGACGGAACTCGTCCAAGGCTTCGTCGTCGCCATGAATCTCGAAACGACGGAGCAGGAACTGATGCACACCGTCTTCCCGCATCCGACATTGTCCGAAGCGATGAAGGAAAGCGTCCTGGATGCTTACGGCCAAGCGATCAATGCATGAAAACCATGAGCGGGTTCCAGCGCGGTGTATCTGAACTTTCTTCCGGTAAGTCGGAAGAATGATCGACTGGAAAAGCGCTATGCGGCGATTTGAGCGATTGACAGGGCTGTGTTCCCTATACACATTAATGTCGCAAGGTTCAGATGTTCGGTTCCGGCTGGATGAGAACTGGAGAAAGCGATGCATTTCAAGCGGCCGCAGACGCCTGACGTCGAACCCGTCCGGCATATGCTGCGCGGGTTGCGCGGTGTGCTGAAGGAAGGTCGCGACCGGTTCGCCCGCGAGATATCGGATCGGCTGCCGACGCCGGCATCGGTTGCCGCGCGCGCGCTGCTGCACGGCGTCGATCAAATGGCGCATGATATCGATCGGCTGGCTGTAAACATCTCGCATGGCCTCAGGTCCACGTCGCCGACGAAAGACGATGCGGGTCGTCCGCGAGCCCATCCGCTTGCGGACGCGTTCATGGGAACGCTTGCCGCCGCGCGGCGGCAAAGGGCGCTTCCCGATGCGGCCATGCCGGACGAAGCCGTCGTCCGCACCGCCTTTGCCGTGGCCTGCGGGCCGGACGGGCCGTTCGAACCCGATGGCGCGGCATCCCTCACACTTGCGCTGCTGGCCGGCGGCGAGGGAGGCGACGCCGCCGATCGCGGCAGGGCAGTGGTCATTTTCGGTGCGGCCCTGTCGCTGCTGGCATCGTGCGACGGCGAAACCTCCGCTTCGATCCTGCGATCCGCCGTAGACCTCAGCGCGGCGTTGAGCGACGATATTCTAGGCGCCTGCAAGAGTGACGACGGCGCGGCGCTGGCCGACCTTTATCGGAAGTATCGCGCTCATGTATGATCTCCAGGACCTGATCGCGGCGCTTCCGCCAAGCAACAAGCCGCTGCGGATTTCGGTGCGCCAGTTGCATTGGTTTCGAGCCGCCTTCGAAGCCTGCGCGCGCCTGTGCGGCGAGCGCATGGGATGTCGCTTCGCGGTGGACGATGCCAAACTTGCCCGAATTTTCCTGCGGTGGTTGCGGGCGATCGATGCCCAGAAGCCGCGAAACCTGCGTGAGCGGCGTGATTTCTTTGATTTCGTTCCCTCGCTCGTTTTGTGTGAACTGATCGCCGATATGCCGCTGAAGACGATATCGGGGCCGAGCCTTGCCGAGCCGGGTTCCGCGGCGGCTTTCTGGCCGGAGGGCTACGTCTGCACCCAGTTCTGCCTTGCCGTCCACGGCGCGGCGACGCAACAGGAATTCAACGTTCGCAGCGAGATCGACCGGATGGTCGACGATGTGCGCAGCTGGTATTCGTTTCGGGAAAATGCATCCGAGGACCAGAATTTTGCGGCCGGATTTTTCCAGAAGCTTTTAGGCCACGAGCCGAACTGGTTCATGCCTGCGAGCTTTCAAGCACGCATGCGCGTGAATGAATAGGGGTTGAAACCGGCGGCTTTCCGCGGAGCGTCAGATCGCCATGCAGAAAGCGTCCGCCTCGTCGGTCGGGCGTGCGGGTTCGCGTGAGGGCTCTTCCCGGTTTTCCGCCATGATGTGCATGATCGAGGGCAACGCCTTCAGAAAAGCGTCGACGCATTTCGGATCGAACTGGCTCCCGGCCCGCTCGCGAATATGGTCGATCGTCCGTTCCACGCTCCACGCTTCCTTATAGGGGCGCGCCGTGGTCAATGCGTCGAAATTGTCCGCGATGGCGACGATCCGGCCGGAGAGCGGTATTTTTTCACCCGAAAGGCGTGAGGGATAGCCTTGCCCGTCCCACCGCTCATGGTGGCTGGCGGCAATTTCCGCCGCCATGCGCAGGAGGCCGGATTTCGACTCCCGCAAGATGTCGAAGCCGGCCAGCGTGTGGGTCTGCATGGAGGCGAATTCGCGCTCCGTCAGTTTTCCCTTCTTCAGCAGCACCGCGTCTGGAATTGCAACCTTGCCGATGTCATGCATGGGCGAGGCGAGGCGAATATCGGAGCAGGTCTGGTGGTCGAGGCCGTAGGCGCTGGCGATCGCCTCCGAATAGCAGCCGACGCGCTTGGTGTGCTTGGCAGTTTCCGCATCCTTGTAGCTTGCGGCGATGCTCAGACGCTCGATGATCTCCTCTTCGCGGGCACGCAATTCCAGCACGGCTTTCTCGACCTCCGTGCGAAGCCACTCGGCCTTGTCCGCCAGCTTGTTCTGCGCGGTGACGAGAGCGACGAGATTGCGCATGCGCGCCTGAAACTCCAGCGGATTGACAGGCTTGGTCAGAAAGTCGATCGCCCCCGCATTCAAGGCCGCCATTCTGACCGCGCTGTCGCCGTCGGCGGTCACGAAGACGACCGGCTTGTTCCGGTAACCATCGAAACGAAGGATCTCGGACATCAGCTCGACTCCGTTGTAGCCGGGCATCTGGAAGTCGATGATCGCGATGTCGAAGTTCAGCCCAGGCATGGCGGCAAGCACGTCGACCGGATTGTCGAAGGGCAGGGCGGTGCATCCCTCCAGCTTCGCAACGAGCCTGGTCAGGAAGGTAAGATTGGTCTTGTTATCATCGACGAGGAGAATTTTCATACCATGTCCTTTCCAGAGCACTTCCGACACTCGCGGAGTCGCCGGAAATCTTTATTCCTTCGTTCTGCCGCATTGTCCAACGCCGGAGCGCTCATGCTTCGGCTGGAAATGCTCTCAAGCGCGCCGCGATCTTTCAGATTCGCTCCCGCGCTTCAGGTCGTTGTTTTTTCGCATGTCGTTGCCGCAAAACCGCTGCACACTCTTGCACGACATGCTTAGGCGGCCAAACGATGCTCCTGGCCTTTCAGCAGATGCTCCAGTTCGCCGATCTTTTCGAAGGAAATATCTCCGGAGCGCAATGCCTGGGCGGCCGCCGCGATCTCGCCGAAGCCGACACTTGCGGCGGCGCCTTTCATGGCGTGCAGCAGGTGGTCGATCGCCTTGGCATCGCTGGCCGGCATGATCGCCCGCAGATTTGACAATATGGCACGGGCGTCCTCGAAGAAGCTTTGCAGCAATTCATTGAAGCCCTCCTCGCCGATCGCCTCGATGACGTCGGTTCGGCGTTGTTCAAAAAGAGTATCGAAATCGTTTTGCATCGGCCCGAAAGCCGCCGGAACCGGCGCGGCCTCCATGGTATCCAAAGCCCCGGTCGTTTTTTCCGTCCGGGCGATGATGTCGCGCAGTTTCGACATGGTGACCGGCTTGGTTTCGAAGCCTGTCATCCCCGCTTCGTGGCACAGGCGCTCGTCGTCGGCCGATGCGTTCGCCGTCATCGCGACGATCGCTACAGTCTTGCCCTCCGGCAAGGCCCGGATACGGCGCGTCGCTTCGATACCGTCCAGGTTGGGCATCTGCATATCCATCAGGATCAGATCGAAATCGCCGTTGCCGAAAACCGTGATCGCTTCGAGACCGTCATTGGCGACGGTGACGGTCTGGCCGAGGTGGCGAAGGAAGCCCGCGGCGACCTGCTGGTTGACGGCGTTGTCCTCGACAAGCAGGATGCGCAGCCGGTGGAGCGCCGCTTTGGCCACGTTGTTCTCAGCGCCTTCGGAATCGGCGGTTTCGTCAAGCTTGGCCGGTCTTGTCGGAAAGTCGAACCAGAATGTGCTGCCCTTGCCTCGAACGCTGTCGACCCCTATGCGTCCGCCGATTGCTTCCACGATCTGTTTGCAGATCGTCAGTCCCAGCCCGGTTCCGCCATACTTGCGGCTGATGGAGGAGTCGACCTGCGAGAAGGGCTGGAACAGCTTGTCGAGGCTTGCCTCGTCAATGCCGATGCCGGTATCCGACACCTCGATGCGAAGGCGCGGCGATCTGCTTGTCGGCACCTCCCTGATGCGCAAGGTAACCACCCCGTCCCGCGTGAATTTGACGGCATTGCTGAGAAGGTTGAGCATCACTTGCCGCAGGCGGGTGGGATCCGACAGAATGACCGGCATGACGAAAGTGTCCGGCAGGACGAGTTCGAGCAGATTGCCGTTTTCCGATGCCCGGTCACGGACCATCTCGATCGTGCTTTCCGCCAGGGGCTTGAGCGCGACGGGCCGGGTTTCGACGTCCACGTTGCCATGCTCGATCTTGGCGAAGTCGAGGATCTCGTTGATGAGCTCCAGGAGGGCATTTCCCGACCGGCGGATCGTTTGCACGCCGAGGAGCATGTTGCGCGGCAGCGGCTGCAGTTCCAGAAGCTCGGCCGTCCCCAGGATCGCATTCAGCGGCGTGCGGACTTCATGCCCCATCGTGGCCATGAATTGCGATTTGGCGCGGTTTCCGGCTTCGGCGGCCAGATAGGAGTCGTTCAGCTCCGTGGCCATCGCCTCGAGGTCGAGGCCGGCGCGCTGGACGGAGCGTAACTGGCGTCGAAGGTTGAAGATGAGGAAACAGACGCTGGCGACGAGCAGCCCGACGAGCGCGACCGTCTGAAGCTGCAGCGCCATGAGGCTGCTGCGGTTCTCGGCCCTGTTGGTGCTGACCCAATTGTTGGTGAAGATCAACAGGTTCTCGGTGGACTCGAGAAGGCTTTCCAGCTTTCCATCGACGTCGCGCAACTGCTCGAGCGGCACGGCCTCGCCCGAAGCCATGGCGTCGAAGGGAGCGACAATCCCGTAAACCGTGCCTTTGATCGCGGCAATCCGCTCGCCGATCGCGGGGGCGAACTGGCGTTCGAAGCTGGCTTGCTCGAGGATGTTCATCCGGGAATAGAGGATATCGTATCGCGTGGCCAGCGACTTGGCGCCGACGCCGGCATGGGAGCCGTCGACGATGGAAAGATGCAATTGCTCGTGTAGCCGGCGCGCCTCCCGGTCGAGCTGGTAGACGGACCACAGGGCGTTCTCGCGGATACCGTCCTGAAGGGTCGAGTAGCGGCGGAAGACGTCGACGGCGAGATAGGCGAGGCCCAACAGCAAGGCGACGGAAAACACCTGCAAGATCATGGTGGTCTTGCTGACGCGGCGGATCACGTCGCCATTGTGCTGGGCCTTCTTGATCACTCGGAGACCTCGATATCCTTGATCTGCCAGACCGAGCGGGAGAAGTATTTCTCGTTGTAGAGGCTCGGATCCAGATCGAACGGATAGATGAGGAACAGCGGCCCCTTTTCGCGGACGGACATGTCCTTTCCGTTCATGGTCAGGGCGAGCATCGTATCGAGCTTGTCGGCGTCTTCGAATGGCACGTCGGCGGAATAGTCGTTGAGCGCGACGATCTTGAGCGATTGTCCGTGCGCTCCCGCGGCCTTCAGCACGGCGCGAAGGAGAGGGCCGGAAAACTCGACCTTTCCGGACGTCCATGGCGTCTCCATGGTCCCGGTGCGTTGTTCGAGCGCGCGCAGCATGTCGCGATCGAACTGCGCCGTTCCCGCGACATTCGCATTTTTCAGATCAGGACCGCGGACGGTCAGGATGACGTCGCCGGTCGGTTTGTCGAGTGAATAGGCGGGCGATACGGCGGCAAAACCGCCGATTGCTACGGCCGCCGCAAGCAATTTGGACAGCAAGTTCATGGGACCTCGAGGAGAAACGGTCGCAAGCGCTCTTCCCTGTCACTCAGGACAGGGAAGGTTGGCCCGAAAAACGGATCAGCGGTCCGCTGAGAGGGCGCGAAAGCACCACACTGCCGGCATCATGCCGGCACGACCCTTGCGGGTTCGGACAATCTGAAAATTAGGATGGAAAGTTTGAGGAAGGTTAAAGGCGACGATTTCAATTTGAGACATACGTTAAAAATATGAAACTTGTTTGTTGACCTTATCATCGCAAGAAAAATGTCTTGTGGTCAAGGGATGCACCGCAGAATAAATCCGGCATCCTCCCCGGAGCATGGCTGAACGATCTTTCGGCATATTTGATCTTGCGCAAAGTAAACACCGGCCGGCCATGACATAATCATGACGTCGGGAAAAATGTCGGCCTCGCTCGCATGGCGGCGCAGCTTCGTCAAGCTGCCGCGTGTGTCGCATGCTTGCGCAGCGGATACTTCCATGAACGCTATCAACCCGTTCGCGCTCTTATGGGCGCTCGGCGACCTGCACAGGTCTGTGCCTTTGTATCGAGTAGTGCAACTGTCATGAAGTACATCACCATAAAGACGTCTCTTGTCGCGCTCATGAGCGCGATCATCGTCGTTGTCAGCCTTTCGTCGCTCATCGCTCTGCAGAATATTCGCTCGATCACCGCCGCAGCGGAAAAGGTCGGCAATTTCTGGATCGAGCGGCTTCTGTCCTCACGCGAGGTCAAGAGCGACTTCGCCGATATCCGTCTGGCACTGGCGCGTTTTGCGCTGGTGAACAACGCCGCCGAGTTCGAAGCGGAGGCAAAGTCCTTCGAGGATGCGAAGGCCAAACTCGAGACGTCGCTGGAAAAATACGAGGCTGGGCTGTTCTCGCCAAAGGGTCGCGCGTTGATCGGCGCCATCAGGTCCCTGTCCGCTTCCTATGTGAGCCGCAGCGCGCCTTATATCGAGCATATCAGGAGCCATGACCTCGATGGCGCGCGGGCCTTTTTCAATGCGGAGCTGACGCCGATCGCCACGCAGACGAACGCAAAGATCGCGGAACTGGTCGCGTTCATAATGCAGCAGAGCGGCAGTGAAGTCGCCGCGGCGGGCGAGGCGGCAAACCAGGCCTTTATCATATCGTTGTCCATCGCGACGGTGGCGGTGCTGATCAATCTGTTCGGAATCTACATTGTGGTGGCGCGGGTCGCCAATCCGATCCAGCGGATCACCGAGGCCATGCGCAAGCTCGCCGATGGCGATGCATGCAGCGCCGTGCCGTTTACCGAGCGTGGCGATGAAGTCGGCGCCATGGCCGGCGCCGTGCAGATTTTCCGTGAAAACGCCATCGAGCGTGCACGGCTTGAGCGAGAGGCGGAAGAAAACCGCACGCTCAGCGAAACCGAACGGCTGGAAGCCGAGGCGTTCAAGGCGAAAGCGGCGGAAGACGTGAAATTCGCCGTCGGCAATCTCGCAACAGGCCTGTCGCGGCTTTCGGACGGCGATGTTTCCTACCGCATCGAGGCGCCGTTCACCCCGAGCCTGGATGCCGTGCGGCAGGATTTCAACAGTTCGGCCGAGAAATTGCAGGTTGCCTTGCATCGCGTGTCGGAAAACGCACTCGGGATCGATGCCGGTGTCAATGAGATCAGGGCCGCCACGGACGACCTCGCAAAGCGCAGCGAACAGCAGGCTGCCGCCGTCGAGCAGACCGCAGCCGCACTCGAGGAAATCACCACGGTGGTCAAGGACACGGCGAAACGCGCCCGCGCAGCGGGGCAACTGGTGGCCGATGCGCGAAACCATGCCGAGCATTCCGGCGACGTCGTCGGCCGCGCCGTGAAGGCCATGGAACAGATCGAGATATCCTCCCACGAAATCAGCAATATCATCGGCGTCATCGACGAGATCGCTTTCCAGACCAATCTGCTGGCGCTGAATGCGGGCGTCGAGGCCGCACGCGCCGGCGAGGCGGGAAAGGGGTTCGCGGTCGTAGCCCAGGAAGTGCGGGAACTGGCTCAGCGCTCGGCAAAGGCCGCAAAGGAAATAAAGGCTCTGATCAACGCATCCGAAGCCCAGGTGGCGGAAGGCGTGCAATACGTGGCCGATACCGGCCGGACGCTTTCGGCCATCGTATCCGAGGTACAGGAGATCAATCGTCACGTTCATGCGATCGCCGAAGCGGCGCAGGAGCAGTCGTCTGGTCTCCAGCAGATCAATTCCGCCGTGAACCAGATGGATCAGGACACGCAGAAAAACGCGGCGATGGTCGAGGAGACCACGGCCGCGACCCACAGCCTCTCAAGAGAGGTCGGCTCGCTCACCCAGCTGTTGCGGCTGTTCAAGCTCGATGCGTCGCATCCGGCGGCATCTTCGGCCCCGGCCGCACGCCCGGCCGTCGTCTCCTTGCCGGTCAAGGCGATCAACCGGCGTCTGTCGAGAGCCTATCCCGGCAGCGGTCCCGTCGCGATCAAGCAGGATGACTGGCAGGAATTCTGACCGCGGGGAGGGCGCCCCGGCTGCATGCGCGCAAGGAGGAGTGGGGCGTGCAACTCGCTGTCAGGTGGAGGGTGCGGATGTGTCAGATCCCGGACCCATCCAGTTCCTTTTCGTCGTCGCCCTGCCAAGGCGAAGGCGTAAAGGCGCGGCTGAGATTGGCCGAAGGCATCGGCATCCAGCATTTCAGCTCCGGTTCGGCATATTCGATGATGCAGCCCGGGGCTGAATCGGAGGCGCGCCAGCCCTCCGCGCCGAACCGGTCGCCATGCGACCAGTAGGCGACGTCGACTTCCGCCGGCCCCTGCTCGGATGAGCGGACGGTGACGAGGATGCGACTGCCGTCTCTTGGCGCGCTGGCCATCTGGCGCCATCTGTCCGGCTTATCCATCGTTTTCCCTCCTGCCTTGTCTCGAGTCCAAGTGTCGCCTCGCCATCGAAAGCGGTCAACCCAAACTTTTCGCGACACACCCGGCTGGTGCGGGCCGATGGCGACCTCAGTCCTCATGTGCCTCGCGGCCTGAGATTTCCTCGACGAAGACACGGAAAAAAATGTGGTCGGAGTGATCTGAAATCGGAAGCGGCACGGGTTTCAGGGCTCCGGGCTCCCACCAGTCGAAATGCTTGCTGAGCAGAGACCAGGCATGGTCCCGCTCATGCTGATAGCCCGTCTGATCGGACAACTCCTCGAAGCGCCCCCCGACAACGACGCTTTTCCACTCCCTTCCATGCCCTCTCTCTTCGACCACCAGCGAAACCTCGGGGTTGGCCCGCATGCAGTCGATCTTCTTGCCCGGCATGGAAAAAGCGTAGAGGCTGTTGTCGGCATAGGCGAAATAGATCGGCACGACATAGGGTTTCCCCTCCTTCGCGCAGGCCAGATGAGCAAGCCGGTTTGCCGAGAGCAGTGCAGTGCATTCGAGCGTATTCAATGATCGGATATGCATCGTCATTCTCCTACCCATGTTGACGGACAGGCGCCTCCCCCGGCCCGCGCGGCGGATACTGGAACTGCACACCGGCGAAATAGGGGTCGCCTGCGATGAACGGGATCACACGGACGGCGCGACCTGCCTTTTCAGATCATCAGACGGTCGGCCTCCTCGCCAGACCTTGGTCCCTTGCATCGCGACGATCATAGCCGAACTTGTCGCAAGTTGTCTTGAGCGGGATCAAATGTGCCGGATTTCAGCCATGGTGACGGGTCGCAGGTCAGGGCGGCCATGCGGCTTCGGCTTGATCCGCGTCAAGGAAGCATTGCTTGCAGCATCTATCATGGATGCAGGCTTGAGCCTGCGAAACGGAGGCGTGTTGCAATGAGCTACAAATCCATTGTCGTCAATCTGGACGTGGACGGACCGATCGAATCGGTCGTCAAGGTGGCGAGCGAACTGGCGGCGGCGTCGCGCGCCCGGCTGATCGGCTTTTGCGCCGCCGATGCCTATCTGCCGGTCACCGGACCGGAAGGCGCGGCCCTGGTCGCGCAGGCATGGCAGCAGATGCGCGATGACGACGAACGCCGGTTCAAGGAATTGCGCGAGGAATTCGAAAGCCTGGTGGCCGGCGTGGTGAAGACGGAGTGGCATGAGGCGCTGGACAGGCCGACGCCGGCGCTCGTCAGGATGTCGAGGGGCGCCGACCTCGTTCTCACCCAGGCGCTGGACGGCGCCGCAACCGGCGACACCGCGCGGATAGCCGACCCGGCCGGCGTGGTGCTGCAATCGGGCCGACCGCTTCTGATTGTCGGCACGGAGAAGGCGTCTGTCCCGGCCAGGAAGGCCGTCGTGACGTGGAAGGATACGAAAGAGGCGCGACGGGCGCTGTCCGATGCCGTACCGCTTCTGCAGAGCGCCGCCGAAGTGACGGTTGTGACGGTGGCTTCCACGATCGATCAGCCGGTCCGCGACAGCATGGCCGATGTCGACGCATTCCTCACCTGGCACGGCATCCGCGCACGCGGCGAGGCCATCGAGAGTATCGACGAAGTTGGCAGCCTGCTCGATTTTGTCGATGCGCAAGGCGCGGATCTCGTGGTATCCGGGGCTTACGGGCACAGCCGGCTGCGCGAATGGATCTTCGGCGGCATCACGCGCTCGCTTCTCGGTCGAAACCGGTTCAGTCGTTTCATGTCCGCCTGACAACCGCCTCCTTGGACATTTATGGTGGCAAGAGGCCGCTCTCGAGCGCCGGACCTGGAGACAAGTGCATGCCGTTACAGACGTCTTCGCAGGACGCCGGTGTCGCGGAGGCATATTGGGCGGTTCCCGCCGAGGAGCTCATGGCGCGCCTCGGCACGCGCCGCACCGGCCTTTCGCCCGATGACGCGCGGAGCCGGTTGCGGGCGATGGGCTCCAATGCGATCGAATCCAGGCGCGACACGTCGGCCATCACCGCCTTCCTTCGCCAGTTCCGAAGCCCGCTGGTCCTCATCCTGATCTTCGCGGCCATCGTGTCGAGTGTCGTCGGCGAAGGCAGCGAAGCGCTCATCATCGGCGTCATCGTTCTGGCGAGTTGTGTCCTGTCCTTCATGCAGGAATATGGCGCCTCGCGCGCCATGGAGGCTTTGCAGGCCCGAATTACACCGAAGGCGATGGTCCTACGTGACGGATCGGAGATCGCGGTCGCCGCTGCGGAGATCGTTCCCGGCGACATCCTCCGGCTTTCTGCCGGCAATCTCGTTGCTGCCGACGGCATCCTGCTGGAAAGCCGCGACTTCAACGTCAGCGAAGCCGCGCTGACGGGTGAAACCTTCCCGGTGGTCAAGGAGCCGGGCCTTTCGCCGCCCGACGCGCCGATCGCGCAACGCGCCAATGCGGTCTTTACCGGCACTTCGGTGCGCAGCGGCACCGCTTCCATGGTCGTTGTCAGGACCGGACTGCGAACCGAGTTCGCATCCATCGCCGCATCGGTGGCGCATGTCGCGCCGGAAACGGAGTTCGCCAAGGGCATCCGCCGCTTCGGTTATATGATGACGCAGATCATGCTGGTCATCGTGATCCTTGTCTTTTTCGCCAATCTCCTCCTGCATCGCCCAGCCGTGGATTCCCTGTTGTTTTCGCTGGCGCTCGCGGTGGGGCTGACCCCGGAGCTTCTGCCGGCGATCATCAGCGTCACCCTGGCACGCGGCGCCCATGCCATGGCGGCGAGCGGCGTGATCGTGCGCCGCCTCGATGCGATCGAGAATCTCGGCAGCATGGACCTGCTCTGCACCGACAAGACCGGCACGCTGACCGAAGGGGTTATCCATCTCGACGCCTGCATGGATGCATCGGGTGTCGAGGCGCCGCAGGTGCGCCTTTGGGCCTTGCTCAACGCCACCCTGCAGACGGGTATGGCCAATCCGCTCGACGAGGCGATCGCCAATGGCAAGGGTCCGCAGGACGACCTCTCCGGCTACGTCAAGGCGGATGAGCTTGCCTATGACTTCATTCGCAAGCGGCTGTCGGTGATCGTCCGGCAGGCGGGCCGGCCGGAGGATCTGATGATCTGCAAGGGCGCGGTCCAGAGTGTCGTCGCGGCGTGTTCCTCGGTGCTGGAGGGTGGGCTCGACGTGCCGATGGATGCGGACCGGGCAGGCGCGATCGACGAGAAGCTGCGCGCCTGGAGCGGGCAGGGATATCGTGTTCTCGGCCTGGCGATCCGCCGCTTTGCCCGGCAGGAGGCCTATCGCCGCGAGGACGAGGCAGACCTTGTCTTCGCCGGCTTCCTGCTGTTTCTCGACCCGCCCAAGGCCGGCATGGCGCAAACGCTGAAGGCGCTTGCCGATCGCGGCATCCGGGTCAAGATGATCAGCGGCGACAACCGCTATGTCGCGGCCCATCTCGCCGAAACCATCGACCTGCCGCACCGCCGGATCCTGACGGGAGCCGAGGTCGGCGCGTTGACGAAGGAGGCGCTGGTGCGTCGGGTCGGGCAGATCGATATCTTCGCCGAGATCGATCCCAACCAGAAGGAGCGCATCATCGCGGCGCTGCGCGGGCACGGCCATGTGGTCGGTTATCTCGGCGACGGCATCAATGACGCGCCGGCCCTGCACGCGGCCGATGTCGGCATTTCCGTCGACAGCGCAGTCGATGTGGCGCGCGAAGCG
>NZ_JARRIR010000011.1:187902-220335 GCF_029601685.1 Rhizobium sp. YJ-22 | reverse complement strand
AACTTCTCCGACGAACCCAGCGCACGACCGCCCGAGATGATGATCTTGGCAGACGTCAGTTCCGGACGATCCGACGATGACAAGGCGTCGGCGACATGGGTGGAGAGGCCGGGGTTCGCGACGGCGGCGACGCTTTCGACCGAGGCACTGCCACCGTCGCCGGCCGCGGCGAACGAGGCGGTGCGCACGGTGATCACCTTCTTTGCATCGCTCGCCTGCACCGTCTGGATGGCGTTGCCGGCATAGATCGGGCGCTTGAAGGTATCGGGGGACACCACCTCGACGATTTCCGAGACCTGCGCCACGTCGAGCAGCGCGGCAACCCGCGGCAGCACGTTCTTGGCCGACGAGGTCGCAGCGGCGATGATCGTGTCATAGGCAGGCGCCAGCGAGACGATCAAGGCCGCCAGCGGCTCGGCGAGATTGTTGGCAAGGCTGGCATCGTCGGCAACCAGCACCTTGGCGACGCCGGCAAGCCTGGCGGCTGCGTCGGCGGCGGCCTTGGCATTGGAACCTGCGACCAGCACATGCACGTCGGCGCCGATCTGCCTGGCGGCCGTCAGCGCCTTGGCGGTCTGGTCGAAGAGATGTGTGTTGTCGTGTTCTGCCAGAAGAAGAATGGCCATGGTTTAAAACTCCTCAAATCTTCCGGTTCAGATCAAAGCACGCCGGCTTCGTTCTTCAGCTTGTCGACCAGTTCGGCGACGGAGCCCACCTTGACGCCCGCCTTGCGGCCGGCCGGTTCCTCGGTCTTCAAGACCTTCAGGCGCGGCGTAACGTCGACGCCGAAATCGGCCGGCGTCTTCTTGTCGAGCGGCTTCTTCTTGGCCTTCATGATGTTGGGCAGCGAGGCATAGCGCGGCTCGTTGAGGCGCAGGTCGGTGGTCACCACCGCCGGCAGCTTGACCTCGATGGTCTGCAGACCGCCGTCGACCTCGCGGGTGATCGTCGCCTTGCCGTCTGATATCTCGACCTTGGAGGCAAAGGTGCCCTGCGCCCAGCCGGTCAGTGCCGCCAGCATCTGGCCGGTCTGGTTCGAGTCGTCGTCGATCGCCTGTTTGCCGACGATCACCAGGCCGGGCTGTTCGGCCTCAGTGACGCCCTTCAGCAGCTTGGCGACGGCCAGCGGTTCCACCGTCTCGTCGGTCTCGATGAGGATGGCGCGGTCGGCGCCCATGGCGAGCGCGGTGCGCAGCGTTTCCTCGGCCTTGGCCGGGCCGATGGAGACGACCACCACTTCCGACGCCTTGCCGGCTTCCTTCAGCCGCAGCGCCTCCTCCACGGAGATCTCGTCGAACGGGTTCATCGACATCTTCACATTCGCAAGCTCGACGCCCGAACCGTCGCCCTTGACGCGGATCTTCACGTTGTAGTCAACAACGCGCTTCACGGGGACCAGGATTTTCATCGTCATACTCCTCCCACAGCCGGTCATCCCGACTGTCAATCGATCAATGTTCGCGCTGCTCGGGCAGCAGCACCCAGAAGGCGAAAAGCGGCCTGTCGCCGGCGCGCATGGCATGGCGGATACCCGGCGGATTATAGAAGGATCCGCCGACGCCCGGCGAGAACCAATCGGAATCGCCATGCATGAATTCGCCGTCGGACAGCACCAGATAGGTTTCCTCCGGCGCATGGTCGTGATCCGGATACCGCACCCGCGGCGCCAGCAGGCTGACGCCGAACCAGAGATCGTCGCGGTTCTCGAAGCCACCGGGACCGACGATCATGACATTGGCATGGCCATCGGCAAAACCCGCGCCGGCGGTTTCGTCGCCCTTGCGCGCCCGCCATTCGAGCTGCGGCTCCAGCGCCCGGAACCGTTCGACCAGCCGGTCGAGCACCGGCCGCCCGGTGGCATTGGCGAGCGCGTCGTCAAGATGCCGGTCGCAGACGGGAAGGCGCTGGCCGATTTTCGTCCGCACCGGTTGCACGGCCGCCAGCCTGGCGAAAATCCGCTCGACCGAGGCACGACCCTGCGGATCATGCGCGCATTCGTCGAAAGCCAGGGAGGCCGCGTTAAGAAAGTCCTGCAAGGCCGTGGGCCGTTCCATCCTCAGAGATCCTTCGCCAGGCGCAGCGCGTCGTAGATCGCCGCATGGGTGTTGCGGGCCGCGACCGCATCGCCGATGCGGAAGAGCTGGTAGTTGCCGGCCGGATTGTGCGCGACGGTCTGCGGCGCGCCGGACAGCAACTCGTCGTAAGAGACCTCGCCGAGGTTCTTCGAACCCGGCTTCAGCTCGAAATACAGCTCGTCCAGTGGAATGGTACCATGATTGACGACGATCTGGTCGACAGTCCGTTGCTTGGCGACGCCACCGTAATCGCTGCCGACATGGGCGATAAGCTGGTTGCCGCTCTTCTCCGCCGCTTCCAGACGGTAGGTCACGGTGAAGGTCGCATCGAGTTTTTGCAGCGAGCGCATGTAGGGCACGAGGTTCATGGCCATGACTTCGGGCGCGAAGGCGCGATCCGGGGTCATGATCTCGACCTTGCCGCCGGCCTTGGCTATGAATTCCGCCGCCTGCAGGCCGGCATGGTCTCCGGCATCGTCGAAGATCAGCACATTGGCGCCGGGCTTGACGTCGCCGGAGATGATATCCCAGGAGGAGACCACCAGTTCGTTGCCTTTGGTCAGCACGTCGGTATGCGGCAGGCCGCCGGTGGCGATGATGACGACATCGGGGTTTTCGGCGAGAACCGTATGGGCCTCCGCCCAGGTGTTGAAATGGAAGGTGACGCCGCGCTTCTCGCACTGGGCCATGCGCCAGTCGATGATGCCGATCATCTCGCGGCGGCGCTCGCTTTGCGCCGTCAGGCGGATCTGGCCGCCCGGATTGCCGGCGGCCTCGAACACCACCACCTCATGGCCGCGCTCGGCCGAGACGCGCGCCGCCTCGAGCCCGGCGGGGCCTGCGCCGACGATGACCACCTTCTTGCGCACATCCGCCCTGGGGATGTCGTGCGGCATGGTCTCCTCGCGGCCGGTTGCGGCGTTGTGGATGCAGAAGGCAAGGCCCCCCTGGTAGATGCGGTCGAGGCAGTAGTTGGCGCCGACGCAGGGACGGATATCGTCCTCGCGCTTCTCGATGATCTTGCGCAGGATATGCGGGTCGGTCATGTGGGCGCGGGTCATGCCGATCATGTCGACCTTGCCGGCGGCGATCGCATGACGGGCCGTGGCGACGTCCTGGATTTTCGCGGCATGGAAGGTCGGGAAACGGGTGGCGGCGCGAACCTCGCCGGCGAAATCCAGATGCGGGGCGCTGGCCATGCCCTGGATCGGGATGACGTCGGTCAGACCCGGATCGGTGTCGATATGGCCGCGAATGACGTTCAGATAGTCGATCAGGCCGCTTTCCTTGAGGCGACGGGAAATTTCAAGGCCTTCGGCCTTGCCCGTGCCCCCGGGAAGACATTCGTCGGCGGTGTAGCGCACGCCGAGGATGAAGTCATCGCCGACACGCTCGCGCATCGCCTTGAACACGTCGAGACAGAACCGCATGCGGTTCTCGATCGTGCCGCCATAGGGGCCGTCGAGCTCATTGGTCAGCGGCGAGGTGAACTGGTCGATGAGATGGCCATAGGCCTCCAGCTCGACGCCGTCCATGCCGCCAGCCTTCATGCGCTCGGCCGCGTCGGCGAAATCCTTGATGATGCGGGCGATGTCCCAGTCTTCCAGTTTCTTGGGAAACGCCCGGTGCGCCGCCTCACGGTGATGGGAGGGGGCAAGGACCGGCAGCCAGTCGCCCTTGTCCCAGCGGGTGCGGCGGCCGAGATGGGTGAGCTGGATCATGATCGCGGCGCCCTGTTCGTGCACTGCGTCGGTCATTTCTCGGATCCACGGAACGATCTCGTCCTTGTAGGCCAGCAGGTTGTTGAACACCGGCGGGCTGTCCTTGGAGACGGCGGCGGAGCCGGCGGTCATCGTCATCGCCACCCCGCCCTTGGCCCGCTCGACCGTATAGGCGCGGTAACGCCCCTTCGGCATGCCATCCTCGGGGTAAGCGGGCTCGTGCGAGGTGACGATAATACGGTTGCGAAGAGTCAGATGCTTCAGCTGGAAAGGCTGAAGCAGAGGATCGTTCGACATGCGACGGGCTCCGGTTTATGGAATTCGGCGCGACGCTAAGCGGAAATGTACATATCTGTCAATATTCAAAAACAGACAAGTCCATAATATCGACACTCATGTACATTCTGCTTGCAAGGGGGCGGTGGGTTTGTTAGGAGATATGCATGGAACAGGCGACGAGTGACAGCGGCTGGCGTGGTTCTCACGAGGGATGGCTCGAGGCGGCTTACGACTCGCTGCTCGAATCCGGGGTGGATTCCGTCAAGATTCTCCCGCTCGCGAAGCGGCTCAACCTGTCCCGGACGAGTTTCTACTGGTTCTTCAGAGACAGAGAGGAACTGCTGAATGCATTGATCTCCCGCTGGCGGGAGAAGAATACCGGCAATATCGTCAAGCAATCCGAGGCCTATGCCGAATCCCTTGCCGAAGCGATGCTGAATGTCTTCGACTGCTGGCTGAACAAGGAGCTTTTCGATTCCCAGTTCGAATTCGCGGTGCGCAGCTGGGCGCTGCAATCACCCGATATCCTCGACGAGGTGCAGCAAGCCGACCAGACGAGAATGGAAGCGCTGTCGCGCATGTTCATGCGCTTCGGCTGCGACGAGACGGCAGCGGACGTGCGCGCCCGAACCACCTATCTCGTGCAGATCGGATACATCTCGATGCAGTCGAAGGAGGATATCGCGCTGCGCATGAAGCGTATTCCGGAATATATCGCGATCTACACTGGCCAGGTGCCGCGGCAGAAGGAGCTCGATCGCTTCTTCGCCCGGCATGGCTACAAGCCCGACTAGAGCCTTTCCGGTGAACGCCGGTTCGCCGGAAAGGCTCTAGGTTTTTGTTTTGCCGCATTATCCGACGCCAAAGCGAATCCGCTTCGGCCGGAAATGCTCGAGGAGGCGCAATTTGGGAATGGACGGACCATTGAAGGTTGGCATTGTCGGCGGTGCCGGCTGGCTCGGCGGCGCCATTGCCGAGGCGATGCTGGAGGCCGGCATCGTTCGGGCCGGGGATTTGTCGCTTTCCTATCGCAGCCGGCAGCCGGATCGTTTCACGGGGAGTTTCTGGACCGCCGACAATCAGGCGCTCGCCGATCGCAGCGACGTCGTTCTTCTCTGCGTGCGTCCGGCCGACTGGCAGGAGATGACGGTGCGCGCCGAAGGCAAGCTCGTCATTTCGGTCATGGCCGGCATCCGCCTCGATGCGCTCTGTTCCCGCCACGGCACGGTTCGCGCCGTGCGCGCTCTGCCGAATGCCGCCGCCGAAGTGCGAAGCTCCTATACCCCCTGGATCGCCACCGCCGCAGTCGACGAGAGCGACCGGGCGATCGTGTGCGCCATCTTCGATGCCTGCGGTCTTCAGGACGAAGTGGCAAGCGAAACCGAGATCGATTATCTCACCGGCCTCACCGGCTCCGGCCCGGCCTTCCCCGCCCTCCTCGCCGAGGCGATGATGAACGATGCCGTGGCGCATGGCCTCACCCACGACGTCGCCCGACGGGCGGTCAACACGCTGATCGTCGGTGCCGGCCGGCTGCTCGAGGGGCGTGACGACTGTCCCACCGATATCGTCGACACCTTCCTCGCCTACCGCGGCACGACGGCGGCGGCGATCGAGGAAATGCGCGCCGCCGGTCTCGATGCCGCCGTGGCGCGCGGGCTGGCGGCTGCCTTTACGAAATCGGTGCGTATGGGAGCCCCTTCCTGACCCCGTCGGAGCGGGTTCGTGGCGCCCCGTTCCTCCGTTACCAGCCGCGACAAAAGAAAAAGGGAACGAACCATGAAGAAACTGCTTGCATCGACCTGCCTGGTGTTCGGCGTTCTGGCCGGGGTCTCCGCGGCCAATGCCGCCGAATGCGGCAACGTCACCATCGCCAGCATGAACTGGCAGAGCGCGGAAGTGATTTCCAACCTCGACAAGATCGTCCTCAACGCGGGCTACGGCTGCAATGCCGAGATCACCATCGGCGACACCGTTCCGACCATCACGTCCATGGCTGAAAAGGGCCAGCCCGACATCGCGCCGGAAGCCTGGATCGATCTGCTGCCCGAGGTCGTCAAGAAGGGCACCGAGGAAGGCCGCATCATCAAGGTCGGCTCGCCGTTGCCTGATGGCGGCGTCCAGGGCTGGTGGATCCCGAAATACTTCGCCGACACCCATCCCGACATCAAGACCATTCCCGACGTGCTGAAGCACCCCGAGCTTTTCCCCGATCCGGAAGACAAGAGCAAGGGTGCGATCTTCAACGGTCCGCAAGGTTGGGGCGGTACGGTCGTCACCTCGCAGCTCTTCAAGGCATTCGATGCGGAAAAGGCGGGCTGGAAGCTCGTCGATACGGGATCGGCCGCAGGTCTCGACGGCTCGATCGCAAAGGCCTACGAGCGCAAGCAGAACTTCGTGACCTACTACTGGGCGCCGACGGCGCTGCTCGGGAAATACCAGATGGTGCGCCTGCAGGAGGGCGTCGACAACGACCCGGCCGAATGGAAGCGTTGCAACACCGTCGAGGCCTGCACGGATCCGAAGCCGAACGGCTGGCCGGTCGATACGATCGTGACGCTGGTCGCCAAGCCCTTCTCCGAAAAGGTCGGCCCCGAGGTCATGGATTACCTCGGCAAGCGCTCGTGGAGCAACGCCACCATTGCCGAGCTGATGGCCTGGATGACCGACAACCAGGCGAGCGGCGAGGATGGCGCCAAGCACTTCCTCAAGGAAAACGCCGATATTTGGACAAAATGGGTCTCGCCCGAAGCTGCCGAAAAGGTCAAGGCCGCGCTATAAGTCGCCGCATCGACACCGGTGCGATGGGCCTGAAGCGCCCATCGCATCTTTCTTGCCGGAAACAACAATAAAAACGGTCGGCGCTATTCGAGAAGGGGAACCGAATGGACTGGTTTTACAAATTTCCGCATATGGACGACGATGCACTTCGCAATCTGAAGAAGGCGATCGACGACGGGTTTCGCGCGTTCACGCGCAGCTATGGCGATGCCATCGAAAGCTTCTTCACGCCCTTGCAGAAATTCCTGATCGGCGCCGAGCGCTTCATGACGCTGACGCCATGGCCGATCATCATCCTGCTCATCCTCGGCATCGCCTGGGCGGCGACGCGCAATCTGCGCATCGTCGCCGGCTGCCTGGTGACGCTGATGCTGATCGGCTATTTCGACATGTGGGACGACACGATGCGGACGATCTCGATGATCTTCGTCTGTACCGTGCTGTCGATTGCCATCGGCCTGCCGATCGGCATCCTGATGTCGCGCTCCGACCGGGTGCAGCGCATCGTCAATCCTGTGCTCGACGTCATGCAGACCATGCCGAGCTTCGTCTATCTCATCCCCGTCGTCATGCTGCTCGGCATCGGCAAGGTCCCCGGCCTGATCGCCGTCGTCATCTACGCGATCCCGCCGATGATCCGCCTGACCGACCTCGGCATCCGCCTGGTCGACAAGGACGTGCTCGAGGCGGCCGACGCCTTCGGCGCCGACAAGCGCCAGAAGCTGCTCAAGGTGCAGTTGCCGCTGGCCCTGCCGACCATCATGGCCGGCATCAACCAGACGATCATGATGGCGCTCGCCATGGTGGTCATCGCCTCGATGATCGGCGTGCAGGGCCTCGGCCAACCCGTCCTGAAGGCGATCGCCAACCAGTATTTCACGCTCGGCATCTTCAACGGCCTGGCCATCGTCGGCATCGCCATCATCTTCGACCGCGTCAGCCAGGCCTATGGCCACCGGCTGCAGAAGCACCGGGAGATCGTCCATGGCTGATCATGCCCTCGGCGGCATCCGTATCCGCAATCTCTACAAGATCTTCGGCCCCGACGCCGCCAAGCATATCGAGGCCGTCAAGAACGGCCTCACCAAGGCGGAACTGAACGAGAAATTCGGTCATGTGCTGGGCTTGCGCGACATCAACATCGAGATGCCCTCCGGCTGCATCCAGGTGATCATGGGCCTGTCGGGCTCGGGCAAGTCGACGCTGATCCGCCACGTCAACCGGCTGATCGACCCGACCGCCGGCGAGGTGCTGGTCGACGGTACCGACGTCGTGAAGATGAATGAGACCGATCTTCGCGAATTCCGCCGCCACCAGACGGCGATGGTGTTCCAGAAGTTCGCGCTGCTGCCGCATCGCAACGTATTGGACAACACTATCTTCGGGCTGGAACTGCAGGGCGTTGCCCGCGCCACCTGCATCGACACCGCCATGCGCTGGCTGGAGCGCGTCGGCCTCAAGGGTTTCGAACAGAAATATCCCAACCAGCTCTCCGGCGGCATGCAGCAGCGCGTCGGCCTGGCGCGCGCGCTCGCCAACGACGCGCCGGTGCTTTTGATGGACGAGGCCTATTCGGCGCTCGATCCGTTGATCCGCACGGACATGCAGACCGTGCTGCTCGACCTCCAGAAGGAGATCAAGAAGACCATCGTGTTCATCACCCACGATCTTGACGAGGCGTTGCGGCTTGGCGACCAGATCGCCATCCTGCGCGACGGCGAGGTCATCCAGCAGGGCACCAGCCAGGATATCGTGCTGCGCCCCGCCGACGCCTATGTCGCCAACTTCGTCAAGGAAGTGAACCGCGGCCGCGTCGTCCAGGTCGAGGCCGTCATGAGCCCGCTCGGCCCCGCCTCTGCCGGCCATGGTCCGACGATCGCCGCCGACGTCACCATCGAGGAGGCCGTGCGGGCGCTGGCCTCCGCCCCCGAGGGCGACGTCACCGTCGTCGATGCCGCCGGCCAGCCGATCGGCCGCGTCACCTTCCGGCAGCTTGCCGGCGCCATGGTCAATTCTCACGAGCCCGGCCACTGCGCCGTCGCCTGACCAGAACGGCCGGCCGCAAGGGCCGGTCGTCCGTCCGCCCGAACGGGCGCGTCCTCCCCCTGTAAAATCCAGGACTCACCCTGCCCGGGATTGCGCGATGTCCAAGAAATTTCCTCGCCTGTTCTCACCGCTCAAGCTGCGTTCGCATGTCCTGAAGAACCGGATCGTCTTTGGTGCCCACACTGCCAACATGGCGGTCGAGGGCCTGCCGACCGAGCGCCATGCCGCCTATTACGCCGAGCGGGCGATGGGCGGGGCGGCGATGATCGTCGTGGAGCCGATGCCCGTCCATGCGGCAGCCGTGCTCACGCGCGGCAATTTTCGCCCATCCGATGACGCCGTCATCCCGCATTTCAAACGCGTGGTCGAGGCGATCAAGGCGCATGGCGCGGTGGCGATCCAGCAGCTCTACCATATCGGCGCGCATGGCGATTCCGACAATTCCTTCCATCCGCACTGGTCGCCCTCCGGCCTGCCCAGCTATCACGACAGCGACGGCTCGCACGCGATGACCGAGGCGGAGATCGAGGAGACCATCGATGGTTTCGTCCAGGCGGCGCGGCGCTGTCGCGAGGCCGGTTTCGACGGCGTCGAAGTCTGGGCCGCCTATCTCGGCATGGTCGATCAGTTCTGGACGCCGTGGTGCAACCGGCGAGCGGATCGGTGGGGCGGATCGCTAGAAAACCGCACGCGCATGTCGCGCGAAATCCTGTCCCGTATCCGCGCCGTCTGCGGCCCGGATTTCATCGTCGGCCTTGCCGTCAGCGACGAGCCGGACGTCAAGGTCGCGCTGCAGCGCGACGAGCTTGCCGAGATCGTCAAGCTGCATGACGACCTCGGCCTCATCGACTACGTCACCTGCGGTTCCGGCGGCTATCTCGATTTTTACAAGCTGATGCCGACCTTCCTCTATCCCGAAAAGCTCGGCGCCGATCTCGCCGCCGTGTTGAAGGGCGTCGTCAGGAAAGCCGTCGTCATCGCCGAAAGCCATATCCGCACGCCCGAAAATGCCGAGACGGTGCTGGGCGAAAGCGCCGCCGATCTCGTTTCGATCGTTCGCGGCCAGATCGCCGATCCGCATCTCGCCACCAAGGCGGGGGAGGATCGCCCCGACGACATTCGCGGCTGTATTTCCTGCAACCAGATGTGCTGGGGCCGTCGCTCCCGCGACTACTGGATAAGCTGTCTGATCAATCCCTCGGTCGGGCGCGAGGCCGAATGGGGTGGCGATCGTTTTCGCAAGTCCGGGGAGCCGAAACGCGTGCTGGTGATCGGCGGCGGCCCGGCCGGGCTGGAAGCGGCAAGAGCCGCCGCCGAGCGCGGCCACTATGTGGTGCTGTCGGAGGCGTCGAGCCGCCTCGGCGGCAATTTCCTGCTGGCCGGATTGCAGCCGCGGCGGGCGCAGATTCTCGATCTCATCGCCTGGTATGAGCGGCAACTCGAAAAGCTCGGTGTCGAGGTTTGCCTCAACACCTATGTCGAGGCCGGCGATATCGCGCCGGCCGATTTCGATATCGTCATTGCCGCGACGGGCTCCTATTCGCCCGAAACCGGTTTTCAGAAGGCGCTGCCGACCGTCGAGACGCTGCCGGGCATTGAAAACGGCAATGTCTTCACCGTCGAGGCGATCATGGCCCGGCAGGCAAGGCCCGGCCATCGCGTGCTGCTCGTCGACGAAGGCGGCGGCTGGCGCGGCGGCGGCACCGCCTGGAAACTCGCCGAGGAAGGCCATGCGGTGACCATCGTCACCCCGGACCCCTTCGTCGGCAAGGAGTTGCAGCGAACTGCCGCCGACGTCCCCATGCGCCAAGCGCTCAAGAAGCTCGGCGTGCAATGGATCGTCGAAGCCAGCATCGCCGAATGGCACGGCAACGGCGCGACCCTCATCGATCACAATACCGGCGACCGCCGCTTCGTCGAGGCCGACACGCTTGTTACCGCGACCACCAACATGGCCGCCGACTGGCTGATGCCGGATCTGGCCGCACTCGGCCTGCCGATCCGTCAGATCGGCGATTGCGCCGCGCCGCGGCAAGCGCCTTACGCATTTTTCGAAGGCAGGAAAGCGGGATTGGAGATCTGACATGGCGGATATCGTCGAACTCGGCCAGGCCGAGGCGGAAGCGCTGGCGCGGAAGGCCTGCCTCGGCGCCGGCGTCAGTCCGGCAACGGCGCGCGCGCTGGTCGACGCCACGCTTTCGGCGGCGCAGTTCGGGCCATCGACGCTGGGCTTCCCGCATATGGTCGACTACCTCGACAGTTTTCGTGAAGGGCGCATCAATGGCGCTCCGCAGCCGAAGCTGACGCGGCCGTTTCCGGCGTTCCTGGCGTCCGACGCCGATGGCGGCATCGCTCAGTTCGGCTTCGATCTCGCCTTTACCGAGATCGTCGAAACGGCCCAAAACTTCGGCATCGCCATTTTCACCCAGTCGAACGGCTATACCACGGGCGAACTCGGCTATTACGTGCGCCGGCTGGCCGAGAAGGGGCTGGTGGCGCTGGCGGCGACCAATGCCAATGCCATGCTCGTCGCCAGGAGCGGTGGCCCCGCCGTCTACAGCACCAATCCGATCGCCTTCGGCTTTCCGCTCGGCGAGGCGACGCCGCCGCTGGTCATCGACCAATCCGCCAGCGCCACCGCCTATGTCAACCTGATCGCCGCCGCGGCCGAGGGTCGGTCGATCCCGAAGGGGTGGGCCGTCGATGCCGATGGCGCCGATACCGAAGATCCGGAAAAGGCGCTCGCCGGCGCGCTGCTACCCTTCGGCGGGCGCAAGGGCGCGAATATCGCGCTGATGGTGGAAATGCTTTCCGCCGGCCTGTCCGGCGGCTTCTGGTCGCTGGACGCCGCACCTTTCAATACCGGCAACGCCTCGCCGGCCGTGGGCCTGACGATCATCGCCATGATGCCCGGCCCGGCCGAAGACGGCCGCGTCGAGCGCGCCCACGGCCAGATCCAGCGCCTGCAGCAACTCGGCGTCCACATTCCCGGCGTCAGCCGGCACCGGGAACCGTCTTCTCAGAAAAGCCTTACGATGCCGCGCGCCGTCTTCGAGGCGTTGAAGCGCTTCGCCGAGGGCTGACGTCAGCACTCCAGCGACATCTGCAAGCCCTCCGGCGCGGCGTACATCGCCATGTTGCGACGCGACAGGTCGAGATGGGCGCGCACCAGCACCTCGGCGCGGTCGGCATCATGACCGGCGATGGCATCGACGATATCGTCGTGCTGGCGCGAGGCCTCCTCCAGTTCCTCGACCATGCGCGCATTGCTGGGGCGATAGAAAATCTTGCCGATGCGGGCGTGGTCGATCAGCAGCCGGCGCAGGCTCGGCAGCAGGAAGGCATTGTCGGCGACCTCGCCGATGCGCAGGTGAAAGCGGTCGTTCTGGAAGACGCGGCTGTCGACATCGTTGCTGCGCACTGCTGCGCGAAATTCATCCTGAATGTCGCGCAGACCGGCGATATCGGCCTTCGAGGCGTTCTCGGCCGCCAGCCGCGTCGCCGCGATATAGATCATCGGCGCAACCAGAAAGAAATCGCGCAGCGTCCGATAGCTCATCGAGGCGGCGCGCGCCGGTCGGTTCGCTTCCAGCTCGATAAAGCCTTCTCCGGCAAGCTGGCGCATCGCCTCGCGCACCGGCGGCCGCGACAGGCCGAACTCCTCGCTGAGCGCCACTTCGTCCAGCACCGCGCCGGGCGCCACCTGCATGGTCAGGATCCGCTGCCGCAGCGTGGTGCTGAGCGCCGTCTTCCTGTCGGCCCCCTGGCCGAGCGCGCCGGAAAGATGGTCAATAGCCATGGCGGCCTCCGAGATTTGTCTACAAAAGATAGACCTAACAGTTTCAAATGGTTTTTTCCAGATGACGAAGAGCCGCAACGTCCGACGCCTTGACAGTCTATCAATTGTCTATCTATTGTATTATCAATGATCAGCGACGAGCAACCAGCCGCCTTGATCCAAGCCAGCGATGCTCGTCCCGATGAACCGGCACCCGATGCCCAAGCCTGCGGACCTCTGACATGCCGAATTTCCCCTTTCCCGGACTGAATTTCGCGATCGCCACACCCTTCGATGCCGAAGGCCGTATCGATTTCGCCAGACTCGAAGAAAACATCGAGCGCTGTCTGGCGCTTGGTATTCCCGGCTTCGTGCTCAGCTCCGGCACCGGCATGCATGTCTATCTGTCGCGGGAGGAATCGAAGGAACTGGTGCGGCGCGGCGCAAAGATCATCAACGGCCGTGCAAAGGTCATCGCCCAGACCTCCGCCCTGCTGACGGCCGATGTCGTGGATCGCACCAGATTCGCTGCCGACTGCGGCGCCGATGGCGTCATGGTGCTGCCGCCCTTCTTCGAAGGCCCGACCGACGACGAGAGCATTGTCGCATTCTACACGGAGGTCACCGCCGCCGGCCTGCCGGTCATCGGCTACAACGTGCCGCATGCGGTCGGGGTGACGGTGACGCCGGCGCTGCTGAAGGAACTGTGCGCCATCCCGAATTTCTGTGCCGTCAAGGATAGCGGCGGCGATCTCGGCAAGCAGGCCTCGCTGATCCGCACCGGCCTACCGGTCATGAATGGCGCCGACAATCTCGTACCCTTCGCCCTGTTTGCCGGCGCCAGCGGCCTGATCTGGGGCGGGGCGAATTTCGCGCCGCGCACCTGCCTCGCCCTTGTTGCTGCGGCAACCGCAGGCAAGTGGGACGAGGCGCGAAAAATCTGGTCGGCGCTCGAACCTGCGATGTCGCTGATCTGGGAAGGCGACTACGTCCAGTCCGTCTATGCGGCGGCGGAACTGACCGGCTGCGGCGCCGGCAATCCGCGCAAGCCGTTGCGCCCCCTGCCCGCCGAGCGCATCGAAACCCTTCGCGCCGCCCTCGGCGATCTCATCGCGCTGGAAGCCTGAGGCGATGGTCGCGGCCGCCAAGACGGTATTCGTGGCCGCGAGGCTCCCGAAGAATAACGGGGTCTCCGCCTGGGTCGCGATGCTCCCGCCCCGCAAGGGCAATCCCCCGCTTCAGGGGCACGCGACCGCCGATATCGTCATTATCGGCGGCGGCTTTGCCGGGCTTTCCGCGGCGCGGCGAATTTCCGAACTGGACCCCAGCCTCACGGTCGCCGTGCTGGAAGCGGGCGTGATCGGCGAGGCAGCCGCCGGCCGCAATTCCGGCTTCATCATCGACCTGCCGCATGACGTCTCCTCAGACGATTACGGCGGGGACTCCATGACGAAAAGCCGGGAAGCCATCGAGATCAACCGCACCGCCATCGGGCTGGCCAGCTCGATTGCCGCCGAGCAAGGCTGGGGCCGGGACATTTTCGATCCCTGCGGCCGCTACAGCGTCGCGATCAGCAGCGCCGGCGACCGGCATCTCATCGACTACGCCAGGGCTCTGATAAACCTCGGGGAAAAGCATCAGCTCCTCAGCCAGCGCGAGATTGCCGAAGTCACCGGCTCGCGGGCCTATACATCGGCGCTGTTCACCCCCGGCACCGTCATGGTGCAGCCGGCGGCCTATATCCGTGGCGTGGCGGATTGCTTGCACGATCCCGTCCACGTCTACGAACGTACGCCGGCCGTCCGGCTGGAGAGTTCCGGCAACGGCTGGCTCGTGAAAACACCTGAAGGATCGATCAGCACCGGCCGGATTGTTCTCGCCAACAATGGCCATGCGCAAAGTTTCGGCTTCTTCAAATCCGAACTGCTGCATATTTTTACCTTCGCCTCGATGACGCGGGAGTTCGATCCCGGCCATCTGGCGGGACAGCGCCAATGGGCCGCGACCCCTGCCCTTCCCATGGGAACCACCGTCCGGCGCATTCCCGGCGAAAAGGGCGACCGTGTCCTCATCCGCTCCCGCTACACCTACCATCCGACCATCGAGGCCGGCGAGGGCACGTTGCGGCGCGCCGGCGCGGTGCATGACCGCAAGTTCAGGGCGCGTTTTCCCGGGATCGGCGATATTCCCATGGAATATCGCTGGGCAGGCGCGATGGCCGTGACCTGGAATTCGGTGCCGGCCTTCGGCGAGATCGAAAAGGGTATTTTCGCCGCCTGCGGCTGCAACGGCGTCGGCGCGACAAAGGCCACCGCCAACGGCATCGCGGCCGCCGAGCTGATGCTTGGCCACACATCGCGGCTGACGGAGATCTTCGCACGCTTCGATGCGCCCAGACGCCTGCCGCCGCAACCCTTCACCACCATCGGCGCAAAAGCCAATCTCGCCATCAAGGAATGGCGGGCGGGCGGCGAATAACGCCGCTTACGATGAAACCTCGGACAGGCTTTCTTCGCTGTCGCGGCGCGCGGCGACGCGGCGGTTGGTTTCCGAGGTCAGGGCCTTCGGCGCGATGAACAGCTCCATGTTCTGCCGCGACAGATCCCAGTGTTCAAAAACGAGGTTGACCATCGCGGTCTCGTCGCGCTGCGCCAGCGCCTCGATCATCCGGTCGTGATGCAGGCAGGATTTGGCGAGGTTGTCTTCCATCTCCGCAGTCGCGGGGCGGAAGAAGGTATGGCCGATGCGGGCATGGTCGATCAGCAGCCGGTTCAGTGTCGGCTTCAGGAAGGCGCTGCCCGCCATTTCGCCGATCAGTTCGTGGAAACGGTTGTTTTCCATGACCATCTTTTCCGCGTCGCGCGCCATTACCGCAGCGCGAAACCGCTCCTGACAGGCCCTGAGGATGTCGAGCTGGCCGGCGCGGCAGTTCTGCACCGCAAGCCGCCCGATCGCCTCGTAGATCATCGGCGCGACGAGGAAGAAATCGCGCAAGGTGGAATGATTCATCGGCACGACGCGAGCGCCGCGGTTCTCGCGGATATCCACATAGCCGTCGACCGCGAGCTGGCGCAGCACGTCGCGCACCGGCGTGCGCGAAATCCCGTACTCCTCGCTGAGCTTCACCTCGTCGAGATCGCCGTCCGGCTCCAGCTCGAGCGTCAGGATCTGGCGTTTCAGCGTTTCATGGAGCGCCGACTTGCCGCCCTTCATCATCGTCACCCTTTTTTACGCCGGCACTGCATCCGCACGCTCTGCAAAACATCGAATAATTATCCTTGTATACAGATATCGCAGGCCTCTGGTGGTTTCTAGGCCGCGAGCGCCGCAAAGGGCAGTTATCCGATCTGGAATCCATTCGCGAGCGGATCGCGGTCATCGACGAAAATGGTGTTGTGGCCGATGATGCGCGCCCAGCCGCCGACGCTGGGGCGGATGCCGGCGAAGGGGCCGACCGCCTCCTCGGCCTCGATCCGGCCTTCGAACACCGTGCCGATCAGGCTTTCCTGGCGGAAACGGTCGCCGACCTTCAGGCGACCCTTGCCGTGAAGCTGGGCCAATCGCGCCGAGGTGCCGGTGCCGCCGGGGGAACGGTCGATCGCCTTGTCGCCGTAGAAGACGGCGCCGCGCCCGTCATTGCGCTCGCCCTTGGGCGCATCGCACCAGATCGCATGGTGCACGCCGCGAATGCGGGCGTCCTCAGGGTGGACGGGATCGCAGACTTCCGCCAGCGCATCGCGCAGACGGCGGCTGAGATCGACGATATCGCCGGCCGACATGCGGTCGAGGCCGGCCCAGGCCGCCTGCGGCTCGATCACCGCATAGAAATTGCCGCCATAGGCGATATCGACGACGAGCCGGCCAAGCCCCGGCACCTCGACCGCGACATCGGCCGCATGAAGATAGCTCGCGACATTGAACATGCGCACGGATTCGACGTGCTCGCCCGGCTTTTCATAGCGGATATCGACCCGGCCGGCCGGCGTTTCGAGTGAGAGCTGGCCGGGCACGCGCGGCGTGATCAGCCCTTCCTCAATGCCCGCCGTGACGGTGCCGATGGTGCCGGCGCCGCACATCGGTAAGCAGCCGCTGACCTCGATGAACAGCACGCCGACCTCGCAATCCTCGCGAAAAGCGGGATAGAGGATTGCGCCGGACATGATGTCGTGGCCGCGCGGCTCGAACATCAGCGCCTTGCGAATCCAGTCGTGATCGCGCACGAACAGGTCGCGGCGATCCGCCATCGGCAAATGCGGCAGCAAGGGGCCGCCGCCGGCGACGAGGCGGACGGGATTGCCGCAGGTATGGGCGTCGATGCAGAAGAAGCTGTGGCGCATGGTTTTCCCTTCAGGAGGATTTGGCTGTCGCGCGCGGCCGGTGGAGCGCGCCGCGCGACAGCCGGTCGAGCAGGATGGCGACGGCGACGATGGCGAGGCCGGCGCGCAGGCCCAGCCCCATTTCCATGCGCGTCAGGCCGCGCGTCACCTCGGCTCCCAGCCCGCCGGCGCCGACGAGGCCGGCGAGAACGACCATGGCCAGCGACAGGAGGATGCACTGGTTCAGCCCAACCAGAAGCGTCGGCATGGCCGACGGTATCTCGATCTTGAACAGGATGGCGCGCGGCGGCGCACCGATCGCCTTGCCAAGCTCGACGAGATCGCGCGGGATCTGGTTAAAGGCGAGCGTCGTCAGGCGCAGCATCGGCGGAATGCCATAGACGATGGTGGCGATGATCGCCGGCACGCGCCCGAGGCTGAAGATCAACACCGCCGGAATGAGATAGACCCAGGGCGGCACCGTCTGCATGATGTCGAGCACCGGCCGCAACGCCGCCTCCAGCCGCTTGTGGCGGGCGGCGAGGATGCCGAGCGGAAAGGCGATGGCGACGGAAATCGCCACCGCGACCGTTACCAGCGCCACCGTCTGCATCGAGGCCGTCCACAGGCCGGCCGCCAGGCAGAAGCCTAGCGCTACGGCGGTCATGATGCCGATGCCCGGGCTGACGAATATGCCCGCCAGGATCGTGGCGATGGCGATGACCGCGTAGGACGGCAGCGCGACGAGACCGTATTCGATGGCGCTGAGCAGCGCCTCGATTGCCCGCGTCACCAGGTCGAAAACGGGGTGAAAGTTGGCGTTCAGCCAATCCACCGACGGCGCGAGATAGGCGCCGGGCGAAAACTGCAGTGATTCCAGGGTCATGCTTTCCCTCCCTTACCGGCGCTCTGCGTCAGCCGGTCGAGAACCATGGTCAGGATCACGATGGCGATGGCGGCATTGATCGAGGTGGCGATATCGAGCGTGCGGACCGAACCGTAGATGGTTTCGCCAAGCCCGCCGGAGCCGACGATGCCGGCGATGACCACCATGCCGAAGGCCATCATCAGGCTCTGGTTGATGCCGGCCATGATGCTCGGCAGCGCGAAGGGCAGACGGATCTTGGAAAACAGCTGCCAGCCGGTCAAGCCGCTCGCCTGTCCCAGCTCGATGAATTCACGCGGCGTCATGCGGATGCCGAGCGCCGTCAGGCGGATGGCCGGCGGCATGGCGACGATGACGGTGGCGATCAGCGCCGTCGCCGGCCCGAAACCCATCAGCGCGATGGCCGGCAGCAGGTAGATATAGGGCGGCAGCGTCTGGATGAGGTCGAGCACCGGCTGCAGGATACGGTCGAGCGTGGTCAGGAAGCCGGCGGCGATGCCGAGCGGAATGCCGACGGCGAGCGCCAGCACGGTTGCGGTGACCACCAGCGCCAACGTGCTCATGGTTTCGCCCCACAGGCCCATCAGCGCGCAGACGACCAGCGCCACGCCAGCGGCAATGCCGAAGCGCAGGCCCACCAGCCGCCATCCGAGGACGGCGGCGATCGCCGCAATGCCGTAGAACGGCAAAAGCTGCAGCAGCCAGAGAACGCCGTCATAGGTGCCTTCGAGGATCGCCCGGATGAAATCGAACAGGCCCTCGCCATTGTCGCTGATCCAGGACAGCGCGTCGTCGATGGCGCTGTCGAAAGTGTCCGGAAGCGTCGACATGTCCATGCCCTTCCTCCCCCGTCAGGTGGCGACGCCGCGAAGCAGGTCGCGGGTCGTCACCACGCCGATGACGGCGCCGTTGTCGACAACCGCGATCGCATCGTGTTCGGATTGCATGGTCAGCTCGATCAACGCGCTGATATCCGCTTCCGGCGCGGCGCGCGGCAGCGCGTTTATATCGCCGCGATAGGCGGCGACCGGCTGCATGATCGAATGCGCCTTGACGAGATGGATGCGCGAGATGCCGGCGACGAAGTCCGCGACGTAGTCGTCGGCGGGCCTGGTGACGATCTCCTCGGCATTACCGATCTGGACGATGACGCCGTCCTTCATGATGGCGATGCGGTCGCCGATGCGAATCGCCTCTTCGAGGTCATGGGTGATGAACACGGCCGACTTGTCGAGCGACTTGGTCAATTGCCGGAATTCGTCCTGCAACTGCCGGCGGATCAGCGGGTCGAGGGCGCTGAACGGCTCGTCCATCAGGATGATCTCGGGATCGGCGGCAAGCGCGCGGGCCAACCCGACGCGCTGCTGCATGCCGCCGGAAAGCTCGGAAGGATAACGCTCCGTCCAGTCGGAAAGGCCGACCTTGTCGAGGGCAGCACGGGCGATCCTGTTGCGCTCGTCCTTGGCGACGCCACGCACTTCGAGGCCGAAGGCGGCGTTTTCGAGGACTGTGCGATAGGGCAGCAGCGCCACGCTCTGGAACACCATGCCGATATTGCGCGCCCGCATGTCGCGCAAGGCCGCCGCATCGAGGGACGCGACATCCTTTCCCTTGACCATGACCGTGCCGAGGCTCGGCTCGATCAGGCGGTTGAGCAGGCGGATCAGCGTCGACTTGCCGGAGCCGGAGAGACCCATGATACAGAAGATTTCACCGCGGCGGACCTGCAGGTTGGCGTCGGAGACGCCGACCACGCAATTGAATTCCTTGAGGATGTCTTTCTTCGACAGTCCGCGCGTCTCGACGGCTTCGATGGCCGCCGCCGCGCGCGTGCCAAAAATCTTCCAGACCGAACGGCAATCGACCAGGATCTCGCTCACGTCTTTGTGCGCAATGTTCATGATGTTCCCCCACGAGCCGGTTCCGGTCGGCTCCTTGTTGTCCGGCTGCTGGCGAGCCGCGCGCGGCGCGGGCGGCTCGCCTTTGCGGGATCATTCGCCCTTGATGTTTTCCCAGCGCTTGAGGAGATCGGCATGGGCCGTGGTCCAGTCCGACACCGCCTGGTCCATGGTCTTGCCGTCGCTGACGGCGCCGTTGATGCCGGTGATATCGGCAAGCGGCACGTAGACGCTGGCGATCACTTCACGGGCATGGGGGTTCTTCTCGGAAAAACCCTTCTGGCCGATCCAGTAATAGCTCTGCGGCGGCGGGAAGACGGCCTTCGGGTCCTGCAGGAACTTGACGTCGTATTTCTGCATCATCCAGGAGGGTTCCCAGATGGTGACGGCGATCCATTCCTTGCGGTCGATGGCGGATTTCAGCGCTGCGGTCATGGCGGCGGTGCTGCCCTCGACGAGTTGCAGCTTGAGGCCATATTCCTTCACCGCATTGCCGGTGTCGCGCATCAGGCCGGCGCCCGGCTCGATGCCGACGATCTTGCCGCCAAACTTGTCGGCATTATCGTTGAGCTGGTCCATGCTGTCGATGGTGACGTATTTCGGCACGGCGACGCCCTGGAACAGGCCATGCGACACCGGCGAAATCTTTTCCAGCTTCTTCTTGTTCTTGTTCCAGTAATCCTGCGCGACATAATCGGTCTGCGAAGCCAGGATCTGGACGTCGCCCTTGGCCAGCGCCGCATAGGCGATGCCCCATTCGGCGAATTCCACCACCTTGACGGTGTAGCCCTGGTCTTCCAGCACCTTCTTGGTGATGCCGGTGATCGGCGTCAAGTCTTCCCAGGACATAGTGCCCATGGTGATCGACTTTTCCTCGGCGCGCGCCGGCAGCATGGTCAAACCGACCATGGCGGCCGCGCACAGCCCCTTCCACAACGTCTTCATCATTCACTCTCTCCTCTTGTTTTGGTTCCCACTCGCGGTTTCCGGCACAGCCGGTCGCCATTGCGCGGCCGAGGTCAGCCCTCGCGGCCGGCACGCAATTCCTGCAGACGGATCACCGAATTGATGCCGAGCCAGGCGAAGGGCTGCGGCGGAATGCGCGACGGCTGGCGGTGATCCATGTAGTCTTCCAGTTCGCGCGACCGGGTTCCGGTCGCCAGTTCCGCCGCCATCATGCCGGCCAGCGTGCTCTTGACGGTGCCGAGCCCGTTTTCGCAGCAGGCGGAATAGAGCCCCTGCTCGACCTCGCCGAAGGCCGGCACATGGTTGCGGCTGAGGCAGAGCCGCCCGGCCCAGCTATGCTCGAAGGGAATGTTCGCCAGTTCCGGAAACCGGGCGTCGAGCGAGCGGCGATGCTCCTGCGCCATCTTCGCCAGCCGGTGGGCGGAGAGCGAAACCGTGGTGTCATAGGTGTAGCGGGTGCGGATCGCGATGCGCGCCTTTCCGCCGGAGATGATCTTGCGCACCGTCGCGCCCATGGCGTCGGCCGGCAGCAGCGCCCAGCGGTCGCGGCCCGCCGCACCCGCCGGCAGCGGCGCGGTCATCGAGGCATAGGCGAAGATATGCATCAGCCGCCCGCGAAAATGGCCGAAATCGTCGATATGGCCGTTGACGCAGACGATCGTTTTCGGGGCCGTCACCGTCCCGCGCGGCGTCACCGCCGTCCAGGTGCCGCCGCCCCGGCGAAGCACGGTGACCGGCGAGCGCTCGAACAGGTCGGCGCGGCGGACGAGGCCGGCGGCGAAGGCGCGGACGTAATCCGCCGGCTGGATCAGCATTGCGCCCGGCGTATAGAGGCCGCCGAGGTAATAATCCGAGCCGGTGATGTCGCGCATCTCGCCGGCATCGAGGAAGACGTGCTTTTCACCGGCCCCGCGCAGCGACTGGCCGAAGCTGGCATTCAGCGCCATGCCCCGGGCGGTTGCCGCTGCATTGATCTTGCCGGCGGGATCGACGGTCTCGCGCGACATGCCGTATTCCTCGGCGGCGGCTTTGGCAAAGGCGATGGCGGAGCGGTTCTGCGCCATTTCCAGCCGCGTTGCATCGGCGCTTCCGCTGGAATATTCGCTGGACGACAGATTGTGCGGCACATCGATCATGAAGCCGGAATTGCGCCCGGCCGTGCCCTTGCCGACCTCGCCGGCTTCGAGAATGACGATGCGGTCGTCCGGGCGCAGTTCCAGCAGCCGGCGGGCCGCGGACAGGCCCGCAAAGCCCGCGCCGATGATCAGCCAGTCCGCTGTGACGTTGCCTTCGAGGGTTCTGGCGGCAAACGGCCGGGCGCTGATCGCCTCCCAGCCGGAGACGCCATTT
This sequence comes from Rhizobium sp. YJ-22, assembly GCF_029601685.1. Lineage (NCBI taxonomy): Bacteria > Pseudomonadati > Pseudomonadota > Alphaproteobacteria > Hyphomicrobiales > Rhizobiaceae > Rhizobium > Rhizobium sp. YJ-22. The sequence goes on along the minus strand of NZ_JARRIR010000011.1, from coordinate 198,239 downwards.
TCCACCGGCAAGCGCCGGACGGAGGTCGTGGTCATCGGACCGTCTCGTCGAGGGAGCGTTCGGAAATGTCGATCCAGATGGTCTTCAGCTCGCAGTAATTGTCATGGGCGAAGACCGACTTGTCGCGCCCGCCGAAACCGGATTCCTTGTAGCCGCCGAAGGGGGTGGAGGCATCGCCCTCGCCGAAGCAATTGACGGTGACGAGGCCGGCGCGGATATCGCGGGAAAGCCGGATCGCATGGCGCAGGCTGCCCGTATAGATCGACGCAGTCAGGCCGTAATTGGTGTCGTTGGCAAGCGTCACGGCTTGCGCCAGGGTCTCGAAACTCGTCACCGACAGGATCGGCCCGAAAATCTCCTCCTGGAACAGCCGGCTTTTCGGCGTCACGCCATCGACCACCGTCGGTTCGATGAAGGCGCCCTCATAGGTCTCGCCGCCGTGGGCCAACGACAGCTTTTCGGCTTTCACGTCGTCGAGGAAGGATTTGACCTTCTCGAAATGGGCCTTGCTGACCAGCGCGCCGATGCGGTTTTCGGGGTCGAGCGGATCGCCGGTCTTCCAGTCGCGCATATAGGCGCCGATGCGTTGCAGCAGCTCGTCCTTGATGCTGGCATGGACGATCAGGCGCGAGGTCGCCGAGCAATTCTCGCCCATGTTCCAGAAAGCGCCGTTGACCACCTGCTCGGCGACGAGATCGAGGTCTTCGGCATCGGCCAGCACCACCGCCGGGTTCTTGCCGCCGCATTCCAGCACCACCTTCTTGAGGTTGGAATCGGCCGCATAACGCAGGAAGCGCCGGCCGGTGGGCGTCGAGCCGGTGAAGGCCACCATGTCGACATCCATATGCAAGCCAAGCGGTTCGCCGACCGCGCTGCCGCCGCCGGTGACGACGTTGAAGACACCCGCGGGAATGCCCGCCTCATGCGCCAGTTCGGCGACGCGCAGCGTGGTCAGCGTCGTCTCCTGCGCCGGCTTGACGATCACCGAGCAGCCGGCGGCCAGCGCCGGGCCGATCTTCCAGGCGAGCATCAGCAGCGGGAAATTCCACGGCAGCACGCAGGCGACGACGCCGATCGGCTCGCGCACCACCATGGCCAGCGCATTGGCGCCGACATTGTTGGTGTTGTCGTAGAGCTTGTCGATCAGCTCCGCATGCCAGCGGATGGTGTGGATCGTGTCGGGAATATCGACCGTCTGGCATTCGCGCACCGGCTTGCCGCTGTCGAGGCTTTCCATCACCGCCAGTTCATGGCGGTTGTCTTCCAGCAATTTTGCGAGCTTCAGCAGCGCCGCCTTGCGCTCGCCGGGCGATTGAAGACGCCAGCGGCCGTCATCGAAAGCAGCCCTGGCCTTGGCCACGGCAAAATCCACGTCGCTTGCATCGCAGGCGGCGATATTGCCGAGCACGTCGCCGGTCGCCGGATTGGTCGTCTGAAACGTCTTGCCGGAATTGGCCGGCCGGAAAGCGCCGTCGACGAAGGCGTTGGTCGGCAGGTCGAGGCCGGCGGCGATGGCCTTGTATTCGGCTGCGGTCAAGGGTTCATGCATGGTTGGCTCCCGACGTGATCTGGGCGACCGTGCGCTTCAAGGTGGCGACGACAGTCTGGAGGGTTCGCTTTTCGTCTGATGTCATGGGGCGCAGCGGCGCGCGTACCGGCCCGGCCTTGAGGCCGATGATCTCGCAGCCATGCTTGATCGACTGCACGAACTTGCCGCCTTCGAGGAAATCCATCAGCGGCAGCATCGCCGTCATGATCGCCCGGCCCTTGTCGAAGTTCTTTTCGAGCACACAGGCCTCGTAGAGCGCCACATGCTCGCGCGGCAGGAAATTCGAGCCGGCGCAGACCCAGCTTTTTGCCCCCCAGGCGAAGAATTCCAGCGCCTGGTCATCCCAGCCGCAGGAGAGCGCGATATGCGGAAATTTGCGCGCCAGCAGGTGCATATTGGCGGTTTCGCCGGAGCTTTCCTTGATGGCGACGACGTTCTTCGACTTGCCGACGCGGGAGAAATACTCCTCGCCCATCATCACGCCCATGCGGGCCGGATAGTTGTAGAGCATGATCGGCAGATTGGCGGCGCGATCGACGGTCAACGCATGCACGGCGTTTTCGCGCTCGGTCGGCAGGGCATAGGGCGGCGAGGAGACGAGGATGGCGTCAGCGCCGATCTCTTTCGCGGCCTTGGCATATTCGACCGAATCCTCGGTACGCGTCGCCCCGGTGCCGATGACCAGCGGCAGGCGATTGCCGATCACTTGTCTGGCGTAAGCACCGAGATCGAAGCGCTCCTGTGCCGTCTGGGCATAATATTCGCCGGTCGAGCCGCCGACGACAATGCCATGCACCTTCGCCTCGATCAGCGATTCCAGCACGGCGGCGAATGCCTGCCTGTCTATCTGCCCGTCCGGGTCGAGCGGCGTTATCGCCGGCGTATAGATGCCTTCGAAATTCAAGACGATCTCTCCATGGTTGCGGCAGGCGCGTCGAAACGGGCGTCCGCCTTCATTCCTCGCGGCGCGATGAACATCTCCATGTTCTCGCGCGACAGTTCCCAATGTTCGAAAACCAGGTCGACGACGGCGTCCTCGTCCTGCGCGGCGATGGCCGCGATAAATCCGTCGTGGTGATCCACGGCAAGCTGCAGGCGGCGACGCATGTCCTCGTTCTTCGGCCGGAAGAAGGTGTGGCCGATGCGGGCATGGTCGATCAGAAGCCGCCCGAGGCTCGGCCGCAGATAGGCATTGCCGGACATCTCGCCGATGATCTCGTGGAACCGGTTGTTCTCGATAACCATCGCATGGGCCTCGTCCGACAGACTGGCACGGCGGAAACGCTCCTGCGTGTCGCGCAGGTCGGCGAGCTGGCGCGGCTTGACGTTCTGCACCGCCAGCCGGCCGATCGCCGCATAGATCATCGGCGCGCCGAGGAAGAAATTGCGGAGGGTCTCGTGGTTCATCGGGATGACCCGGGCGCGCCGGTTTTCGCGAATCTCCAGGTAGCCGTCTCCCGCCAGCCGCCGGAAGACATCCCGTACCGGCGTGCGCGAAAGACCATAGCGCTCGCCGATCAGCGCCTCGTCGAGGCTCTCGTCGGGATCGAGTTCCATCGTCAGGATCTGCCGCTTCAGGTCGTCGTAGAGATCTTGCTTGCCGCCCTTCACCGGCCCCTCCTCGGCATCGGCTTGTCGATGGAGGAAAGCTCTCATGGCGCGGTGGCCAAGTCAATCAAAATGTATAATGCTGTTATACATTGAAAACTATCTGAGAATACATTCTCCAACGACCGCTTAGGTTCGTACGAAATATCGCATTTAAAACAATGGCTTGTATTCGACCAGCGACCACCGTCACCGTTGAAAAAATTTCGTCTATGAACGAGAATGACCGCTGCTGGCGGGCGAAGCGCCCCAGAACCCCTCCGAAAGGATGGGGTAAATTTTGGCGCCTGCCCTCCTTTCGGATCGGGACAAGGCGGACGGGCCGTATTAGACCTCCTATCCGCAACAGGATACGGCGTCATGACAACCGGCTACGTCTTTCACGAGCACTATCTCTGGCACGATACGGGCACCAGCGCCCAGATGATGCCGCCCGACCGGTTCGTCGAGCCGGGGCTGCATGTCGAGGCGCCCGCCACCAAGCGGCGGTTGAACGGCCTGCTGCATGTCAGCGGCCTCGCCCGCCATCTGGTGCGCATCGAGCCCGAGCCGGTCACCGCCGAGGATCTGGCCCGCGTCCACACCCGCCGCCACATCGAGAACATCCAGGAACTCAGCAAGGTCGGCGGCATCTATGCCGGGCCGCAGGCGCCGATCGGGCGCGGCAGCTACGAGATCGCGCTGCTGTCGGCCGGCGGCACCTGGATGGCGATGGCGACGGTGCTGAGCGGCCGCGTCGACAATGCCTATGCGCTGGTGCGCCCGCCGGGCCATCATGCCGAGCCGGACAGCGCCATGGGATATTGCCTGTTCGGCAATGCCCCCGTCGCCATTCGCCGGCTGCAGGCGGAAGGCCTGCTCGGCCGCGTCGCCATCGTCGATTGGGATGTGCATCACGGCAACGGCACGGAATCGGCCTTCTACGACGACCCCTCGGTGCTGGCGATCTCCATCCATCAGGACAATCTCTATCCGATCGGCCGCGGCGCCGTTGCCGACAACGGATCGGGCGACGGCGAAGGCTTCAACATCAATATTCCCTTGCCTCCAGGTAGCGGCACCGGCGCATACGAAGCGGCCTTCGACCGCGTCGTATTGCCTGCCCTGCAGGCTTTCCGCCCCGACATGATCGTCGTCACCTCCGGTTTCGACGGTGCCGGCTTCGATCCGCTGGGGCGGATGATGCTCAACAGCGAATGCTATCGGCGCCTGGCGCGGCGGCTGGCGGGGGCTGCGGCGGAACTCTGCGGCGGCCGCCTGGTGATGACCCATGAGGGCGGCTATTCGGAAGGCTACGTGCCTTTCTGCGGCCATGCCGTCATCGAAACGCTGGCCGGCGTGCGCACCGAGGTCGTCGATCCCCTCACCGACCATATCGACGAATGGGGCTGGCAGGCGCTTCAGCCGCATCAGGACGTGATGATCGCCAGGGCCGAGGGCTTGGTCGATCGTCTCGCCGCCCGTCTTTCGGCAAGGGCGGGCCGGTGATGGACCTTGCCGTCACCACCCTTCTCAATGCCCTGACGCTGATCAGCATCCTGGCGCTTGTCGGGCTGGGGCTGACGATCAGCTTCGGCCTGATGAACGTCACCAATCTGGCGCATGGCGAGTTCGTTACCGTCGGCGCCTTCACGGTCTACTTCGTGCAGAGCCATGGCGGCTCCTTCTGGCTTGGGCTGGTCGCGGCCCCGGTGATCGGCGCCATCGTCGGGCTGCTGCTCGAAGGCATCATCCTGCGCTGCCTCTATGAACGGCCGGTCGGCGCCATTCTGGCGACCTGGGGCGTCAGCCTCATCCTGCAGCAGGGCATCGAACTCACCTTCGGCCTGGGTGCGAAACCGGTGGTGCCGCCCCTCGACGGCGTCATCGATCTCGGCGTCACCGCCTATCCGGTCTATCGCCTGATCCTCATCGCCATCGCGCTGCTGACGCTGGCCGGTGTCGTCCTGCTGGTCGCCCGCACCCGTTTCGGACTCGATATCCGCACCGTCATCCAGAATCGCGACATGGCCGAAGCGGTCGGCATCAACACGCGCCGCACCTACGCCGTCGCCTTCGGTTTCGGGGCGGCGGTCGCCGGGCTTGCCGGCGCGCTGATCTCGCCGCTCGCCACCGTCCTGCCGCAGATGGGCGTCAATTATCTCGCCAATGCCTTTTTCGTGGTCATCGTCGGCGGCGCCGGCTCGGTCTTCGGGTTGATTGCCGGCAGCACCTTCGTCGGCGGCCTGACGAGTATCCTCAACTATCAGATTTCACCGTCGCTGGCACAGGCGCTGGTGCTCCTGTCGGCGATCGTCATCGTCCGTTTCCGCCCGCATGGCCTCGTTTCCATCGGAGGCCGCGCATGAGCAACCGCACCTGGTTCGCCACCTTCGCGACCGGCATCCTGCTTCTCGCCTTGCTGCCGAATGTCGTCGACGGCTATATGCTGGGCGTCATGCGCGATGCGCTGATCTTCGGCCTGTTCGCCGCCAGCCTCGATTTCTTCTGGGGCCGCACCGGCATTCTCTGCTTCGGCCATGCCTGCTTCTTCGGCCTTGGTGGCTATGTCATGGCAATCGTCAGCATGATGCCGGACTTGGCACAACCGACGCTTTTCGGCCTCGTCGCGGCGGTGGCGGCCAGCGCCCTGCTGGCCGCCGTAATCGGCTACTTCATGTTTTTCGGCGGGGTGCGCGGCAGCTACTTCACCATCGTGACGCTGGCACTGGCGGTCATCGCCCAGCAGGTGGCGATCTCGTGGAGCGACGTCACCGGCGGCGATACCGGCTTGCTCGGCGTTCCGCCGCTCGCCTTCGGCGCGCTCGATCTCTCCGGCGACATCGCCAGCTATGCCGCCGTCGCCGTCATCCTGGTCGCCTGCCTGCTCGGCCTGCGGCTGGTCTCGGTCGGGCCCTGGGGCAAGGTGCTGACCGCCATCGGCGACAACGAGATGCGCGCCGCCGCCCTCGGCTACAACGCCGCCCAGCGCCTGACGCTGACGTTTACGCTGTCGGCGGCCATCGCCGGCCTTGCCGGGGCGCTCTATGTCGCCATGGCCGGGCTGGTGGCGCCCGATCTCATCGGCCTGCTTCTGTCCACCGAGGTCGTCGTCTGGGTGGCGATCGGCGGGCGCGGCACGCTGATCGGGCCGGTCGTCGGCGCGGTTCTGGTGCAGCGGGCGCAGCAGGAAATCTCCAGCTACAATCCCAGCCTGTGGCCACTGATCATCGGCTGCATCTTCGTTCTGATCGTCTTCCTGCTGCCGGACGGCATTCTCTCCATCGCCCAGCGCCTGCGCGGCGTTCTGCCGGGGAGGACACGATGACGGCGCTTCTCGAAGCCAGGGATATCGGCGTACGGTTCGGCGGGCTGGATGCGCTGTCCGGCATTTCCTTCTCGATTGCCGAACGGTCGCTTGCCTGCATCATCGGCCCGAACGGCGCCGGAAAAAGCACCTTTCTCAACGTCCTGACCGGCACGCAGAAGCCGACCGCCGGCAGCGTCCTGTTTCGTGGCAATCCGATCAGCGGCCTGCCGCTGCATCGCATCGCGCGCGCCGGCATCGCCCGCAAATTCCAGATACCCTCGGTCTTTCCCAGCATGTCGGTCGCCGACAACCTCGACATCGCCCGCCGCGGAACCGGCAGCGCACCGGCGCTGGAGGGCGATGTCATCGAACTGATCGGCCTTTCGGCCAAAAGGGAGGTCAAGGCCGGCGAACTGCCGCATGGCGAAAAGCAATGGCTGGAGATCGGCATGGCAATCGCAACCGGCCCGAGCCTGCTCCTGCTCGACGAACCGACCGCCGGCATGACGCCGCAGGAAACCCAGGCGACCGCCCGGCTGATCCACCGCCTGCAGGCACGGCTGGCAATCATCGCCGTCGAGCACGACATCAGCTTCGTGCGGGCGCTGGACGCCGATACGCTGGTGCTGCATCAGGGCCGCTTCTTCCGTCGCGGCCCCTTCGCCGAGATCGAAGCCGATCCCGCCGTGCGCGACGTCTATCTGGGGAGGCGCTAGATGCTCACGGTTTCGGGGCTCAAATCCGGCTATGGCGCGCTTCCCGTGCTGCACGGCGTCGACCTGTCGATTTCGGCCGGCGAGGTCGTCGGCCTGCTCGGCCGCAACGGCGCCGGCAAGACCACGCTGCTGCGCACGCTCGGCGGCGCGCTGGCCACGCAAGCCGGGACGATCCGCATCGATGGCCGCGATGTCAGCCGCAGCCGCGCCTATATGCGCGCCCGCGCCGGCATTGCGCATGTGCCGCAGGGACGCGGCATTTTCGGCCGGCTGACGGTGGAGGAAAACCTCGAAGTCGGCACGCGCGCCGCCGGCAAGATCGATGTGAAACGTCTGCTTGACGAAGCCTATGCCCATTTTCCGATCCTGCGCGACCGGCGTCGTCAGATGGCCGGCACCTTTTCCGGCGGCCAGCAGCAGATGCTGGCGATTGCCCGCGCCTTGTGCGGCCAGCCGAAGGCGCTGCTGCTCGACGAACCGTCCGAGGGCATCCAGCCGAACATCGTCCAGGAGATCGGCGAACTCGTGCCGCGCCTGGCGCGCGAACGCGGCATCGCCGTGCTGCTGGTCGAGCAAAATCTCGATCTCGCCCTCCATGCCAGCGGTCGCTGCATCGTCATGGACAAGGGTCTGATCGTCCATGCGGCCGAGACATCGGCCTTCCGCAATGAAGAGCTTCTTGCGCAGTTCCTGGCTTTATAAGCGGGACCAGGCCCGCCTTGACGACGAAGAGGGTGTAACGATGAAGACCATGATCAACAGACGCGATCTCCTGAAGCAGGGCGCGGGCGCGGCCATGCTCGCCGGCACCGGGCTTTCCTTCCCCGGCATCCTGCGGGCCGCCGATACCGTGAAGGTGGGACTGTCCATTCCCGTCACCGGCCTGCAGGCGATCCTCGGCGAGACGCTGATGAATTGCTACAAGCTGGCCGCCGACGAACTCAACGCCGCAAACGGCATTGCCGGCCGCAAGGTCGAACTGATCGTCGAGGACAACCAGACGACCACCAAGGGCGCCGTCGACAAGGCCCGCAAGCTGATCGGTCAGGACAAGGTCGACGTGGTCATGGGCACCATCATCTCGCTGGAGCGCAGCGCCACGCTGTCGGTCACCTCGCGGGCGAAAAAGCTGTTCTTCTATCCCACCAATTTCGAAGGCGGCGAATGCGACACATACTTCGTCGCGACAGGGCCGATCCCGATGCAGCAGGTCGATCCCATGGCGCCGTGGATCGTCGAAAGCCTCGGCAAGACCGTCTATATCATGGGCTCTGACTATGCCTGGCCGCGCAAGATGACCGAGGCGATCACTGCGGCCCTGGAAAAGGCGGGCGGCAAGGTCGTCGGCGCCGATTTCTATCCCTTCGGCACCCAGGATTTCGGCCCCGCCTTCCAGAAGATCAAGGACAGCAAGCCGGATATCGTCTGGTCGATGGTGGTCGGCAACGATGCCGTCACCCAGCTCAAGCAATATCGCAGCTTCGACATGCGCCAGCCGCTGATCGCGCCGCTGGACGAGGTGTTCAACAAGGATGCCCTGCCACCCGGCGTTGCCGCCGGCACCTATGCGCCACAGCCCTACTGGATGTCGATCGACAGCCCCGCCAACAAGGCCTTCATCGATGGCTTTCGCCAGCGCTTCGGCCAGGACAAGATGGTCAACGGCATCGGCGAGGCCGGCTACAACGGCCTGCATCTCTATGCGCTCGCCGCCGAAAAGGCCGGCAGCTTCGAGGATGCCAAGGTTCTGGCCGCCCTTCCCTCGGTCGAATTCGACGCGCCGCAGGGCAAGGTGCGCATCGATGGCTCCAACAATCATTGTGTCGTCAATTCCTTCGTCGGCAAAGCCAAGGACGACGGCGTCGGTTACGAGGTGGTGAAGAGCTTCGGCGCCATCGAGCCGGTCACGCCTTACTGCAAGCTCTGACACCACGCCAATCAAAGACCGAAACGCCGCCCGGCAAACATCGTGGGGCGGCGTTATTCTATTGTTTTTAGAGAATTTTTTTGCGAGGCAAAGCCACCGATGAAAACCTTCTACACGTCCGACCACCATCTCCATCACAGCGGCATGGAACTCTCCTTCGGCAAGATCGTCGAGACCTTCGAAATGCCCAGGCGCGCCGAAATCGTGCTGGCTCGCGTCCGGGAAGTCGGCCTCGGTCCGGTGGAGACACCGGCGGAATTCGACATCGCCCTCATCAAGCGGATCCACGACACCGGCTATGTCGACTTTCTGCGCAGCGTGTTCGATGAGTGGCGCGCGGCGGGCCGGGACGGCGAAGTCTGGCCCTATAGCTGGCGGCACCGTTCCATGCCGCCGATCGATACGCCCCCCTCCGGCCTCGATGCGCGACTATCTTATTATTCCTTCGACATGGCCGGATCGATCACCGAAACGACATGGAGGGCGGCCAAGCGTGCGTCCGATACCGCGCTTGCCGGCGCCGAGATCGTCCGGAACGGCGCCCGATCGGCCTTTTCGCTGTGCCGCCCGCCTGGCCACCATGCCGGCCGCGATTTCTTCGGCGGCTATTGCTACCTCAACAACGCCGCCATCGCCGCGCAATATTTTCGTGACCAGGGGGCCGGGCGTGTCGCCATCCTCGATATCGACTATCACCACGGCAACGGCACGCAGGAAATCTTCTACGACCGCGACGACGTGCTGCTCGCCTCGCTGCATGGCGATCCCGACTTCGAATTCCCTTTCCATCTCGGCTATGCCCGCGAGACCGGGTCAGGTGCCGGAACCGGCTACAACCTCAACTATCCCCTGCCCTCCGGCACCGACTGGCCCCGCTGGCGGAATGCCTTCGAGGATGCCTGCGCCCGCATTGCCGCCTATGGTGCGGACACACTTGTCGTCTCGCTCGGCGTCGATACGTTCAAGGACGATCCGATCTCGCAGTTCAGGCTCGAAAGCGCGCATTTCGTCACCATCGGCGAACGTATCGCAGCCCTCGGCCTGCCGACATTGTTCGTCATGGAGGGCGGTTATGCCGTTGAGATGCTGGGTGTCAACGCCGTCAATGTGCTCTCGGGGTTTGAACACGGTTCGGCCTGACGAGGCCATCGGCTTCAGCCATCCGTCATGTCGAGCGCCTTTCGCCTGTATGGGCGCGCATCAACGCCATCAGCATCGGTCCCGGTGAGAACCGGCCGGTCGCCGCCT
>NZ_JARRIR010000011.1:187180-187652 GCF_029601685.1 Rhizobium sp. YJ-22 | reverse complement strand
AAATGCTTTTGGCGTCTGGACGAGGTTGGCCACATTTCGAACCGAAATGTCTTTCCGAGGTGGCTTCGTTTGCGGTTCAGATTCAGGAATGGATTCGGGATGTGAATTCTGTATGTGGCGACCATTTTGGATGTCATTGGCGGCCGTTTCGCGCAATTTCATCTGTTTTTCCAAAGCGTTGACGATTTCCTCGCGCAAAGCCTCCATTGCAGGCAATACCCCTTCGACATCCACGAGACTCGGCACGCGCGGAAGATGGGCGGTGAGGTCGGCATAGCGGGCTTCGATCGCCAGCCAGTCGCCATCGGCGCCTTCCTGAAGGGCTGCCGAGATCAGTTTTCGCACGTCGCGGCGGCAGATGGCCAGCGTCTCCCGGGCCTGGCGCAGCAATCGCCGCTCCTCGGCGACCTCCAAAGCGAGGCGGGCGAATTCGTCGGCGCGGCTCAGCAATGGCGCAAGATTGAAGCCGAAC
>NZ_JARRIR010000011.1:186058-186608 GCF_029601685.1 Rhizobium sp. YJ-22 | reverse complement strand
CTTCAAATGGCGGAATTGTCAGGTGACAATTCCGTTAGCTGTTTGACGAAGCTGCATTTTCCCGCTCGAAAGCCGAAACGATGTCCGGCATTTTCGCAGACAGAAAAGCAGCGAATTCTCCCGAGGTTACGGTGATCTTCGCGCCGCGTCCGCCATGCTCGATCGTGGCGAGCGGCTGGCCCTTGCGGGTGCGTACCGTTTCCGTGGCCTTTTCCTTCTTCCTGGTTTCGCCAGTCACCTTCCAGAGCCGCTCGAAGCGGGCATTGGTGTCGGCGCTGCCAAAATCGGCGATCCGCATTTCGCGATCCGCCCGCCGGTTCAGCGCCGGGTCTTTCAGCCGGTCGGCAAGTGCCAGCCAGCGAGGACGGCCGACCTTGGGGGCCGGGCCGATCGCAAGGATCATCGCGGTCGGAATGCTGTCGGCCACCTGCAGCAGGCGGGATGCTTCCGGCTTGTCGACGGAGAGGGCGCGCGAAATCGTTTCCCGGTCGAAACCATGCTCCTGCATGCGCCGGGCAAACAGCGCGCGCTCGATGAAGCTCAGGTCGAC
>NZ_JARRIR010000011.1:185529-186034 GCF_029601685.1 Rhizobium sp. YJ-22 | reverse complement strand
CGCGAGGATTACCTCCTCGTCGGTCAGCGTCTTGACGATGGCTCGCACCGGGCGGCCAAGTGCCGCCGCCGCCCGCAGGCGGCGATGGCCATAGGCGGCCTGATAGTGTTTGTCGCGGCTTGGATGCGGCCGCACCAGGATCGGCACCTTCTGTCCGGTCTCGGCGATCGACGCGATCAGTTCGTCGAGATCGGGATCGGCTTCGAGCGGAATGCGATCCGGGATGAAGGAGGTCTCGATCTGCGCCGGATCGATTTCGACGACGCGGTCACCGGCAGCGATGGCGTCGCGCAACTCCTTGGCGGCAGCGGCCTCGGAATTCAGCCGCCCGAGCGACAGGTTCATGGCGCGCACGGCGCCGGCCGGCTTCTGATGGGCGGGCGGATGCGATGCTTCCGGCTTCGGCTGTTCGCCCCCGCTCACCATGCTCTTCAGGATATCCCTGCCCTTCATGCCCGACCCCATGCGGCTTGCACCAGATTTTCGATTTCGGCGTTGACACTGT
>NZ_JARRIR010000011.1:0-184717 GCF_029601685.1 Rhizobium sp. YJ-22 | reverse complement strand
CTCTCGCGCCGTCCCGGAAGATAGGACACCTTCGTCCGCCCGAGGATCTGGCGGATGGTATTGACCTCGTCCAGCGAGAAGGTGCGGCGGCCGGCGGCGGATTTCTCCGACGTCACCGTATCGTCCTGCGAGGCGATGTGGCGAACATAGCTGTCGGTGACGCCGAGCAGCTTGGCCGCCTCGGCGCTGCTGAAGCGGCGCAGGGTTTTCTTGGCGTGCGGCGAGAACAGCCGCTCGTACAGAACCTGAAGCTGGCTGCTCAGAATGCTCGAATCGTGAGAGATTGTCTCGTCGATCGACACCTGCGTGCCCTTCTGTGTTTTCTCGACAATCGCGGCTTTGGTCGCCATTCGCGCAAATTCCAATAATTCGTTGAATTCAGCGCAAATGATCGGCAATTGCGCCATTGCGTCAAGCGCTTTTTGGTTAACGAAAAACGACGCAACGTTTGAGGAAATATTTTTCTTCAAAAACAAATAGATGACGAGATTGTCAGCTGACAATCGCCCAGCTGGTTAGGGTGTGGTGCGTTGGCGTCTGATGGAATCAGATGAGAAAGGCAGCGACTCAGGCCTTCTTCAGGTTTGATTCATGACGCATCTGGGGAGCCAGAAGATAACGGATGCTACTGCGTCGTCCAGCGCTTTGGGGAAAGCTAAGCGCGTCTGACGCTATGCCTCCCGCGGCTCCAAACGGTGTTTGACGCGACGATATCATACGATCCGGCACACCGAACTATTGGCCGCCGAGGTTTCTCCTGACCGTTGCGCGCATATCTTGCTCTCAAGCATATGCAAACGGTTTGGCATGTCGATATCGACCTAGATGACCGTGACGAGCGCACTGTCGTTGCCTTTCCGTCCGACCGGATGACTGTGCAGTGCTTTCGCCAGGAATTTCAGCGCCCGCTCGCGCCACAAGCGGCAGGACTGGATTGATCCGGAAAAGCGGCCGGGCGGCGCGCTGGATGATGATGCCCCGTAGTATGCAGCGTTAGCGAACTGCTGTTGAATGATACGCATGTCAGGAGAAGCCCGAAAGGATCGAGCTAATTATTGGGATAGGCAACATGTAGTGGCCTCCCAAATCCCCGGACACGATCTCCCACTTGTTAAGTGTTAGGAGTAATGTGCCCATTAGGCTCGATACTCAATTTGGGTTGCTGATGGTGCGAGTGTGTAATTCCCTGTGATCCGGAGGTTTTCGGATGGCAAGGAAGCGGGACGTTTATTGGCTTTCGGATGCGGAGTGGAAGGCGATCCAACCGCATCTGCCGAGCGGCCGGCGTGGTGCGCGACGAGTGGATGACCGCCGAGTAATCTCGGGAATCATGCACATGTTGCGCTCTGGCGGGCGCTGGAAGGACTGTCCAGTGGTCTATGGACCCTACACCACGATCTACAATCGCTGGAACCGATGGAGCCGCCAGGGTGTGTGGGAGCGGATCTTCCACGCCCTGAACGGATCGAGCGGCGTGTTCACCGGTCCGGTGGACTCAACGCACATCAAGGCCCATTGCTCGGCAGCGGGCGTAAAAGGGGGCTTGTCGTCACGCCATTGGCACCTCGCGCGGCGGGCGCCCGACCAAAATCCACGCGCTGAGCGATGATTGCGGCCGCCCCGTCGCCTTCGTGCGCAGGGCGATCGGTGGCAGCTCTGACCCGTTCTATACGACGGGTTTGATGCGCGCTTCCCGCCATCTTGACGGTATAGAGGAGCCGACTGCCATGCAGATGGCCTGGGCCTTTGTCGCGGCGGTTGCCGCCGTGTCTGATCTTGGCGGAGCGAAGCCAGGGGACCGGATTATGATCGACGCGCTGCATCCGGCGGCGCAAATGTTCGAGGACAAGCTGGGCGAGGGCGCCTCGGCTGATGAAGCCGGGGAGGCGGCGGTCAATGCTGGCAATGCCGGCGCCGAAGCGACGAAGACGATGAAGCCGCGTCTTGGGCGGGCGAGCTATCTCGGAATACGTGGCATTGGTCACCCCGATAGCGGTGCCGTTGCCGTCAGTATCTGGTTGAAGGCAATCGCTGGCGCCATCTGAGTGCGGACATGGTTGGCTCGTGAAGCAACATGGCTACGAAGTGCTGAAAGACGACTGATCCAGCAAAGCAACGCTGTTTCAGCAGCGGACGGAATCAGCTTGGTTTCAGGCAATCTGCGTTTCAAGAGACCTTCCGTGAAATCTTGCCGAGATCACGACCATGACGAAATCAGGTTTCCGAAGCCGGTTCAGCGTCGGCGAAACTTGCTGTCTCCGGTGGTGGCGGGCTTGTGCGGAAGCGCGCCCCTTTCAGCCACAGCTTGAAGGCTTCCCAATGGATTCCGGCCATCACCTTCATCGTCATGAAGGGGAACCGGACCAGGCAGCGCGCCAGCATGGCGTCCGTCAGCGGCGCCGCGTCGGCATTGAACATGGCGGCGAGGACGGGTTCCTTGCCGGCAGTCTCATGAATGCGCACCCGCACGGTCTTGCCGGGCGGCAGGATGCGGAAATGGTAGCGCAGTGCCATGTCCATGAAGGGGGAAACGTGAAACACCTTCGTCCGCGTCTGGCGGATGCCGGCGGCACTGATTTCACCTGCAAGGACCGGCGCCACATAGCTGTGCCGTTGGCCGAATGTGTTCCTCACCGCATAGATGATGGCGATCAGCCGGTCTTGTTCATCATAGGCAAAATAGGTCGAGAGCGGGTTGAAGACATAGCCGAACATGCGCGGGTAGGCGAGCAGCAGAATACGCGCCGCAGGCCTTTCGAGACCGGAGCGCGCCAGCAGGCGGTCGGCGAACTGTCGCAGCGTCTGGCCGTCTTCTTCGACATGATCGCGCTCGCGCAATGACAGGAGCCCGGCGCGGTTCACGGCGAGCAAACGGGTGAGCGCGGCGAGATCGACAAGCCGGTCGACATCGACCAGGAGGGAAAAGACGCGATAGCTGAAGCGATGACCAAAAGGATGGAGCCTCTGATGCATCACCTTGCCGGGATAAAGCGTGCCGGCCGCAGAGGGCGGCGGGCCGTTATCAGCCATGCTGGTGACCCGGATGTGCTTCACGCCTTGTTTCTTTCGGTTCATCATTTGGCCGGCTTCCAGCGCACGTTCTTGCAAAGCACGCCGCCGAGAATACAACCACGCGTCAGAAGCGAATTATGGGAAACCTGCACTGTGATCGAATAGGTGCGCTCGCGTTTCTCATCATAGGCGGTGCCGGACAATGTATCCGGTGATTTCGGCTGAAGTGACATGACGAGACGATCACCCGCCTCTTCGCCCTTGCTGGTGTCCCGGATCCAGAGATTGGTTGCGCAGATATTGCGGCCGCATGGCGCGATGCGGACACGCGCATTGCCGTCGTCCCGCAGCCAGACACCACTCGGATCTACGGATTGCTGCGCGTGGGAGGCCGCGGCAGTCAACATCAGGGCGGAAAATGCAGTCAGAACGGCTATCCTCATCGGTCCATCCTCGTTGCTTTTCGTAAAATACGCATGCATGGGCGGATCGGTTCACCCGAGGTGATCCGTCAAGACGACGAAGGCGTAGAAATGTCGAGAAACGTCCTGGGAGACATCGGTATGAAAACCATCTTTATCGCCTATCTGGCGACCGGCATCGCCTTTCTGATCGTCGATGCCATCTGGCTTTCGACGATGGCGGATATGCTTTACCGGCCGCTCCTGGGCGACAAGCTGGCGCCGCAGTTCCATCTGGCGCCGGCCGTTGTCTTCTACCTGATCTATGTCGCCGGCATCGTGTTTTTCGCGGTCATGCCTGCGGTCGAGGGAGGCGGCCTGGGCAAGGCGGCGTTGAATGGTGCGGTTCTCGGTCTTGTCGCTTACGCGACCTATGACCTCACCAATCAGGCGACGCTCAGGGACTGGCCGCTTTCCATTACGCTTGCCGATATTCCCTGGGGCGCTTTCGTGACCGCGATCGGCGCATCAGCGGGCTTTCTCGTGGCGAGCCGCGTCGGCTGACCGTTCGGCCTGCGCGAGAAGACCCGAGAAGAGGATAGCGACGAATGCCGTAAGCATGCTGGCGCTTACGAGGTTGAGCCGCGCCAGCGCGGCATATTCCTTCGCGCTGTAGATCACAAGCGGCTGACCGTAAGCATCGTGCAACAAAAGGAAGGCACCGAAGGCGAGCCCGCCAAGCGCCAGGGCGATTACGCGCTCTTGCGGACGAAACAGCAACAGCGCGATGACACCGCACGGAACAAGGAAGATTTCGACCGCCGAATCTGTGCCGAACAGCCATGCCGAAAGCACGGTATTGCCGACTCCCGCCAGTGGCAGCAGCGCCCGCCCCGCAACACTGTTCCAGCGCGCCACCACCGGCACGGCGAGAAAGAACGGTGTCGATAGAAACGTGAACCAGGCGGCGGTGATGTCGGCGCTCACCAGCCAGAAGAGATAGAGCGGGTAAAAGGGCTGGTTCGACGCGACCAGCAAAGAAATCACGTTTGCCGCGGCGACGCGCGGATCGGGGTGGTGCGCATAGGCCCGCGCCATCGCAGTCAGGCGTTTGAGGACGGAGATCACCGACGTGGGCCGGCAGGGCTGAGACGGTAATGGCTCACGCCCCATTCGTCACCATCGGCATGGCCGAACAGCCCGGCCGTGGCGAGGAAAAACATCCGCCAGCGCCGCATCCAAACGGGTGCGTCCTTGCCGTAGGTCGCTTCGAAGATGGCGCGGACGGCGTCGCGGTTTCGGTCGAAGTTATCGAGCCAGTCCTGCGCGGTGCGCTCATAATGTCTGCCGTTCCAGCGCCAGTCCCGCTCGACGATGAAACTGTCGTGGAATTCGCGAACCAGTCCATGGCTGGGCATGACCCCGCCGGTAAAGAAATACTGAGCAATCCAGTCTGCCTTGTCGGCGTGATCGAAGCGATAGGCTGTCTTGCGATGAGAAAAGACGTGCAGGAAAAGCCTGCCGTCGTCGCGGATCCAGCGGCGCGCACGCTGAAGCAGGGAATGCCAGTTGGACATGTGCTCGAACATTTCCACCGACACGATGCGGTCGTATGTGCCGACCGGCGAGAAGGTGTTCATGTCGGCGGTGATCACGGTCAGATTGGCAAGGCCGCGACGCCTGGCTTCCGCCTCGATATAGGCCCGCTGCGACGCCGAATTCGACACCGAGACGATGCGGGCGGAAGGAAAGCGCTCCGCCATGAAAAGCGAGAGAGAGCCCCAGCCGCAGCCGAGCTCGAGGATATCCTGCCCGTCGGCGAGGTCCGCATGGGCGCAGGTTTCCTCAAGCGCCGCGATTTCCGCCTCCGCCAGCGTCGTGACGGGAGAGGCATAGAGGCAGGATGAATATTTGCGGCGGGGCCCAAGAACCAGCGAGAAGAATGCCGCCGGCAGTTCGTAGTGCTGGGCATTGGCTGCGTCGGTGTGAACGGCGATCGGGAACCGGCTCATGGAGCGTGCGAAATCCCGATCCGTCGGGCCCTTGCCTTCTGCCAGCAGGCGCCGGGTGCGGCCGACGAGGCGGCCGATGCCGTAGCGCAGGGCGGGATCGGGTAGCGGCAGGCGCTCGGCGGCGGTGATTGCGGCAACGGCAAGGTTCATGTCGTATGCTCCTTCTTCTGTGGGCCGGGCCAGAAGGCGTTGACGCGTCCGGCATAGTCGGCATAGGCCTTGCCGCGCGAGCGCGTCATATGCGCTTCCAACGGCGGAATTCCCGAGATATGGACCAGCAGCCAGTACATGAAGGCGGGGCCGGCAAGCGCCAGCCAGCCCCAGACCCAATCACCTGCGGGTCCGATGGCGATGACGGCGTATCCGGTCCAGCCGAGCCATTGGAAGAAATAGTTGGGGTGACGCGACAGGCTCCAGAGCCCGATGTCGCAAACCTTGCCTTCGTTCGCACTGTCGGCGCGAAACCGCGCCAGCTGCATATCGGCGACGCCTTCGCCGGTGACGGCGACGATGAGGATGGCGACGCCGGCGATATCGCTCCATTGCAGTCCGGGAGCCGGATTGCGCGCCGCGATGAAGATGGTCGCGGTCAGCAGAAGCGCCGCACCCGCCTGGATCTGCAGGAAGAGAAACAGGCGTGACCGCCGGTTTTCACCCCAGTCCGCCTGCAGCTTCTCGTAGCGGGGATCCTCGCCGCCCTTGAGCGTGCGCGACAGGATATGCAGGCCGAGACGGCAGGACCAGGCCGCCGCGATGGCCGCGACCAGAAGCCGCCGCTGCCAATCGCCCTCCCAGCCAGTGATCGGGGCAAGCGCCGCGGCGACCCCGGCTGCTCCCACGAGGAAGGACCAGACGGTATCCACCCAGCCGGACGTCGCCCCCTTCACCACCGCGTACCAGACGGTGGTCATGGCGAGCGATATGGCGGCGGCCAGGATGAGAAGGAGCGCCGCAGCGGTCATGGCTCAAATCCCGAAGATCGGCTGCAGCATGCGGCCGATGACGTTCTTGAAGCGCATCCTTCCTTCCAGGGCGGCCAGGCAGATGCATTCGCCGTCCTTGTCGACGACCGGCTGATGCTCCACGTCGTCGTCCATCTCGGCCAGATCGCCGGGGCGGAAGGTGCCGAAACGGTCGGAGAACGATCCCGATATGATATAGGTGAACTCGGTGCCGACATGCCCGTGGTCGGGCAGGGCGCGGCCGGGGCCGACCTTCAACAGGATGAGATTGGCCTCCGGATCTTCGGGCACGCCCACCCGGCTCATCTTCATGCCAGGTCCGATCCAGCGCCAGCGTCCGATATCGCAGCCCCTGAGAGCGTCCGGCAGGCGAACGCCCTCGATTTCCACGGGCGCCAGCGGCGGCGGCGCGAAGGGCGCGGCGGCGTCCTCGTCGTCGAGCATGGCGAGCGTGTCGTTGAGGGCGGTCGCCGACATCTGCGTCGGCTCCGTCCCCTCCAGCAGCGCCCCGCCGAGCGCCTCGTACTCGCCGACGCGGGCGCGACAGACGGGGCAGCCCGCCAGATGCGCCGTCACGACAACGGCGGGCGCGGCGGCAAGAGCGCCGGCGGCGTAGCGCATCAATGTCTCGTCGGTTGCGTGATGTGAAATGGTCATGATCTTTCTTCCAGCAGCGCGCGCAGGCGGTTCATGGCCAGGCGTGTTCTAGATTTTACGGTGCCGAGCGGGATTCCCAGCTCATCGGCGATTTCGGTCTGCGATTTCTCGCTGAAATAGGAGAGACGGATGATCGTCTGCTGCTCGGGCGAGAGCGCCGTCAGCGCGCTGCGCACACGTGCGTCCCGTTCCGCGCCGAGCACGCCGTCCTCGACCGTCTCCGGGGCGATGTCCGGTTCCGGTTGAAGTGACAAGGGATCGCGCTGTCGCCGCAGGTGGTCGATGCGGATGTTGCGCGCGATCGTGAAGATCCAGGTCGCGACGCCGGCGCGCCCGGCATCGAAGTAGGACGCCTTGCGCCAGACGGTCAGCATCGTTTCCTGCACCAGATCCTCCGCCGCGGCCGCCGACTGCGTCCAGCGCAGGAAAAATGTCTTCAGCCTAGGCCCGAAATACCGGAAGAGCAGGGCGAAGGCCTGCCGGTCCCGGCGTTGCGCGACCAGCGCCATCATCTCGACCAGCGCGTCGGGCGAAGGCGCCTGTCCTGTATCCATCGAACTCACCACGGCAAGCCGCCGGCCCGCCCTGACGCCGGGTTTCCTGTCGCTCTCAACGGGGCTCGAAACTTCATTCATGCATCCTTCTACGCGGCGCTTTCGAAAGCGGATCACAGTGTACGAAATCGTTCCTTCGCAGTGATCCGCCAGATCCCTTCGCGCGTAAAGGGTTCAGTTCGTTTTCATGCGTTCGAAAGCCGCGAAGGATTGTCATGCGCCATTTTCCTCAATCGGATCGGCCACTCAAGATTGCGGTTGTCGGCACGGGCATCGCCGGTCTTTCGGCAGCTTGGTTGCTGTCGCAGCGCCACGAGGTGACGGTTTTCGAGGCGGAAGACCGCATCGGCGGCCATTCGCATACGGTGGACGCAGGCGATGCCCCGGTCGATACCGGTTTCATCGTTTACAACGAAGTGACCTATCCCAACCTCACGGCCCTGTTTGCACATCTCGATGTACCGACCAAGGCGTCGGAGATGTCCTTTGCCGTGTCGATGGACGGCGGGCAACTGGAATATGCCGGCACGAACCTTGCCGGTCTTTTCGCCCAGCGCAGCAACCTGGCCAGCCCGCGCTTCTGGTCGATGCTGCGCGACCTCGTGCGCTTCTATCGCCAGGCACCCAGCGGCGTGCGCAATCTCGATCCCTCCGCAAGTCTCAACGATTATCTCGACAGCGCCGGCTTCGGGCGGGCATTTCGAGAAGACCACCTCTATCCGATGGCGGCGGCGATCTGGTCGACGCCGGCGCTTGAGATCGGCAACTACCCGGCACTTTCCTTCGTGCGTTTTTGCGAGAATCACGGCTTGCTGAAATTCGTGCGTCGGCCCGTCTGGCGGACGGTCGATGGCGGCAGTCGTGCTTATGTCGAGCGGCTGACGGCGCCATTCCGCGACAGGATTCGGACCAATGCGCCGGTGAGGACAATCCGCCGCGCCAACGGCGCGGTGGAGATTTCCGCCGGCGGTGCGGAAGCCGAGTGGTTCGATCATGTGGTGATCGGCGCCCATGCAGACCAGGCGCTGGCGATGCTCGCCGACCGCTCCCCACGCGAAGCTGAGCTGCTGAGCGCGTTCGCCTATGGCGACAACGAGACGGTCCTGCACCGGGATGAAACCTTGATGCCAAGCCGCAGGCGTGTCTGGGCAAGCTGGAATTACCTGGCGCAATCCAGACGTGACGGCGCGGCGTCGCGCAAGCCATGCGTAACCTACTGGATGAACCGATTGCAGGGGATTTCCGATCCTCGTCCCTGCTTCGTCACGCTTAGTCCGTTATACGCTCCTGCCCAAGACAAGGTGATCTGGCGCGGCGTTTATCATCATCCTCTGTTCAATGCCGCGACGCTTTCTGCGCAGAGGCAGCTATGGTCGCTGCAAGGGAAAGCCAATACCTGGTTCTGCGGGTCCTATTTCGGCTCCGGCTTCCACGAAGATGCCATCCAGGCGGGCCTGGCTGTCGGCGAAAGCCTGGGCGGCACTTTGCGGCCATGGTCTATCCAGGGAGAATCCGATCGAATATTCCGAACCTTGCAGAGCGCTTGAATGCCTGCGCCTTCAGGGGCTTTCGTACGTCTCAACTCTCCATGCCCGCCGTCTTGTCATACCGCCTCATTGGACGAATTTTCTCGCGCGTCCTCGCAGCACAGTCCGCTTGGGTGGCTGTTTCCGTTCTCGTCGTGCGTGGAGGAAGCGCCTCCCGAATACGTCATTTGAATGGGCTCCACTTCCGCTGTCGCGTTCAACACGACTGTCGGCCCTGGACGACGCGGTCGAGGACGATCGCACACAAAAGGATGGCAAGACCGGCTAGCAGACCTTGGCCCTGCGCCGCGTATTGCAGTGCATGCAGCACATCTTCGCCAAGACCCTTGGCGCCGATCAGGGCGGCGATCACAACCATGGACAGGCACATGAGGATCGTTTGGCTGATGCCTGCCATGATCGAAGGCGCGGCGGTCGGAAGATCAACCTTGAAGAGGATAAACCGACGGGACGCGCCGAAGGCCACCGCGGCCTCGCGCACGGAAGCGGGCACTGACGTGATGCCGAGCGCTGTTAGCCGCACAACGGGCGGTATGCCGAAGATGATGGTCGCGATAATCCCCGAGGGCTTCCCGATGCCGAAGAGCGCGATGACCGGGATCAGATAGACGAAGGCCGGCATGGTCTGCATGAAGTCGAGCAGGGGCCGCACGACCGCCGCCACGCGCCGGCGATAGCCGCACAACACGCCGAGCGGGATGCCGATCGTGATCGAGATCAGCGCCGCGGTGCCAAGGAGGGCGACAGTCTGCATGCTCTTTTCCCAGTAGCCAAGGAGAGCGAGATAGCTGATCGCGAAGAAGGTGAGGAGGAAGATGCGAAAGCCGGCGAGCTGCCAGGCGATCGCAAGGATGACGGCCATCACCACAGGCCAGGGCGTTTGGGTCAGCACAGCCTCCATCAGGCCCAGCATGGTGTTGATTGCGCGGGTCAGGGCAGTCGCCGCCGGCGCGACGGCACCGCTCATCGCAGCGATCGCATTGTCGAGCCATGCCGCGGCGGCCGAGTTCCACGCCGGCTCACTTGGGAAGGTGTCGAAAAGGGCCCGATTGCCGAAATGAAAGGCGATGACGGGTATGAAGACCGAAAGCAGGAAGGCCGCGCCTGCAGCATGTGGCAGACTGAAACCCGCCTTGTCCGGATCGCCGGCAAGCCGCCATTCCCGGAAGCGCCGTTCGGCCATATGGTTTGCAAGGGCGCCTGTTCCGAGGCGCGCGACGGCGACAAGGCCGCCGCCGAGCACGACGATCAGGAAGGCCCCGTCACGGGCATCCTCCGCAGCGCGGCGTGCATCCCTGGCGGCCTGCTCAAGAGCGGCGGCCGAGCGCGTCAATGATTTGGCGATGGCGGACGTCGCATCCCTCCCGTTCGCCGCGTTCGCCTCGGAATGGCGGGTGGCGGCGAGTGCCTCGAGCCTGTCCGCGCGCGCGCCGAGTTCGCTGCCCGCACCGCCTGCAAGGGCGAAGGCGATGAGGACGACGGCGAGAAGATCGGCGATCAGGAAAGGCCAGAATGCCGACCAGAGGCGGCGGCCCCCGAGCCAGACAGGGCCGAGCAGGGCGGCGGCGACGTTGAAGGAGGGCACATAGCCGCGGCGCGCGCCGATCTTGCGGAACGCCTCACGATAATAGGCGCTGCTGACGCCGGCGAAGCGATCCACAGCTTCCTCGCGTGCGGAACGGTCGTTCATGCAATGGCCCTCGCTTTGGCAGGCGGATCGTCTCTCGCGGCGGGCAGGCGCGCATTCGCGACGAAGCGGCGGACATAGTCGTCGGCAGGCCGGTTCACCAGTTCCCCGGCCGTCCCGGCCTGTACGACGCGGCCGGCCCGCATGAGCACGACTCGATCGGCAATGCGAAAGGCCTCGTCAACGTCGTGGGTGACGAATACCGTCGTCTTGCCAAGCTCGCGCGACAGCGCCATGAACTTGGTCTGGAGATCGTGGCGTATCAGGGGATCGAGCGCGCTGAAGGGCTCGTCCATCAGCAGGATGTCTGGATCGGCGGCCAGCGCCCGGGCAAGGCCGACACGTTGCTGCATGCCGCCCGAAAGCGCATCGACGCGCCAGTCGCCCAGCCCCTCGAGTCCGACACGGCCAAGCAGTTCGTCGGCCCGGTCCTCGCGCTGCGTCCTGGCGGCGCCAAGGATTTCCAGCGGCAGGGCGACATTGTCGCGAACCGACAGGTGCGCGAGCAGCGCGTGGGACTGGAACACCATGCCGATGCGGCGCGCGCGCAACTCTCGTAGCGCCTTGGGCCTCAGGGACAGGATGTCGCCGCCATCGATCCGCACCTTGCCGGCGCTCGGTTCGAGCAGGCGGTTGATGAGACGCACGAGTGTGGATTTGCCGCTGCCTGAAAGGCCCATCAGGCACACGAGTTCTCCTTTGCCGACGGACAGGCTTGCGCCGCCGACGCCGATGACGCCGCGAAGGCGCTTGAGGACGGCCGCATCCGGTTCCGCCCGGCGAGCTTCGGTAAGAACCGCCCACTCGTCGGAGCCGAAAACCTTCCAGACATCCTCAAGCTCGATCATCGATCAGTTTCCGATCCAGCCGGCAACGAGATCGGGATTGGCGGCAACCCATTCCTTCGCGGCGTCATCGGGGGTCTTGCCTTCGACCGCGATCGCATAGGCGAGCTTGCTGACGGCGTCGGTCGTGAACGTCACCTTTTCGAGGATGGCCGCCACCTCCGGCGCGCTGTCCGCCAGCGATTTGGAGTAAGCAATATGAATCGCGGCGTCCTTATAGGCGGACTTGATCGACGATTTCTCCAGCCAGTTCGGGTCGGAAGGCTCGACGAAGGTCCAGGCCGCATCGTGATGCGGGGGCTCTTCCAGAACTTCGAGTTGGTAGCGCGCGAAATTCTGGTGCGGACCGTAGCAATAGCCGATCCAGCCGGCGCCGGCCTTGACGGCGGCATCGAGATCGGCGGTCGCGACCGCCTCGTCCGTCGTCTGCAGGTCGAAGAAATCTGCAAAACCGTAGTCGCGGGCGCGCACCGTCTCGATGTTCGTCGACAGCCAGCCGGCCGCACCGATCCAGATCCTGCCTTTGCCCTTGCCGTCGGCCGAAAAGACGGCGGCCTTTGCGGGATCCGAGAGATCGAACACGGAATGGATGTCGTGTTTGTCCGCGATCGCCTTGGTGGTGCAGTAGCCCTGCGTGCCGGCATAGGAATTGGCCGCAAGTTTCACCTTGCCGCCTTCGCCGGCATATTGATCGACGAGCGCCTGCTGGTTTGGCAGCCAGACGTCCGTCCAGATGTCGATTTCGCCGCCGTTGCGGTTGAGCGCCTCCCAGATAACCGGAACCGATCCGGCCTTCACGGTCTCGACCTGCTTGCCGAGCTGCTCCTCGAGCAGCACCTTCACGACAGAGGCGGTGCCCTGCGCGGTGGCGTAGCCGGGATCGGCGATGGTGATGGGATTGGCCTGCGCAAGCACCGGAAAGAAGGCGGCGAGCGCGGCGGAGGCCGCGAGAAGGGTTTTCAGAGCTGTGTGCATGTCAGGGTCCGTTGCTTGGGTTGGTTTCAGGCGCGGTTGCGGGCGTCGCCACGCCGGTTCTGCGCATGGGTAGGAAGGCCGAGCCGCTCGCGCAGCGGGCCGGTCGAAGGGCCGGGATTGAGAAGGCCGCGGCCGCGCAGCAGCGGCACGACCGTGTCGATGAAATCGTCCTGACCGTCCGGGAAGGTCGGCGGAAGCAGCATGAAGCCGTCGGCAGCGCCGCTTGCGGCCCAGTCCTCGATCTGACCGGCGATCGCCTCGGGCGTGCCGATGACCTGCCAGTGCCCGCGGGCGCCGGCGATGCGCCGGGCGAGGGCGACGACGGAAAGGCTTTCCTTGCGGGCAAGCTCGGTCAGAAGGGCCTGGCGGCTGCGGATCGCGTTGGAAACCGGAAGCGCGGGCAGCGGACCGTCGATGTCGATGCCGGAGAGGTCGACGTCGCCGAGATAGGTTTCGAGCAGCGCGAGCGCGACGTCTGGCTGGATGAGGTCCTGCAGAGCGGCATACTTGTCCTCAGCCTCGGCTTTCGTCCGGCCAATGACGGGGAAGATACCCGGCAGCACCAGCACTTCATCGGCGCTTTTTCCGACAATGGCGCGGCGCCTCTTGATGTCCTGGTAAAAGCCGCGCGCCGAGACGATGTCGGTCTGGGCTGTGAAAACGACGTCAGCCGTCCTCGCGGCGAGGGCCCTGCCGGCGTCCGAGGAACCGGCCTGCACGAGCAAGGGGCGGCCCTGGCGGGAGGGGATGACGTTGAGAGGCCCCTTGCTGCGGAAATATTGCCCGTCATGATCGACGCTGCGCACCGCATCCGGGGAAAAGAACACGCCGCTCCGCTTGTCGCGCACGAAACCGTCCGGGTTCCAGCTCTGCCAGAGAGCAAGCACGGCATCGACGAATTCGTCAGCCCGGGCGTAACGGGCGGCATGGTCGAAATCCGGTCCCGGATTGAAATTGTCGCTTTCCTGCTGGAGCGAGGAGGTGACGACGTTCCAGCCGATGCGCCCGTTGCTGATGAGGTCCAGCGAGGCGAGCTGCCGTGCGAGGTTGTAAGGTTCGCTGAAGGTAGTTGAAGCGGTCGCCACAACGCCGATCGTCCGCGTCGCCGTCGCGACCGCCGACGCGAGCGTCAACGCCTCGAAGCCATGGGACCACTCGTCGACACGGCGCAGGGCCTCGGCCCGGCTCTTTGGCACGCCAAGACGGTCGGAGATGAAGGCGATCTCGAAGCCTGCCGCCTCGGCCGAGCGGGCGGCGGCGATGTAATGGGCGACATCAATATTGGCATCGACCTGCGTGGACGGGTGTCGCCATGCAGCGACGTGGTGGCCGCTCGGGTAAAGGATGGTGCCGAGGACGATCTTGCGGGGTGACATGTCTGGTTCCTGATACCTTTTGATCGGCGTCTGCGCTGGGGAGCGTGTCGACGCCCGGCCATGCCGGACGCCTACCGCTGGCGGCATGGTCATCCGGTCATCGATCCGCGCCTTGGGCGCCAGCCGACAACGCCTGCGCTACGACGCGGACGTCAGCTTGACGTTGCCGCCATGGCCGCCGCCGCCGAAGACCTGGTGGTCGCCGAAGGACGACCGCAACTGGTTGCGCGGGCCGGGCAGGCCGAGTTCGGGGAAGAGCAGTTCGGAGACGCGATAGGCCTCCTCAAGATGCGGATAGCCCGAGGCGATCACCGTATCGATGCCGAGCGCCTGATATTCGCGCAGGCGTGCGGCGACGGTCTGCGGCGAGCCGACGAGGGCCGTGCCGGCCCCCGAGCGCACCAGGCCGATGCCGGCCCAGAGATTCGGCGAAACCTCCAGCTTGTCGCGCCGCCCGTTGTGCAAAGCCACCATGCGTGCCTGGCCGACGGAATCGGAATTCTTCGTCAGAACGTCCTGTGCCGACGCGATGGCCTCATCGGAAAGTTTGGAAATCAAGCGGTCGGCGGCCTCCCACGCCTCGTCGTCCGTCTCGCGCACGATGAAATGCAGGCGGATGCCGAAGGAGGCCTCGCGACCCTTGGCGGCCGCGACCCTGCGGGCATGGGCGATCTTTTCCGCCACCTGTGCCGGCGGTTCGCCCCAGGTCAGATACTTGTCGACGAGGCCGCCGGCAAAATCGATCGCCGCATCCGAGGAGCCGCCGAAATAGATCGGCGGGCGCGGGAGCTGCACCGGCGGCAGGCCGAGCTTGGCGCCGATCGCCTTGATATATTTGCCGTCGAACGTCGACTGCCCGGTCTCGATCAACTCGTTGAAGACCTGGAAGAATTCCGAAGCATGGTCATAGCGCTCGTCATGCGGCAGGAAGATGCCGTCGCCGGCCAGCTCCTGCGCGCTGCCGCCAACGACGATGTTGAGCAGCAGGCGGCCGTTCGAGACGCGGTCGAGCGTCGAGGCGAGGCGGGCGTAGTAGGCGGGCGTGGCAGTGCCGGGGCGGATCGCGACGAGGAATTTCAGGCGCTCGGTGCGGGCGGCAAGATCCGCGGCCAGCACGAAGGATTCTTCACAGGCCGCACCGACTGGGATCAGGACGCCGGAATAGCCAAGGCGATCGACGGCCGCGGCGATTTCGCGGAAGTAGCCCGGATCGGCCGGACGGGCCAGATCGTCGGAGCCGAGATAGGAGCCGTCGCCGGAGCTTGGAATGAACCAGAGGAAATCGAGGGGCTGGTCGGTCTGTGTCATGGAGGTCATCCTGTCTGTGCGGTCTTTCGATCAGAGGGCAGGGCGAGGCCTGTCCGGTCACGGCAGAATAATAAAATCTATAGATTCAGTAAGGAATTATTTTCTTCCCTCCGGGGTTTGATGGAATTTTTCATCGCCCAAGGCGTTTCCCGGCGTTGTTCGATCATGGATGTTTTCTGACAGATGCGCGCCGCTTCTCCAGCCATCGGCTGTAACGGGACGCCCTGAAGCAGATGACGGAAAGGATCGCCGCGACCAGATGAGCCTCGTTTTAGAAGCCGAGCCATTGCGGATCGACGCCGGAAAGCACGAGCGGCAAAAGGATCATGACCGCGGTACGGGTGCGGCGCGTCAGCCCGCCGAAGGGGCGCAGCGCGGGCATGAGCGCACCGCAAATTGCACCGACGATGGCAGGGGCTGCGAAGGTGCCGAAAGGCGCCATCCAGCGACAGCGAGGGGATATATCCGCATCAGCGTTCGGGCGGCATGGCCCAGCGCGCTGGTCAACGATCCGAAGCTGCTCTTGCTCGACGAACCCTTCGGCAAGCTCGATTCGCTCATCTCTACACCCGCGTTTCCAATCCGAGGCAAGATGCCTGACCGCGGCGCTCCTCGCTCCGGGGTTTTCTTTTCCGGCCGGTCACGCTTTCGCGCGGGCTGCGAAAAAGAAACGTCATTCCATTTTAAAATACATAAAAAAGATAGAATTTCTGTATTTCTATGAGTCGGACGCTACTCTCGCGCTCAGTTTCAGTGTGACGCACGGTCACGAAAGCGATGAGAAGGCTCCATGACGCAGATTGAAAACGCCTGGGGCGCCGGCCCGGGTGAGGGATATGAAGCACTGGCCGCGCCATTCCGTCCGATCTTTGCGGAGATTGCGGCGAGCGCGACGGAACGTGACCTCAATCGCGGCCTGCCGCACGAGGCGATCCGTCAGCTCAAGCAGGCGGGTTTCGGCGCGCTGCGCCTGCCGGTGGAGGCGGGGGGCAAGGGGGCAAGCCTGCCGCAGTTCTTCAATCTGCTGATCGAGCTTTCAGCGGCGGATTCCAATGTCACGCAGGCGCTGCGCGGCCATTTCGGGTTCACCGAGGATATTCTCAATACGCGGGATTCCGGGCGTCGCAGCCTCTGGCTCGGCCGTATCGGCGGCGGCGAGATCACCGGCAATGCGTGGAGCGAGATCGGTACGGGTGCAGCGCTTGATCGCTTTTCCACCCATATCTCCGAGAAGGACGGCAGGCTCGTCCTTAACGGCGCGAAATATTACACGACCGGCTCGCTCTTCGCCGACTGGATCGATGTCGGCGCGTCGAATGCGGAAGGCGACGGCATCTCGGTTGCGGTGCGCCGCAATGCCGAGGGTGTCGACGTGGTCGATGATTGGGATGGCTTCGGGCAGACGCTGACGGCGAGCGGCACGACGACCTTCCGCGATGTCTTGGTCGAGCCGCAGGACATCGTCATCGACGACGAGCGCTTCCGCTATTCGTCCGCCTTCTACCAGCTCGTCCACCTTGCCACGCTTGCCGGCATCGGCCGGGCGATCACTGCCGATGTCGCGACAGCGGTGGCGGAGCGCCGCCGCACCTATACCCACGCCGCTGCCGGGCGCTCTAGTGACGATCCGCAGGTGCTGCAGGTGGTCGGGCGCATCCGCGCCGCGGCCTATGCGGCGGGTGCCATCACGCTTCAGGCGGCCGCGGGCCTCCAGCGCGCCTTCGACGCGCATTTCCTCGACGATGCCGAGGCCGAGGAAAAGGCGAACGCGGTTGCCGAACTGGAAGCTGCGCAGGCCCAGACGGTCGTTTCAGATCTGATTCTCGACGCCTCGACCCTGCTGTTCGACGCGCTCGGCGCCTCCGCAACCAAGAAGCCCGCCGGACTCGATCGTCACTGGCGCAATGCCCGCACGCTCGCCTCGCACAATCCGCGCATCTACAAGCACCGCATCATCGGCGACTTCGCCGTCAACGGCACGCCGCCGCCCTATCAGTGGCGCATCGGCGCGAGCGCGGGCTGAGCGCGATGATCCGGCTTGAGAACATCACCAAAAGGTTTGCCGGCAAGGAAGGCGCGATCGCCGCGCTCGACGGCATCGACCTTGCCATCGCCAGGGGCGAGATCTTCGGGATCATCGGCTCCTCCGGCGCCGGCAAGTCGACGCTGGTTCGGCTGATCAATCTCCTTGAGCGCCCCGATGGCGGCGAGGTCTTCGTCGCAGGCGAGCGCGTGACGGATGCCAAGGGCCAGCGTCTGCGCGATCTGCGCCGGACGATCGGCATGGTGTTCCAGCATTTCAACCTGCTGAGCGCCCGCACGGTCGCCGGGAACGTCGCCTATCCGCTCGAACTGACCGGCCGGTTCTGCAAGGCGGAGATTGCCGAACGGGTGGCTTCTCTCCTCGACCGCGTGGGCCTTGCCGAACACGCGCGGAAATATCCGCGCCAGCTTTCGGGCGGGCAGAAACAACGTGTCGGCATCGCGCGCGCCCTTGCCTGCGAGCCGCAGGTGCTGCTCTGCGACGAGGCGACGAGCGCGCTCGATCCGCAGACTACGGGGGCGGTGCTCGATCTGCTGCGCCAAATCAACCGCGATCTCGGTGTAACCATCGTGCTCATCACCCATGAAATGGATGTGATCCGTCACACCTGCGACCGCGTCGCCGTGCTCGATCGCGGTCGCGTGGTCGAGGCGGGAGTGGTGAGCCAGGTCTTTCTGCACCCGCGCCATGCCGCCACGTTGCGTCTGGTGCGCGAGGCGGAGCCCGACGGCGGTTCGCTCGATGCCGCCGCCGTCCCCGATCCCGCTGGCCGGGCCGTGCGTCTCACCTTCACCGGGCCTTCCGCACACAAGCCGATCCTCGGCCGCATCGCGCGCGAAAATCTCGTCGACTACGCGATCCTCGCCGGCCGCGTCGGCCATATCCGCGAAACGCCCTATGCGCAGTTCATCGTCTCGCTCAGCGGGCGCGACGTGGCAGGTGCCATTGCCGGGCTGCGCGCCAGCGGCGTCGATGTCGAATTGCAGGGCGGGGCGCCTCTGCCCGAAATCGAAGGGGTGCGCCATGTCGTTTGACAATCTCTACTGGGGCGATATCGGCGCCGCCCTTGCGCAGACGTTGGCCATGGTCGGTGGCGCGCTGCTGCTCACCGTTCTCCTCGGCCTGCCGCTCGGCATCCTGCTATTCCTGACCGGGCGGCAACAGCTTTTCCAGGCGCCCATTGCCTATGGCAGCCTGTCCTTCGTGCTGAGCATCGTCCGCTCCGTGCCCTTCATCATCCTGCTCATCGTGCTGATGCCCGTGACGGTGCTTGTGACGGGCACGTCGCTCGGCATCCGCGGCGTCATCTTCCCGCTCGTCGTGGGCACGGCGCCCTTCTTCGCGCGGCTGGTCGAGACGGCTCTGCGCGAGGTGGACCGCGGCATCATCGAGGCGAGCCTTGCCATGGGCGCCTCCACCGCGCAGACGATTGTTCGCGCCGTTCTGCCCGAGGCGCTGCCGAGCCTGCTTGCCGCCATCACCGTCACGGCGATCGTGCTCGTCGACTACACCGCCATGTCCGGCGCCATCGGCGGCGGCGGCCTCGGGGATCTGGCGATCCGCTACGGCTACCACCGGTTCCAGACCGAAATCATGCTGGTCTGCGTCGCGATCCTCATCGTCTTCGTCCAGCTTATCCAGGCGAGCGGAAACCGGCTCGTCACCCATTTTTCCCGCAAATGACCAACGCTCGGAGCATCCCATGCGCATCCTGAAATCCATTGGCCTTGCGGCCGGCCTGGCGCTCGCCGCCTTCGGTTCCGCCAAGGCGAACGAAACGCTCGTCGTCGGCGCTACCGCCGTCCCGCACGCCGAAATCCTCGAATTCGTGAAGCCGATCCTTGCCAAGGATGGCCTCGATCTCGATATCCGCGTCTTCACGGACTACATCCAGCCCAACGCCCAGCTGGTCTCCGGCGAGCTCGATGCCAACTACTACCAGTACAGGCCGTTCCTCAACGACTACAACAAGCAACGCGGCACCGCACTCGTCCCCATCGTACCCGTGCATATCGAGCCCTTCGTCGCCTATTCGACGAAGATCGATGCGGTCGAGAAACTCGAAGACGGCGCGACCGTCGCGATCCCGAACGACCCGGTCAATGGTGGTCGCGGGCTTCTGCTGCTGCAGAAACTCGGCCTGATCAAGGTCTCCGGCAAACCGGAGCTGACCTCGCCGGAAGACCCGCTGCCGACCATCAAGGACGTCGTCGACAACCCGAAGAACCTCAAGATCGTCGAGCTCGAATCCGCCCTTCTGCCGCGGGCGCTGGGCGAGGTGGATCTCGCCGCGCTCAACGGCAACTATGTCTTCGAGGCCAAGCTCGACATCGAGAAGGCGCTGCTTATCGACCGCGGCCAGGACGGCTACAACGTCTGGAGCGAATATCTGGTGACGCGCCCCGAAACCAGGGACGACCCGCGCGTCGCCAAGCTTGCCAAGGTGCTCAACAGTGACGAGACGCGGAAATTCATCGAGGAGCGCTACAAGGGACAGGTGGTCGCCGCCTTCTGATTTCCGCCTTTCGCCGCCGGGCTGCGCTTGCCGCAGCCCGGCCCCTCCTTTCGATGGATGGCCGTGCAACATGAGCTCGAACGCTGCGAACGCAACCCCCAGAACCCCTCACGCAGAGCCGGGCGATCCCGGCTGGCTGCCAAGCCCGCCCCTGGCGCCGGCCCATGTCATCCGCGACGACGCGGAGGCAATTGCCGTCGCCGAACAGCTACAGCCGCTCTTTGCAGCCGAGGCGAAGGAGCGCGACCGCGAAAGGCGCCTGCCGTTCCGCGAAGTCGATCTCTTTTCACAGAGCGGGTTGTGGGGCATCACCATTCCCAAGGTCTATGGCGGAGCCGGCGTCTCGCAGGTCACGCTGGCAAGGGTCTTCGCGACGCTGGCGGCCGGCGATTCCTCGCTGACGCAGATCGCCCAGAACAGTTTTGAAATCATCGATGTCATCAGGCAGACGGGCAGCGAGGCGCAGAAGCGCGATCTCTTCGGTGCGGTCCTGGGCGGAAGACGGCTCGGCAACGCCTTTTCCGAATTCGGCGGCAAGAATGTCGAGGCCTTCGAGACGAAGCTCGTCCGCAAGGGCGATCACGTCGTGGTCTCGGGCAGGAAATTCTATTCGACCGGTGCGCTCTTCGCCCATCTCGTGCCGATCGTGGCGCTGGACGAGGACGGACACGTTGTCGTTGCGGTCGCCGACAGGGGCGCGCAGGGGCTTGAGGTCGTCAACGACTGGTCGGCCTTCGGCCAGCGCACCACGGCAAGCGGAACGGTTGTCCTCAATGGCGTCGCCATTCCCGCAGACCGCGTGCTGCCGGCCCATATCGTCTATGAGAACCCGAGCGCCGTCGGTCCCCAGAGCCAGCTTATCCATGCGGCCATCGACGCCGGCATCGCGCGGGGCGCCATAGAGGCGACCATCGATCTCGTGCGCCACCACGCCCGCCCGTGGATCGACAGCGGCTCGGACCGCGCCGGCGACGATCCCTATACGATCGCGGCCATCGGCGACCTGAAGATCCGCCTGCACGCCGCCGAAGCTTTGCTGGATCGTGCCGGCCGTGAACTCGATGCGACGATTGCCGACGTCAACCACGAGACGATCGGCAAGGCGAAGATCGCGGTCGCAGAGGCCAAGGTGCTGACGACGGAGGTGGCGCTGGCGGCTGCCAACAAGCTGTTCGAGCTTGCCGGCACGCGCTCGACCCTCGGCGTGCACAATCTCGACCGCTTCTGGCGCGATGCGCGCACGCACACGCTGCACGACCCGGTGCGCTGGAAGCTCCATGCGGTCGGGCAATATTACCTCAGCGGCGTGCAGCCGCCGCTGCATTCCTGGATCTGACCCGGTCCATGGCCTGGGAAATTCTGCTCGACCCGTCCGCACGACCGGTCGAGCGACCACAACAGGCCGGACACCTGGACGTCGCTGACCGCGACGCTGGAGCGCGACCCGTTCGACGGGCTGTTCCCCGCCGATATCGTCGGGGTGTGCGATGCCTACCAGAAGTCGTCGGCCTGACGCTGCGCGAAACCATCCAGCTTCCGGTCAACGATCCCCTGATGCTGGTCTCGGCCATGGCCGCCGTGACGAAGGGGCTTGGCTTCGGCGAAGGCGATCGCCTGCCGGATCGGCATCCCGCCCGGGCGTTGCGCGGGATGGGCGCCGCACCGGGGCAAGCTGCGGATTCGTCAGCCTTTCGAAAAGTTCAATCTTTTCGCGACCGCCCCGGATTTTGGAAAATCCTGCCTATCTCCACGAGATAGTCTATATATTTTATAGAATTATATCATTATCGATCCAACGGGGCACATCATGTCCGACGATATCCGATCCGGCGTCAATCGCCGCAATCTCCTGAAGCTCACCGCCGTCGCGGGCGTTGTGGCAGGAACCGGCCTGCTCTCGGCCCATGCCGCAGCAGCCGAGGACGGCCTCTCTCTCAAGGGCAAGCGCATCGGCATCAGCACTGCCGGCACGGATCATTTTTTCGATCTCCAGGCCTACAACGCCCAGATCGAAGAGGTGAAGCGCCTCGGCGGCGAGCCGATCGCCGTCGATGCCGGCCGCAACGACGGCAAGCTCGTGTCCCAGCTCCAGACGCTGATCGCCCAGAAGCCCGATGCCATCGTCCAGCTTCTCGGTACGCTCAGCGTCATCGACCCGTGGCTGAAAAAGGCGCGTGAGGCCGATATCCCGGTCTTCACCATCGATGTCGGCTCGGTCAACTCGATCAACAACTCGACCTCGGACAATTGGGGCATCGGCAAGGACCTCGCCCTTCAACTCGTTTCCGATATCGGCGGCGAGGGCAATATCGTCGTGTTCAACGGCTTCTACGGCGTGACACCCTGCGCCATCCGCTATGACCAGCTGGTCAATGTGGTGAAATATTTCCCGAAGGTTCAGATCGTGCAGCCGGAGCTGCGCGACGTGATTCCGAACACCGTCCAGGATGCGTTCACGCAAATTACCGCCATTCTCGCGAAATATCCGGAAAAGGGGTCGATCAAGGCGATCTGGTCCGCATGGGACATTCCGCAGCTCGGCGCAACGCAGGCGCTTGCCGCCGCCGGCCGCACGGAGATCCGGACCTATGGTGTCGATGGCAGCCCGGAAGTGCTCCAGCTCGTCGCCGATCCGAACTCGCCGGCCGCCGCCGACGTCGCCCAGCAGCCCGCCGAACTGGGCCGCGTCGCCATCCGCAACGTCGCCCGTCACCTTGCCGGCGAAACGCTGCCGCGCGAAACTTATGTGCCGGCGCTGCTCGCCAACAAGCAGAACGTCGGCGAGATCTCCAAGAAGCTCGGCATCGGCTGATCGTCCGGCCGGACCGCGGCGGCTGCGCCGCGGTCGTTCTGTCAATGGGGATTGCAGTCATGGTTGGTACAGCAGGGAATGGCGAGGCGATCATCCGTCTCGAAAACATCGTCAAGCACTTTGGCGGGGCGACGGCCCTGTCGGGTGCGTCGCTGACCGTCGTGCGTGGTTCGATCCACGGTCTCGTCGGGCAGAACGGCGCAGGCAAGTCGACGCTGATCAAGCTCATCGCCGGCCTTCACCGGCCGGATGAGGGCAGGCTTGAGATCGACGGCAAGTCCTATGACCGGTTGACGCCGCATCTTGCGGAAGAACTCGGCATTCACTTCATCCACCAGGACCGCCTTCTCGTTCCCACCTTCACGGTCGGCGAGGCCCTTTTCCTCGGCCGCGAGCTGCGTTTCCCGGGCACGCCCTTCCTCGACCGGGGGGCGATGCGGCGCAAGTCGGCCGAGGTGCTGGAGCGTTATTTCGGCCTGGCACTGCCCCATTCCGCGCTGATCGCCGATCTTTCGGCGGCGGAAAAGCAGATCGTCCAGATCACGCGGGCACTGATCGCCAATCCCAAGGTGCTGGTCTTCGACGAACCGACCGCCGCACTCGTCCGGCGCGAGGCGGACCTGCTTTTCCAGCTCATCCGCCGCCTGAGCTCGGAGGGCGTCACCATCCTTTACATCTCGCATTATCTCGGGGAGATCGCCGATCTCTGCGACACGGTGACGGTGCTGCGCAACGGCCGCGATGTCGCGACCCTGCCCGTCGCTAAAACCTCGGCGGCCGAGATCGGCGCGCTGATGGTCAATCGCGATATCGGCGAACTTTATCCGAAGCCGGCCGTCACACCGGGCGAGGTGCTCCTGGAGGTGGACAACCTGGCGCTCGCAGACCGCTTCGACGCCGTCTCCTTTTCGCTCCGCAAGGGCGAGGTTCTCGGTTTCACCGGGCTCGTCGGTTCGGGCGCGAAGGAGGTGGTGCGAACGCTCTTCGGCCTCGACCGGCCGACCGGCGGCACCGTTTCCGTCAAGGGCGAGACGGTGTTCTGCGCCGATCCCGCGGCTGCGACGGACCGCCATCTGGCGCTCGTGCCGGAGGATCGCCGCCGCGACGGCGTCGCGCTCGACCTTTCCGTCACGGAAAACACCACGCTCGCCAGCCTCGACCGCTTTTCGCATGGCCTCATTGATCGCGGCGCGGAACGGCGGCAGACGGAAGACCTCGTCAGGCGACTGCAGATCAAGACCGACAGCGTCGATGCCCTCGTGAAGACGCTCTCGGGCGGCAATCAGCAGAAGGTGGCGATCGCCAAATGGCTGAGCCGCCAGTCGGAAATCTATCTGCTCGACGAACCCACGACGGGTGTCGACATCGCGGCCAAGGTGGAGATTTACCGGCTGATCGGCGAGCTTGCCGAACGCGGCGCGGCCGTCCTCGTGCTTTCCTCCGATATCGAGGAACTGCTCGGCGTCACCGATCGCGTTCTCGTCTTCTTCCGCGGCCGCGTCACGCGGCAGTTCATTTCCTCCGAAACGAGCCCGGACGAGGTCCTTGCCGATGTCACGGGCGCCCATGAGACGCTTCGCCATGCTGGTTGACACGCCCTATATCCCTGCCTCCGCACTCGAAGTCGAGGCCCAGAAGGCATTCGAACCGCCAGGCGCAGGCCCGACCTTCGGCCGCCGCTTTGCCACGCTGGCGCTGCGTGGCGGGGCGCTCGCCGTCTTCCTCGGCGTTCTCATCGTCTTCTCCGTCACTGCGCCGTTCTTCCTCACGGTCGGCAATATCGGCAACGTGCTCGGCCAGTCGGCCATAGCGGGCGTGCTGGCCATCGGGCTCACCATCGTCATCATCGCCGGCGGCTCGAACGTCGTGACGGGCGGCATCGACCTGTCGCTGGCCGCCAATATGGGCCTCAGCGCCGCCGTCTATGCCACGCTGGCGCAGGCGGGACATGGCGATGGTGTCGCGATTGCCGGCGCGCTCGGCACGGGACTCGCCATTGGCGCGGTCAATGCCGCCGCCGTCACGCTTGCGGGTATCGTGCCGCTGCTGGCGACGCTTGCCGTCATGAACGTCGTCGCCGGCCTCGAACTGGTGCTGACGCAGAATACCGTCGTCCCCGCATCGGGCGCGTTCCTCTCGACGCTTTCGGCCGGCGGCCCGTTCGGCATTCCCGTGCTCGCCTACCTCCTTCTCGGCTTCACGCTCGTCGTCGCCGCCATCGTGCAGTACACGCCGCTCGGCCTGCGCCTCTACGCGGTCGGCGCATTCCCGGATGCGGCGCGGGCGGCGGGCCTGCCCGTCAAGACCTTCGTCGCCGGCTCGTTCCTGGCAAGCGGCCTGTGCGGGGGGCTCGCCGGCATCCTTTCGGTCTCCTACCTTTCGGGCAGCACCACCGGGGCCGGCGACATGCTGCTGCCGGTCGTCGTCACCGCCCTGCTCGGCACGGTCTTTTCCCGCCGGCTGGTGCCGACAATCACCGGCACGTTGCTGTCGGTGCTTTTCGTCGGCTTCCTCATCAACGGCTTCCAGCTTCTCAACATTTCCAGCACGCTGGTCAGCGGCGTGCAGGGACTACTGATCCTGCTGGTCGTTTCCGCCACCACGGTGCTCGGCCGCAAGGAGAATGTCTGACATGGGGAACGTCGCTGTTTCCTCCTTCAGCCGCGGCGTCGCGCGCTCTGCGCTGGTCGCGGCGCTCGCCGCCGTCTTCATCCTGTTCGCAGCGCTTGCGCCCGGCTTCCTGTCCGGCGCAAACCTCCTCAGCGTGCTGGTGAACAATTTCGCCCTGCTCGCCATCGTCTCCATCGCCATGACCTTCGCCGTCTCGGCGGGCGGCATCGACCTTTCGGTCGGCACGGCGGTGGATTTTTCGAGCTTCGCTTTCGTCTCCCTGGTGCGTGCCGGCCAGCCGGTCGCGCTTGCCGCCCTCGGCGGGCTTGCCGGCGGCGCACTGGTCGGCCTGTTCAACGCCGTGCTCATCGCCGGTATCGGCATCTCGCCGTTCCTCGCCACGCTCGGCACGCTCTTCGTCGGCCGCAGCGTGCAGCAATTGCTGACGAACGGCGGAAACCCGGTCTACCTGCCGCCCGCCGGCGTGCCGGAAGCCTTCCGCTTCCTCGGACAGGGCACGCTCGCGGGCATTCCCGTGCCGCTTCTCGTCGCCGCGCTCGTCATCGGCGGGGCTTGGGTCGTGCTTTCGCGCACGTGCTTCGGCCGGGTGGCGCTCGCCACCGGCATCCAGGCGAGCGTCGTGCGCTATTCGGGGCTGCGCCTGCCACGCATCGCGGCCGCCACCTATATCCTGGTCTCGACGATCGCCGCCGT
Organism: Rhizobium sp. YJ-22; assembly: GCF_029601685.1. Lineage (NCBI taxonomy): Bacteria > Pseudomonadati > Pseudomonadota > Alphaproteobacteria > Hyphomicrobiales > Rhizobiaceae > Rhizobium > Rhizobium sp. YJ-22. The sequence goes on along the minus strand of NZ_JARRIR010000011.1, from coordinate 158,686 downwards.
GGTCGGCCTCATTCTCACCTCGACGGTCACGGTCTATATTCCGTCCTCCGGCAACGCCTTCCTCCTCAACGCCATCGGCGCCACCTTCATCGGCACGACCTTCGACCCGCATGGGCGGCCGAACGTGCCGGGCACCGTTCTCGGTGTGCTGCTGCTCGGCATCGTCGCCAATGGCCTCCTGCTGTCCGGCCTCAATTTCTACTGGCAGCAGGTCGGCACCGGCCTCCTCATCTTCTGCGTCCTCGCCATCGGCTTCGCCAACCGCAAGGCCGCCGGCCGGGCCTGAACCCGGATTCATCGAAAGGATTCTTCATGAGCAGCGTCACCCGGCTTGCCGACCCCTCGCAGACCGCCCACCGTATCGACAGCGAAGAAGAGGCGCTCACCATCGCCCGCACGCTTGCCGCCGAGTTCGCCGGCGGCGCGAGCCGGCGCGATCACGAGCGGGCGCTGCCGCATGAGGAACTGGACAAGCTCTCCGCCTCCGGCCTGCTGGCCATCACCGTTCCCTCCGAATATGGCGGCATCGATGTCTCCAATGTCGTGCTCGCCGAGGTGACGGCGATCCTCTCGGAGGCCGACAGCTCGATCGGGCAGATCTCGCAGAACCATTTCTACATTCTGGAAGCGCTCCGCCACGACGGCAGCGAGACGCAGAAGCGCTTCTATTTCGGCCGGGCGCTTGCCGGCGAGCGCTTCGGCAACGCCCTTTCCGAGGTCGGCACGAAGACGGTGGGCGACTACAACACGCGCATCACACGCGATGGCGCGGGCTTCCGCATCAACGGACGGAAATTCTATTCGACCGGCGTGCTCTTCGCCCATTGGGTGGCGATCTTCGCGCTCGACGAAGAGGATCGCCTCACCATGTCGTTTGCCCCGCGCGAGACCGAGGGTATCGAGATCGTCGACGACTGGGACGGCTTCGGCCAGCGCACGACGGGCAGCGGCACGACGATCCTGAATGACGTCTACGTGCCGGCCGATGCCGTCGTGCCGCACCAGAAAGGGTTCGAGCGCCCTGGCACGATCGGCTCCGTCGGCCAGATCATCCATGCCGGCATCGATCTCGGCATCGCGCGCGCGGCGTTGAAGGAGACGATCGACTACGTCCGCGACAGGGCGCGGCCCTGGACCGGCAGCGGTGTCGAGCGCGCCGCGGACGATCCCCTGACCATCGCCCGCATCGGCGAACTCGCCATCCGCCTCGATGCCGCCGAGGCGACGCTGGAGCGGGCAGGGCGCAAGGTCGATCAGGCGCAGGTGAACCTCACCGCGGAAAATGCCGTCGCCGCGACGCTGGCGGTGGCCGCCGCCAAAGTGCTGACGACGGAACTCGCCATCGACGCGACGAACGTGCTGTTCGAATTGGCCGGCTCGTCCGCCACCAGGCGCGGTCTCAACCTCGAGCGTCACTGGCGCAATGCCCGCACGCATACGCTGCACGATCCGGTCCGTTGGAAGTACCACGTCGTCGGCAACTATCACCTCAATGGTGTCACGCCGCCGAAGAGTGGCGCGCTCTGAAATCCGCGCGTCGTCATGAGGGTCGTCGCCTGGCCACAACTCTCGGAGTTGCGGCCTTTTTCTTGGAAGTATGCTTGCGGGCGGGAATGCCGGTCGCCAACGGCATTAGGCGGCCATTGGCCGCCTCCGGTTCTTCCGCCTGCTTCTCCCCTCAGCTATAGAGGCTCGGCTCCGGCACACGGCCGTTGAGCGCGAAATCGCCGACTTCACGGGCTTTGTAGAAGACGGGGTCGTGCAGCGTGTGGGTGCGCACGTTGCGCCAGTAGCGGTCGAAGCCGTGGTGCGAGGCGGTCGAGCGGGCGCCGGTCAGCTCGAACACGCGAGACGTGACCTCCAGCGCGACATGGGTGGCGTTGACCTTTGCCGCATAGGCCTCGATCGCCGCCGCGCCGCGTTGGCGCGCGGTGACGCTTCCTCCGCCCGCAAGCGCCGACTGGACGGCAACCGCCGCCGCGTCGGCAAGGGCGGCGGAGGCCTTCAGCGCCGCGTGGAACTCGCCGATGCGCTCCAGGATATACGGATCCTCGCTGGCTTTTTCGAGCCCGGACGTGACCCAGGGACGCGTCGTGTTTCGCACATAATCCTCTGCCGCCGCCAGCGCGCCCTCGGCCGTCCCGAGATAGAAGTTAACGAAGACGAGCTGGATCAGCGGCGTGTTGAACGTCGACCGCACCGCAGGCGCGGCGTCCTTCCCCGCGAGCGGCAGCAGGAAATCGCTTTCGTAGACCGGGAAATCCCTGAACTCGACGCTGCCGCTGTCGGAGAGGCGCTGGCCGATATTGTCCCAATCGTCGTTGGCGATGTAACCGGCCCGGTCCGTCGGCAGCACGAGATTGGCGATCTGCTCGCCGAAGGCCGCATTGGCATTGATGCGGTCGGAGACATGCGCACCGGTCGAGAAGGTCTTCTTGCCGTTGAGACGATAGCGGTCGCCGCTTCTGGTCAATGTCAGGCCGGGGTCGCGCGGGTTGACGGCGGCGCCCCAATAGAGCGACTTGGCGACCGTCTCGACACCGAGGTCGAAGGCCTTGTCCGGGTCGGCGGCCGCCCAGTAGACGTACTGGCTGTTGACGAAATGATAGCCGAGCAACTGGCCAATCGAGCTTTCGCCGCGGGCGAGGATGCGCACCAGGCGCAGACCGTCCACCCAGTCGAGCCCGCCGCCGCCGATCTCGACGGGATGCAGCGCGCTGAGCAGGCCTTCCTGTTTCAATCGGTCGATTTCCGCCAACGGCGGCTTGCCTTCTCTATCGAGCTGAGCGCCGCGACGGGCAAGGTCTGCGGCAATTTCCTCGGCTTTTGCAAAAAGGCGCGCCCGGTCGTCCTGGCGCTCGGGCTCCTTGACAAGGTGTAGGGTGCTCATGATCGGTCTCCTGCGCGGCGGTCAGGGTGGGGCGATGTGCAGTGCACGGATTTCCGCCGCTTGCACATATGTTCCCAAAGTCGGGGCATCGTAGCTAGAAAGCCATTTCCACTATTAATCTATAAAAAAGATAGAATTTCTGTATTTGGAGCGGATAAGCATTATCTTCGTCTCCGATCGATGCGTCAGGCATCCTCGTATTCAGGAGACACCCATGGCACGGCAAATCCGCTTCAACGCCTTCGACATGAACTGCGTGGGCCATCAATCCCCCGGCCTGTGGGCGCACCCGCGCGACAAGTCGTTCAAATACAAGGATCTGGACTACTGGCAGGATCTCGCCCGCACGCTGGAGCGCGGTGTCTTCGACGGTATCTTCATTGCCGACGTCATCGGTTATTACGATGTCTACAAGGGCTCGAATTACCACGCCATCCATCAGGCGGCTCAGATCCCCGTCAACGATCCGCTGCAGCTTGCTGCACCCATCGCGCTCGCCACGAAGCATCTGGGCATCGGCATCACCGCCTCCACCTCCTTCGAGCACCCCTATACCTTCGCCAGACGCCTTGCGACCGCCGACCACCATTCCAAGGGGCGCGTTGGTTGGAATATCGTGACGTCCTATCTGGAGAGCGGCGCGAAGAATGTCGGACAGGGCGGCCTTCGCCGGCACGACAATCGCTACGAAGTCGCCGCCGAATATGTCGAGGTGCTCTACAAGCTGCTGGAAGGCTCCTGGGAAGAGGGCGCCGTGGTGCGCGACGGCGACAAGCGCATCTTTACGCATCCGGAAAAGGTTCACGAGATCAACCACAGGGGCAAGTTCTTCGACGTGCCGGGTTATGGTCTCACCGAGCCCTCGCCGCAGCGAACGCCCGTGCTCTACCAGGCCGGTGCCTCCGGGCCGGGCAAGGCCTTTGCCGCCGCCCATGCCGAATGCATCTTCGTCGCCGCGCCCACAAAATCCGTGCTGAAGGCCTATGTCGCCGATATCCGCCAGCGCATCGCCGCGGCCGGCCGCGACCCGAAGAAGGTCTATATTTACACCCTCGTGACGGTCATCACCGACGAGACCGAGGAGAAGGCGCAGAAGAAGTTCGAGGACTACAAGAGCTACGTCTCCTATGACGGGTCGCTCACCTTCATGTCCGGTTGGAGCGGCATCGATTTCGGCCAATATGCGCCAACCGACGTGGTCGAGAAGATCGAGACCAATGCCATTCATTCCTTCGTCGAGCACATCGCCGGCGGGGATAAATCCTGGACTATCGATGAACTGGCGCAGTTTGGCGGCATCGGCGGTATGGGACCGGTCTTCGTCGGTTCGGCGGAGCGCATCGCCGACATCCTGCAGGAATGGGTCGAGGATACCGATGTCGACGGCTTCAACCTGGCGTATGCGGTGACGCCGGACAGTTTCGAGGATGTCGTTGCCCATATCGTGCCGGAACTTCAGAGGCGCGGCGCCTATCCGACCGCCTACAGGGACGGTACCCTGCGTGAGAAGCTTTTCGGCGACGGGCCCTATCTGCCCAAGACCCATCCCGCCGATGGCTACCGCGATATCGAGGCGGTGAAGCGTCGTGAGGCCGCGGCCATTCCCGCGCTGAAATCTGTCGGTGCGTGACGCCCGTGGCGATGCCAATCCTGGATGCGGAGGTGAACCGAATGTCGGCCAGACCAGTGGTCGCAATCATTGGGGGCGGTTTTTCCGGCGCCGCTTGTGCCTATCATCTCATACGCCGGATGCCCGCCGCTCATGCAAGGGTCGTCGTCTTGGAACCTCGACCGCTGCTCGGCGGCGGGTTGGCCTACGATTCGGACGAGCGCGCGCACCGTATCAACGTTCCCGCTGCGCGCATGACGCTTCTACCCGAAGATGGCGAGCATTTTCAGCGCTGGCTCGTCGAGAGCGGCACGCTCGCCGACGACCCGGAGGCCGTGACGCCGGAGGGGCACGTCTTCGCGCGACGGTCCGCCTTCGGTCGATATGTTTCTGAAAATCTTGACCCCTTTGTTGCGAGTGGCTTGATCGAACATCGTCGCAGCCGCGTCCGCGCCGTGACCAGGGCGCCTGCAGGCGGCTGGCATGTGGAACTCGACGGGGGATCGGCGCTCGATGCGGATATCCTGGTTCTCGCAACCACGCATCCCAGCCCTCAACCACCCGAAGCCCTCCATCGAGCGCTTTCCGGTTATCCAGGCTATGTTCCCGATGCGACGGTGCCAGGTGCTCTCTCCGGCATCAGCAGAGATGATCGCGTGCTGGTCGTCGGTACCGGGCTTACCGCCGCAGATGTCATCGCGACACTCGATGCCCTCGGGCATCGTGGGAAGATCACCGCCGTCTCGCGCCGTGGCCTCCGCTCGCGCGGCCACGACTTCTCCGCTTACGAGCCCTTCGGCGAATTTGCCGATCCGCCATCCCGCTCGGCGCGGGGCCTGCTGCGACGCATCCGGCACGGCCTTTCGCAGGCCAAAGCTCTGGGCCTTGGCTGGCACGCGGTTTTCGACCGGCTCCGCGCCCAGGGACGCGACATCTGGCGCGCGCTGCCGGTCGCCGAGCGCCGCCGCGTCGTTCGCTTTCTGCGGCCCTACTGGGATGTGCACCGCTTCCGTATCGCGCCGCAAGTGGAGGCTGTCATAGAGCGGCGTCTTTCAGCGGGCACACTCGTTTTTCGTCCGGCGGCTATCACGGGGGTGACCTGTTCCGCAGCGGACGGTATCGCGGTGCGGCTCCGTCCGCGTCGCCGGCGGGAAACGTATCTGGAACACTTCGACAGCGTGGTGGTGACGACGGGTCCCGGTCACGCTTCGGTGCTTTCAAGCCAGGCGTTCCTCTCTGGGCTCGCCGGTTCGGGTGACCTGCAACCGGATGCGGTCGGTCTCGGTATCCTCGTCGACGAGCAAAGTCGGGCGATAAACAGGACCGGGAAGGCGAGTGAAACGCTTTACGTCGCGGGCCCGTTGGCACGTGGCACATTCGGAGAGCTGATGGGGCTTCCTCAGGTGACGGACCACGCCGTTTTCGTTGCCGAGAACGTCGCAATTCAGCTGCGCGCCAGGATCGACCAGGGGTCGATCTAGCCTTCCTCAGGCATTTCCAGGTGAAGCGGGAGCGCTTCGGCTTGGGACGATGCGGCATTTTCGATGTTCAGCGTCACCTCACAGGCCGCAAACGATCGTTCCAAAGGCTTTGTCTGCCGTAGCGGCCGATATCGTTAAGGCCGGAACAATTCGATTCTCGCTCCGTTGTGAGCTGACGACGCCAGCGAGAAGCCCATGCCGCAACCCGAAACGAAAATTCCCCTTCTGGAAGAACACCTGAAAATCGACAAGCATTCGGTCGTGGACGGCTACGTGCATGTCATGACCGACACAGACCTCGTCGAGGCCGTCGTCGATATCCAACTTGCCAGGCAGAAGGTCGACGTCTCGCGCGTCGCCTTCGATGTCGAAATTCAAACCCCGCCGGCTATCCGGACCGAAGGGGACGTCACCATCGTCCCGATCGTTGAAGAACGCATGGTCAAACGCCTCTTTCTCATCGAGGAAATCCACATACGGCGGGACGTCACCACAGAAACCGAAACTCACGCAACCGTTCTTCGAAGGCAGACCGCCACGGTCGTACGCACGAACGATGAAAAGGAAACCGACATGACCATCGAAAACGCCTCCAATGCCTATTCCGCCGCTTCCGGCACTTCGAACACGCTTACTGCGTTCTTCGACAGCCGTTCAGATGCCGAAAACGCCGTAAAGCGGTTGGAGGAAGCGGGGATACCCCACGACTCCATCCGTTTCGTCCCCGGCTATGAAGCCGATGGCGATCGGGCAATTGCGGGCAGCGACGACCGCAAGGGCTTCTGGGCCGCGCTTGAAGACTTCTTCTTCCCCAATGACGATCGCCTCGTTTATTCAGAAGGTCTGCGTCGTGGTGGGTTCCTCGTTTCTGTTTCGGGGATAAGCGACGATCTCTACAAGACCGCCCACGCCATTCTGGACGACGAAGGCAGCATCGATATCGACGAACGCGCCGACCAATGGCGCAGCGAGGGCTGGGACACATCCGCTGCGAACGCCAGCGCGGCAGCATCGGCCCACGATCGCAACCTGAGCGCACTCGGCACCAGCCGCGAAGATGCCTTTGACGCACCCTCCGACGACGGTACGATCAAGGTCGTCGAGGAAAACCTGCGGGTCGGAAAGCGCGACGTCAATTCCGGGAGCGTGAAGGTACGCGCCTATACGATCGAGACGCCGGTTTCCGAGAATGTCTCGCTTCGCGATGAAGAGGTCACGATCACGCGCCGGCCGGTTGACCGACCGGTGGACAATGCCGATGCAGTATTCCAGGATCGCACCATTTCCGCCGAAGAACATCATGAGGAAGCGGTTGTTTCCAAGGACGCCCGCGTCGTCGAGGAAATCGGCATTAAGAAATCCGCGACCGAACGTACCGAAACGATCAATGAGAGCGTTCGCAAGACCGAGGTCGAGATTGACGATCAGCGCAACCAAACCCAGTCGCAGGGCGCGATGACGCAACGCCAGGGCTTCAATCGCGACTGAATCTAAACCGACACGTCAGCCGGCAACCGCTCGGCTGGCGTCCCGTCCTTGACTGACATCGATCGTCTTGACGTCGGGACGCTGAAGCATGGAACCGATAGATCGACTTAGTTGCGCTTTTCCAGGAATGCGCCTTGTCGATGATCGTTGCGTCAACGCGACCAAGATTTTTCGGGCCGATTGGCTCGTCATACCGAAGAACGCTACCGACGCGCGGCGGGATAATCGACTGGTTGTAGCTGGTGGCGAACAGGAACGGCACGCCTTGCTCTTCCAGGTTTTCGGCGGCGGGTCATACCTTCTCGCCCTGCAGGTAGACGTCGAGAATGGCGACATCGACGTGGTCCGCTTCCCTTTTAGCAAGCCGAAGGTTCATATGGTCCGCATCGGCCAGCCTTTCATCATGGGGTAGGTCATCGCCGGCAAACTTTCCTCATCCCAGGCCGGCGCTTCGCAAAGGCATGTTTTCCATATCTGCACAGAGCTGACCTGCAGATCCCACACGGCAACCTCGCCCTTCGCCGCTTCGAGGTGCTTTTGGAAGGCATTCCGCAACGTGTCCGGCGGCCGGCCACATGGCGGCCGCCACAGCGCGATTGCTGCTTCAATGCTCTCGATTGTCAGGCAGATGAAACAGGACGTGCGCGAAGCTCATCCGCATTGCATATTTCCATACCAAGGCCTTGAGCGGCATTCGCAACCGCCCCCACCAACGCGGCGTTCGACGGTGCAAAACAGCCATCCGGCAAATGCAGATTGTTTTCGAAACCGACGCGAACATGGCCGCCGAGCAGGGCCGCGGCGGTGACGCAGGCGGCCTCGTGGCGTCCGAAGGCGCAAACGCTCCAGTGCGAGAAGCGCGGGGCATTCGGCGCGAGGAAGGGCAGCAGGTCGGCGGGCTGCGAGGTCTGGAGAACCGTATAGCGGCCGAGCACGTAGAGCACGGGAATATCCGGCCAGGGCACCATGCCCCGCTGGATCATATCGGCGAGGCGAACGGCTTCCGCCGGGTCGTAGAGAATAATCTGCGGCGAGACGTTTTCCCGCTTCATCCAGGCGAGTGCCTCGGCAAAATCCGGCTCGGCGGCCTCGTCCGGAGCGAGTTCGCGCAGCGCCAGCGACGCGGCTTCCGGCCTCACGGCCTTCAGCACCGCGATCTGTTCGGCCGGGGCGTAGATGCCGAGCGCCTCCGTCGTGATCTGGATGACCAGCCGGTCGCCGACCTGCTTGCGGATGGCGTCGATCGCCTGCCGGTAAGCCTCGGCGTCGAGCAGGTGGCGGCCATCGGGGCGGCGGATATGGACGTGGATCATCGAGGCGCCGGCATCCAGGCATTCGGCCGCCGTGCGTGCCAGTTCCGCCGGCGTCAGCGGGATGGCCGGATGATCGGCCTTGGTGCGGCGCCCGCCGTTCGGCGCCACTGCAATCGCCACACGATGCGAGCTATAGGGGTCGGTCATCCGTCGATCCTCGATGATTCATACGGATCATATTATTATATCAATGAAACATATGTTGCAAACTACCAATGAAGGGTGTAATCGAATCCTATGCAAACCGGCCCTCTCGCAGACACGATCATCAAGGCATTCGACACGATGTCGGATCAGCTCCAGGCCGCCGCGCGCTATATCCTGAACCAGCCGCGCGACGTTGCATTGCTTTCCATGCGCGAGCAGGCGCGACATGCCGGCGTCCAGCCCGCGACCATGACCCGGCTTGCCAAGCATCTTGGCCTTACAGGCTACGAGGATATCCGCCAGCAATATGCCGACGCGATGCGGGGCGAGGTGACGGGCTTTGCCGGCCGTGTCGGAGTGCAGGCGAAAAGCCAGAAGCTCAAGGGCGACCAAGCGCTGGCGGCCGACATGCTGGGCGGGATCGCAGCACAGATTGCGCAACTGTCGCAGCCCGCCGCCCTCGATACGCTGGCCGAAGCGGCCCGGCGGCTGAGCGCGGCGCGGCGGGTCTATTGCCTCGGCCTGCGTTCCAGCCATTCGCCGGCCTGGCACCTGCATTATATCCTCTCGCTCGCCGGCAAGCATTCGATCATGCTGGACGCCGTCGGCGGCATCGGCGCCGATGCGCTCGGCAGCGCCGGCCGCGACGATGTGATGGTCGCCGTCAGCGTGCTGCCCTATACGCGCCAGACGATCGAGATCGCCGACTATGCCGTCGAGGGTGGGATCCCGCTCGTCGCGATCACCGACAGCCCCGTCGCTCCGCTTGCGCAGCTTGCCGCCTGCACCGTCGTCGTGCCGACCGAAAGCCCCTCGTTTCTCCACACCATGTCGCCGGCCTTCGTCATCGCGGAGGCACTGGGCGCACTGGTCGCCGGGCAGGTGGGCGATGCGGCGAGCGCGGCTCTCGCCGGCGTCGATCGCCAGTCCGCCGCCCTCAATACCCATCTCAAGACAAGGATGAAGCGTCCGTGACCCATCTTCTGCATCGCGCCATCCACTCCCGCCTGCCGGTCGCTGTCGGTGGAAAGGGCATCGAACTCTTCGATGCCGAGGGCAAGGCCTATATCGATGCCTCCGGCGGCGCGGCGGTCTCCTGCCTCGGCCACTCCCATCCCGCCGTCATCGCCGCCCTGCACGAGCAGCTCGACCGGCTCGCCTATGCCCATACCGGCTTCTTCACCTCGCAGGCCGCCGAGGACCTCGCCGATCTCCTTGTCGAGGGCGCGCCGGAAGGACTCGGTCACGTCTATCTGGTCAGCGGCGGTTCCGAGGCCGTCGAGGCGGCGCTCAAGATGGCGCGGCAGTATTTTGTCGAGAAGGGCGAGCCGCAGCGCCGCCACATCATCGCGCGCCGGCAGAGCTATCACGGCAATACCCTTGGCGCGCTCGCCGCCGGCGGCAACGAATGGCGGCGGGCCCAGTTCAAGCCGCTGCTCATCGAAACCCATCATATCGATCCCTGCTACGCCTATCGTCTGCAGGAGCCCGGCGAGAGCGACGAGGCTTATGCCGCCCGCGCCGCGCAGCAACTGGAGGACAAGATCCTCGAACTCGGCGCGGACGAGGTCATCGCCTTCGTCGCCGAGACGGTGGTGGGCGCCACGTCGGGCGCCGTGCCGCCCGTCGCCGATTATCTGAAGCGCATCCGCGCCATCTGCGACCGCTACGGCGTGCTGCTGATCCTCGACGAGGTGATGTGCGGCATGGGCCGCACCGGCACGTTGCATGCCTGCGAGCAGGACGGCGTCGCACCCGACCTGATGACCATCGCCAAGGGGCTTGGCGGCGGCTACCAGCCGGTCGGCGCGGTGCTGCTTTCGGACCGGATCTTCGACGCTTTCGCAAACGGCTCCGGCTTCTTTCAGCACGGCCACACCTATATGGCCCATCCGATGGCGGCGGCTGCCGGCCTTGCCGTGCAGCATGTCATTCGCCAGGAAAACCTGCTCGCCAATGTCGTGGCCATGGGCGCGGAGCTGGAGAGCCAGCTCACCGACCGCCTCGGCAATCACCATCATGTCGGGGATATTCGCGGGCGCGGCCTGTTTCGCGGCGTCGAGCTTGTCGCAGACCGCGCGAGCAAGCAGCCCTTCGATCCGAAACTCAGGCTGAATGCTCTCGTCAAGAGGGAAGCGATGGCGCGCGGGCTGATGGTCTATCCGATGGGCGGCACCATAGACGGCCGCCTCGGCGACCATGTGCTGCTCGCCCCGCCCTTCATCGTCGACCGCGCCGATATCACCCGCATCGTCGAGAGGCTGGGCGACGCGATCGATGCCGCCATAAACGCTCTCCCACACGCATAACCAGGAAAAGGGGAACTACTATGAAACTGCGTTCTATTCTGTTTGCCGCCTTCGCATCGGCGCTCGTCTTCTCCCAGGGCGCGCGCGCCGCGGATCTGGTGGTCGCCACCGATACGGCCTTCGTGCCCTTCGAGTTCAAGGAAGGCGACAAATATGTCGGCTTCGACATCGACATGTGGGATGCCATCGCCAAGGAAATCGGCGTCACCTACACGCTGCAGCCGATGGATTTCAACGGCATCATTCCTGCGCTTCAGACCAAGCAGGTGGATGTGGCGCTGGCCGGCATCACGATCAAGGACGAGCGCAAGAAGGCCATCGATTTCTCCGACGGCTACTATGACAGCGGCTTCCTGCTGATGGTGCCCGCCGACAGCGCCATCAAGGGCGCGGACGACCTCAAGGGCAAGATCCTGGCGACCAAGACCGGCACGTCCGCCACGGATTATGCCAAGGAGCACTTCAAGGAGACGGAGCTGCGCCAGTTCCCGAACATCGACAACGCCTATCTGGAGCTTCAGACCGGCCGCGTCGACGCCGCCATGCACGATACGCCGAACGTGCTCTACTACATCAAGACCGCCGGCGGCGGCAAGGTGAAGGCCGTCGGCGAGCAGATGATGGCGCATCAATACGGCATCGGCTTCCCGAAGGGCAGCGAACTGGTTGCCAAGGTCAATACTGCACTGGCCAACATGAAGAAGGACGGCCGCTACACCGAGATCTACAAGAAGTGGTTCGGGACCGAGCCGAAGCTCTGACGCTTGCTCCTTGCAGCATGATCCCGCCGATCCTCGTTCACTCCGGTCGGATCATGCTCTAGCCGGGCGCGCCGGCTCATGCGGCGCGCTCCCCCAAGCCGGAGAGCCAATCCATGGAATTCGACTGGTCCGTCGTCGGCGAGGCCATGCCTGCTCTGTTGAGCGGCGCCCGCCTTACCATCCTCATCACCCTTGCCGGCCTCGTGGGCGGCCTTATCGTCGGCTTCGTAACGGGTCTGATGCGCGCCTATGGCAACAAGCTGCTCAACGCCATCGCCTTCGTCTATATCGAGCTGATCCGCGGCACGCCGATCGTCGTGCAGGTGATGTTCATCTATTTCGCGCTGCCGGTGCTGGCAGATGTCCGCGTCAACCCGATGACCGCGGCCGTCACCGCCATTGTCGTCAATGCCGGTGCCTATATCGCCGAGATCGTGCGCGGCTCCTTCCTCTCCGTGCATAAGGGACTGAAGGAAGCGGGCCTCGCGCTCGGCCTGCCGATGTGGAAGGTGCTGGTCTATATCATCGGCCCGGTCGCCTTCCGGCGCATGATCCCGCCGCTCGGCAACCAGTTCATCGTCAGCCTCAAGGATACCTCGCTGTTCATCGTCATCGGCGTCGGAGAGCTCACCCGCCAGGGCCAGGAGATCATGGCCGCCAACTTTCGCGCCGTCGAGATCTGGAGTGCCGTGGCGATCCTCTACCTGTTGATGACCGGAACCCTGACGCTGATCCTGCGCGTTACCGAAAAGAGGATGCGGATCCTATGAGCATCGTGGAATTTCGAAACGTCACGAAAACCTTCGGCTCCGTCGTGGTGCTGCGGGAGGTCGATCTCAATATCGACAAGGGCGAGGTGGTCGTGCTGATCGGCCCGTCCGGTTCCGGCAAGTCGACGCTGCTGCGTTGCATCAACGCGCTGGAGGAGATCAACGGCGGCGATCTCGTCGTCGACAATATCAGCGTCAAGGCCGGCCGCTCGCAGGTGCGGATGATCCGCCAGGAGGCCGGCATGGTCTTCCAGCAGTTCAATCTTTTCCCGCAAATGACCGCGCTGGAAAATGTCGCCTTCGGTCCCCGCCGCGTGCGTGGCGTCGGCCGCGCCGATGCGCAAGAGCAGGCCAAGGCGCTTCTTGCGAAAGTCGGGCTTGCCGAGCGCGGCCATCATTATCCGTCCGAGCTGTCGGGTGGGCAGCAGCAGCGTGTGGCGATCGCCCGGGCACTGGCCGTCAAGCCGAAGCTGATGCTGTTCGATGAGCCGACATCGGCGCTCGATCCGGAGCTTCGCCACGAGGTCCTGCGCGTCATGCAGTCGCTTGCCGAGGAAGGCATGACGATGATCGTGGTCACGCACGAGATGGCTTTCGCCCGCCAGGTCGGCACGCGGCTGATCTTCATGGAGGACGGAAAAATCTCCGTCGACGGCAATCCTGCCGCTCTGCTCGCCAACCCGGAAAATCCACGCCTGCGGGAGTTCTTGCAGCATGTCCACTGACAACCGGCTCGGTTTCATCGAAGTTGCAGGTTCACCACACGACGTCGGCGTCCAGCTCGGCCGTTTTGGCCGGGAGATCGCCCATCGCCATCTCGTCCTCGGTCACGCCTGGACCTCCGTCATGGCCTGGCGCGACGATCCGCGCGTTGCGGCCATGCGCGGGCTGGTGGAGGCGCGTTTCCCGTTCCACTGGGCGGAACTGCAAGGCCTTGCCGCTGGTCTCGATCTGCCATTCGACGACGTCTTCCTCTGGAACTGCCGTGGCGATGTCTGGGCCTTCGCACCTGATGGCTGCACGACGGTCCAGATCCCCGGCCGGGAACCGGTCCTTGCCCATAACGAGGATGGCGATCCCGGATTTCGCGGTCATTGCGCGCTTGCCCATGTCCGCCCCGAAAGCGGCCGGGCGTTCACCGGGTTCGTCTATCCCGCCTCGATCCCTGGCCACACCTTCGCCGTCACCGAGGCGGGTCTCGTCCAGACCGTCAACAATATCCGCTCGCGCTGCGTCGGCGCCGGTTTGCCGCGCATGATCCTGGGCCGGGCGCTGCTCGACAGCGCCTCGCTTGACGCGGCCGTTGGTCTCCTCAAGAGCGCCGAGCGCGCAGGCGCCTTCCACATGACGCTCGCCCAGCAGGGCGATCCGCGCCTGCTCAGCATCGAATATACCCACACGACCTGTAGCGTGGCCGTTGTCGAGCGTCCGCAATGCCATGCCAACCATTTGATCCACGACAGCACGAAAGGAGAGCGGCAGGTCATCACCGGTTCCTCCCGCTCGCGCCAGCAGCGAGGCGAGGGGCTCATGGTCGATGGTTCCCTCAACCCGCTCGATATTCTTTGGGACAAAGGCGTATCGGCACTTCCGATCCATCGCACCCAGTCCGACGACCCCGATCATGAAAATACGCTTGCCACGGCGGTTTTCCGAATCGGCGCACGTTCGGTCGCTTGGCAGGTTTATGATCAAGCTGGCAATGCGCCGCGCTTTATGATGGATGGGACGTTGACGCCGAGTTGAACATGGCCGTCAGGAGCGGAAGGACATCGTATCCAAGCGGTGAAACGCTCATGGGGACTAGCCGAGGCATCATCGAGCAGTCCTGCCGAACCGCCTCCAAACTCAATGCGACCTCCTGCAGACGGCCATTCTGGCCTGGATTACGCGCTGATGCCAGCGGCCGAAGATGACACCATCGTGACTTGCTGCAATATCATGCCAGCGACCCTGGTCGTCATCAGCGGCAATGTCAAACACACGGGCAGCGTATCGCCTCGATGGACCCGTGTGGCCTAACGCAGCGAGCGGCGGATACGACGCCGACATCGGCCGCTTGTCGGCTGGAGTGGTCGTATTGGTGACCGGGTTCAGGTAACGCTGCTGATCCGGCCGGTCGAGCCCGTCCCGCGACCGCAAGAAGCTGCCGCATTGAGTGAGGCTGAGACGCAAAGGTCCGCGGTGGGTCAGCAAATAGTGCACCGTGAAGAGCCTTGCCCGACCATGGCGACAGCATGGAGTTCAAGGTGGGTTGATGGCCTTGTAATAGGAATTGATGCCGAGATGACCCGGCGTCGACAGCGCTACGGCCTTCCATGACGATGCTCTCGACAATGCAGTTCTTGAGCAGCGTGACGTTGTTGCGCGACAGCGTAGGTTTCAAGAAGGCATCGGTGGCAGACCATCTTTCCCATTCTTTGCAGTGATCCGATAATGCGTACGCCTTCGGGTGAGCGCGGTTGCAATCCTCCGTGACCGGCAGGCCCAGCTCCTTTGCCACGACAAGGTAATGCCGGTCGGACGGATGAATATCGTTGCGTAATTACTGACGAAAAGCGGGCCGTTTCCTTCGATGCCGCCATCCGCCAAGACGCGGCTTTCGACGGCCTCGTAATGGGGCGCAAGGCGGCTCAGTTACCCCCGGTGGCTCCGGACGCTTCCCAATCCTCGAAGTCGCCCGGCAGGATCGTTGCTAGATTCCCATGGCCAAGAAGCTGATATTGCTCGGCGAGCCGACCGCCGCTGCTTCCTGCATCCCGGCAAGCAGATCGGCATCCGCAATGCCGCCGAGGCCGGTATTATCTCGATGATCACGGGCGTCAACTGAGGCGCCCGAACGGAAAATCGGTATCCGCTTCTCGGGGAAGTGCTCTACTCCACCAGCCCGACCTCTTGAGCCTTGCGCACCGCCTGGACCCGGTTGGAAACGCCGAGCTTTCCAAAAATGTTCTTCAGGTGCCATTTGACGGTCGGTTCGGATAGCGCCATGTCGTCGGCGAGGTTGCGGTTGGAGGCGCCGGCGCAGAGGCGCGTCAGCACCTCGATTTCGCGCGGAGTCAGGGAGTCTGCCGGTCCCTTCGCCGTGGCGGGAAGGCCGGCGCCCTCTGCCTCAAGCGCCGCCAGCAATTGGCGGGCGAATTCGGCGATCGCCGGGTCTTCGGCGGCGAGATCGGAAAGGGCCGGGGCGAGGCTGGCGGCCAGGTTCGGTCCCTCGTCGAGCAGCAGGCGCTGGAAACGCCCGCGCCAGGCGATGCGCAGGGCCTGGGCCAGCGCCGTGCGGCTTTCCGACCCCGTGCAGCAACGGGCGAACAGCAGCAGTGCCACCATCAGCCGGCGGCTGCGCTCGCCGGCGCGCAGCGGCGGGATCAGCCGCTCCAGCAGGACGCGCGCCTCCGCCAGCCGCTTTTCCGCCAGCAGGATCCGGGCTTCGGCCAGCACCGCGAATTCCAGGATGATCGCCGGCGCCGCGTCGCCGCGCTCGATGCGAAAACGGTCGATGCAGGAGCGCGCCTCGGCGATGCGGCCGGCCGAAAGCAGCAGCCGCACCCGCTCATGCAGAATGACGGCGGCAAGGCGCAGATAGATGCGGTCGGCGGTCGCCTCCACATCGGCGAGGATGGCCAGCGCATCCTCGCCACGGCCGTGATGATGCAGCAGCCGCGCATAGGCGGGCACGCTGACGATCGGCGACAGGATGACGACGGCGCCCTCGATCAGCGGCCTGATATCCTCCAGCAGCCGCAGCGCCTCGGCGATGTCGCCGGTCTCGTAAGCGATATCCATCAGCATCGTCTTGGCCAACGCTTCGCCATAGGAGCCGGGGCCGAGCTGTTCGCTGGCGGCGGCGATGGCAGCGTTCAGCACGTCGCGGGCCAGATCCGGCCTCCCGGCGCTGCGCTCGATGGCGGCGAGATAGCAATTGCACAACACGAGACCGAGAATGCTGCCGGAGCGATGATGGGCGGCCAGCGCCGCCGTCACCGCTGAACGCGCCGCCTGCATGTCGCCGAGCGCATAATCATTGTAACCGATGATGTTGTAGGCGACGGCCCGCAGGAACCAGGCCGAGACGGGCAGGGCCTTCAGCGCGGCGCGCGCCTTGTCGCGGGCCTCCTCGAACCGCTCGCAGGTGCTGGCGACCGCGGCATCGAGCACCGCTAGCTCGTTGGCGATCGAGGTCGGGGGCAGGGTGCCGCTGTCGCCGGCGCGATCCGGATCGGCCTCCAGCAGCGTATAGGCGCGGGCAAGCGCCGCGGTGGCGCGGCGGGTCTGGCTGGAATGCACCGAGATCCAGATGATCGCGAATTGCAGGCGGATGCGCTCGTTGACGATCCTGCGCGGCAATTGCGCCAGCAGTTCCTCGATATCGCGGAACCGGCAATCGGCAATCATCGGCAAGGCGCAGCGCTCGACGATGGCGGCGGCGCGGCGATCGTCGCCGGCTGCCAGCGTGTGGCGCACCGCCTCGGCGGCGACCTCCTCGCGCAGATACCATTCGGCGGCGGCCAGATGCAGCGGCGCGATCGCCGCCGGATTGCGCTTCTCGAACTGGCGGCGCAGGAAATCGCGGAAGAGATGGTGGTAGCGATACCAGCGTCCCTCATTGTCCAGCCGCACGATGAAGAGTTGGCGCGCTTCCGCCGTAGCAATCATAGTCTCGGCCTCGGCAAGGCGCAGGATCGTGGCGCAGCTTTCGGCGGAAAACCGCTCCAGCACCGAGGTCTGCATCAGGAAATCCTGCAGGCCGGCATCGAGCACGCCGAAAACCTCCTGCATCAGGAATTCGGTGACTTCGCGTCCGCCCCCGGAAAAGCCGGCCAGCGTTTCGCCGGCGGCCAGTTGCAGCGTCGCGAGCTGCAGGCCGGCGGCCCAGCCTTCGGTCTTCGATACCATCAGGTCGAGCAGATCCGGGGCGAGACCGGCGCCCAGCCGGTTGGTCAGGAACAGGTCGGCATCGCCGCGATCGAAGCGCAGCTCCTCGACGCCGATTTCCACCAGGCGCCCGGACAGCCGCAGCCGCGCCAGCGACATCGGCGGCACGGTGCGGGTGGCGATGACCAGATGCATGCGGCCATCCAGCACCAGCCGCTCAACGATGCCGATGACGGCGGGGTTTTCGATGAGATGCAGGTCGTCGAGGAACAGGGTCAGCGGCTGCGCCAGAGCCGCCGTCATCTGGCAGATTTCGGCGACCACCGCATCGATGAGCAGGATCGGGCTGGAGCGCAGCGTTTCCACCAGCACGCCTCGGCTCGCCAGCCACGGGCGAAGGGCGGCTTCGAGATGGGCGACGAAGACGTTTTCGTCATTGTCCTGAAAATCGAGCGACAGCCAGGCGGAGGCTTCGCCCTGTTCTGCCAACCGACGGCTTCATTGCGCCATCAGCACGGTCTTGCCGAAACCGGCGGGGGCGCCGACCAGCGTCAGCGAGGCATCCCCGCTGCCGCGCAGCCGGTGCAGAAGCCGCGGGCGCGCAACCCAGGGACCACGCTCCGCAGGCGGGTGCAGTTTGGTATCGCGAATAATCATTCACCGTCCACTCGTCGCCGCGCCAATCTCGCGGCAATCGCGCCTATGAAAGGCAAAAGACGGCAACAGGTCAACCACATGCGGCCGGCTTTCCTTCCACCCGCATTCGCGCGATCCTGACGCCGGAAAAAATATCCGCCCCGATGTCGGGACGGCACGATGTCGCGCGTCCTTGGAGCATTCCATCAGTCTTTCAGGAGGAAATGACCATGCCGAACACCATACGCCTGCACCGCGTCTTGGCCAGCAGCCCCGACAAGATCTACCGCGCCTTCATCGAGGCGGATGCGCTGGCCAAGTGGCTGCCGCCGAACGGTTTTGCCTGCACCGTGCATCATCTGGAGCCTGCGGTAGGCGGTACGTTCCGGATGTCGTTCCGCAATTTCACCACCGGCGAGAGCCATTTCTTCGGCGGCGAATATGTCGAGCTGATCCCCGGCGAAAGCCTGCGCTATACCGACAGGTTCGACGATCCCAATCTGCCGGGTGAAATGCAGGTGACGGTCACGCTTCGGAAGGGAATGATCGGCACCGATGTGGAGATCATCCAGGCCGGCGTTCCGGACGTTATTCCGCCGGAGATGTGCTATCTCGGCTGGCAGGAATCGCTGCGCAATCTCGCAAGGCTGGTCGAGCCCGACATCCGCCAGTAATTCGACATGCCGGCAGCGAATTGCGATCCGCTGCCGGCATCGGCCTATTCGACGCCGAGCGCCTCGGCGGTGATCCAGAAGACGGCGTCCTGCGACTCTGCCGTTTCCACCCAGAAGAATTCCAGATGCGGGAATTCCTCCTCGAGGATTTCCCGGCCCGAGCCGATTTCGCAAAGCATTCCGCCGCCGGGATTGAGGTAATCCGCTGCCTGCGTCAGGAGCGTGCGGACGAGATCGAGCCCGTCCTCGCCGCCGTCATGGGCCATTTCCGGCTCGGCGCGAAATTCCGCCGGGAAGGCGGCGATTGCTTCGTGGTCGACATAGGGCGGGTTGGTGATGATCAGGTCGTATTTGCGGCCGGCCAGTGGGGCGAAGAGATCGCCCTGGAACAGCGTCACCTGGTCTTCGACCTCATGCTCCGCCAGATTGATCTTGGCAACTTCCAGCGCATCGCCGGAGAGGTCGACGGCATCGACGGCCGCGTTCGGGAAGAATTTGGCGGCCAGCACCGCAAGGCAGCCGGAGCCGGTGCAGATATCCACAGCGCTTTCGACCGCCATCGGATCGGGCAGAAAGGTCGAGCCCTGGCTGTTCAGATATTCGCTGAACAGGATCTCGCCGATATGCGAGCGCGGCACGATCACCCGCTCGTCGACATGGAAACGCACACCCTGGATATAGGCGCGGCCGGTGATGTAGGAGGAGGGCTTGCGGGTGGAGACGCGCGTCTCGATCCGCGCGGCCAGCAGTTTTCGCTCGGCCGGCAGTAGGCGGGCGTCGAGGAAGGGGTCGAGCGTATCGATCGGCAGTTCGAGCGTATCGAGCAGCAGATAGGCGGCGTCGTCGCCTGCCGTCGTCGTGCCGTGCCCATAGCTCAGATCGGCGGCGTTGAAGCGGGAGATCGCATAGCGCCAGTAGTCGCGCAACGTTACGAGTTCGCTGGTTATGTCGTCCTGGTTCACCGTCTTCTCACTTCTGCTGGCTTTGGCGCTGTGAGCGGTTCTACAATCAGGGGCGCACCCGGTCAAAGGCTTGCGATTTTTTGTTAAGACGATTCGCCTTTCGAATCGCGAATGGCTGACAAGACCCGAGGACAGAACCATGAAGGATCGCCGCAAGCGGCAGAAACCTGCGGACGGCCGGGCGGCGCAGGCCGCGCCCGGTGGCAAGCGGGTGACCCTGCCGCGCGCCCTGTCGAAGCTCGGCTTCTGTTCGCGCACCCAGGCCGAAGCCCTGATCGCGGAAGGCCGGGTCGCCGTGGACGGCCGCGTCGTTCGCGATATCGCCGCCTGGGTGGACCTCTCCCTGGCGAAGATCGCCGTCGACGGACAGCGGATCGCGGCCGAGGAGCGCGTCTACCTGATGCTGAACAAGCCGCGCGGGCTGGTGACCACCCGCCACGATCCCGAGGGGCGGCCGACGGTCTTCGATTGCCTGAGGCATCTCGACCATGCGCATCTCTCGCCCGTCGGCCGCCTCGACAAGGCGAGCGAAGGTTTGCTGCTGTTCACCAACGACACGGAATTCGCACAGGCGCTGCTCGACCCGCAAACGCATGTGCCCAAGACCTATCACGTCCAGATGGACCGCATCGCCGACCCCGCGCTTCTCGAGGCGCTGGTCGCCGGCGTTGAGCACGACGGCGAGCGGCTCCATGCGCGCAGCGCGCGAAAACTGCGCGATGGCGAGCGCAATTCCTGGATCGAAATCGTGCTCGACGAGGGCCGCAATCGCCAAATCCGTCGCATGCTGGAGGTGATGGACATCGCCTGCCTGCGCCTCGTGCGCGTTTCGATCGGCGACCTTGCGCTTGGCGATCTCGAAAAGGGCGCGGTCCGGGCGCTGACCGAGGCCGAAATCGAGCGACTGCGCCGGCGCGTCGACCGCAGGGCCTGAGCAGACCGGGCATTGACGAAGGGATTCGATTGTCATAGATGATAAATCATCTGATGACTTTATGATAAAATGATGAAGCCGCTTTCCCGCACCAATCTGGCCGACAATGCCGCCGATGCCATCCGCGCCGAAATTCTCGGCGGGCGCTGGCCGATCGGTGAAAAACTGCCGAACGAAGCCAGCCTGTCGTCCATGCTGTCCGTCAGCCGTGGCACGGTGCGCGAGGCCGTGCGCGCACTGGTCTCGCAAGGCCTGCTGGAAACCCGCCAGGGCTCCGGCACCTATGTGCGCTCTGCCACCGACAGCGCCCGGCTGCTGAGCATGGCCAAGCGTGCCAATCTGCGCGACCAGTTCGAGGCGCGCTGCGCGCTCGAAGTCGAGGCGGCGCGGCTGGCGGCGCTGCGCCGGACGCCGGAAACGATTTCAGGGCTGCGCCGGCTGCTCGCCGGGCGAGGGCTCTATGAGGGAAATGAGAAGGCGGGTTTCGTCCGCCGCGATTTCGCTTTCCACAAGGCCGTGATCGCCGCCTCCGGAAATCGGGCGCTGGTGGAAATCTATGATTTCTTCTCTGCCTCGATAGCCGAAACCATTGCCGCAACGCTCGAGGAAGACCTCCCCGAGCCTGACCTGCAGGCCCATGCCGATATCGTCGACGCCATCGAAACCGGCGATGCCGGCAAGGCCGATGCCGCCGTGCGCCGTTTCATGGCCCCGGTCTTCGCCGCGCTCGACAGGACGCTCCGCTCATGACCAAGCCGATACCCCAGGCCGTTGCCCGCACGCTCGACGCTGTCGAGGACACGCTCGTCGTCGATGACGAGATCGAGACGCCGGCGCCGTCGCGAGGGGGCGCTTTCGGCCGCTTCGTGCTCGGCGCCAGCCTGGTCATGATCGCATTCAATTTGCGGCCGGTATTTTCCAGCGCGTCGGCGCTACTGCCCGAAATCCGCAGCGATTTGGCGCTGTCGCCGCTCGGCGCCAGCCTGTTGACCACGCTGCCGGTCGTCTGCCTCGGCGCCTTTTCGCCGTTGGCGCCGCGTCTTGCGCAGCGTTTCGGGTCGGAGCGCACCTTGCTCGGCGTGCTGTTCCTGCTGGCGCTGGGAACCGCCCTGCGCGGCCTGTCCTCCGTTGCCCTGCTGTTTTTCGGCACGGCGCTGGCCGGGGCCTGCATCGCGGTCGGAAATGTGCTGCTGCCTGGTCTGGTCAAGCGCGATTTCGCCAACCGCACCGCGTTGATGACCGGTTTCTACACCATGGCGCTCTGCGCCGGTGCAGCGGGCGCCGCCGGCCTTACTTTGCCGATCGAGAAGGCGCTGGGCGGCTCCACGGCCGGCGCGCTGGCCTCCTGGGCGCTGCCGGCGCTGCTGGTCGGGCTGCTCTGGCTGCCGCAGGTCTTCGCGGTCAAGGGCCAGGTGAAGCGCAACCGGCTGAGCGTGCATGGCCTTTGGCGCGATCGGATGGCCTGGAGCGTGACGCTGTTCACCGGGCTGCAATCGGCGCTTGCCTATTGTGTCTTCGGCTGGCTGGTGCCGATCCTGCGCGAACGCGGGCTGGATGGCATCACCGCCGGCGGTATCGTTTCGATGTCGGTGATGGTGCAGGCGGCCGCCTGCCTCGTCGTGCCGCATATCGCGGTGCGCGGCAGGGATCAGCGCCTCGTCAACGTCTCGCTCTGCGCCTTCGCCGCCATCGCGCTGCTCGGCCTTTTGTTTGCGCCGCTGTCGACGGTATGGATCTGGGCGGTGCTGCAGGGTATCGGCCAGGGCGGGCTGATTGCAGCGGCGATGACCGTCATCGTGCTGCGCTCGCGCGATCCGCATGTCGCGGCGCATCTTTCCGGCATGGCGCAGTGCGTCGGTTATCTGCTGGCCGCGACCGGGCCGCTGATCGTCGGCCTGATCCGGGGATGGACCGGCAGCTTCGCCTGGTGCGCCGTGCTGTTCGTCGCGCTCGGTCTGGGTGCGGCCGTCAACGGCTGGCGCGCCGGCAGCGCGCTTTACGTGGAGGCCGAGACACGCGAGGCCGTCGACTGACGCCGTCGCCCGGCATGAATCCCACCGAGCGACAAATACATCGCGAATGTCGTCATGCGCGGCGATATATTCTCAGGAGTGTCCGATTTTTCTATGATTAAACCGTGGATTGATCGACTTTAGATTGTCATATGACAGTTTTTTTAAGAATCCATTCCAGGTTGTGTCTGATCAATACTGTTTCGAGCCGTGGTTTTTTGAAAAATTTTCGATTCGATAACCATTTTACTTTAGTTCTGTCGCTCACCCGAAGATGTCGTCGGGAATTGCACTCATGTGCGGCATGACTTCATGACGTCAGAAATGAGTTCGGCGCGGCAGAAGTGACATGTCCACCTCCAGGGAATGTCCATCATGAGAATAAAGAGCCAATTCATCGTGCTCGCGTCGGTCACGGGCCTTGCGATCACGAGTCTCGTCGGCAGCCTCTGGGGGTATGCCGGCGCCGCCCGTGACGTCACGAACGCTTATGACCAGAAGTATCGCTCCTATCTGCTGGCCGACGGCCTGCGTCAGTCTTCCGACGACCTGACGCGTCTGGTGAGAACCTATGCCGAGACCGGCGACAAATCCTACAAGGACCAATACAACGCCGTCGTCGAAATCCGCAACGGCAAGCGCCCGCGCCCGCAGGATTATCACCGGATCTACTGGGACTTCGTCGCCGGCGGCGATACCAAGCCGCGACCGGACGGCCCGGCCATCTCCACCGTCGACTTGATGAAGCAGGCCGGTTTCACCGCCGAGGAGTTCGCGCTGCTGGATGAGGCCGGCAAGCGCTCGGATGCACTGATCAAGCTCGAGACGGATGCGATGAACCTCGTCGATAACATCCCCACGCTCGGCCCGGATGCCAAGGCGAAGGCCACGGCGATGCTCAGCTCGCCCGACTACCACAAATTCAAGGCCGAGATCATGAAGCCGGTGGATGCCTTCTTCGTGAAGCTGGAAGGCCGCACCCAGGCCGCCATCGACGAAGCCAATGCCCGCGCCGGTTTCTACTGGATGCTGACCACGGTCGCCATGGCCGTGTTGATTCTAATGCTTGCCATCGTCGGCTTCGTCACCTTCAAGCGCATCATCGGCGGCATGAGCAAGCTCGGCAAATCGATGGAGCAAGTGGCCGGCGGGCAACTGGATACGCAGATCGCGCTCGCCGGACAGGATGACGAGATCGGCGACATGGGCAAGGCGCTCGAGGTCTTCCGCGAGGCCGCCATCGCCAACCGCCGTATGGAGAGGGAAGCGGAAGAAGGCCGCAGACGCGCGGAGGTCGAACGCATCGCCATGCAGGAGAAGGCTGAACTCGACGCCGCCGAGCGGCTGCGCGTTGCGACCTCCGGCCTTGCCGCCGGGCTCAAGCGGCTGGCGTCGGGCGATCTCGCCTTCCAGCTCAACGAGGCCTTCGCCGAGGATTTCGAAGCGCTGCGCCACGACTTCAACCAGTCGGTCGCCCAGCTTCGCGAGACGCTTTCGGCCATCTCCGGCTCGATCTCGACACTCGACACCGGCACCCGCGAGATCGCCGTCGGCACCGACAACCTGTCGAAGCGCACCGAGCAGCAGGCGGCGTCTCTGGAGGAAACGGCGGCAGCGCTTGACGAAATCACCGCCAACGTCGCAAGTTCCAGCAAGCGCACCGAGGAGGCGCGCAGCGTCGCCAGCCGCGCCAACCATTCGGCCGCCGAATCCGCGCAGGTCGTCTCCCATGCCGAGGAGGCGATGCGCAAGATCGAGGAAAGCTCGCAGCAGATTTCCAATATCATCGGCGTCATCGACGAGATCGCCTTCCAGACCAACCTGCTGGCGCTGAACGCCGGCGTGGAAGCGGCGCGTGCCGGAGAGGCCGGCAAGGGTTTTGCGGTCGTTGCCCAGGAAGTGCGCGAACTGGCGCAGCGCTCGGCCCAGGCGGCCAAGGAAATCAAGGGCCTGATCCAGAATTCCTCGTCGGAGGTAGACAACGGCGTCAAGCTGGTGCGCGATACCGGCTCGGCGCTGAAGACGATCAGCGGCTTCATCGTCGAGATCAATGCCCATATGGAATCGATCGCCAGTTCCGCCAGGGAGCAGTCGATCGGCCTCGCCGAGGTCAATACCGCGGTCAACGCCATGGACCAGACGACCCAGCAGAATGCCGCCATGGTCGAGGAATCCAACGCCGCTTCCAATACGCTTGCCACGGAAGCGGTACGCCTGCGGGAGCTGGTCGGCCAGTTCCACCTCGACGGCGGTGGCGCTGCCCACATGCCGGCGGCGCGCATCGCCCGTCATGCCGATCCGGCGGTTGTCTCTCCCGCGCGGGTGCTGGGCCGCAAGGTGGCCTCCGCCTTCGCCGGCAACGCGGCGATCGATAACCGCAGCGAATGGGAAGAGTTCTGAACGGGTGAAAACGCGGCCCGGCGCCACAGCGCCGGGCCGCATCATCATGTCGTTGTTGCTCTGTTGCGACAGTCATTTCCCGTCGCCTGTCCTATAGTCGAATCATGTGGCGGGAGTGGGTAATGCTGACAGACTGGCCGAAAGAAGCTTTGACTTCGGAAACGATGGTATTCCTGAAATCGATCCTTCAGGAGTGGTGCGTAAAAAATGGCGCCTCGATCCTGAGTGATGCCGGTGCGGCCAAGGCCCGCTCGCTGATCGACTGGTATGAATTCGGCATCCGGGATCGCGACGAACTGCTGAGATTGCTGTCGGAGGAAATCGATCCGGCGACGCGGCCGGCCTCTCCTTGAAAAACCCACCAATCCTTGCGAAGGATGCAAGACCTTTGGCCGAGAAAAAACACGGATCCAGCGTTCTTGCATCCGTTGCAGGTTATTTTTCCTCACCCGGATATTGCGCGTCCTTCAGCAGGCTTGCCAGATGGATGGTGTTGCGCACCAGCATCGAGACCATCGTTTCCACGGTCTCGGGCACCTTCTTGAGATCGACGAAATTCGTCGAGCCCATGGCTTCGCCGACCCAATAGGCGCCGGCATTGGCGGGGATGGTGAACCCGACATCGTTGAGGGCCTGGAACAGTTCCGCGCAGACATGATGGGCACCGTCCTCGTTGCCGACGACGGCGACGGCCGCCACCTTGCCGTAGGAGACCATGCGGCCCTCGTCGTCGGTCTCGTCGAGAAAGGCGTCCATGCGCTCCAGCGCCCGCTTGCAGACGCTGCTCGGCTGCCCGAGCCAGATCGGCGTACCCACAAGCAGAATATCCGCCTTGAGAATCTTTTCGCGGATCGCCGGCCAGGCGTCGCCCTTTCCCTCGTCTGAAGTGACGCCCGGCTTGATGTCGTGATCGGCGAGCCGGATGGTTTCGGTTTCCACGTCCTGTTCGGCAAGCGCTTCGACGATCAGGGCAAGCAGCCGGTCGGTCGAGGATTTTTCCGAAGAGCCGGAAGGTTTCAGGGTGGCGTTGAAGGCGAGGGCGCTGAGCGGCATGGGGTTTCCTTCATGATGCAAAGCCAACCGAACGACCGCGCGGGAGAATTGTTCCTGTCCGTGCCGCGACACCGGAAACTCGCCATCGCCGCAAAACTATGGCACCCTTTCTAGCCGGTGAAACTGGAAAAGGCATCGGATCAGCCATGACCTACGAGCTTTATTACTGGGACGGCATTCAGGGCCGAGGGGAATTCGTGCGGCTGGCACTGGAAGAGGCGGGTTCCGACTACATCGACGTGACCCGCGAGCCCGATCGTGGCACCGACGCGATGATGGCGATCATCAAGAGCGAAGCCGAGGCGCATATCCCCTTCGCGCCGCCTTTCCTGAAGGATGGCGCCCAGATCGTCTCCCATGTCGCCAACATCCTGTTCTATCTCGGGCCCAAGCTGGGTCTGGCGCCTGGGAATGAGTCCTTGCGCATCTTCGCCAACGGCCTGCAACTGACGATCACCGATTTTGTCGCCGAGATCCACGATTCCCATCACCCGATCGCGCTGTCGAAATATTACGAGGACCAGAAAGCCGAGGCCAAGGCGCGCAGCGCCGAATTCCGCACCAGCCGCATTCCGAAATTCCTCGGCTATTTCGAGCGAGTGCTGCAGCGCAACCCGGCCGGCGGCGCCCATATTGTCGGCAACGCGCTGAGCACCGTCGATCTGTCGTTGTTCCAGGTCGTCGAGGGTCTCCGTTACGCCTTTCCACGGGCGATGAGGGATTTTGAAGAACGGTTTGCGGGGCTGGCGGCGTTGCATGGGCTCGTTGCCGCAAGGCCGCGCATCGCCGCTTATCTGGCGTCGCCCCGGCGTCTCGCCTTCAACGAAAACGGCATATTCCGCCACTATCCGGAATTGGACGGCGAGTCCTGACATGCGGAGATGAAAAACCTGTGGTCTCAATCCGGAATTTCCATTCCGCCTCAATGCCGCCGGATCGATTTTCGATGACATGCGTTAACCCCCGCGACGATCGCCATCGCTTCGCCGCGCGCGGTTGCAGACCAAGGAGACAGGGAATGAAAAACAACCTTTTCAAAATCATGCTCGCCACGGGCATTTGCCTTGCCGGCGCGGCCCAGGCGGCCGATCTCGTCGAGCGGCGCTATGAAGCGCCGGAAGGCGCGCGTGATGGCGTCAAGATCGGTTACCTGGAATGCGATATCGGCGGCGGCGCCGGCTACGTGCTCGGCTCTGCGAAGGAAGTCGGCTGCACTTTCCGTTCTGCCAGGAGCAATGAGCCGCTGGATCAGTATACCGGTGTGATCCGCAAGCTCGGCGTCGATGTCGGCGTGACCACGCGCGGAAGACTGGTCTGGGCCGTCTTCGCGCCGACCGCCGGTTATCATCAGGGCTCGCTCGCCGGCCTCTATGAAGGGGTGACGGCGGAGGCGACGGTCGGCGCCGGCGTCGGCGCCAATGTCCTGATCGGCGGCACCAGCGGCTCGATCCACCTTCAGACGATCAGCGTCACCGGCCAGCTTGGCCTGAACGCCGCCGCCGGCGGCGTTTCGGTAACGCTTACCCCGGCCTGATCCTCACGCCTGTGAAAACCCCATGGCCGAAAGGCCATGGGTTCGCCTCCCAGGCGTATCGTCGCCCCGCTTCGAAAGCCCGTCATTGCCCGCCCTCTTGCGAGAAGGCTGTACATGGCGGCTATATCAGCTACAAATAGACACTTGACCGGCGCGAACCGGACAAATTCAGCCAGGATGCGCGAATCCGCCGGCGTCAGGAACGGGCCTTGCCCCCGTACCAAGGCGTCGGATTTCGCGCATGCAGGCTGTGGCGGCGCGCGGGACTTTTGAATGCTGGGAGGCAAAACCAATGACGATTTCGGTCCCGAAACCTGTCGGCGTCGATATTGCGGAGCGCAAGCTCAGGGTCGGCTTCGTGCTCGCCCGGTCGTTCACGCTCTCCGCCTTCGCGCTGTTCGTCGATACGCTGCGCCTGGCGAGCGACGAGCTCGATCGCTCTGGCCGCGTGCTGGCCGACTGGCAGGTGCTGAGCAGCACCCGCCATCTGATTTCGTCCAGCTGCGGCGTGCAGGTGGCGCCGACCTCCGATCTCGTCGATCCCTCACAATTTCAATACATCGTCGTCGTCGGCGGCCTGCTGACCGTCAAGGAGCCGGTCGATAGCCAGACGCTGACCTATCTCAGGCGCGCCAGCGCCGCCAACGTGCCGCTGATCGGCGTCTGTACCGGCACCTTCATCCTGGCCGAAGCCGGCTTGATGAAGCAGCACCATACCTGCGTGAGCTGGCTGCATGTGCAGGCGTTCCGCGAACGTTTTCCCGACCACAAGGTGCGCTCGGACCGGATCTACAGCCTCGACCGCAATCGCGGTTCTTGTGCCGGCGGCTCCAGCGCCGCAGACATGGCCGCGGCACTGGTGCGGCGCTATATCAGTCGCGCCGCGGAAAAGAACGCGCTGGAAGTGCTGCAGATCGAGAAGGCGCGTTCGCCCTTCGACATCCAGCCACGCCGCCCGCTGGCGATCGAATGTCAGGACAGCCGCATCAAATCCGTGCTGCTGTTGATGGAAGGCCATCTCGACGGTGGCTTGACCATGGCCAAGCTTGCCGCCTCTGCGCGGCTGTCACGCCGCCAGCTCGAACGGCTGTTCATGAACGAAGTCAAGATGTCGCCGATGGTGGTCTACAAGAAGGTGCGCATGGAGCACGCCAAGGTGCTCCTTTTGAAATCCAAGGCGCCGCTGATCGAGATCGCGCTGGAGACGGGTTTTGCCAGCGCCTCGCATTTCACCCGTGTCTTCAAGAGCATCTATGGTATGACCCCAACCGACCTGCGCACCGGCGCACGTGCCGCGTAAGTTCACCCTTATGGAAGGTCCAAGGCCTTCAGCCTGGCACTGTCGGGCTGGTCGATATTGCGCAGCAGCTTTACCAGCCAGTTGACGAAGACCCGCACCTTGTTGGAAAGATGCCGCGTCTGCGGATAGACGACATAGAGGGGCAGAGGATCGCGATGCCAGCTCTCCAGCACCGGCACCAGCCGGCCTTCGGCGAGCGCTTCGCGGGCCATGAAAAGCGGCATCTGGGCGATGCCGAGACCGGTCAGCACCGCCGCCATGTAGGTGCGGCTGTCATTGGCCGAGACGATGTAGCGCGGCAGGATCTGCTTCGCTTCGCCCTGCTTGTCGAATTCCATCGGCATCACCCGGCCCATCTGCGCCTGTAAATAGGCGACGGCATAGTGGTCGCGGGTCAGGTCGTCTGGTGTTTCCGGCACGCCGTGCCGGTCGATATAAGCAGGGGCGGCGCAGGCGACCAGGTCGATTTCGGAGACCTTGCGGGCGATCAGCGACTGGTCGCTCGGTGTGCCGGCCCTTAGCGCGCAATCGACGTTTTCGGCGATGTAGTCGACGAGCCGGTCGCCGACGCCGAGGTCGATCTGGATTTGCGGATGCCGCTCGTGGAAATCGTGCAGCGCCGGAATGACGATCAGGTCGGCGAAGGCGCCGGCCATCTCGACGCGCAGGCGACCGGAGGGCTGGGCTTGGGAATGCGACAGGCTGCCGTCGAGCTCATCGATTTCGGAGAGGATCTGCGCGGCACGTTCATAGTAGAGTGCGCCGTCGGTGGTAACCATCACGCGGCGGGTGGTGCGGTTGAGAAGGGTCGTGCGCAGATGCGCTTCCAGCCCCTGGATGAGATTGGTGACGGTGGTCTTGGGCATGCCGAGCGCCAGGGCGGCGCGCGAAAAATTGCCCGTTTCCACCACGCGCACGAAAACCCGCATGGCCGAAAGCTGATCCATGGGAGACCCCTTCGCGGAAAAATTATACCATTATTCGAAAATCCGAATAGTGATACCCGATTATACGCTCTTATCCAAGTTTCGATGAATAATGATATGACTTGGCAAGTGAGAGCATGCACCCATCCCCTCGGGGACAGTGAGCGGCATGTGAAAGGTGAAGGCCATGAATGGCGAATGGAAAGACATGGATGTGGATGGCACCGGGCGCTGCACCATGCCGTTTCGCGTCTATGACGGTTCCGCCCAGGGCAAGAATGCGCCGGTCGTTTTGTATTTCGGCGGCGGCGCCTTCCTCGACCGGGAGCGGAACGACGAAAGCCCCGTGGCACGGGCTTTTGCCGAGTCCGGCGCGGTCGTGGTCGAGGCCGATTATGGGCAGCCTTCGGAAAACGTCTTTCCCAAGGCGCTTGAATGCGCCTTCGCCGCCTTGCGCTGCCTCAGCGGCAAACGCAAGCAATATGGCGGCCGGCGTTCGCCGCTGCTTGTCGCCGGCGAAGAGGCCGGCGGCAACCTGGCGGCGGGCGTGGCGCTGAAGGCGCGCGACCAGATGCCGAACGAGATCGACGGCCAGATCCTCCTGTCGCCGCTGATCGACCCGCTGATGGCCACCGCCTCCTTTCGCGAGGCGGAGGAAAGCGGCATGCGCGAGCGCTGGACAGAGGGCTGGAACCATTATCTCGGCTCCGGCGGCGGTTTTTGCCACCCCTATGCCGCGCCGGGGCACTGTTCGCGATTGTCAGGCGTGGCGCCCGCGCTGATCCTGACGTCGGAGGACGATCCGCTGCGGGACGAGGCGGCCGCCTATGCCGCCCGCCTTGTTGCGGCGGGCGTCAAGGTGACGAGCCGTGTCCTGCCGGCCTGCCGGGGCTGGACGCAGATTTATGAGGCGCGAGCCCGCTGCGGATGCGTTCCGCCCGGCGAGCTTCGCACCGAATTCGAGCATTTTATCGAGGGTCTGGACAGCAGAGCCTCCTGTTTCAAGAGACATGACCGGTCCGACTGAGGGGCCATAAGGAGATACACATGTCGTCGAACAAGAAACGCTGGGCCCTGTGGGGCGCCGGCCTGGGTGTCGCTGCGTCGATTTCGGGAGCGGCCTTTCATTTCGACCTGACCTCCGGCGCCAATGCCACGCCCGCCGCTGCGGTAGCACCGCCGCCGGCCGTTCCCGTCACCGTGACGGCCATCGAGCCGCGCGACGTCACCACCTGGCAGGAATTTTCAGGCCGGCTGGAGGCTGTCGACCGGGTGGAACTGCGCTCGCGCGTCGCCGGCGCCATCCAATCGGTGCATTTTCGTGAGGGAGCGCTGGTGAAAGCTGGCGACCTCCTGGTCAAGATCGATCCTGCGCCCTTCGAGGCGGCGGTGGCGCAGGCCGAAAGTCTGGTCGCCTCCGCCGAGGCCAAGCTGGCGCTGGCCGAAACCGAGCTGGGGCGCGGCGAGACGCTGCAGGCCAAGAAGGTGATTTCGCAGAGCGATTTCGCCCAGCGCCGCAGCGTCCATGACGAGGCGCGCGCCAATCTCAGGGCCGCAGAAGCGGCCCTGACCACGGCCAAGCTCAATCTCGGTTATACCGAAATCCGCGCCCCCATTTCCGGCCGCGCCGGCAAGCTGGAGATCACCGCAGGCAATCTTGTCGCCGCCGGCTCCGGTTCGCTGCCGCTCACGACGCTGGTCTCGTCGGGCGAAATCTACGCCAGCTTCAACGCCAATGAGGAGCTGATCGCCCGCACGCTCGCCGCCCTGCCGCAGGATTCCGGCGCTTTGCCGGCCATCGAGCAGGTTCCGGTCGAGATCGGCACGCTCAGCGACGAAGGCACGCCGCTGTCTGGCAAGCTGCAACTGATCGATAACGAGGTCGATGCCGCCAGCGGCACGATCCGCGTTCGCGCCGTCTTCGACAATCCCGGCAACCGCCTGATCCCCGGCCAGTTCGTGCGCATCCGCATGGGCGAGCCGAAGGCGGAAAAGCGGCTGATGATCAGCGAGCGGGCGCTCGGTACCGATCAGGACAAGAAATACGTCTTCCTCGTCGATGCGAAGAACACCGTCGCCTATCGCCAGGTTCAGCTCGGCGCCTCGGTTGATGGCATGCGCATCGTCGAAAAGGGCCTCGCCGCCGGCGATCGCATCGTCGTCAACGGCCTGCAGCGCGTCCGTCCCGGCACCGTGGTCGATCCGCAGACGGAAGTCGCCGCAGCCAAGTAAACCTCTCCGGCGGGCATGGA
Organism: Rhizobium sp. YJ-22; assembly: GCF_029601685.1. NCBI lineage: Bacteria > Pseudomonadati > Pseudomonadota > Alphaproteobacteria > Hyphomicrobiales > Rhizobiaceae > Rhizobium > Rhizobium sp. YJ-22. The sequence goes on along the minus strand of NZ_JARRIR010000011.1, from coordinate 126,360 downwards.
CCCGCCGGCTTTTCCCTTTGATCTACCCCCAAGCTTTCGGCCCTTGGCCGTAGGCCAGGGACGGTTCGTCCCTATGTCAGCCCTTTGGAGAGGGTGCCGCCATGAACATCTCACGGTTTTTCGTCGACCGCCCGGTCTTTGCCGGTGTCCTGTCGCTGCTGATCGTCATTGCCGGCCTGATCGGCATGCGCTCGCTCCCGATTTCCGAATATCCCGAAGTCGTACCGCCTTCCATCGTCGTGCGGGCGCAATATCCGGGCGCCAACCCGAAGGTGATCGCCGAGACGGTGGCGACGCCGCTGGAAGAGCAGATCAACGGCGTCGAGGACATGCTCTACATGTCCAGCCAGGCGACCGCCGACGGCGTCATGACGCTGACGGTCACCTTCGCGCTCGGCACCGATCCCGACAAGGCGCAGCAGCTCGTGCAGAACCGCGTCAGCCAGGCCGAGCCGCGCCTGCCGGCGGAGGTGCGCGCCCTCGGCGTCACCACGGTCAAGAGTTCGCCCGACCTGATGATGGTCATCCATCTCTCCTCGCCGGACAATCGCTACGACATCACCTATTTGCGCAACTATGCCGTCCTCAACATCAAGGACCGGCTCGCCCGCATCGACGGCGTCGGCCAGGTGCAGATCTTCGGCTCGGGCGATTATTCGATGCGCATCTGGATCGATCCGCAGAAGGCGGCCGAGCGCGGCCTTGCGGCCAGCGATATCGTCGCCGCCATCCGCCAGCAGAACGTCCAGGCCGCTGCCGGCGTTATCGGCGCCTCGCCGAACCTCGGTGGCATCGACCTGCAGCTGTCCGTCAATGCTCAGGGGCGGCTGCAATCGCCGGAGGAATTCGGCCGCATCATCGTCAAGAGCGGTGCAAACGGCGCGATCACCCGGCTTTCGGATGTCGCCCGCATCGAACTCGGCGCTGCCGACTATTCGCTGCGCTCGCTGCTCGACAACAAGCAGGCCGTCGCCATCCCCGTCTTCCAGGCGCCGGGCTCGAATGCCATCGAGATCTCCGACCAGGTGACCGCGACGATGAACGAGCTGCAACTCGCCATGCCCGAAGGCGTGCGTTACGACATCGTCTACGACACCACGCAGTTCGTGCGTGCCTCCATCGACAAGGTCGTGCATACGCTGCTCGAAGCGGTGGCGCTGGTCGTGCTGGTCGTCATCCTCTTCCTGCAGACCTGGCGCGCCTCGATCATTCCGCTGCTCGCCGTCCCGGTCTCGATCATCGGCACTTTCGCCGTCATGTATGCCTTCGGTTTCTCGATCAATGCGCTCAGCCTGTTCGGACTGGTGCTGGCAATCGGCATCGTCGTCGATGATGCCATCGTCGTGGTCGAAAACGTCGAGCGCAATATCGAGAACGGGCTTTCGCCGCGTGAGGCCACCTATCAGGCGATGCGCGAAGTCTCCGGCCCGATTATCGCGATTGCGCTGGTGCTGGTCGCGGTCTTCGTGCCGCTCGCCTTCATCACCGGCCTGTCCGGCCAGTTCTATCGCCAGTTCGCGCTGACCATCGCCATCTCGACGGTCATTTCGGCGATCAATTCGCTGACGCTGTCGCCGGCACTGTCGGCGCTGCTGCTTAGGGGCCATCATGCGCCGAAGGATTGGCTGACGCGTCTCATGGACCGGACGCTTGGCTGGTTCTTCCGTGGTTTCAACCGCGCCTTCGGCGCCAGCTCGAATGCCTATGGCCGTGGCGTCGGCAAGATCCTGTCGCGCAAGAGCATCATCATGATGGTCTATCTCGTGCTCGCCGGTACCACCTACCAGCTTTTCCAGGCGGTCCCCGGCGGCTTCGTGCCGGCGCAGGACAAGCAATATCTGATCGGTTTCGCCCAGCTTCCCGATGCCGCGACCCTCGACCGCACCGAGGACGTCATCCAGCGGATGAGCGATATCGTGCTGGCCCAGCCCGGCGTCGAACATGCCATCGCTTTCCCCGGCCTGTCGATCAACGGCTTCACCAACGGCTCGAATGCCGGCATCGTCTTCGTGGCGCTGGCCCCGTTCGAGGAGCGCACCACGCCGGAGCTTTCGGCGGGCGCCATCGCCATGCAGCTGAACCAGAAATTCGGCGTCATCCAGGACGCCTTTATCGCCATGTTCCCGCCCCCGCCCGTCCAGGGTCTCGGCACGACCGGCGGCTTCAAGCTGCAGATCGAGGATCGCGCCGGCCTCGGCTATCAGGCGCTCGACGAGGCGACCAAGGCGTTTCTCGCGAAAGCCTATCAGGCGCCGGAGCTTGCCGGCCTGTTCTCCAGCTTCCAAATCAACGTGCCGCAACTCTATGCCGATCTCGACCGCGAGAAGGCCGAACAGCTCGGCGTCTCGGTCACCGATGTCTTCGAAACGCTGCAGATCTATCTCGGCTCGCTTTATGTGAACGACTTCAATGCTTTCGGCCGCACCTACAGCGTGCGTGTGCAGGCGGATGCGAAATTCCGCGCCCGCTCCGAGGATATCGGTGCGCTGAAGGTTCGGTCGCAATCGGGCCAGATGATCCCGCTGTCGACGCTGCTCAAGGTTGAGGCGACGACCGGGCCGGAACGCACCACACGCTACAACGGCTTCCTCGCCGCCGACATCAATGGCGGCCCGGCGCCGGGCTTCTCCTCGGGACAGGCGCAGGCGGCCATCGAGCGCATCGCAGCCGAGACCCTGCCCAAGGGCATCGGCTTCGAATGGACCGACCTGACTTACCAGCAGATCCTCGCCGGCAGTTCGGGCATCCTCGTCTTCCCGCTCGCTCTGCTGCTCGTCTATCTGGTGCTGGCCGCCCAGTATGAAAGCCTGACCCTGCCGCTGGCGATCATCCTGATCGTGCCGATGGGTGTGCTCGCGGCGCTGACCGGCGTGTGGCTGACGGGTGGGGACAATAATATCTTCACCCAGATCGGGTTGATCGTGCTGGTGGGGTTGTCGGCGAAGAACGCGATCCTGATCGTCGAATTCGCCCGCGAGCTGGAATTTGCCGGACGCTCGCCGGTGCAGGCGGCAATCGAGGCCAGCCGGCTACGCCTCAGGCCAATCCTGATGACCTCGGCCGCCTTCATCATGGGCGTGGTGCCGCTGGTCACCTCGACCGGGGCGGGTGCGGAAATGCGCGCGGCGATGGGCGTCGCCGTCTTCTCTGGCATGATCGGCGTCACCGTCTTCGGCATCTTCATGACACCGGTCTTCTACGTGCTGGTGCGACGCCTCGCCGGCAACCGTCCGTTGCAGCATCACGGCGCGGTTATAGCGCCCACAGCGCAGCATCCGATGGCCGCCGAATAGGTTGCTGATCAAAAAAAGACCCCGGTCCACCGGGGTCTTTTCGTCTGGGGCATTCAACCGGAAATAAGATCGCCGCGTCGCCATTTCTCGCGGCCCCAGTTGCGGATGCGCATCCGGTCGGCAACGAACGCGCCCAGGAACGGCGCGGTGACGAAACTGATGACGGTCACGGCGGGAATGGAATATTTCGCATGGTCCGCCAGCCAGGGCACCATGAGCACCGTCACCACGCCGACGCCAAAAACGATGGCATTGGCCATCATGGCGCCGATTATCTTCAACCATGTATCCGTACTGATCATCGGGAAATCTCCTTTCGGGATTCCAACCCCGGGGGAGATCATTTTGTTCCGGCCTATTTCGTGGCAATCAGCCCCCGGACATCGCCTGGGGCGGGACCGGCGAGGTCGATGCCGACCTGGTCGCGTCCGCGCATCTTTGCTGCATAAAGTGCAAGATCGGCGCGGCGATAGAGTTCGTGCGAATCGTCGCCGCGCAGCGCACAGGCGAGGCCGGCCGAGAAGGTATACCGGAAACTCACCTGTGCGGGCAGGGGGCGGGAATGGCGAATGGCAAGCAGCATCCGTTGCAGGATGGCTTCCGCTTCGCCCATGACGGTGTTGGGCAGGATCAGCACGAATTCCTCGCCGCCGACGCGGCCGAAAACGTCCGTCTTGCGCGTCAGCCGCTGCAGGGTGATCGCGAAATCCTTGAGCACGGCGTCGCCGACGCTATGGCCGAACCGATCGTTGATGTATTTGAAGTTGTCGATGTCGAGCACCGCCAGACAGCCGACTTCGCGGCACTGGTCGCCGGTTCCCCGCACCAGCTCGTCCAGCTTGGCCATGACAAAGCGGCGGCTGGTGACGCCGGTCAGTTCGTCGGTTTGCGAGGCTTTTATGGCAGTATCGCGATCCTGCCGCAATGCCCGTTCGTCGGAACGGATCGAGGTGATGTCGCTGGCGACACACAGCATCCAGCCGTTCGGCTGCATCGTCTCGGTCATCCACAGCCAGCGGCCGTCATGAAGATCGGTCTCAAAGGCGCGAAAGCCGGCCTTGCCGCGCCGCGCCATCGTCGATCGCAGCCAGGTCTCGAAATCCGTGGTCTTGACGACGGTCCCGCGTCCCGCATGGAAATTCCGGCGCATGAGATCGGGCCAGCCGGGATGCTCGTCCTGGCCGATGAACCAGGCGGCGCGGAAAGCGTCGTTGGCGTAACGCAGGCAATCGTCCTGATCATAGAGTGCGATCAGAACGCCTGCTTCTTCCATGAGCTGCCTCATTTGCAGCATCGTCTCGATATCGACCAAAGCCATCATGTCCTTGGGGTAGGGCGTCATCGCGAAATCTAGTTGCCACCCATAAACAAAGCCTTAAGGAATCCCGCCCGTGCGTTCGGTGCCGGGGTTTATGTCGAGGACGGCGCGAAATCTAATCGTCCCTGCGGCCAAGTCGCGCAAGCAGCGCAGCCGACGCCAGGCCCAGCGCAGTGGCGCAGACGACGAGGCCGAGCGCGTAGAAGACGAAATTGCCGGAGAGCCAGTTGGCCGCCACCAGTCGCAGGTTGGCGAAGCTCACCGGCTGGAAGGACAGGAGCCCGGGATCGTCGGCCGGCACTGAAATCATGCCGGAGCTGGCAGTGTCATAGGCGCTGGTCTGCCCGGCAATGGCCATCCAGTTCGCTTGGTCGCCCAGGACTTGCGTGCCGGATCGCAAGAGCGCGTCATTGGCGGCGGAAACAACGGTCTGCACCGTCCCGGCATCGCGGTCGATGCTTTGCGAGACGAAGATGCCGGCGGTATCGGGCAGGGCATAGGGTTCGTTTGCCCTGGGGATGAGATGGACGGCGGCGAGATCGAGGTTGAAGGTCTCCTTCATCCAGGCGTTCATGCGCGCCAGCGTGCCGGCCAGCGTGCCCGGATCGATCTTGTCGCGCCAGGAATCGACGCTGACATCGCTGCGCTCGCCACCGCCCGGCTGGCCATCGACCGGCGTCGACAGGATCACGCCGGTGAGGCGCTCGGTGGGAAGGCTTGTCGCGGTGCCGACATAGATTGCATTGCGGTCGTCGCCATTGCCGGCGGCCGGAGCGGGCTGGATCGGGAAGGCATGGCCGCCGGCCTGCGCCAGCTTGCCGAGAACGGTGGCGGCGGCCGAAAGCGTCGCTTCGTCGTTCCGCCCGAGATGCACCGTCGTCGGCGCCGTTGCGCCGACATAGGGAAAACCGAGCCCGGCCGTCGCCGCCAGATTGGGGGCAAGCGACAGCCGCGCGAAATCCGGTACCACGAAGCGCGAGGTGCCGAATAAGGCGAAACGCGGCGTCTTTTCTGCGGGGGCGCCCGGCGCACAGACGCGGTCGGCCTGCGTCAGCAGCATCGCCTCCAGCCCGATGACGTTTACGCCCGGGCGGAAATGCTGCATGCTGACCTTGATGGGATACTGGCGCAGCACTGCCCCGCCGGCAGCGGTGATCGGTACGGTCGTCGCGAGGTTGCCGTTGACAGTGATGTTGATCCGGCTGCCGGGCAACACCTGCGCGGTATAGGCGGCGTCGAGCAGGATGGTGGCGCTGCCATAGGCGTTGGCGTAAAAATCCTGCGGCATGGCGACCGCGATATCCGTGCTGAAGCGGCGGCCGGAAAATTCCTCGCCCGGTCGTCCGAGGCTGGCGAAGGTCAGCGATGCCGCTCCGTCCAGCATTGGCGTATCCACCGCGCGCGATGGCGTGGTGTCGATCATGCCGCGCCGCCCGCCCGCCGTTCCCGCCATCGACAGGAACTGATCAACGACCGTGCCGATCGCCGTCCAGTCCGCGCCGGTGAAGGCGAGGGCATCGCCATGACCCGGCAACTGGAGGAAGCGCGTCGTAGCGGCCGCAGCGGATGGGTCGTCGGTGAGGCTGGCCAAGGTGCGCATCTCGTCGGCGGTCGCCGCGACGATCACCATTTCGCCGGGCTTGTCTTCGGCCGGCATGTCGCGGGAGACGGAAAACGAGGCGTTGACCGTATTGCCCAGGAGGGCAAGCCCTTCCGCCAGTTTCAGGAGCGCGGTTGCCGCATCCGTTTGCCCGAGCGCGGGCACCACGAGATGGAAGCGGCTGCGGCCGGCCTCATCGACGCCGATGGCGCGGATATCCTCCAGCCGCCTCATGCGGTTGGCATCCGGCGCGGAAAAAGTGAGGAAAGTGCTGGCGGCATCGACATCCGTCCACAATTCATAGGTGGAATCGATGGTGCAATCGGTGCGGTGCCGTTGCTGCACGGAGATGCGGATGCGGTTCGTGCCCGGCATCAACAGGCCGGGCGGCAGCGGCAGGGAAAGTTGCTGCGGTCGCTGAGCCCCACGCACCGGCTGCTCGACGATGGCCGTCTCGTTGATCGTCACCCGTATCTGCGATGCCTCGGGCGCGACGACCAGGGCGTTTGTATACCCGAGATCGAGGCTGACGGCGCTCGCCGCCTGCTCCGGCGTCAGGTTGAAGGTCCAGGCCTGGCCGACATTTTCGCCCTGCAGATGCAGGATCGGCGCCTGCAGCAGATAGCGGCGGGCGGGTGGCTTGGAAACGGGCGCCGGCGTGGGCAAGGCCGGCGCTTGGGGCGCGGGTTTGCGCTCCGGCGACATGTCGAAGGGTGTGTCCGTCTGCGCCATTGCCGGCGCGATCATCGCTGACAGAAACAGCAGGGCGGCTCGTTTTCTCATGCGCCCACCGCCTTGTCCGTCTTGCCGCCGCGTCGGAATGCGAGGTAGTGCAGGCCGCGGAACGTCTGGGTGATCGCCATGCCGATGAAGCGCACGGTGCCGCCGATGACGCCGGGATTGCGGCGGCGCGACTTCTGAAACAGGCTCCACTGTTCGGAATTGGCGAAGATCAGGTCGGCGATCGAAGCGTGGTGGCCGGCATTTTCGGGCCTGTAGCGGCAGCCGATGGTGACGATCTCGCCGGCCGCCTGCGCATGGCGCAGCTCGATGGGCAATTCGGCGGAGGCCGCGCCCCCGTGCGGCCGGAAACGCACCGCGCCGAGCGTATCGCGCCGGAAGGCGCCGGTATCCTTGGTGAAGACCTGGATGCTGGCGCCATTGACCGAGACGTCCCGGATCATCGCCGGATACCAGGTCCCGCCAACACAGAGCTCGGCACGGCGACTGACCTGCACGCGCCGCGAGGACTGGCGCTCGCCGCGTTCGGACACCACGCCCAGCGCGCAACCGGCCAGCATCAGGTTGAGCAGGTTCCAGCCGCCGACGACCAGCGTCACGTCGAACTTGTACGGTTCGGCGTAAAGCCGGTAGATGGTGACAGCGACCGCTGCCAGCAACACCACGAAGATGATGAAGAACGGCCGCCCCAGTTCAGACAGCCGGTTCTCGGAAATCGAGTCGTCCTTCGAGGTGACGCGAAACGTCGGTTTTCGCGGGTTGAGGGCGACGGAGATGATCGCCGGCAGAAGATGCACCGATTGCACATATTCGTAGAGTTCCGAGATCCACGGCCAGCGGAAGGAGCCGTAGAGGTAATTCTGGATCATCAGGTTCACGAGCATGTAGGACAACGTGTAGGCCATGAACTCGCCGCCCGAGGCAGTGAAGATCTGCAGGTCGAAGAACAGATAGCAGAGGGGCGCGAGCAGGAAGACGATGCGCGGGAAGGGAAACAGCCAGAACATCGTCGACGACATGTAGCAAAGCCGCTGCGCCAGCGTCAGGCCGCGCTTGAGGATCGGGAAGCGGAAGCGCATGATCTGCATCATGCCCTGCGCCCAGCGCGAGCGCTGGCCGATGAAGCTGGCGAACGTGCCCGGCTGCAGGCCGGCGATCAGCGGCATGTCGACATAGATGCTGTTCCAGCCGCGCGCATGCAGCTCCAGCGCCGTCTCGCAATCCTCCGTGATCGACAGGCCGGAAAAGCCGCCGGTCTCTTCCAGCGCCCCGCGGCGCAGCACCGCCGCCGAGCCGCAGAAGAAGGCGGCGTTCCACTTGTCCAGCCCGCGCTGGATGATGCCGTAGAACATCTCGTTCTCGCTCGGCATGGTGTTGAAGGTGTTGAGGTTGCGCTCCACCGGATCGGGATTGAGGAAGAAATGCGGGGTCTGTACCAGGAACAGGCGCGGATCGTCGTTGAAATAGCCGACGGTTTCCTTGAGGAAATTGCGCGCCGGGGCGTGGTCGGCGTCGAAGACCGCGACCAGGCCTGCCGACGAATGCTGCAAGCCGTTATTGAGGTTGCCGGCCTTGGCGTGCTCGTTGCGTTCGCGCGTCAGGTAGCGGGCGCCGAGCTGTTCGCAGAGCTGTTGCAAGGTCTGGTGACGTTCCTCCGCCACCTTGGCTTCGAGCAGGGTCGCGGAATTGCGCTTCTGCTGCGTGCCGCCGTCATCCAGCAGCCAGACGGTCACCTTCTCCGGAGGGTAATCGAGATTGCGGGCTGCGGCCAGCGTATTGGCGAGCAGCGTCGTTTCCTCGTTGTAGGTCGGCACGAAGATGTCGACCTCTGGCAGTTCCGCGTCGGCGATGGTGCGATGGGGCTGGCGCGGGGAAAGCGGCGCCGAGACCACGAACAGGCTGAGGAACAGCATGAAGATGCTGTACATTTCCGCCAGATACAACAACAGTCCGGGGATGAAGTTGGCGGGTTGGTTGACCGGTGGCAGCGTGCTCGTCGTGCGCCAGTAGACATAGCGCCAGACGATGGAGGTGCCGAGCGCCAGCAGAACCAGCCGGCCGGCTCCACCGACGCGCATGTATTTCATCGCCGCCATGACGATGATGACCAGCACGGTGGTGACGAGCTGCGTGCGGGCATCGATCGGCAGGAAGGCGAGCGCGATCATCGCCGCAGCGCACAGCACCCAGAGAAGCAGATGGAGCAGCTTGCGCATCGTCTATTCCTTCATGGCGGCCATGATCGAGCCCGGCCGCGCGACGGCGCGGGCAGCGGTTTTCACGGACATGCACCGGCGGTCGCGGCATTGGCGCCGACACAGGCCGGAGACGGGACGATCGTCCCGCCGGCCGAAGAAGCCGGAGCGACGTTTGCGGCAGGTTGGGTCACGCTCGAGGCGCGCACCGGCGAGGGCACGACGACCCGGTCGGCGCCGGGCAGGGCGGTGGGAACGGGCTCCGCCACCGGCTGCACGGCGCGTCGCGCCGGCCGGGCGACGGCGACGGGCCTTGCCGCGTCGGGTTCGGCGCCCACCGTCATTTCCGGCGGATAGATCGGATTGCCGGAATGGCCGAGCCGGTCGCTGACCGGGCCCGGCGGGCCATAGGGGTTCCAGCGCATGTCGTCGACCGCGCCGATGATAGAATAGCCATACATGAAGGCCAGCAGCTTGCGTTCGCTCGCACCCGTCTCGCAGATGCGCACCCGGATCTGAACGGCGCCGAAACCTGCGAAGGGCGGCTTTTCGCCTTCCGGGGTGCGCAATTGCTGCCAGGCATACATGCAGAGCTCGGTGGGCGAGGGGCGGCCGAAGGCATAACCGAATGCGCCGTAATCGTTCTGCACCAGATAGGGGGAGCGCTTCATTGGAATGCCGGGCAGGGTGCCGCGCATTTCCGCATCGATGCCGGCTTCCGTCACCGTTCTGAAGCGCAGGTGGTCGTCGCGGTAGCGCAAATCATTGCGTGTGCCATAGAGGCGCATCTGCACGACGTTCTGCCCCGGCACCGCCGACGTCGTCGACAGGAAAATCTCCTGCTGCAGGCCGTTGCTGAAGCGCTTCTGGGTGATGCCGGCGACAGAAAACGAGCCCGGCGGCGGCATCAGGATCGCCTCTTCGGCCTCCACCAGCTTCGTCGAGGCACCCATGCGGGTCGGCTCGCCGGCGCAGGCCGAAAGCATCATCAAAAGCGGGGCAATTAAAAATGCCGATCGCACCCGGCGCAGCTCCTTCTCGAATCACCCCTGACTATTACGGGTTAGTACTTACGGAAGTTCGCCGCCCGCTCAAGGGTAGAGGGGCATTTTTTTGTATTTACGGTAGCTGAAAATCCTTCGATACGCGCTCCGCGCGCATTTTCGAAACATCTTTGAGGCCGATGTAAAGCATTTGTTTACCCTATCGGGCAATTCTGGCGCGTGAATTGGCCGTTTCAGGCGTTCTGCGGCAAAGGCGGAGTCAGCATGCGCACATCACTCTTGGCATTGACGGCGATCGCTGCCGTGACGGCAGGCGTGATCGGGACGACCGAGCGGGAATCCTGGCGGCCGAACGAGATCGATCCGCTGGCCACCCGCGCCTTGCCCGAGCCCGAGACGGACGTCGTGGCCCGCAAAGGCGAGCGCATGACGGCGGCCGACATCCTGCCGGCCCAGTTCGTCGAAGTGTCGCAGGCGGCTCCCGCCGCGCCGAATGCACCGCCCCGATCACAATCTCCGGTTGCTGAAAAGCCTGCGCGGCCCGTGGTCGACGAAAGTGCGTTACGCTACTTTGCCGCGCGCGGCGACACGGTGCGCCTGCAGGCGGAAATTTCGCGCCTGCGCGCGCTCTACCCCGGCTGGGAGCCGCCGGCCGACCCTCTGGCGATCGCCGCCGGCAGCGATCCACAGCTTGACGCCATGTGGAAACTTTACTCCGAAGGCCGCTATGACGACGTCACCAAGGCGATTGCCGAGCGGAAGAAAAACGAGCCGGACTGGTCGCCGCCGGACGAACTCGTGGAAAGCCTGCGGCTGGCGACGACTCGCCGCCAGCTGGTGCAGGCCTCCGATGCGCATCAGAACGACCGGGTCGTCGAACTGGCGGCCGAAGCGCCGCAACTGCTGACCTGCAGCGAGGTGGATATCCTCTGGCGCGTCGGCGAGGCCTTTGCCCGCACCGACCGGCAGGACCGGGCCCGCGACGCCTATGGCTATATCCTCCAAAACTGCCACAATCCGCAGGAGCGCCTCGCCACCATCCAGAAGGCCAGCCTGGTTCTCGATATCCCGCATCTCGACGCGCTGATGCGGCTGGAGCAGACGGGGACGGACGGCAAGCCGGAATTCGACGCCATCCGCACCGGCATCGCCCGCACGCTGGTCTCGCGCGGCGGAACCGATCCCAAGGCGGTGGTGCCGCAGGATTACCTGACGCGGCTGTCGGACGAGGCGCGCCGCACCGAAAACGCCGAGGACAGCCTGCTGCTCGGATGGTATTTCTATCGCCGCAACCAGTTCGAACCGGCGCAGGACTGGTTCCGCCGCTCTTTCGAGAAAGAGGCGACGCCGACGGCGGCGCAGGGGCTGGCGCTAACGCAGGTGGCGCTGCGCGATCCGCAGGCCGCCGAAAACACGCTGTATCGCTTCCGCGATGCGACGGACGAGACAAGGGCCACCTACCTCGCCGCCGTCGCCAATCTGCTGGCGCTCGACCCGCCAAAGATCATCGACAACACCGTCCTGGCGCGCATGGCGACACCAGTCGTCGAGGCGCGCAATACGGCGGCGGCCGAGCAATTCGGCTGGTATGCCCGTTCGCTTCGGCAGATGCAGACGGCTGCCGACTGGTTCGGCCTGATCCTGACCTGGGACGCCGCCTATGAGCCGGCCGCCTACGGGCTGGCGCTGTCGCTGGATGCATTGGGCGACCGCGCCGGCGTTGCCCGCATCCAGGCCATCTGGGCGCAGCGATCCGAGCGTATCGCCCATTTGCGCGATCCAAGGCGCGCCTCCACCCTGACACCGGTCCCGGGAACTGCCCCGGCCTATGCCGAACGGGCGACGCCGCATATTTCGCCGGGCGGCTTCGTGCTCGCCGAAGCGGCGCCCGCGCCGGTTCGTACCGCCTCCGGCAATCCGCAGGCGGAAAAGCGGGTGCGTCCGCGCGGATGCAGCGCCGGCATCGACCTTTCCCGCATCGCGCCCATCGAGGCGGTGAAGCGCGGCTGGTGCCTGATGGATCTGAAACGGCCCCTGGAGGCAGCGGAGGCTTTCGACCGCGCGTTGTCGGCCCCCATCGCCGCGACCCGGCAGGAGGCCGCCTATGGCAAGAGCCTCGCCTATCTCCGGCTCAACCTCACCGACAAGGCCGCCGTCGCCGCCGTGCAGGAACAGCAGACGCCGGTCCGGGCGAAACAGCTGCAGGTGGCGATCCTCGCCGACCGGGCCGTCGGCGCCTTCCGCCTCGGGCGTTTCCACGAAACCATCATCGCTCTCGACCAGCGCAGCCGTCTGACGCGCGAACCGCAGGATCTGATGATGCTGCGCGCCTCCGCCTACCGGCAGCTCGGCTATGATTCCGAAGCGCGCCGCATCCTGCAGCCGCTGGCCGATATCGGCAACAGCGACGCGATCAAGGCGCTCTACGACAAGCCGACCTGAGGCGAGAAATTACTGCTGCTGGAAGGCGAGGCGAACGCCGAGCGCCATGTAGATCGAGCCGATCACCTTGCCCTGCCAGCGACCGATGCTGCGGTTGCGGCCGAGCCAGCCGCGCACCGAGCCGGCGGCGATCGCCAGAACCGAGGTCACGCAGATGCTGAGCCCGACAAAAATGATGCCGAGCAGCGAGAACTGCGCGATCACCGAGCCGCTTTCGGGATGGATAAACTGCGGCAGGAAGGCCAGAAAGAACAGCGCCGTCTTCGGATTGAGGATCTCGGTGAACAGACCCTGCCGGAAGGCCTGCATCGGCGACACCATCTGCGCCGCCGGCAGGTCGAGGCTTCCGCTCTTTTCGAGGAAGGCCTTGATCCCCAGATAGACCAGATAGGCGACGCCGGCATATTTGACTGCCTGGAAGGCCAGGGCGGAGGTCGCCAGCAGCGCCGAAAGCCCGAAGGTCGCCATGGTCGCATGGACGAAATCGCCAGCGGCGATGCCGAGCCCTGTCGCCATGCCGGCGCGGCGCCCGCCGCTGACCGAGCGGGCAAGCGTCAGCAGCGTCGCGGGGCCGGGAATGATCATCAGGCCGAGGACGACGATGAGATAGGTCGTCAGGACATCATGGCTGATCATCGCGCTCTCGCGGGTTGGTGGCGGCCCCCGAGGGCCGGAAAGGTTTGCATCGGACGGACAGGCGGTGCAGGATAGAGGCTTTCGCGGCCGATGCAATGGCCGCTCGGGTCCAAACGGAGTTCGAAACTTGAGTGTTGCCTTCGTCAAGGAAGAAAGCGCCGAAGCCGCATCGGAAACCCTGCTGCCCGACCGGCCGATCTCGCCGCATCCCAACCTGGTGACCGAGGCGGGATTGAAGGCGCTGGAACGGCAGGTGCTGGAGGCGCGCGCCGCCTATGACGCGGCAAGCGGCATCGAGGACGTCAACGAGCGTCGCCGGCAGACGGCCACGCCTCTGCGCGACCTGCGCTATTTCTCCGAGCGGGTGCGCAGCGCGCAACTGATACCGGCGCCGGCCTCGACCGAAACCGTCGCCTTCGGCAGCACGGTCACCTTCAGCCGCGACGACGGGCGGGTGCAGACCTATCGCATCGTCGGCGAGGACGAGGCCGATCCCAAGGCGGGCTCGATCTCCTATGTGTCGCCGGTGGCGCGGCTGCTGGTGGGCAAGGGGGTCGGCGATGTCGTCAGCATGGGCGGCCAGGAACTGGAAATCACCGCCATCGCCTGAGGGCACCGGAAATCCCGGAATTCATTCGTGCTCGTCTGCGATGACGGGTTGAGGCGGCGTCCGACACAGGCTATCTGCTGCGCAACGATCATCTCCCGGCAGACATAGAGGCGCGTTGCGGCATGACACCAGAATTCCTCGTCACCCATTCCGGTGGCTTCCATGCCGACGAAGTGCTGTCCAGCGTCGTCCTCACCCGCCTGTTTCCGCAGGCGAAGCAGGTGCGCAGCCGCGCGCCGGAATGGATCACGCCCGCTGCCAACCGCGTCATCTACGATGTCGGCGGCTTCTATGACCCGCAGGCGCGGATTTTCGACCACCACCAGCGCGGCGCGCCGATGCGCGACAGCGGCCAGCCCTACAGCTCCTTCGGCCTGATCTGGAAACATTATGGCCGCGATTATCTCCTGTCTCTCGGAATTCCCGAGGCCCATCTCGAAGCGATCCAGGCCGCCTTCGACGAGACATTCGTGCTGCCGGTCGACCTGATGGACAATGGTGCCGTCGATCCCTCTGTCGCCGGGCCGTTGGCCGACCTGACGCTGCCGGTGCTGATCGAGACCCTGAAGCCGGTTTTCGACGAGACCGAACCCGGCGCCGACGACCGCGCTTTCCAGTCGGCCCTCGCCATCGCGCGCAGCTTCGTCGAGGCGCGCATTGCCCAGAGCGCGGCCAAATTGCGGGCCGAGGCACTGGTCATGCAAGCGATCGAACTCGCTGGCCCGTCACGCATCCTCGAATTGCCGATGGGCATGCCCTTCCGCGCCGCCATCGTCAAGGCCGGTGCCGATCACCTGCTGTTCGTCGTCCATCCACGCGACAAGGACTGGTGCCTGACCGGCATTCGCCGCGCCGAGGATGGTTTCGAACTGCGCGCCGATCTGCCAGCGGCCTGGGCGGGGCTCAGCAATGGCGAACTGGAAATGGCCTGCGGGATCGAAGGCGCGACCTTCTGTCATCGCGGACGGTTCATCGCCGCCGCCAGAACCCGCGACGCCGCGCTGGCGATGGCCGAACTGGCGGTGCGCGAGGCTGCGCCGGTCATTTCTGACAAAAGCTAAACGAACCAGGCAGGCGGCCTGCATGCATTCCGTTGCCCGGCGCGACCGCGCAATGGATGTCATCTGCACAAAAAACCCTCCCCGGACGCCGCTTCCGGGGAGGGTTGGTTTCGCCTTGAAAAATACTCAGGGGCAGCCGGCTTCGGCCTTCTGCTGCTCGGTCATCTCGCTGTTGCCGGGTGTGCCGGCATCCGGGCGGACGATGTTCTGGCAATCCTTGCCGTTCATCGGGCCGTTGGCGCCGCCCTTGTTGACGCTGCCGGTGCTGTTCGAATCCGTGCCGGCATTGTCACCCGTATTGCCGTCGCTGCCAACACCGACGCCGGCATCGGAGCCCTGGGAACCGGTATCGCTGTTGCTGCCCGTGCCGCCGACGCCGGGTCCGGTTTGTGCGAATGCGGACGTGGCGAGGCCGAGGCAAAGCGTGGCTGCTGCGAGTGTCTTAAGCATTGGTTTCTCCTCGTGTTTTGCTCAATGTGCAAGAGTTGAACAAGTCAACGCGGAAGTTGTTCCGAAGATAATCTCGCCGATGCGAAGCTTTATCGTCAAATAAAGCCTTCGATACGTGCATGGATGACGTCGTGGTCGGACAAGGTCCGTCCCTCCGCATCCACCGAAGGCAGGATGGCGCAATCCACCATGCGCAGCCCGCGGGACAGGAACCAGTCGAGCTTCATTGCCCGTTCCGGCCAGCGGGTGATCAGGCTGGGGCGCGTGGTCATCGCCTCCAGCGGGCCGCCATGGCGCTCGAAACCGCGCTCGCGCGCGCGGGCAAACAGGCCCTCGGCCTCAAAATCGCCGCCGGCATGGTTGCCGGTGTTGAGATCGCCGCCGATCAGGATCGGCAGGCCGGGAAAGGCGGCGTCCAGCCGGTCGATGAGATCGACCGTCTGCCGTTCGCGGTAGGCGGCGGCAGTCGCGCTCTCGAGATGAGTGGAGACGGCGACGAAGGGGCCGGAGGTGGTCTCAATGACAGCGCCGACGGCGACGCGTTCGCCGATGCGCGGCTGGTCGGGATCGTTGCGCCAGATGCGTTCGCCTTCGAGTCGGACGAGGAAGGGCCGGCCCAGCGGATGGCGCGAGAGCAGGGCGTTTCCGTGAAATCCCTTGCGGTTTTCGCCATCGGTGCAGAAATCCCGTTCGGTGTCGGAGCCGAGGCCGAGTTCGAGGAATTCGAGGCCGTAGGCATAGGCCATGCCAAGTTCGCCGGCGATATCGCGGGTGGTGTGGCGCTGGCCCGTGCGGGCCATGCCGTCATCCATCTCGGAGAGCAGGATCAGCGCCGGATCGAGGGTTTTCAGATGACGGGCGGAGGCTTCGACGAACAGGCAGCGCTCCAGGTTCCAGGCCGCGACTTTGAGCGGGAAGGCGGGAGGGCCGGTGCTGTCGGCGGCGCCACCGGTCTCGATGGCGTTGAAGGCGGCCAGAGTGGTCAGGATGCGGTCATGCTCAGCGCGGTCGCGGCCGCGTTCGATCAGCGCGCCGCGCTCGGCGAGCGCCACGACGGCGAGGGTGTCGGTGGTTTGCTCGATCATGCCTTCACCGGGGAGAAATCGCCGGCCGGCTGCATCGGCGTGATAGGGGTGCGCAGGCGCTTGCCGGTCGCGGTCGAGAACAGGAAGATCCGGTGTTCGGGAACGGTCAGGCGCATGCTCTCCTGCGGCTGGAATTCGGCCGTCGCCGTCGCCGAAACCGCCTGGCCGCCGACCGTTCCATGCACGAGTTTCTGGGCGCCGAGTTCCTCGACGTAATCCAGCAGGAATTCCGGGCCGGCGCGCATGTCCTGGGTGAAGGTCACGTCTTCCGGGCGGAAGCCGATGGTAACGGCGGCATCGTCGAGCGGGCCGGTCGCCAGCCGCCAGAGATCGGGGCCTATGGCGAATCCGTTTTCGGTCGACGTTCCCTGTAAGAGGTTCATGGCCGGCGAGCCGATGAAGCTGGCGACGAAAGTCGAGGCCGGCTCGTGATAGATTTCCAGTGGTGTGCCGATCTGCTCGATCTCGCCCTTGTTGAGCACCACGAGGCGGTCGGCGAGCGTCATGGCTTCCAGTTGGTCGTGAGTGACGTAGAGCGAGGTGATGCCGAGGCGGCGCTGCAGGCGCTTGATTTCGCCGCGCATGGTGACGCGCAGCTTGGCGTCGAGGTTCGACAGCGGCTCGTCGAACAGGAAGGCGGCGGGATGGCGCACGATGGCGCGGCCCATGGCGACGCGCTGGCGCTGGCCGCCGGAAAGCGCGCGCGGTTTGCGGTCGAGATAGGGTTCGAGTTCGAGCATACGGGCGGCTTCCGCCACGCGCGCCTCGATCTCGGGTTTCGGCGTGCCGCGGTTCTTCAGGCCATAAGCGAGGTTCTGCCGCACGCTCATGTGTGGGTAGAGCGCGTAATTCTGGAAAACCATGGCGATGTCGCGTTCGGCCGGCTCGACGGTATTGACCAGCCGGCCGCCGATGCGCACCTCGCCGGCGGAAATCTCCTCCAGCCCCGCGACCATGCGCAGCAGCGTGGACTTGCCACAGCCGGAGGGGCCGACGAGCACGATGAACTCGCCGTCGCGGATGGTGATCGACACATCCCGGACGGCCTGGGCGCCGCCGGCATAGGTCTTGAACACATGGTCGATATCGATCTTTGCCATGGCAAAACTCACTTGTCGCTTTCGGTCAGGCCCTTGATAAACCAGCTCTGGAAGATGACTACCAGTGCGACCGGCGGCAGCATCGCCAGCACGGCCATCGCGAAGGCTTCGTTGTAATCGGGGATCTGGGAGCCGACCCAGACGATGAGGATCTGCTTGATGCCGCGCACCAGCGTGTAAAAACTCTCGTCGTTGGTCATCAGCATCGGCCAGAGATACTGGTTCCAGCCATAGACGAACATGATGATGAACATCGCCGCGATCATGGTGCGCGACAGCGGCACGAGGATATCGATGAAGAACTTGAAGGGACCCGCGCCGTCGATGCGCGCCGCCTCCAGCAGTTCGTCCGGCACCGACTTGAAGAACTGGCGGAAGAAAAACGTGCCGGTTGCCGACGCCAGGAGCGGCACGATGAGGCCGGTATAGGTGTTGATCAGCCCGAGTTTGTGCATCACCTCGTAGGAGGGCAGGATGCGCACCTCCAGCGGCAGAAGCAGCGTGGTGAAGATGATCCAGAACATCGCCGTCGCCGCCCGGAAGCGGAAATAGACGATCGCATAGGCGGCCAGCATCGACAGGACGATCTTGCCGATGGCGAAGCCGAGCCCGAGAATCAGTGAATTGCCGAGCATGGTCAGCCCAGTCACCTTGCCGGTGAAGCCGCCCTGACGGGTCAGCACCGTCTCGTAAGTCTCGGCGAAATGATCGCCCGGCACCAGCGTCAGGCCGTTCATGTGGATGTCGGCGGCCTCGTGCGTCGAGGTCGTGAAGGCGACGACGACGGGCAGCAGCATCAGGAGCGAGCCGATGATCAGCACCAGGTGGTCGCGGAAATTCGTGCGGTACATGTGCGTCTCACCCGTAATGCACGCGGCGTTCCAGGAAGCGGAACTGGAAGACGGTCAGCACCAGCACGACGACCATCAGAATGACCGATTGCGCCGAGGAGCCGCCGAGATCGTTGCCGCGAAAACCGTCCATGTAGACCTTGTAGGTCAAGGTGATCGGATTGTTGGCGGCCTTGTCCTTCACCATCACGTCGATGACGCCGAAGGTATCGAACAGGGCATAGGTAAAATTGATGATCAGCAGGAAGAAGGCGGTCGGCGTCAGGACCGGCGCCAGCACCGTCCAGAAGCGGCGCAAACCGTTGCGGCAATCGATGACCGCCGCTTCCAGCACCGAGGCCGGGATGCTTTGCAGGCCGGAGAGGAAGAAGATGAAGTTATAGGGGATCTGCTTCCACACGGCGACGAAAACCATGGCAAACGCCGTATCCGAGTAATTCAGGCCCACCTTCATTTCCCAGCCGAACAAAGCGGCGAGGCGGACGAAGGGGCCGATATGCTGGTCGAAGAACATCATGCCGATCAGGCCTGCGACCGGGGGAGCGATGGCATAGACCGAGATCAGCAGCGTCTTGTAAGCAGAACTGCCGCGAATGACCTTGTCGGCCTTGACGGCCAGCAGCAGGCCGGCCGAGAGCGAAAAGAAGGTGACGAGCACCGTGAACAACGCCGTGAAGCCGGCAATGCCGAGATATTCGGGCGAGGTGAGCGTATCGATATAGTTCTGGAAGCCGACGAAGGTCGAGCCGAAGCCGAAGGGATCCTCCAGGAAGAAGGAGGAGCGGATCGCCTCGGCCGAGGGCCAGTAGAAGAAAATGAAGATCACCGCGAGCTGCGGCGCCAGGAGAAGATAGGGAAGTAGGCTGGACGAAAACTGGGCGCGCTTCATCGACGACCTTTCTGCAACGAGAAGGACCGCCAGAGGCCGGCGATCCCTCGGTTTCGCTTGAAGAGTTTCGCGGCGGCGCGATCAGCCGGCGGTCTTGGCGAAGCGGGCGAGCAGGGCGTCACCTTCCTTCTTGATGGTTTCGAGACCGTCCTTGACCGAGGTTTCGTTGGCGAAGATGCGGTTGTATTCGCGTTCCATGATCTCGCGAATCTGCGGGTAGAAGCCGAGGCGATAGCCCTTGGACCATTCGCCCGAGGGCAGCATGAGCTGCTTGATGCCGACTTCGGCGACCGGCTTCTCGTTATACCAGCCTTCCTTCTTGGCCAGTTCGTAGGCCGCCTTGGTGACGGTCACGTAGCCGGTTTCCTTGTGGTAATAGGCCTGGATTTCCGGGGAGGTCAGGAACTGGAAGAAATCGGCGACGCAATTGTTTTCCGCATCCGGCTTGCCGGCCATGGCGAACAGAGCCGCGCCACCGATGAAGGAATTGGTGCCGGCACCCTGGATCGAGCCCCAATAGGGCAGGAAATCGGCCGAGAACGGCATCTTGGCGGTCTTCTGCAGGCCGCCGAAGGAGCCGGAGGAGCCGATCCACAGGGCGGCCTTGTTTTCCTCGAAAACCTTCTGGTTGTCGGACCAGCCGGCGCCGTAATAGCCGAACCAGCCCTTGTCGGCCCAGTCCTTGAGCTTGGTGAACATCATTTCCAGCTTGGGATCGGTGACGTTCAGCGTCGTGCCTTCGGTCGTTTCGTAGCCGTTGTTGTTGGAGGCGAACTGGACGTTGTTGCGCGAGAAGAAGTTTTCCGTGAATTCCCAGGTCAGCTGCGACTGGACGAGCGGCACGAAGCCGGCTTCCTTCAGCTTCGGCGCGATGGCTTCGAAGTCTTCCCAGGTCTTGGGAGCCTCGACACCGGCCTTCTTCAGGGCATCGGTGTTGATGTACATGATCGGCGCCGAGGAATTGAACGGCATGCCGACGAACTTGCCGGACTGGTCGGCATAGAAATAGCGGATGCCGTCGAGGAAGGCGTCGCGCTCGAATTTATGGCCGGCCTTGAGGATCAGATCCTCGGCCGGGATGACGGCGCCCTTGGCGTTGATGATGGTGGCCGCACCCGCATCGAAGACCTGCAGGATGTTCGGCTGCCCGCCCGAACGGAAGGCGGCGATGCCGGCGGCGAGCGCCTCTTCATAGGTGCCCTTGGAAACCGGGGTGATCGCGCAAGCGGTTTGGGCGGCGTTGAATTTCTTGGCGACTTCGTTGATGACCTCGCCGTTCTTGCCGCTCATGCCGTGCCACCAGGTAATGTTGGTGGTGGCGGCAAACGAAGTCGTGGCCGAAAATGCGATGGCCGTCACGGCCAGGGAAATTTTCTTCAACATGGGCTCTTCCTTTTTTAGCGCCGGTCGTCGGTTGGGAAGAGCGATTAGTCCCGCCATGTGACCCTTCGATAACAGGGCGATGACAGGTTTTTGAAATCCCGCATGGCGCGGATCGAGTGGCAGGCGGTCAACATCAGTAGCAGTATGAAACCGGTGACCTTCCGATGTGCCGACGGGGTGGTCCAGGCTGACGGACGATATGGATGCGGCCGGAAAGCTTGACTTTCCGGCCGCTTTTACGTGCGAGGGGTTACCTAGGATGTCTGACGCATTTCCGGCGAGCTTGGGTTCACTGGAAATGCTCTATGTTTTTGTTTCCGCATTGACCGATGCGAAGCGACAAGGCTCCGCTGGATTGCTTTAGCGTGTCGCGCCATAAACCCATGCGACGGCGGCCACCAGCGCCATGGCCGTCAGAGGCCGCGCGCTTGCCCAGCGGCGAAGGGCGCCACCGAGGTCGCCGGCCCGAGCGGGATCGACGCCGGGATCAGCGATGCGGACACGCTCGGCCTCGTCTGTATCCGCTCGTCCCGCGGGGATCGACGTGACCGTGTGCGACACCGGGTCGGACGCCGGAAACGTATCTTCGAGCGCCGTATCGAGCGCGCCCTTGGCATCTCGCCGGCGTTGCCGCGCCTGTTCCATTTCCATGGACCGGACGGCGGGGGATTCCTGGGGATTGTTGATCATCTGTCATCTCCGAGAATAGCTGGTGTGTAACGCGGTCTCTTCCGCGAAGTTCCTCGCCGACGCGCTGTTCCGATACGATTTGTGCACGGCGGCGGAATCCCGCCCAAAATGCGAGGTACTGCTCTCGACGCCGCCCGGCGCTCTCCTACATTCGGCGGAAACGTGTTCGGGAGGCACTCATGGCAGAGAGACACACGGTCTCCGCGGAAATTCTCGATCGCGCCATCCGGATTGCCTGCGCGGCGCATGCGACCCAGAAGGACAAGGCCGGCGAGCCGTTCATCGCGCATGTCGAGCGCGTGGCGGCCGCAGTGGAGGGGACCGGCGCGAAGACGATCGCCTATCTCCACGACGTCGTCGAAAAGGGGGAGGGCTGGTCGCTGGAACGCCTGCGGCAGGCAGGTTTTCCCGAGGCCATCGTCAGTGCCGTGGAGTCGCTGACGCGTCGGCCCGAGGAGACCTCGGACGAGTTTGCCCGCCGTGCGGCTTCCGATCCGCTGGCCCGCCCCGTCAAGCGCGCCGATCTCGAGGACAATCTCCGTCAGGCGCGACGGGCCGGGTTGGATCCCGGGAAATATCGCCGGGGGCTGGAAATTCTTGGGGCGGTCGATGGAAATTGAGCCAGAACCGCTATCCTTGCGATCCGGCGGCAGGAAATTTGACCTCAGAGGAAGTCGGCGATCTTGGCGAGGTCGGCGATGAAGCGCTCCTGGTTCACTGCCGCCTCGGGACGGTTGAGGGTTCTCAGCAGCGCCGAGGGGTGGATGGTGACCAGCACAGGCGGCGTGTCCGGCGTCTTCAGGACCGCGCCGCGATCGCGCGTCACCTTGGCGCCGCGCCCGAGCAGGGAATAGAGCGCGGTGGCGCCGAGCGCCACGACAAGCTGCGGCTTGACGAAGCGCAGCTCCGCCGCCAGCCACCAGGCGCAGGCCTGGACTTCCCCGACATTCGGCTTGGAATGGATGCGACGCTTGCCGCGCGGCTCGAATTTGAAATGCTTGACGGCATTGGTGACGTAGCAGAGGTCGCGGTCGATGCCGGCCTTCTCCAGGCACCGGTCCAGCAACTGCCCGGACGGACCGACAAAAGGCGCGCCGGCCAGATCTTCCTTGTCGCCCGGTTGCTCGCCGACCAGCAGCACCCGCGCCCTGGGCGGGCCTTCGCCGAAGACCAGATGGGTGGCGTTGCGATAGAGATCGCAGCGGCGACAGTCCTGGGCCGCCGCACGCGCACTGCTCAGCGTCTCGGCCTCCGGGCCGGGGGTTGCGAAAGCCGGACCTTGCCGCGGCGTCAGCATCGTCCCGCTCCTCCGGTCATGTTTCCAGCCTGCCCCAGGCGGGATCCCAGTGGGCGCCGGGCATCAGTTCCACGAGGATCGGCGCGTCTGCGTCGTTATGGCTGCGGGCCAGTGTGAAGGCGGCGTCCGGTTCCATTTCCTCGCCGGGAAAGATCGTGTCGTCCTCGTCGCCGCTGCCGAGCTGGCGCACGAAACCCCTGATACGGCCGCCGGTCGGATAAAGCCGGACGACCATCGCACCGGGTGCACGGTCCTGCGGGCGAAACACATGATAGGTCATGGCGATGTCCTTTCGGGTGACGCGGATTGTCCGCGCCTTTCCCGGTCAAACCATCGATGTCCGCCGATGGTTCCCGAAGGCTCAGCCAGGACGGCCTTGTCCACCGCCTGGAGGTCGATCTCGTAGCGGCAGGTGCCGTTCAATTGCCGCATGACGCCGGCGATCACCGGCTTCCCATGCCGCGCGGAACGGCGGCGACATCGAAGCCGCAGCCATTGTCGAAAATGACCAACGTTGCAATGCGCGCCACGGACGGAGCGGCGGCGTCCTTTTCGACCATCCTGCCCCGGCCCGGTACGGGTGTTTTCATGGCACCGCGCCGAAGCATTCATGTCAAGCTGGAACACGACAAGCTGGAAAACGCAGGGAACAAAATAGGCTGCCGCCGCGATTTTACCGGATCGCGCCGCAGAAAGATCGCTGACTATGGGACATCGCGCGGATCGAGGCGGCGACCGGGATTCTTGCCGTCACCACAGGAGAATTTCGGCAAGCATAGGCATAACAGGCTGGGATTCGCCGCCGCGGGTTGTTAAAGGCGATGGCAGGGCTACGGCCGCAACTGGAAGAAAGCAAGCTGACATGGATATCTTCACGGCCGCCGGCCTGACGGCGCTTCTGCAAGTCATCGCAATCGATCTCGTTCTGGCCGGTGACAATGCCGTGGTGATCGGTCTCGCGGCGGCGGGCCTCGAAGCTACCCAGCGTCGCAAGGCGATCCTCGTCGGTATTCTGGTCGCGACGGTGCTGCGCATTCTCTTCGCCACCATCGCCGTTCATCTGCTGGCGATCATCGGGCTGCTGCTGGCCGGCGGCCTGCTGCTGCTATGGGTGTGCTGGAAGATGTGGCGCGAGCTGCGGTCCGGCCAGAGTGACGAAACGGAGGCGGAGAATGCGGCCGCCCCGAAGAAGTCCTTCGCCCAGGCGGTCATACAGATCGTCGTCGCCGACGTCTCCATGTCGCTCGACAACGTGCTTGCGGTCGCCGGCGCGGCGCGCGAACATCCGAGCGTCCTGATCGTCGGCCTCGCTTTGTCGATCGCGCTGATGGGCATTGCCGCGAACTTCATCGCCCATTTGCTCAACAGGCATCGCTGGATCGCCTATATCGGCTTGGCCATCATTCTCTATGTCGCGCTCGACATGATCTATCGCGGCGCCCAGGAAGTCATGCCGTATGTCGCGGCGGCCGCCGGCTGAACATCATCCCAGGCCGATCTTGCATGACCCGTTGCGCAAATTGAATTGGCCAGCCACGTCGAGTCGCAGCAATGCTTTGCGCCGATGACAACAGGTGCAATGAGGAAATCATGGGCAGGATCGTCTATGTCCACGGCGCGTTCGTTCCGGAAGAGAAAGCCCGGATCGGCCTTTTCGATCGCGGCTTTCTGTTCGGCGACGCCGTCTACGAGGTGACGGCGGTGATGGCCGGGCGGATGATCGACAACGATCTGCATCTTGCCCGCCTCGAACGCTCGCTCCGGGAGTTGGATATTCCGCTCGGCCTGTCCGTCGACGCGATCGTCGCCGTCCAGTCGGAGTTGATCGCCCGTAACGGCCTGCGGGACGGTATCGTCTACCTGCAGGTGTCGCGCGGTGAGGCGGATCGCGATTTCCTCCATGCGGAGACACTGGTGCCGAAGCTGATCGGTTTTACCCAGGCAAAGACCCTGACCGGCACCAAAGCGCAGCGCGAGGGCATCGCCGTCGACCTGATCGCCGATCCGCGCTGGCAGCGGCGCGACATCAAGACCACCATGCTGCTCGGCCAGGTCATGGCCAAGAAGACGGCACGGGCCGGCGGCTTCGACGACGTCTGGCTGGTGGAAGATGGCCGGGTGACCGAGGGCGCCTCGTCGACTGCGCATGTCATCACCGCCGATGGCCGCATCCTCACCCGCGCCGCCTCTCAGGCGACGCTGCCCGGCTGCACCCAGCGGGCGCTGGCCCGCCTGTGTCAGGCCGAAGGCCTGAGCATCGAGGCGCGGGCGTTCACGCCGGAGGAGGCGCAAAGTGCGGCGGAAGCCTTCCAGACCTCCGCCTCCAGCCTGGTCATGCCAGTGGTGCGCATCGGCGACCGGGTCATCGGCGACGGCAGGCCGGGGCCGATGACCCGGCGCCTGCAGGCGCTCTATCTGGAAGCGGCCGGGATTTCGGCCTAGAACGGCGGACGCTTTGGGAGATATGGGGATGAGAACGGCGCGGGACTGGGGATTGATTGCGCCGGGCAGGCTGGAGCCGGGCCCGCACAATGCGATCACGGATGTGCCGGGTGTCGCGGTCGGCCACCGCTCGCTGCGCGGCGAGGGGATTTTCACCGGCGTCACGGCCATCCTGCCGCATGAGGACGATCCGTTCCGCCTGAAGCCGCGCGCGGCGGTCGAAGTCATCAACGGCTTCGGCAAGTCGGCGGGGCTGATGCAGGTGGCCGAACTCGGCACCATCGAGACGCCGATCCTGCTCACCAACACATTTGGCGTCGCCGCCTGCACGCAAGCATTGATCGCCCGCGCCATCGCCGCCAATCCGCAGATCGGGCGCAAGACCTCGACGGTCAATGCGCTGGTCTGCGAGTGCAATGACGGGGCTATCAACGACATCCAGGCGATGGCCGTGACGCCAGAGGATGCGGAGGCGGCGCTGGATGCCGCCAGCTTCGGGCCGGTGGAGCAGGGGGCGGTGGGGGCCGGATCGGGCATGACCGCCTTCGGCTTCAAGGCCGGCATCGGCACGGCCTCGCGGGTCATCCGCATCGCCAGACACGATTTCATGCTCGGCGCGCTGGTGCTCGCCAATTTCGGCGCGGCCGGCGATCTCGTCCTGCCGGATGGGCGCCGTCCCGATCCGCGCGCACCTTCCAGCCCGGAGCGCGGCTCGATCATCGTCGTCATCGCGACCGATCTGCCGCTCGGCGACCGGCAATTGCAGCGCGTCGCCCGGCGTGGCGCAGCCGGTATCGCCAGGCTCGGCGCCTTCTGGGGCCATGGCAGCGGCGATGTCGTGCTCTGTTTCACCACGGCCGGTGCGGTCGAGCACGAGCCCGCCAAGCCGATTTCCACCCAGGAGCGGCTGTCCGACACCCATATCGATCTCGCCTTCCGCGCCGCGACCGAAGCGACCCAGGAAGCGGTGCTCAACGCATTGTGCCTTGCCCCGGCGACCCCGGCGCGCAACGGCCGTCTCTATCCCGCCCTCGCCGACTGGCTCAAGGAGAACTCATGAAAGTCTTCATCTCCGCCGATATCGAAGGAACCGCAGGCATCGCCCAATGGAACGAGGCCGACCGCTCCCATTCCGACGGGGCCGAATTCCGCGCCCTGATGACCGGCGAGGTGATCGCCGCCTGCGAGGGCGCGCGTGCGGCCGGGGCCACCGAAGTGGTGATCAAGGACGCGCATGACAGCGGCCGCAACCTGCTTCTCGACCGGTTGCCGGATTATGTGCGCATCGTGCGCGGCTGGTCCGGCCATCCCGACGAGATGATGTTCGGCATCGATGCGGGCTTTGCCGCCGCGATCTATACCGGCTATCACTCCAAGGCCGGCACGGAGGCCAATCCGCTCGCCCATACCTCGAACATGCGCATCTCGCGGCTGCTGCTGAATGGCGAGGTTGCCTCCGAATTCACCTTCAACACGCTTTGCGCCGCCCGTTACGGCGTGCCCTCGGTGTTCCTTGCCGGCGATGCCGGCATTTGTGCCGAAGCCCGCGCCATGGTGCCGGGGCTGGCGGCGGTGGAGACGCTGGAAGGGAAGGGCAAGGCGACCATCTCGATCTCGCCCGCCTGGTCGCGCCGCCTGATCCGCGAAGGCGTGGCGGAGGTGTTGTCGGGCGATTTCACCCGCGCGCTGCCTGCAATGGCGGATCACTATGAGGTGGTGATCGAGTTCAGCGATCCGACCTGCGCCTATCGGGCCGGCTGGTATCCGGGCGCGAAAGCCCACGGTCCCCGCGCCGTCGCCTTCGAGCACAAGGATTTTGCGGAGATTTTGCGCGCCCTGCTGTTCCTCAAGGTGTAGTCAGGCCGGCTCGCGTTCGACCAAATTCTTCGCGATGCGCCAGAGGTCGTCGACCTTGCGGTTGCGGCTGGCGGCGTGGCGATAGAGGCGGATGTCGAGATCGAGGTTCCAGCCCTCGTCCGCCGAGGCGCGGACGAGGCGGCCGGTCTCGATCTCGTCGCGCGCCAGGCTTTCCGGCAGCCAGCAGATGCCGGCGCCCGTCATCGCCATGTTCATCAGTCCGGCGCTGATGGTATTTTCATGCGTGGTGCGGCGGCGAAACGGCGGACGGCGCAGCAGCAGGCGCGACAGCGCCACGCCGAAGAAGGAATTGAAGCCGTAGCTGAGATAGGGGACCGCGAGCCGTGGCTCGGCAACGGCACGGTCCAGAAGGTTGCGCCCCGGTTGCGGCGCACCCGACATCACGACCGTGGGAGCGACCAGCGGCACCAGCCGGTCATGGGCGACTGTCAGCGCGGCGAATTTCCCGCGATCGAGATGGAAGGGCACTTCCGGATGCGCATAGGTGAGGAAGAAATCCGCCTCGTCGCCGACCAGCGACTCCAGATTGGCCTCGATACCGCCGCGGTCCGGCATCAGCGAGGTGCTGAAGGCCCCGCCTGCCTTTTCAAGCGCCTTCAGCCAGTGCGGGAAGAAGGTGACGGTCAGGGTGTGCAGCGCCGCGAAACGCAGGAGGCCCACCTCATGCGAGGGCCGCAACGTCTCGCGCGCCGCATACAACGTGCGGATCGCCTCCTGCGCCACGGGCAGGAAGTTTCGCCCCGCCGGGGTCAGCTCGGCTGGCATGGTGGCGCGGCTGATCAGCGTCGCGCCCATCCAGCCTTCCAGTTGTTTGATTCGGCGGCTGAAGGCTGGCTGCGTGACATTGCGCATCTCGGCGGCGCGTGAAAAACTGGAGGTGTCGGCAAGTGTCACGAAATCCTCCAGCCATTTGATTTCCATTTTCCCCGCCTTCCCCGTTTCGTGCCCAGTGTCGGCATCATAAGTCTTTCAATCGAAATGGGTATGCCGATTTCGCATGGCATGTTGCGAAAAGCGAATTGGCCAAGCGACGCGCGAGCTTTCAGGTTGTGTGCGAATAAAGGCGGCACCGCCAGCCAACCGGCGCCGAGAGGGGAGTTGTGAATGGCAATCGGAATTCATGCCGATCTTATCCTGCATGGCGGCCGCATCTGGTGCGGCCGGGCGGAAGGCAGCGTCGAGGCTGTCGCCGTCTGGCAGGGCAAGGTTCTCGCTACCGGCGACAATGCCGATATCCTCGGACTTAAGGGGCCGCAGACCGAGGTCATCGATCTTCAAGGCCGCTTTGCCTGCCCCGGCCTGATCGACAACCACCTGCATCTGGTCTCGACCGGTATCGCCATGGGCTGGGTGGATGCCACGCCCGCGACCGCGCCGACACTGGCCGCGCTGACGAAACAAATTTCCGATCGCGCCGCGACGACGCCGAAGGGCGGCTGGGTGCGCGCCCGGGGTTACGACCAGGTCAAGCTCGACATCGGCCGCCACCCGACCCGCGAGGAACTGGACGCCGCCGCGCCTGATCATCCCGTGCTTTTGACGCGGGCCTGCGGCCATGTCTCCATCGCCAATTCGATGGCGCTGGCGCTTTCCGGCATCACCGAGGAAACGCCGGTGCCGGATGGCGGCGTTATCGGCCTGACCGCGGGACGACTGAACGGTTTCCTGGCTGAAAACGCCCAGAACCTCGTCAAGGCCGCCATGCCTGAGGCGACCCTTGAGGAGGTGATCGACGGCATCGAGCGCGGCGGCAAGCATTTGCTTTCCTTCGGCATCACCAGCTGCATGGACGCCGCGGTCGGCCATGTCGCCGGCTTCGCCGAAATCCAGGCCTATGAAATGGCCAAGCTTTCCGGCCGCCTGCCGGTGCGCGTCTGGCTGACGCTGCTCGGCGACCCCGGCGTTTCCATCGTCGAGGATTGCTGGCGGGCGGGGCTGATCTCCGGCGTCGGCGACGACATGCTGCGCGTCGGCGGCGTGAAAATTTTTCTCGACGGTTCGGCCGGTGGGCGCACCGCCTGGATGACCAGGCCTTACGAGGGCGAACCGGACAATATCGGCGTGCAGATGCTGCCGGACGAGACGGTCGAGTCCATCGTTCGGGATTGCCATGATCGCGGCTATCAGATGGCCTGCCACGCCATCGGCGACGGGGCGATCGAGCAATTGATCACTGCCTACGAGAAGGCGCTGGCCGCCAATCCCGATCCCGACCGCCGCCACCGCGTCGAGCACTGCGGCTATGCGACCCCGGCGCAAAATGCGCGCATGCAGGCGGCGGGCATCCTGCCGGCGCCGCAGATGGCCTTCATCCACGATTTCGGCGACAGCTATATTTCCGTGCTGGGCGAAGAACGTGGTATGGCCTCCTACCCGATCGGCACCTGGATGCGCATGGGCCTGAAGCCCTCGACCGGCTCGGATTCTCCGGTCTGCTCACCCAATCCCTTCCCGGATCTTTACGCGATGATCACTCGAAAGACCGGCAAGGGCACGGTCATGGATGAGACCGAGCGGCTGAGCCGGGAAGAGGCGCTGCAGGCCTATACCGAATACGGCGCCTATTCGCAGAAGGCAGAGGCGGTGAAGGGCCGGCTGGTGCCGGGCCAATGGGCCGATATCGCGGTCTTCGACAACGATCTGTTGACCGCCGATCCGCAGACCATTCTCTCAGGCACGCGCTGCCTGCTGACCTTGCTTGCGGGCCGCGTCGTGCACGACGCGCGGTAAGGCCTGCCTGAGTATTTCCACCGGAAATACTCACACCAATCGAAACGAGGCCGAAAACGGCACGAGAGGGAGAACGACATGCTGAAAAGAATGACACTGGCCGCGATGCTCAGCCTTGGCGTGGCAACCGGCGCATTGGCTGCCGGCGAGCGCCATGGAGGAACGCTGTTCTTTACCGCGCCCTACGGGTCGAGCTTCGCCACGCTCGACGTGCAGGCCAGCCCGAACACGCAGGAAGAGTTCATCACCCAGGCCATCCATCGGGCGCTCTATAGCTGGGATTCGCACGACAACAAGCCGGTGCTGGAACTGGCGACCTCGGAAGACGTTTCCGCCGATGGCACGGTCCACACCTATCACCTGCGCAAGAACGCCGTGTTCCACAACGGCAAGCCGCTGACGGCGGACGACATCATCTACAGCTACAAACGCATCGCCAATCCCAAGAACGCCTTCCCCGGCGCCAGCTTCATCGCCATCATCAAGGGCGCCGATGATTACATCGCCGGCAAGGCCGAGGAGATTTCCGGCCTCAAGAAGATCGACGACAACACGCTGGAGATCACCTTTACCGGCCCCTTCAATCCCGGCTTCCAGCTGATGCAGAACACGGTGGTCATCTATCCTTCGAATGTCTCCGACGAATCGAGCTTCGGCAAGACCCCGGTCGGCCTCGGCGCCTTCGTCTTCAAGGAGCATGTGCCGGGCTCGCAGGTCGTCGTCGAAAAATTCGACAAGTATTACGAGGAAGGAAAACCCTATCTCGACCGCATCAACATCGTGCTGATGGCCGAGGATGCCGCCCGCGACGTCGCCTTCCGCAACAAGGAAATCGACGTTTCGGTTCTTGGGCCGACGCAATACCAGGCCTATCAGGGCGAGGAAGGCCTGAAGGACCACCTGCTGGAAGTCGCCGAGGTCTATACCCGCAATATCGGCTTTAACCCGGCCTACGGTCCCTTCAAGGACAAGCGCGTGCGCCAGGCGATCAACTACGCCATCAATGCGCCGCTGATCATCGAGCGCCTCGTCAAGAACAAGGCCTATCCGGCCTCCGGTTGGCTGCCGATCTCCTCGCCGGCTTACGACAAGGACAAGGCGCCCTATGCCTACGATCCGGAAAAGGCCAAGGCGCTGCTGAAGGAAGCCGGCTTTGCCGACGGCTTCGAATTCGAGGTGACGGCGAGCCCGAACGAAAGCTGGGGCGTGCCGATCGTCGAGGCCATCCTGCCGATGCTGAAGAAGGTCGGCATCACCGTGAAGCCGAAGCCGGTGGAAAGCTCCGCGCTCGGCGAGGCGGTGACGACCAACAACTTCCAGGCCTTCATCTGGTCGAACCTCTCCGGTCCCGATCCGCTGAACGCGCTGCGCTGCTACTATTCCAAGACGGCGCAATCGGCCTGCAACTACACGAGCTATTCGAGCCCGGATTTCGACAAGCTCTATGAGGCGGCCCAGCAGGAACGGGATCCCGCCAAGCAGAACGATCTGCTGCGCCAGGCCAACAACATCGTGCAGGACGATGCCCCGGTCTGGTTCTTCAACTACAACAAGGCGGTCATGGCCTACCAGCCGTGGATCCACGGCCTGGTGCCGAACGCAAACGAACTGGCGGTCCAGCCCTATGACGATATCTGGATTGACGATACCGCGCCGGCATCGCGCAAATAAGCCTTGAATGGTTCGGGGGCGGCGTTTGCGTCGCCCCTCAATCGATTGTCGCGCCCGCGAAGGGCGGCCAACACGGAACCGTCAATGCTTCGTTTCACCCTGCGCCGCATCCTGCAGATCATTCCGACTGTCGTCGTGGTGGCGCTGCTGATCTTCGTCATCTTCTCGGTCGTGCCCGGCACCTTCGCCTCGAGCCTGTTTTCCGATGGCAAGCGCGCCGCCGACCCGCAGATGATCGCCCGCCTCAACGAGGAATTCGGGCTCAACAAGCCGGTGACGGAGCGCTTCGTGAGCTATGTCACCGACCTTGCGCATTTCGATCTCGGCACCAGTTTCCGCACCCGTCAGCCGGTCATCGACCTCATCAACGACCGCATGGGAGCCTCGCTGAAACTGGCGATCGCCGCTATGGTCTTCGCCATTCTCGTCGGCGTGCCGCTCGGGTTTCTGGCGGCGCTCCGGCCCGGCTCGATCCTCGATACGGTGACGATGGTCGGCGCGGTCTCGGGCCTCTCCATGCCGCAATTCTGGCTGGGGCTCTTGATGATGTATCTCTTCGCCCTGCAACTGAACTGGCTGCCGAGTTTTGGCTATGGCGACGGCTCGTTCAACAACCTCATCCTGCCCGCCATAACGCTCGGCGTGACGCCGCTGGCGCTTCTGGCGCGCACCACGCGAGCCGGCGTGCTCGATGTGCTGAACGCCGATTTCATCCGCACCGCCCATTCCAAGGGCATGAGCGAGATCAAGGTGGTGCGCTGGCATGTGGCGCGCAATGCGCTGGTGCTGATCGTCACCACGGTCGGGCTGCAATTCGGTTCGCTGATCGGCCAGGCGGTGGTCATCGAAAAGCTGTTCGCCTGGCCGGGCATCGGCTCGCTGCTGGTCGATAGCGTCGCCATCCGCGACATTCCCGTGGTGCAGGGCACGATCCTGGTCATCGTGCTGTGGTTCCTGGTCATCAACACGGCCGTCGATCTGGTCTATGCCGCGATCGATCCGCGCATCAAGCAGGAGTGACGGCAATGCGCCTCGGCTTCAACTTCTGGCTCGGCGCAAGCCTGACGGCGCTGGTCATCCTCGCCGGTGTTCTCGCCCACTGGATCGCGCCCTTCGACCCCGTGCTCGATGCGGATCTGATGAATTCCGAACTGCCGCCCGACGCCACCTTCTGGTTCGGCACGGATGCGCAGGGGCGTGACGTCTATACCCGCATCCTCTATGGCGCGCAGATCTCGCTGACGGTCGGCATCGTCTCGCAGGTGATCAACTCGCTGATCGGCATCACCCTCGGCATGACCGCCGGCTATTGGGGCGGCTGGTGGGACGATCTGGTGAACGGGCTGACCAATGTCATGCTCGCCATTCCCTCGCTGATCTTCGCGCTCGCCGTCATGGCCGTGCTCGGCCCCGGTCTGCCGTCGCTGCTGATCGCACTCGGCCTTACCAACTGGAGCTGGACCTGCCGCATCGCCCGCTCCTCGACGCTCTCGCTGAAATCGCAGGGCTATGTGCAGGCGGCGCAGACGCTGGGGTACGGCGATCTGCGCATCATGTTCACGCAGATCCTGCCGAACATGATGGGGCCGATCCTGGTCATGGCGACGCTGGGCATGGGCTCGGCGGTGCTGTCGGAAGCAGCGCTCTCCTTTCTCGGCCTCGGCATCCAGCCGCCGTTTCCGAGCTGGGGCTCGATGCTGACCGATGCGCGCCAGCTCATCCAGCTTGCGCCCTGGGTTGCGATCTTCCCCGGCCTTGCCATCTTCCTGTCGGTGCTCGGCTTCAACCTTCTCGGCGACGGGCTGCGCGACAGCCTCGACCCGCATATGAGGACGCGCAAGCCATGACCGCGCCGCTTCTCGACATCAGGGATCTGCGCCTCGGCGTCGCCGCCGGCCGCACCGTCACCCATCCGCTGCTGAAGGGCGTGTCTTTCCAGATCATGCCGGGCGAGGCCTATGGGCTGGTCGGCGAATCCGGTTCCGGCAAGTCGGTGACCTCGCTGGCCGTCATGGGGTTGCTGAAAAAGCCGCTCGCCGTTTCCGGCGGCGAGATCCTGTTCAAGGGCCAGAACCTGCTTTCGCTGCCCAAACGCGAGATGCGCGGCCTGCGCGGCAACCGTATCACCATGATCTTCCAGGAACCGATGACGGCGCTCAACCCGCTGTCGACTGTGGGACGGCAGATCGCCGAAATGTTCGTGCTGCATCAGGGCAAGAGTTGGGACGAGGCCCACAAGCTCGCCATCGAGGCGCTGGCCAATGTCCGCGTGCCCAATCCCGACCGGCGGGCGAAAAACTTTCCGCACCAGATGTCCGGCGGCTTGCGGCAGCGGGTGATGATCGCCATGGCGCTGGCCTGCAATCCCGACCTGCTGATCGCCGACGAGCCGACCACGGCGCTCGACGTCACCGTGCAGGCCGAGGTGCTCAGGCTGATCAAGGAGCTTTGCGCGGCGCGCGGCACGGCGGTGCTGTTCATCAGCCACGATCTCGGCGTCATCGCCAGCATCTGCCAGCGCGTCGGCGTCATGTATGGCGGCTGCCTCGTCGAGGAAAACGAGACGCGGGCGCTGTTCGACAATCCGCGCCATGATTATACGCGCGGATTGCTCGGCGCCCTGCCGCGCCTTGGAAGCCGCAGCGAACATGGCCGCCAGCGCCTCGTCGATATCGATAGCATCATCGCCGATCGCTCGAAGCTGACCGAAACGCGCTTCATCGCGCCCCGCGTGGCGGAAGGAGGCCAGCTGTGACACAGCCTTTGTTGCAGGTGGATGATCTCCATGTCCGCTTCCCGATTGCGGGCGGCGGCTTGCTGGGTACGGGAAAGCGCATGCTGCACGCCGTCAACGGCATCAGCTTTTCGCTGGCCAAGGGCGAATGCCTGTCCATCGTCGGCGAATCCGGCTGCGGCAAATCGACGACGGCGCTTTCCATCCTCGGTCTGCAGGAGCCGACCGAAGGGGCGATCCGCTATCGCGGCCAGCCGCTCAACGGTCCCGGCGCGCCGGGGCGGATGCAGCGCGCCAAGGCGGTGCAGATGGTCTTTCAAGACCCCTATGCCTCGCTCAACCCGCGCCAGTCGGTGCGCACCTCGCTCGCCGCGCCGCTGCGTCTGCACGGCATCACCGCCGCTTCGGAAATCGAAGGCCGCATCGAGGCGATGCTGAAAAATGTCGGGCTGACGCCGGAGCAGGCGAAGCGTTATCCGCATGAATTTTCCGGCGGCCAACGCCAGCGCATCGGCATTGCCCGCGCCCTGATCCTCGAACCGGAGATCGTCGTGCTCGACGAGCCGGTCTCGGCTCTCGACGTCTCGATCCGCGCCCAGATCATCAACCTGCTGCTCGATCTGCAGGAAAAGCTGGGGCTGTCCTACATCATGATCAGCCACGACTTGAGCGTGGTCGAGCATATGAGCGACCGGGTGCTGGTGATGTTCTTCGGCGAAGTGGTGGAGGAAGGCGGCTGGCGGCAGATCTTCGAAGCGCCGACCCATCCCTATACCCGTCGGCTGATCGCCGCCATTCCCGACCCGGATGTGGCGCTGAAGCCAGTTGGAAGGCAGGATGAGAGGGCGGAAATGCCGTTGCTTGCCGACCGCCGCTTCGTCTCGGATGGCAGCGCCTCGCCGGATGTCTTCACACCGCCCGCGCCGTCGGAGTTGGTGGAGATTGGCGCGAACCACAAAGTCCGGCTGGCGATGGCGTAAATCACACATACAAACAGGTGGAAAAGCAATGAACCGCAAGCCGAAGATCGCGGTGATCATGGACGAGAACACCAGTTCCGGTGGCGACCGCTATGATACGTCGAAAGGTTACTTCTCCGCGCTCGACCGGGCCGGGGCCTTCGCCTTCGGCATTCCCTACGCGCCTGATATGGCCGACGACCTCGTCGAGGAATTCGACGGCTTTCTCAGTGTCGGCGGGCGGATACGATTCCCGGCGGAATGGTATGCCGACGGCGACCAGTCGCAATATCCGCCATCCGATCGCCTCGCCGTCGAGATTGCGTTGATGCGAGGATTCCTGGCGCGCGACAAGCCGGTTCTCGGAATTTGCAACGGAATGCAGATGCTCGGCTGCCTGCATGGCTGCCGCATGGTGTCGGATGTCCGTGCCTCGTGGCCGGGGTCGCTCGACCATGACCGCGGGGATATGCGTCACGACGTGCAGATGATCGGCGGCACCAGAATGGCGGCGATTTTTGGCACTGAAAGCTTCAGCGTCAACACGTTTCACCGCGAGGCGCTTGTCGAAACCTCCAACGCCGTGGTCGTGACGGCGCGGGGTACGGACGGCGTCATCGAGGCAATCGAACTGCCGTCGAAATCCTTCGCCATGGGCCTGCAATGGCATCCCGAAAGGCTTGACTTCGCCAGCCACCCCGGCGCGCGGATATTCGATGCTTTTGTGAAAGCAGCGGGCAAATAGGGCATCCGCTTGCCGACCAAGCGGGACAATTGCAGATGGGGCACGCCGATACCAAGCTCCTTCTCCACGAGGGGAGAAGGGACTTTGAGCAGCGTCTGTTGCATAAGTTGCTGCCTTGACCGACCGGCAGGTCACCTCCCGGTCAATATCCCAAAACGGTCTCAGCCCAGCGTCTTTTGAACGTCCGCAAACGTCTCTTCGAGAATGGCGATCAGGTGGTCGGCGTCGCGTTTCGAAAAGATCATCGGCGGGCGCATCTTCAGCACGTTGTCATGCGGTCCCTCGGTGCCCATCAGCACGCCACGGCGGCGGGCGCCGTTGGAGACGGCGCGGGCGAATTCGGTGGCGGGCAGTCTGGTCTTGCGGTCGGTCACCAGCTCGATGCCGAGGAACAGGCCGAGGCCGCGCACGTCGCCGATGGCCTCGTAGCGTTTCTGCATATCGCGGAAAGCGTCCATCAGGTAATTGCCGGTCGCCAGCGCATTGCCGCGCAGATCTTGGCTTTCGATGACATCGAGCACGGCAAGGCCGACGGCGCAGGAGACCGGATTGCCGCCGAACGTGTTGAAATATTCCATGCCGTTATCAAAACTGTCGGTGATCTCGCGGGTGGTGACCACCGCCGCCAGCGGATGGCCGTCGCCAATCGGCTTGCCCATGGTGACGATATCCGGCACCACCCCTTGCGTTTCGAAGGCCCACCAATGGCTGCCGACGCGGCCGAAGCCGACCTGCACCTCATCGGCGATGCAGACACCGCCCGCCTCGCGCACCAGACGGTAAACCTCCCTGAGATAGCCTTCCGGCAGGAAAACCTGGCCGGCGACGCTGGGGATGGATTCGGCGATGAAGAAGCCCGGGCCTTCACCCCTGGCCTTCATGACGGCGATTTGTTCGGCAACGCTTTCGGCGAAGCGCTTGCCATGCTCCTCGATGGGCCAATCGGAGGGCGCATGATAGCTGTCCGGGACGGCGGCGACATGGATATGCGGCTTCTGGCCCTTGCCGCCCTTGCGGCGGAATTTATAGGGGCTGATGTCGATCAGCTCCTGCGAGGTGCCGTGATAAGACCAGTCGAGCGTGATGGCGTTTTCGCGGCCGGTATGGGCGCGCATCATGCGCAGCGCCAGCCCGTTGGCTTCCGAGCCGCTGTTGACGAAACCGGCGACCGTCAATTCCTTCGGCAGCGTCGCCGTCAGCCGCTCGGCATAGGCGACGATATTGTCGTGCAGGTAGCGGGTGTTGGTGTTCAGCGTCGCCGCCTGCTTCGCCATTGCCTCCACGACCACCGGATGGGCGTGGCCGATATGGCAGACATTGTTGAAGCAATCGAGATAGGCGCGGCCGCTGTCGTCGATCAGCCAGACGCCTTCGCCGCGCACGAACTTGATCGGCTTTTCATAGGAAATCGAGAGGTTCGGCAGCAGCAGTTCGCGCCGCAGTTTGACGATCTCCTCATGCGAACGTCCCTGCCGTTCGAAGAACTCCCTGGCGATGCCGGCAAAGGTGCGGGCATCCGGGAACAGTTCGGCCCAGACATCGAGGTAACGCGGCTCGCCGACGCCGAGGATCTCGGTGGCGGTCAGATGCGTATCGGTGGAAAGCTGCAGGTGCAGATGCGGCGCCCAGCCGCCGTTTTCCGTCGATGCCCCCATGTGGCCGACCAGTGCGCCGGCCTCCAGCCGATCCCCTGCCCTCAGGCGCTGCATCGCTTCATGCGCGAGATGGCCCCAGAGCGAGATGAAGGGCGGGCAGCCCTCGGGCTCGTGGCGCAGCGCGATCAGGCAGCCGTAACCCAGCGGATCCTTTTCGATCTCGACGCTGACGACGGTGGCGGCCAGCGGCGAGAAGACTTTCGTGCCGGCGGCCATGAACAGGTCGAAGCCGAGATGGCGGGTGCGGCGCGCGCCGTCGATGAAGCGCGAGACGAACATCTCGCCGGCATAGACGGTGCGTTCCTCGGCGAAGGGGCCGATGCCGAGTTCCACGCCGTTTTCGCGGGCATAGGCCTCCCAGATCGCCTGCGCCTCGTCCGGCCGCTCGGCGGCGGAGAGAACGGTCATCGGATGGGTGGGGTCGCCATAGGGCACCAGTGCCGCCGGATAGGTCGCGGCCGGGCGTTCCAGCAGGGGTTTCAGCGATTTACGGTTCCGGTCGATCCAGTCGATGACGGCGCGGGCGCCGGGGGCGGCCTCGAAACCGCAAGCCTGCCGCAGGATGGCGGTGGCGAAACGCGGGTTCATGCGGTCGAGCTTGCGCAGCAATTCCCAGGCGGGCCGTTCGCTGATCGCCAGATAGGGATTGTCATCGGTATGGCTGCGCCGCGAGGCGGACATGGTGACCGAGGTGACGAGGCGGATGGCGATGAGATCGTAGAGAAGGTCGATTTCTTCTTCCAGCAGCGGATATTCCGCATGGAAACCCCGGGCGATTTCCGCCGCCGCGCCGATGGGATCGGCATGGTCGAGGCCGGCATAGGCGGCGGCGATGGCGACTTCGGCGATGACGGGCGCATGCAGCGCATCGCCGAGATCGATGAGGCCGCAGATGCGGTCGGCATCCTGCGCGTCGACCAGCACGTTCCAGTCATTGGCGTCATTGTGGATGACGGCGGCCCGCAGCGTCGCAAGGCGGGGGGCAAGGGCTTCGAAACGCTGGAGGAAACGCTCCAGCAGCGCCCGGTCCCCGGCGGCGGCGATGTGGTGCAGGCGCCCGGTGGAGCGGCCGGCCTTGCGGATATCCCAATCGAGATCGCGCAGGGCGCCCGGATGCATGAAACCCTTCAGCGCCGCATCGAAACGGCCAAGCATATGGCCGAGGGAATTCAGCGCCGCATCGCTGCGCGCCGTCTCGGCCAGCGGCAGGCCCTCGATCCAGCTGACCAGCCGGATGCGGTGATCGAGCCCCTGAGACCCCGTCACGCTGGCAAGGCTTTCGTCCGAAAGCGTCGGGCGGATATGCGGCACCGGGAGATCGCCGGCATGGGCGCCGAGATGGGCGAGCATCGCCGTCTGGAAATCGCTCTCCACCTGCGGCTCGGCGGCATTGACGATCTTGAGGATGAAGGTGCCCTCGGCCGTCTCCACCTTGAAATTCTGGTCGCGCTCGCTGGCGAGCGGCGAAAGCGCGCCCGAAAGACCGTAATGCTCAGCGAGCAACGTGGCGGCGGCGTCGATAGAGAAATCCGGGGTCGTCTTCAGCATGTCGTTCATGGGGCATCCTCTTTGCTGGAGGGAAAATCGCATGGACGACGCTTGGCCGCATCCGGCATGATGCCGGTTGCGCCGGCACTTTGTTTGGACTAACCGTCATCTTGTCGGCGCGGACGGGGGAGGAGCCATGCAGGACATCGACGCCATCGACCGCACCATCCTCAGCATCCTCAGCCGGGAGGCGCGGATCGCGATGAAGACACTCGCGGGCCGCATCGGCCTGTCGCGCAGCGCCACCACCGAGCGCGTCGGCCGGCTGGAAAAGGCCGGCATCATCCGGGGCTACCGCGCCGATATCGGCTCGCTCGACGAGGGGCAGATCCGGGCTTTCCTGCTGGTCACGCTGAAACGCACGCCGTCGCTCGGGGTGCTGGATCGGCTCGCCGGCTTTCCGGCGGTGCGCAAAGTGTCCTCGGTCAGCGGCCATCTCGATCTGGTGGTCGAGGTCGAGGTTGCTTCAATCAATGCGCTCAACGAATTGCGCAACGAGGTCGCCACCCTCGACCATGTCGAGGATCTCACCACATCCATCGTGCTGCGGCGGGATATCGAGCGAAGTTAGGCACATCGTGCCACGCCGCTTCGGCCTCGTGCTTTAGACGGCGCATGCCGCGTGCTTTACCCGTGGATAGGCATAGGCGTTCACCTTGGAGGTGGCGTAACCGGCGCCGACCAGCGCTTCCGCCAGCTTGACGGCGGCGGTGACGCCGTCGATGACCGGGATGCCGGTCGCTTGCCTGAGACGGTCGCAGAGCGACGACATACCGGCGCAACCGAGGACGATGGCTTCGGCACGGTCTTCCCGTCTGGCAATCTCGATTTCCGCACGTAGCAATCGTTCGGCTTCGGCTGGATCCTCCTCGAGGTGGAGCACAGGTAAGTCGATCGCTCGAACGTTTCGGCAATGGCGCCCCGCACCATAGCCATCGACGAGATCCTCGATGATCGGCACCGAACGGGATAGCGTGGTGATGATGCTGAAGCGGCGGCTGATGGTCATCGCCACCTGCACCGCCGCCTGGCAGATGCCGATGACCGGGCCGCGGGCGACCTCGCGCGCGGCATGGAGGCCGGGATCGTCGAAACAGGCAAGCACATAGGCATCGATACCCCGGGCCTCCCCCTTGCGGATTTCCGCCAGCATGGCCGGCACAGCCATCGCCTCGTCGGCGCCGCCCTCGATGCTGACAGGCGAATCGGCCGGGTTCGAGGCCGAAAGCGTCGTACCGGCATTCTTGACCAGAAGAGCGCTTTCGAGCGCCTGTGCGGTCATGGAGGCGGTGGAATTGGGATTGATGAGGTGGATGTGCATGATGAAATTCTCGGAAGGTGAATTCAGTGTACAATAATAATCATTATTGTCTACAATATTATCGCGGGCACATGCGGATGTTGACTTTTTTGCCCCGAACGAGCTTGTCTGAACCGGCATGGAGGAGACGGATGAGCGAGCCTGCGTCGAGTTCGGTCGAGCAGATTGTCGAAAAGGTTTGGCTTTCGATAGCGGAGCGGCGCCTGCGTCCAGGCGTGCAATTGAAGGAAGAGCAGATCGCGGCCGTCTTTCACGTCAGCCGGGCGCGGGTGCGTCGTGCCTTGACCCTTCTCGAGCGCGACGGATTGGTGACAATCATCCCCAACCGCGGCGCCTTCGTCTGCAAGCCCTCGGTCGAAGAGGCGCGTGACGTCTTCTTCGTGCGCCGCACTGTCGAGCGCTGCGTCGTCGAGCGGCTTTGCGCTGCGGTATCGAAGGCCGATGTCAAACGCCTGCGCGATCATGTCGCCCGGGAGCGCGAGGCGAACGCGCAGGACGTCACCACCGATATCATCAAGCTGTCAGGCGGGTTTCACCTGCTGCTGGCAGAACTGGTCGGCTCGGATTTCCTGTTCACGACCATGCGCGATCTCATCGCCCGCAGCTCGCTGATTACCGCCGTTTACCGCAACACCACCCGTTTCAATTGCGGCCCGGACGAGCATGCGGAAATCGTCGATGCGGTCTCGGCCGGGGACAGCACGAGGGCCACGCAACTGATGGCACATCATCTCGAGCATGTGGAGGCCGCGCTGGATTTGAGCGATATCCGCGACCTCTCCCATGATTTGCGCGCCGCGCTGACCTGATGTTGTCGCGAACGCACCCTCTGTTGGAGCGCAAGCCGCTGCCGGGGCGGCAACCTAGCGGCGAAACGCCGACTTGAGGGCATCGACGACAGGCCGGATCGCAGGGACGTCCTTGATCTGTGAATGGACGACGAGCCAGACATCCCTGGTCAATGCCTCCTCCTCCTCGACGCGGCGGAGGCCAGGGCTTTGTTCCGCGGCAAAGTCGGGCAGCATGACGACGCCCCCGCCGGCCCGGGCGGCAGCGGCCTGGAATTCCAAGACGGAAGACCGAAGCGCCACGGGCCGGCCGGCGGCGATTTCCAGGAGGCGTATCTGCTGCGCGGCCGCGTTCATCGAGTCGTCATAGCCGATGAACGTCCATTCCTCCGGCGGGATCGAGCTGAGATAGTCTTCCGCCGCATAGAGATGGAATCCGATCTCGCCGACTTTCATGATGACGTAATCACCTTCCTCGGGACGCGACAGGCGCACGGCGATATCCGCCTCCCTCCGGTTGAGCGACGCGAAGCGTTTTTCGCCGACAAGCGTGATCTGGATTCCGGGATGGCGACGGCGAAGATCGACGAGCGGTCTGGCGAGGAGCATGCTGGAAAGCGCCGGCGGCGCACTGATACGGACATGGCCCCGAAGGTCGGTCGTCCCGGTTCGGCCCAATTGTTCGATCGCCGCAGCCTGCAAGGCGATCGTCGCGGCGAGTTCGGCGACCTTTTCCCCATCGGAGGTCAGAACGAACCGGCGGCCGCGCCGGTCGACGAGCTTTCGTCCAAGACGCATTTCGAGTGCTAAGACCCGCCGGCTGATCGTCGCATGTTCGACGCCCAGCCGTTTTGCGGCGCCGAGGAATGTGCCGGCCGTGGCGAGCGCAAGGAAATGGCGCAGGTCGTCCCAGTCAAGTTGTGTGAAAGTCTTGCCATCCATCGATCTGCAATAGGGAATTCCGGATCAGTACGCCAGTGCGAAACATCCTGGCCGGCAAGCGGATAGACATGCTGGCGGCGACCGCGCGTCACGTTGCCGTCCGGATGAAGGTGCAATCCTTGATCATGAAATTGGCGTTGACGTCGGCATAGAGCTTTTCCGCAGCGCCGGCGGTGTCTCGCGAATGCCATTTCAACTCGAATGTCGCTTCCAGGCCGCCATCGTCGATCCGTCGCACCCGCAAAGGCTGTACGGCATAACCGAGATTCTCCAGCATCGTCACCGGCGCGAATGGATCCGCGCCGGCAGCGAGGCGAAGGGTCATACGCGCGCCCGTCTTGCGTTCCAGCCATTGATCGATGAATTTGAGCGGCGCGAGGACGATCAGGGCGACCAGGGTCGCACCGATGCCGAGAAAGATCTGGCCGCCGCCGATGCAAAGGCCGATGGCGGTCATCACCCAGATCGTCGCCGCCGTCGTCACGCCGGTAACGGCATCGCCCCGCCGCAGGATCGCGCCGCCGCCGATAAAGCCGACGCCCGTCAGGACGCCCAGCGGAAAGCGAAGCGTATCCATTACGGCGAAGGAATCCGGCGTCTTCCCTGCCACGCCCAGCAGCATGTTGGCCTGGATCATCGCAAGGCAGGCGGCCAGGGTGATCAGGATCGTCGTCCGGAATCCGGCGGCGTGGCCGCCGCGCTGGCGA
Source organism: Rhizobium sp. YJ-22 (assembly GCF_029601685.1). Classification (NCBI taxonomy): domain Bacteria; kingdom Pseudomonadati; phylum Pseudomonadota; class Alphaproteobacteria; order Hyphomicrobiales; family Rhizobiaceae; genus Rhizobium; species Rhizobium sp. YJ-22. The sequence goes on along the minus strand of NZ_JARRIR010000011.1, from coordinate 83,595 downwards.
TTGAAGCCGATCACGGCGCCGGCGACGACCGAAAGGATGATGCGAAGCAGGATGTCCGCCATCGATGGATAAACCGGCATCCAGTCCAAGGAAGCGCTCATGTTCGACCACCCGGAAAAGACAATGCCGCATATTCGCCGAGCTCGGCACGCGCCTTCACGGCGACCTGGCGAATATGCCTTATGCTCGTAACCGAGGCAAACAACATCTGGCCTGGCCGAATGTTCCCGATGGGGCGCAAGTCAGGCACGGATGGCCTCAGGAAATGCGGGAGAGCAAGACGTCAGGGTGGGCATGGGCTAATGTACCGATGGGACGTCGTCCTCTTCCAGAAACGAGTGAATTCCATCCCGCTCGACGGTGGCCAGGAATTCATCGAATGCCTCGCGATCGGTGGCGAACGGCTCCTCCCATTCGAAGAGATCTTCGTTCTGGGTGACGACCTCAAGTTTCCAGTCCTGCTGGGTTCCGGCCGGCCGGTAGATGTCGATCAACAGGGTGACGCCATCCTGAGTGAATTCACCGGACAGTTCCGAATGCTCGAGCTTGGGTTTTTTGGGCATGGCATCCTCTTCGGGTTATGATGGCTGGGCCACGTCGGCGCTGGGAGGCGATGATCGCACCATCGCTGCGGGCGCGTGCTGTCAGGCGGTCTCCATTCCAGCCTCGGCGTCAGATATCCTTATCAGATGGGTGTCTTCGGCCAAGGAGGCGAGCAGGCCGATGAGGATTTCTCAGGGGAAAACCGGAGAAGGCGGTTTGGAATGCCGGCTGAGCGACATTCACCACCGGGTTCCGGGTTGTGAGCGCTCGCGTTGGCACATATTGAGATACTTGCCGTCCGCGGATTAACATGATAAATTTACTCATGTTATAAAACTGTTCCGGGCGGCGCAGGGAAGATTCATCTTTGATAGCGTCGCCAAAGGGCGTTCGACTTCGAAATGCTGCCGCTGGCCGACGCGACGGGCCATGCCAAGCTGGAGTGATGGGAAAATTGAGTTTTTGGCACTCGATGGTTTGGCATACCGAGGGCATTCGCGTCGTGGCGCCGGTCAAGTGGCGGCGCTTCGACGGGCTTGTCGGCGTTTTCTGGGAGGCGGAGAGCCAGGCGGGGGCCAAGGGCTATTATCTCGCCGACGACCCGCGCATCATGGTTTTCTTCAGCGACGTCTCCTCGCGCATCCGCATGTCGAATCGCGACGGGGAACTGGCGCAGCATTCGCGGCCGATGACCCGCGCGGTCTATGTGCCGGCGGGGGTTCCGATGTGGACCACCAGCAAATCCACCCACCGTTTCTCACACCTCAACCTGCATCTGCATCGCGACCGGCTGATGCGCTTCCTGTCGCCCTCGGTCGGGGCCTCGGCGGCGCTGTCGGCGCTGCGCCAGCCGGTGGAAATCCAGGATCTCGGCGCCATCGAGACGCTGGCCGGCCTGCTGGTCGATGAAATCGCCGCGCCGTCGAAACATGTCGTCTACGCCGAAAGCCTCGTCGGCAGCATTGTCACCGGCCTGCTGGACATTCCCGAGGACGACGGCAGGAACGGAAACGGCCGGCTGACCCAGGCGCAGATGAACAGGCTGACGGCGCGCGTCGAAGCCGAGGGCGACTGCCGCCTGACGATTGCCGAGATGGCCGCGACAGTCGGTCTCTCCGAAAGCTGGTTCGCCAATGTCTTCAAGCAGACGACCGGCAGGACGCCGCTGCAATGGCAGCTCGGAAAACGCGTCGACCGGGCAAAGCAACTCCTGCTGGAAAGCGAGCTGTCGGTGGCCGACATCGCCGTGCAGCTCGGCTTTTCCGATCAGGCGCACCTGACCAAGACATTTCGCCAGATCGCCGGCGATACGCCCGCCGCCTGGCGGCGGATACGGCAATTGCGGTAACACAAACGAGCGCCCGCCCGCAGGCTGCGGACGGGGCTGAATCGTCACCAGGTCTGGCGGATCGTCGCGTAGACGGCGCGGCCGGGATTGTACCAGTCGGCGCCGAAGCCGCCGTAGTCGACATGCTTCTCGTCGAACAGGTTGCTGACATTGACTTCGAACGCGGTGTTCTCACGAATCTTGTAGGCGAATGCGGCGTCGAAGACGATGCTGCCGCCAGTCGATTGCGTGTTTGCGTCGTTGAAGAAATAAGAGCCGGAATAGCGCGCGCCGAGGCCGAAATTCATGTCGCCGCGTTTTCCGTCGCCGGGTAGCGTGTAGTTGACCCACAGCGATGCCAGCTGGTTCGGCACGAAGGACAATTCGTTTCCGACGTTTCCGCCCGTACCGTTTTCGACGATATCGGACATCATGTAGGAATAGGCGGCGGTGAGGCTGAGTTTGTCGGTCAGCTCAGCCTTGGCTTCGAGGTCGAGACCGCGCACACGCACCTTGCCGATGGTTTCCTGGAAACCTGTCGCCGGGTTGGTGCGGGTAATGTTGTTCTTGGTCAGGTCGTAGACGGCGGCGGTGAGCAGGGCCGGGAACGCGTCCGGCCGATATTTCACACCGGCTTCCCATTGTTCGCCACGCTCGGGGTCGACCGTCAACGAGGCCGGCACAGCCGATTCGGCGTAGCTCACATAGGCGGCGAGCTCGTCGGTGATGCGATAGGTCAGGCCGGCTCGCTTGGTGAATTCGCTGAGATCGGCGTCGGTCGTCGTTCCCTTGAGATTGTTGCGCTGATGTAGATCCATCCAGTCGTTACGCAGGCCGATGCTGGCGATCAGCTTGTTGAAGAAGGTCAGGTCCTGCTGGATATAGAGGCCCTTGGTCTTCTGGTCGTTCTTCAGGCTCTGATACAGCGGCACCGAGGCGGGCGCGCCGGTGTAGACCGGGTTCATCCAGTCGATGCTGGGCGCCGGCCCGTAGAAATTGTCGCTGCGCGAGGACAGGTCGTTATATTCGACCCCGACCAGGGTGCGGCTGTCGACCGAATCGAAGCTTGCATCGTATTGCAGGCGCGCGTCGATGATGAACTGGCGGCTGGCGCCGTCATTGCCGAAGAAATCCCGCTTTGCGATGGTCGAGCCGTTGGTCGGCGTCGCCGCGATATAGGCATAGCCGAAATTGCTCTTGGCGTCGCTGTAGCGGGCGTTCGAGCTGAAGGTCAGGCCCGAGCCGAAGTCATGGTCGAGCATGACGGTGAGCGTATCGCGGTCGACGTCGCGGTAATTGTAATCGGGCTCGCCGAAGAAGCGGCTGCGATCGAAATCCGACCCCACGGGATGGCCGCCGCCGCCGGGAACGCCGTCGCGGTCGAGATGATCGTAGACGACGCTGAGCGTGGTCATGTCCGTGGGGCGCCAGGTGATGCCGCCCATCAGGAATTTCTCGTCGTCGCGCGAATAGTCGTATTCCTCGTCACTCTTCTTGAGCTTTCCGGTCAGGCGATAGGAAAGCGTATCGTCGGCGGTGATGTTGTCGCCGAAATCGAAGCCGGCCTCGCGGCGGTTGAAGGAGCCGCCCGTGGCATAGGCCTCACCGAAGCGCTCGCTCTTGGGCAGCTTGGTGACGTAATTGACCGAGCCGCCCGGATCGGAGACGCCGAAGATGGTCGAATTCGCGCCCTTGAGCACTTCGACGCGTTCGAAGGCATAGGGTTCCTCCCGCAGCGCGCCGAAGGGTTTGCCGAGCGTCAGGCCGTCGCGATACTGGTAGGCGTCGAAACCGCGGATCTTGAAATAGTCGAAGCGGTCGTCCGAACCGTAGAAATCGGTCGCCACGCCCGAGGTGTATTGCAGCACCTGCTCGACATCCTGTGCGCCGCGCTGCTGGATTTCCTTGGAGGTGATCACCGAGACGGAAGCCGGGGTATCGAGGATATCCGTCGCCATCTTGCTGCCGCTCTTCGTCTTGGTAGCGACGATGGACTTCGAATCGTTTTCGGCTTCGGACGCGCTGCCCTGAAGGATGATCGGCTTGAGGGCGGTGCCGCCATTCGCGGTATCGGTCTCCTGGCCGAACGCCAGGGCCGGCGAAAGCGCAGCGAGTGCCGTGCAGCCGAGCAGGAGCGCATTGCGATAGCGGATAAGGGCCTGCCTCGAATGACCGCGCGTTCTTTCGTTGTCCATGTTCACATTCCAGAAGTTGATATCGTCATTGCCGGCTTTGACGGAGGCCGGGGGCCGTTCATTCCCTTGACGGCTCATAACTTGAGCTGTCCTATCCAGTATTGTAACTTTCCGGGGTTTTGTAGGATCCAACGGAAATCTCGGTATCGCCTGCCGTCTGTGCCGGCAGGGCGGTTGACGCCGCTTACTGAACCTGAGACTGGAGGTCCACTTAAAAACGAACCGGCGGAGTTTGCGTGATGCTGCGGTTGTTTCTTTCTGTCTTGCGGCTGGCGGCGGCATGTATCTGGATCGTGGCATCCGGCAGTGCGATGGCCGACGAGGGCACGACCTATCCCATCGTCATCAAGCATGCGCTGGGCACGACGGTGATTCCGAAAAAGCCTGAGCGCGTCGCCACGGTCGCCTGGGCCAATCACGAGGTGCCCCTGGCGCTCGGCGTCGTGCCGGTCGGTTTCGCCGCCGCCAATTTTGGCGATGACGACGGCGACGGGCTGCTGCCCTGGGTCGCCGACAGGCTGAACGAGCTGCACGCCGAAAAACCGGTGCTGTTCGACGAGGGCGACGGCATCGATTTCGAGGCGGTTGCGGCCACGCAGCCGGATGTCATCCTGGCCGCCTATTCCGGCCTCAGCCAGGCCGACTACGATACACTGAGCCAGATCGCACCGGTCATCGCCTATCCGCAGGCGCCCTGGGCGACCGACTGGCGCGAGACGATCCGCCTCGACAGCGCCGGCCTCGGCATGGCCGCCGAGGGCGAGGCGCTCATCCGCCAGATCGAGGCTGAGATCGCCGAAACCGTCGCCGGCCATCCCGAGCTTCACGGCAAGACGGCGATGTTCATCACCCATCTCAACGCTACGGATCTGAGCGTCGTCAATTTCTACACGACCAACGACACACGGGTGAAATTCTTCGCCGACCTTGGACTGACCTCGCCGAAAAGCGTCGTCGCCGCTTCCTTGCCGGGGAAATTCTCCGGCTCGATCAGCGCCGAGCGCGTCGATGACTTCGACGATGTCGATATTCTCGTCACCTATGGCGACCGCAAGCTGTTGGATGCCCTGGCCGCCAATCCGCTGACTGCCCGGATGCCGGCCGTTGCCCGGGGCGCGCTGGTGACGCTCGGCCGCAACCCCGTCGGGACGGCGGCCAATCCGACGCCGCTTTCGATCTCGTGGGTGCTCAAGGATTACGTGGCTCTGCTTGCCGGAGCGGCCGGGAAATCCAGATGATGGCCGACAGCCTGCCGACGCCCCGGCGCTGGTCGGCCGCCGGGCGCTCGAACCGCAATCGCGGCCTGTTCCTGGCAGGCCTGCTCCTCGTTCTTGGCCTGCTCTCGGCGCTTTCGGTCGGGGTCGGCACGCGCGACGTCGCGCTGGCGGATGTGGTCGCCGGGCTTGGCGGGCGGCTGGACAGCATCGGCCAGGCGGCCGTGGCGGTGCGCATTCCGCGCACGGCGCTGGCATTGCTGGCCGGCGCCGCACTCGGGCTGGCCGGCGCGATCATGCAGGGCGTGACGCGCAATCCGCTGGCCGATCCCGGCATTCTCGGCGTCAACATGGGCGCGTCGCTCGCCGTCGTCGTCGGGGTGGCCTGGTTCGATATCGCCTCGGCGCAGGCCTATATCTGGACGGCGATCCTCGGGGCGGGCGGTGCAGCCGTCTTCGTCTACGTCATCGGCTCGCTGGGACGCGGCGGGGCGACGCCGCTGAAGCTGGCGCTGGCTGGGGCTGCGACCTCCGTCGCCTTTTCCTCGATGGTGATCGCCGTGGTGCTGCCGCGCAACGACATCGCCGGCGGCATCCGCTCCTGGCAGATCGGCGGCGTCGGCGGCGCCACCTTCGAGCGCATCCTGCCGGTGCTGCCTTTCCTGGCGGCAGGCTTCGCCATCGGCCTTCTTTCCGCGCGCAAGCTGAACTCCCTGGCGCTTGGCGATGAGCTGGCGGCCGGGCTCGGCGAGCGTGTGGCGCTCGCCCGTGCCGTTGCGTCCCTCGGCGCGATCCTGCTGTGCGGGGCGACGACGGCGGTCTGTGGGCCGATCGGTTTTCTCGGGCTGGTCGTGCCGCATCTGAGCCGCCTGCTGGTCGGCGTCGATCATCGCTGGCTGCTGCCGTTTTCGGCCATCGGCGGCGCCTGCCTGTTGCTGGCAGCCGATATCGTCGGGCGCATCGTCGCCCGGCCGGCCGAACTCGATGTCGGCATTGTCACCGCCTTTATCGGTGCGCCGTTCTTCATCTGGATCGTCCGCCACCAGCGGGTGCGCGAATTATGACGACGGCGTCTTCTACCCTCGACCGGATTGTCGACGGCCGGCAGCGGCGCAAGAGCCGATGGCTATTCGTCATCGCCGTGCTGCTGGTTCTCGCCGCCGCGATCTTCGCCCTGACGCTGGTGCTCGGCCAGTCCTTCACGCCGCCGGGAGACATCCTGCGGATGCTGCTCGGCGAAACCGTGCCGGGAACGAGCTTCACCGTCGGCCAGCTTCGCCTGCCGCGGGCAGTGCTGGCGGTGCTGGCGGGCCTCAGCTTCGGCATGGGCGGCGTCGCCTTCCAGATCATGCTGCGCAATCCGCTCGCCAGCCCCGATATCATCGGCATCAGCTCCGGTGCGAGCGTGGCCGCCGTCTTCGCCATCGTCGTCTTGTCGATGAAGGGCCCTGCGGTCTCCGTGGTTGCGGTGGTTGCCGGCCTCGGCGTCGCGCTGATGGTCTACGGCCTGTCCTTCCGCAACGGCGTTGCCGGAACGCGGCTCATCCTCGTCGGAATCGGCGTTTCGGCGATGCTGGAAAGCTTCATCGCCTATATCCTCTCGCAGGCGCCGGCCTGGAACCTGCAGGAGGCGATGCGCTGGCTGACCGGCAGCCTCAACGGCGCCCAGCTTGGTCAATCCCTGCCGCTGCTCGTGGCGCTTGCCCTGTTCGGCGGGCTGCTTCTGCATAAAGCGCGCGATCTCGACGCGCTGCGGCTCGGCGACGACATGGCGGCGGCGCTCGGGGTTCGCGTCGGGCAGACCCGCGTCGTTGTCATGATCGCGGCGGTCGGGATGATCGCATCGGCGACGGCGGCGACCGGGCCGATCGCCTTCGTCGCCTTCCTCTCCGGCCCGATCGCCGCCCGCATTGTCGGCAACAGCGGATCGCTGCTCCTTCCCTCGGCGCTGGTCGGGGCGGTGCTGGTGCTGGCGGGCGATTATGCCGGCCAGTTCCTGCTGCCGAGCCGCTATCCGGTCGGCGTCGTCACCGGCGCGCTGGGCGCGCCCTACCTGATTTTCCTGATCATACGCGTCAACCGCAGTGGAGGCTCGTTATGACCGCCCATTCCTTGAGCGTAAGCCGGCTTTCGGCCGGCTACAGCGATGCCGATATCCTGCAGGGGCTCGACCTCGCCGTGCCGCCTGGCCGCATCACAGTCATCGTCGGCGCCAATGCCTGCGGCAAGTCCACGTTGCTGCGGGCCATGTCGCGGCTGCTGTCGCCGCATAAGGGAGAGGTTCTGCTCGACGGCAAGTCGATCCATCGCATGGCCCCAAAAGAATTGGCGCGCACGCTTGGCCTGCTGCCGCAATCGCCCATCGCGCCGGAAGGCATCACCGTCGCCGATCTCGTCGGCCGCGGACGGCACCCGCACCAGGGGCTGTTTTCGCGCTGGACCAGCCAAGACGACGAGGCGGTGGCCGATGCTCTGATGGCGACGCGGATCGTGGATCTCGCCGAACGGCCTGTGGACGAGCTGTCCGGCGGCCAGCGCCAGCGGGTGTGGATTGCCATGGCGCTCGCCCAGCAGACCGATATCCTGTTGCTGGACGAGCCGACGACCTTTCTCGACATCAGCCATCAGGTCGAGGTTCTCGATCTTCTCACCGACCTCAACCATGCGCGCGGCACCACCGTCGTCATGGTGCTGCACGACCTCAATCTCGCGGCGCGCTACGCCGATCATCTCGTGGCGATGACGCAAGGCCGTATCCATGTGTCCGGCCGGCCGGAAGAGGTGTTGACGCAGGAGACCGTGCGCCAGGTTTTCGGCCTCGAAAGCCGTATCGTCATCGACCCCACCTCGGGCCGGCCGATCATGCTGCCCATCGGCCGGCACCGGATGGCAGACAATTCGCAAATCAAGGAGATGCAGCCATGAACGCAACGCAATCGTTCAAACTGTCGGGCGTGGCGCTGGCCAGCGATGCGGCAAAAATGCTCGATGAGATCTGCGAGCATTTCGTCGAGCACGCAGAGGTCCGGCGCGAGGGTAATCTTGCACTGCTGACGGGCAGGATCGGAACGGCAAGCATCCGCATCGAGGACCAGGCGCTGCGGATCGAGCTGGAGGCCGGTTCCGAAAAGGCGCTCGATATGAGCCGCACCAGCATTGCCGAGCATATGTTCTATTTCGCCGGCGATGATCCGCTCGAATTGACCTGGTCCGAATCGGCCCTTCGCCCGGTCCTGCCGAACCTGCATCCGGTGACGGTCGTCTCGGCGGAGGACATCACGCCGCATATGCGGCGGGTGAAATTCGCCTGCGGCGATGTCTCACCCTTCGTCGGCGGCGACATGCATGTGCGCCTTGTCGTGCCGCCAAAGGGCAGGGCGCCGGTCTGGCCGGGCCTGCGCGCCGATGGCCGTGTCGACTGGCCACAGGGCGAGGACGAGCTTTTGGTGCGAGTCTATACGATCCGCGCCGTCGATGCGCAGCGCGGCGAGCTGTGGGTGGATTTCCTGCAGCATCCGACCCCCGGCGTCAAAACCCCCGGCGCGGATTTCGCCCGGGATGCGCAACCAGGCGATATCGCCGCTCTGCTCGGCCCCGGCGGCGGTAGCCTTCCGGTCGCCGGCTCCATCTTGCTGACCGGTGACGAAAGCGCGCTGCCCGCCATCGCCCGCATCGCCGCCGAAGTGCCGGCCGGCACCCGCATCCAGGCCATCGTCGAAGTGCAGGACGCGGCCGAGGAACAGGCGCTGCCCTCCGCCGGTACGCTGGACATCCGCTGGCTGCATCGGGAAACCTATCCCGCCGGGGCGAAAGGCATTCTCGCCGAGGCGACGAAAGCAGCAATCGCCACCATGGATGCCGATACCTTCGTCTGGTTCGCCGGCGAAAAGGACGACGCCCGCCCGATCCGCGCCCTGCTGAAAAGCCGCAGGCATGATCGCGACAGGATGTATGTCGCCTGGTATTGGGAGCGGATTTCGGCCTGATCGGGCGCATTTCCGGCGAATATGGATTTGCCGGAAATGCTCTTTGTTTTTATCGCATTGTCCGACGCCGGGGGCGCATCCGATCATTCTCCGCCTGATGAGGCGAGGGGAGGATTTGCGAGGAGCATCCCAAAATTCTACGGGAAATGGGGACACTTTTCTGCGACGTGCTGCTAGGTTGACCGGCGTGATGGATCAGTCTTCGATCCTCAAATGCGTAGGGTGGTTGCGATGCATAAGAACCGGATTGTCTATCTCAACGGCGAATACCTGCCGGAAGCCGAGGCCAAGGCCTCGATCTTCGACCGCGGCTTCGTCTTCGCCGACGCGGTCTACGAGGTCACCTCGGTCGTGGACGGCAAGCTCCTGGATTTCGACGGCCATGTCGCACGGTTGGAGCGGTCACTTGGGGAACTCGCCATCCGCAACCCGCTCACGCGTGAAGCTTTACTCGATATCCACCGCGAACTGGTAGCGCGCAACGAGATCGCCGAAGGCCTGGTCTACCTGCAGATCTCGCGCGGTAATCCGGGCGACCGCGATTTCCTCTTTCCAGCCGAGGACGTGCCGCCGACCGTCGTGCTCTTCACCCAGTCGGTGTCTAATCTGGTGGAAGCGCCGAAGGCGTTGACCGGCATCAAGGTCATCTCGATCCCGGACCTGCGCTGGGCGCGCCGCGACATCAAGACGGTGCAACTGCTTTATCCCTCCATGGCAAAGATGATGGCCAGGCAGGCCGGCGCCGATGACGGCTGGTTCGTGCAGGACGGTTTCGTGACCGAGGGCACGGCCAACAATGCCTATATCGTTAAGGACGGCCAGATCATCACCCGCGCCCTGTCCAACGACATTCTGCACGGCATCACCCGCGCCGCCTTGCTGCTTTATGCCCGCGAGGCGCAGATCAAGGTGGTCGAGCGGAATTTCACCGTCGAGGAGGCGAAGGCCGCCGACGAGGCCTTCATCACCGGCGCCTCGACCTTCGTCATGCCGGTCGTCGAGATCGACGGTGGCAAGATCGGCGGCGGGGCGCCCGGTCCCGTCGCCCGCCGTCTGCGCGAGCTTTACATCCAGGAAGCGCGCAAGGGCGCGGTCTGAGCGAATGACATAAAAATCTGGGACAGTTGCGGTCCCGGCCTGTCGCAGGGTTGCATTCGCCGGGAATATGGAGACCTTGTCGTGGAGCGTGGACAGCGTCCACGCCATGCATCGATTGCAAATGCCGGAAAAGGCTCAAACCCGAAATGCTGCGCCCCGGCCCGGCCGATCGGGCAATGACCACAGGGGAACCCTATGAAAATGAAGATCGCACTTGCCGCATCCAGCATCCTTCTCGGCGCAATCCTGGCCATGGCGCCTGCCCAGGCCGAGGAAAAGCTGAAGCTGCGCATCGCGACCGAGGGCGCCTACCCGCCCTTCAACGCCGTCGATACCGCCGGACAACTGGTCGGATTCGACGTCGATATCGCCAAAGCCCTCTGCGAGGAGATGAAGGCCGATTGCGAACTGGTCGCCCAGGATTGGGACGGCATCATTCCCGGCCTTCTCGCCAAGAAATACGACGTCATCATCGCCTCGATGTTCATCACCGAGGAGCGCAAGCAGAAGGTCGCCTTCACCAAGCCCTACTACAAGGCGGCCATGACCTATGTGATGAAGAAGGGCGGCGACGCCTCCGTGCTCGACAAGCCCGACCTCGGCGGGAAATCGGTCGGCGTGCAGGCCGGCACGACGCAGGCGACCTTTGCCGAGGCCATGCATCCGCAAGCCGACCTCAAGCAATATCCGTCGCAGGACGAAGTCAATCTCGATCTGGCAGGCGGTCGCCTCGACATGCAGATCGGCGATCTCGTGCCGATGCTGGAATGGACGCAGAAGACCAAGGACGGCGAATGCTGCGAACTGGTTGGCAAGCCGATCACCGATCCGAAATTCGTCGGGGAAGGCGTGGGCATGGCCGTGCGCCAGGAGGACAATGCGCTTCGTGAGAAGCTGAACGCGGCGCTGGACGCCATCGTCGCCAACAATGTCTACAAGACGATCAACGACAAGTATTTCTCGCTCGACATCTTCCATCTCGAATGATGTCTTGCGGATCGCCCGGTTCGTGCCGGGCGATCCCTGCTCTATCCCTCATCCTGACAAGATTTCCATGACAACAGACACACTCGTCCTCGGCGCCGGCATCGTGGGCGTCAGCGCCGCCCTTCACTTGCAGGAACGCGGCCAGTCGGTCGCCATCATCGACCGGTCGGCGCCGGGCGAGGGCGCGAGCTTCGGCAATGCTGGTCTGCTCGAACGCAGCAGCGTCATTCCCTACGCTATCCCCCGGGATCTGCGCACGCTCCTGAATTTCGCTACCAACCGCGCCGCCGCCGTGCATTACGATCCCGCCTTCCTGCCGCGCATCGCCCCGTGGCTGATAGGTTACTGGAAGGCCTCGCATCCCGACCGCCTGCGGACGATCGCGCGGGAATTGCTGCCGCTCATCGAAGCCTGCCTGGACGAACACGACCGGCTGGTGCAGGCCGCCGGCCTTTCCCATCTCGTGCGCCGTGAAGGCTGGGTCGAGATCGTTCGCAGCGAGGCTGGCCTGGCCGAGGCCGGACAGCGCTCGCAAGACCTGCGCCGCGACTTCGGGCTGGCATCGGACGTTTTGGACGGGGCTGCGCTTTCGCGGCTCGAACCCTCGCTGAAGGCCGCCGCCATCGGCGGCATCCACTGGCGCGACCCCTTTACGGTCACCGACCCCTCGGCGCTGACCAAGGGCTATGCGGCGTATTTCGAGAGCAAGGGCGGCACGATCTACTGCGAGACCATCCGGAGCCTGACGCGGCAGGCCAACGGCTGGCGCGTCACAACCGATCGCGGCCAGCATGAGGCGGCGAATGTCGTCGTGGCGCTTGGCGCCCATTCCGGCGCGTTGCTCGCCGCGCAAGGATATAACGTGCCGCTGGTCGGCAAGCGCGGCTATCACCTGCATTTCCGGCCGGAGGCCGGGGCGATGCTGAACCATGCGGTTCTCGACGAGGAGGTCGGCTATGTGCTCGCGCCGATGGCGGCCGGCATCCGCCTGACCACCGGCGTCGAACTGGCCGCGCCGACCGCTCCCGTCAACCGCATCCAGATGGACCGAGCCGAACGCCGCGCCCACGAGATATTCCCACTGGGAAATCCGGTCGAGGAAAAGCCCTGGCTCGGCCTGCGCCCGGCCACCCCGGACATGAAGCCGGTCATTGGCCCGGCGCCCAACCACAGGGGTCTCTGGTTCGCCTTCGGCCACGCCCATCATGGCCTGACCCTCGGTCCCGCCACCGGCCGTCTGCTGGCCGAAATGATGACCGGCGAAAAACCCTTCGCCGATCCCACGCCCTTCGACATCCGGCGGTTGATGTAGCGATTTTTCCATCCGGAAACGCGTCGGCGGCGTAACCGCGCCTCAATCCCCAGGGTTGGGGCGGGTCATGAAGGCGCGGGCGTCGTCTGTCATGCGCCTTCTGGAGGCGGGGTCGATGTAGAACATGTGGCCGCCGCGATAGGTACGCAGTTCCGTCCGCCCTTCGGCCAGCGCCGGCGGAAGATGGTCCAGCACGAAGCGGCTCGTACCGTAAGGGGTCAGCGCGTCGCTGTAGCCGTGATAGACCGCGAGACGGAAACGGGGAATGGTCGAAAGCAGGTCGCGCAGATTGCCGGCGGCGCTGGCATTGGCGCGGCCGTCACCGCCGCGGCCATCGTTCCATTCCCAACGGCGGTTGACGTCGGTATTGAGCAGGGAATAGGTCACGTCGGTGCGAAAACCGAGTTCGTCACGGGCATAGGCGGCGAAGGCGGGGCCGTAGGCGCGGGTGAAGCCGTCGAGGATCGGGTCGTCGTTGCGATTCATGATCGATTCCGGATAGGCGTCCGGCGCCGAATAGGCGGCATCGTAGGCGCTGACGACGCGGTCGGCTTGGGAGCGTTTGGCATAGAGGTCGTCCAGGAAGCCGCGTCCCCGCGCGATATCCGCCTTCCCGAAACCTGTAAGATCGGCGATGCGCGTATAGAAGGCATCCGCCTGCGATCCTGACGGCGGCGGCCCCGAGAGGGCGACAAGATAATCGGTCATGGCGAAACGCTCCGTCTCCCGCAGCTTGGCCGCATCGAAAGCGCCGTTGCGTTCCATCTCACCGGCCGCGAGCGACGGAAGCTGCAAGGCGGCCGCGAGCGGATCGTTGTCCGCGCCGAACAGGAATCGGCCATCGATGAGCGGCGAAACCATCAGCACGCCGGAGACCAGCACCCCTTGCGTTTCCTTCAAGGCCGAAGCGACCTTGCCGGCGCGAAATCCGCCATAGCTTTCGCCGAGCAGGTAGGCGGGAGAGGCGAGGCGTCCATTCTTCTGGATGTAGAGCGCGATGACTTTCGCAAGGCTTTCGGCATCCTGCCGCACGCCGTAGAAACGGCCGGCGGCTTCGTCGCTGACAGCGCGGCTCCAGCCGGTTCCGACCGGATCGATCAGCACGAGATCGGTGAAGGCGAGCCAACTGTCCGGATTGTCCTTCAGGGCAGGTTGCGTCCCGTCACGCCCGTCCTTGCCGAATTCCAGCATCCTGGGGCCGACGAGGCCGAGATGCAAATAGGCCGAGGCCGCGCCCGGCCCGCCGTTGAACACGAAGGTGATCGGCCGGGCAGGGTCGCGCTTGTCGGCGACATAGGCGGTGTAGAACACCTTCGCCGTGCGATTGCCGTCCTGGCCATAGAGATCGAGCGTGCCCGCGGTCGCGGTGTAGGCGAGCGAAATCTCGGGCGTCTGCAGGCGATGTTCCGTGACGGAATCACCTGGAAGCAGGCCGAAGACGCCGGTTTCCGTCGTGCTCTGCTGCGGCTTGTCGTTTTCCTCCTGCCCGGCAAGGGCGGGTGGGACGAGCAAGGCAAGGCCGAGGAAAAGGCTTATGGCGAAACGGATGCGGGTCAATGGCGTCTCCTCTGTGCGCGGATGCGAAGTATGGGGCCGTCATGTGGAAATCCGAAGGCATCACAGCCGCGACGCGCGCGACATTGCTCTTGAAGTGTGGACGACAACCGCAATTTTTCCATCGCCGCGTTCATTCCTGTCTCGCGCAAAGTGCTCGAAACGGTGATAACGTCGTATATGGGCTTGTTTATGTCGTAATAATCCTACAAACCGGCGTCACAACGCAAAAAGGAGAGGAGAGACGATGTTTCGGCTAAAGGAGAGGCTCGGGAAGAAGTTCGAGGAAGAGGTGCAGTTCTTCAAGGGATGGCAGAAGGACAAGAAGGGTGTCGGCGCACTGATTCCGACCTCGATCCATACCGCGCGGCGCATGGCGAGCATCATCGAGCCGCAGTCGGGCTTGCCGGTGCTGGAGCTTGGCGCGGGGACCGGTGTCATCACCAAGGCCATTCTCGAAAGAGGCATCCGGCCGGACCGCCTGACCTCCGTCGAATATTCCAGGGATTTCTACGAAAGGCTGATCCGGTGCTTTCCCGGTGTCGATTTCCGTCTCGGCGATGCCTTTGCGCTCGACGAGGTGCTGGGCGAACGCCGCCTGGAACAGTTCGACTGCGTGATCAGCGCCGTGCCGATGCTGAGCTTTCCGATGGCGCGTCGCGTCGCGCTGCTCGAGGATTTGCTGGCGCGCATTCCGCCGGGGCGGCCCGTCATCCAGATCACCTACGGCCCGCTGTCGCCGGTGACCAAACTGCCCGGCCGTTACGAGGTTTCCCATTACGATTTCGTCGTGCGCAACATTCCGCCGGCGCAGCTCTGGACGTATCGGCGAACGGAGTGATGGCGGCATCTGCCGCCGAGAGCATTTCCAGCCGAAAACGTGATCGCTTCGGCGTGGGAAATGCTCTAGATCACCAGTTCGATCAGGTGGGGTAGGTCGGTGGCGAAGCTGGCGGCCAGTGCCTTGCTGCAGTCTTCCATCGTGGTGACCCGTGTCGCCTCGACCCCGAAGGCGCGGGCGAGGGCGGCCCACTGGATATCGGGATTGCCGAGATCGAGCATGCTCATCGCAGTCGGGCCGGGAACGGCGCCGACATTGCGGTATTCGCCGAGCAGGATGTTATAGCGCCGGTTGTTGAGCAGGATGGTGGTGCAGGGAAGTTTTTCACGGGCCTGAGTCCATAGCGATTGCAGCGTATAGGCGGCGGAGCCGTCGGCCTGCAGGTTGACGACTCGCCGCTTGCCGCCGCTGGCAATCGCCGCGCCGGTCGCCACCGGCAGGCCGCCACCGATGGCGCCGCCGGTGATGATCAAGTGGTCATGGGCCGGCGCCTGCGCGCCCGTCACGGTGTAACCGTTGCTGAAGGTCAGGCTTTCGTCGACGATGATGGCGTTTTCGGGAAGCAGGGCGGCAAGCGCCATGTCCAGCTTTTCGGGGGTCGGCTCGCCCTGCGGCAAGGCAATCTCTTCCCGGGAAATCGGCGCGGGTGTCGCGGGCTCCCTGTCTGCGCCCACGGCTTCGGCGAGAAGGCGCAGCGCGTTCGTGCCGTCCTGGCCGGCGCGCGAGAGCGTGTGCAGCAGCGCCTGTGGATGGCAAAGCAGCGACGGCTTGCCGGGATAGCCGAAGAAGCCGACCGGCGGCGGGCAGTTGACCAGCACCACCTGCTCGTAACCGGAAAGAGCGGCGATGGCGACATCGACGGGATAGGGCACGCGCGGCAGCGGCGGCACGCCGTGTCCGCGCGGCATGGCGGCGACCAGCGAACTGCCCATCACATCCGCGCCGGTGCGCGCTGCGATGGCATGCGCCAAGTGGATGCCATCGAGCGTGGCGGCGCTGTTGCCGACGAGGATCAGGCTGCGGCGGCCGGAGGTCAACAACCGGCGCGCGGCCTCGATGCCATGCGGGTCGAGGGGCGCGGGCGCGTTGACGGCCGCAAGGCCGGCTTCGCGGCCGCCGTCTGACCAAGAGATGTCGGCGGGCAGGATCAGCGTGGCGATCTGGCCGGGATGCTGGCGGGCGATGGCGACGGCCTGGGCAGCGTTCGCGCCGAGCAGTTGCGTGTCGCGTGGCGTGCAGACGGAGGCCGAGACGGTTGCGGCCAGCGCGGTGACATCGGCGGTAAGCGGCGAGTCGAACGGGCGATGCGCCGTCGCATGGTCGCCGACGATGTTGACGACGCCGCTTTCGGCGCGGCGCGCGTTGTGGAGATTGGCCAGCCCGTTGGACAGGCCGGGGCCGCAATGCAGCAGCGTCGCCGCCGGCCGGCGCAGCACCCGGTAATAACCGTCGGCCATGCCGGTGACCACGTTCTCCTGAAGGCCAAGCACGCAGCGCACGCCGGCAACGCGATCCAAGGCCGCGACGAAATGCATTTCGCTGGTGCCCGGATTGGCAAAGCAGGTATCGACGCCATTCGCCAGCAGGGTCCGGACCAGGCTCTCCGCTCCGTTCATCGGCTCGTTCTCCTAAATAAGATATTGATTTTAAATAATAATACCGTGTGTTGGCATCTGTCGCGAGCAACGAAACAGAAGCCTATCAAAAATAAGTTAGACGTCCATATAATTTTTCAGAATAAAAAGTTGGACGTTCAGCAAATTTATGTTAGCCCTAATTGCGGCCGCGGATGTGGCTGTCTTGAGGGAGGAGACTCATGAAAATCTTTGCATCATGCGCCGTCGGCGCATGCGTTCTCGTCGCGATGCCTGCCGCCGCCAATGAAACGGTCAGCTACGCATCCTATGGCGGCGCTTATCAGGAAGGCGTGCGCAAGGCGATCCTCGACCATTTGCCGAAGGACCACGGCATGGACGTCAAGGAATATACCCTGCAAAGCGGGATCACCGATATCCGCACCCGCGTGAAGGGCGGCGCCAACGAGATGGACGTCGTCGAACTCTATGGCGGCTATTGCAAGCAGGCCGCCGACGAGGGGCTGCTGGAAAAGCTCGACTACGACAAGATCCCCAACGCCGCCGGCATTCCCGAAAATCTGCGCACGGACTATTCGATCGGCTTCACCGCCTATTCGACGGTGCTGGCCTACAACAAGGATGTCTACAAGGACAATCCGCCGAAGAACTGGGCCGATTTCTTCGATACCAAGACGTTTCCCGGCTCGCGCGCCGTGTCCGGCTATAGCGGCCAGAGCAACCTGGAACTGGCGCTGATGGCCGACGGCGTCGCCCGCGACAAGCTCTATCCGCTCGATGTGGATCGCGCTTTCGGCAAGCTGGAGCAACTCAAGCCAGACATTTCGGTCTTCTGGGATTCCGGCGCCCAGGCGACCCAGCTTGCGACCAGCCAGGAAGTCGACATGCTCTCCATCTGGGCGGCGCGCATCGAAGCCGCCATCCGCGAGGGCGCGCCTTACGCCTATACGCTCAACGAGGGCGTGGTGGATGTCGAATGCCTGGTGGTGCCCAAGGGCTCGCCCAACCGCGAAGGCGCGATGCGGCTGATCAACCATCTGCTCGATCCCGCCTATCAGGCCAACCTGCCGGACTACATCCCCTATGGCCCGATGAACCAGGATGCGTTCAAGAAAGGTCTGATCTCGCCGGAAAAGGCCGCCAAGATCGTCACCAGCACCGACAACCTCGCCAAGCAGGTGTTCGTCAACGCCGCCTGGTGGGCGGAACATGCCACAGCGCTGCAGGAACGCTGGGACAAGTTCAAGCAGTGACATGACCCTGTCCGGACGGGCGCGGCGGGAGGCCGCGCCCGACTGGCAAGCGCAAGAATTTTGGGATGCTTGGGATGACGTCTGCAGCACCGACGGCACTGCCGGTCTATATTTCCGCACTGAGCAAATATTACGGCGCCTTCCGGGCGGTCGACGACGTGTCGTTCGAGATCGCCGCCGGCGAATTCCTGACGCTGCTCGGCCCTTCCGGCTCGGGCAAGACCACCCTTCTGATGATGCTGGCGGGGTTTGCGCGGCCCAATGCCGGCTCCGTCCGGCTCGGCGACCGCGAAGTCATCCACCTGCCGCCGCACAAACGCGATATCGGCATGGTCTTTCAGAATTACGCGTTGTTTCCGCATATGTCGGTCGGCGAAAACATCGCCTATCCGCTGAAGCTGCGCTCCGTAGGCCGGGCGGAGCGTGAGGAGCGGGTGCGCCGCGTACTCGATCTCGTCCAGCTTTCCGGTTATGCGGCGCGGCGTATCACCGAGCTTTCCGGCGGTCAGCGCCAGCGGATCGCGCTGGCCCGGGCGATCGTCTTCGAACCGCGCATCCTGTTGATGGACGAACCGCTTTCGGCGCTCGACAAGCAGTTGCGCGAGACGATGCAGATCGAAATCCGCCGTCTGCACGACCGCCTGGGCATGACCACCATTTCGGTGACGCATGACCAGCGCGAGGCGCTGACGATGTCGGATCGCATCGCGGTGTTTTCGCGCGGTCGGCTGGCGCAGGTGGCGACGCCGAGCGATCTCTATGAAAAGCCGGCAAACCGCTTCATTGCCGATTTCATCGGCGAATCGAGCTTCATTCCCGTGCGCCGGACGCCGGAGGGACTGGTCTATGGCGACCAGTTGCTGCGCCTGGCCGATGCCGGAGACGGGGCGCAGGCCGATCCGTTGTTGATGCTGCGCCCCGAGCGCCTGAGCATCGTCCGCCCGGGCCAGGTGGCGTGCGACGAAAAGCGCAATGTCTTCAGTGGGCTGGCGCAGAGCGTCGTGTTCCAGGGCGAAAGCCTGCTGATCGAGGTCCGGCTCGATCCCGGCGACGTGGTGCTGGTGCGCCAGTCGAACCGCGCGGGCGAGGCCGCCAACCGGCCGGGCGCCGGCGAGCGCGTCGATCTCGTGCTCGACCGGCCCGATGCGCGCATCGTCAGCGCGGAGGGTTGAGCCATGTCGCTGCTCCAGACCGCCGCCTCGGATTATCGTCAACCGGCCGCAACGGCGGCGGCGCTGAGGGAGAATGCGCAGGCGCTCGACCGGGATCGACAGCGCGAGAACGGCCAGCTTTTGCGCCTGTCGCTGCCGGCGTTGGCGATCGTCGTCATCCTGATGGTCGCACCGATCGGCTGGCTGTTCTCACTGTCCTTCGTCGGCGCCGATGGCGGCTTCAGTTTCGAAAACTATACGCGCATCGTTACCGATGGCGCCTATGTCTCGATCTTCGCGACCACCTTCCAGGTTGCGGCGGTGGTGACGGTTCTCTGCCTGCTGCTGGGCTATCCGGTCGCCTATGTGCTGACCATCCTGCCGGATCGCTTCGCGCAGGCGTTGATGCTGGCGGTTCTGGTGCCGTTCTGGACGTCGCTTCTGGTGCGCACCTATGCCTGGCTGGTGCTGCTGCAACGGCGCGGTGTCGTCAACGACACACTTTCCATGCTCGGATTGATCGAGCGGCCTCTCCCGCTGGTGCATAACATGGCCGGCGTCACCATCGGCATGGTGCATATCATGCTGCCGTTCCTGATCATGCCGCTCTATGCCTCGATGAAGGCGATCGACGGCAACCTGATGCGGGCGGCGGCCAATCTCGGTTCGTCGCCGGTCCATGCCTTCTTCCGCGTCTTCCTGCCGCTGTCTTTGCCCGGCCTGATCGCCGGCGCGGTTATGGTCTTCGTCATGTGCCTGGGTTTCTACATCACCCCGGCGCTGCTCGGCGGCGGCAAGGTGCAGATGATCGCGCAGCGCATCGAGCAATCCGTGTCGCTGTTCCCGACCTGGGGGCCGGCCGCGGCGCTGGCGGTGGTGCTTCTGGTGCTGACCGGCGGTTTCCTGCTCCTGAGCTGGCTGATCGTTCGCCGGTTTTCGCGCGGCGAGTGAGGAGGATCGATGGAATCGCATGTCACCCACAAGCAGCGCCTCTGGCTTTATATCCTGACGGCCCTGATCCTGCTGTTCCTGGTGGTGCCGACGCTGATCGTCGTGCCGATGTCGTTCAGCTCGGCCAATTCGCTGGCCTTTCCGCCGCCCGGCTGGTCGCTGCGCTGGTATCAGAACTTTTTCGAGCAGGACAAATGGCTGACGGCGGCGCTGGTTTCGCTGCGCACCGCTTTCGGCACGATGATCGTCGCGACCACGGTCGGAACCGCCGCCGCCTACAGCCTGCATGTCGGCAAGTTCGCGCTGCGCGGCACGATCTATGCGACGCTCGCCGCGCCGCTGGCCATTCCCGCCATCCTGCTGGCGATCGGACTGTTCTTCGTCTATGCCTCGGCCGGCCTTCTCAATACAACCGCCGGCCTGATCATCGCCCATACGCTGGTGGCGATCCCCTTCGTGCTGATCACCATGACGGCGGGCTTCAAGTCCTACGACATGAGCCAGGAAATGGTCGCCCGCAGCCTCGGCGCCAACCGGCTGACCGCCTTCCTGACCGTCACCCTGCCGCAGGTGAAGTTCTCGCTGATTTCGGCCGCGCTGCTCGCCTTCATCGTCTCGTTCGACGAGGTGGTCGTCTCGGTCTTCGTTTCCGGCGGGGATGTCTCGACCCTCACCAAGGTGATGTTCCAGACGCTGCGCGACGACATCGATCCAACCATTGCGGCGGTCTCGACGCTGATGCTGGTCATCGCCACCGTGCCGCCGCTCGTCCTGCAGCTCGCGGCCAATCGCAAGCGGGAGTCCTGACATGATCGAAGACCTGAACAGCGCGCTCGCCGGTTTCGTCGAATTGCACCGCGAGGGCCGTGTCCTCGAGATCCGCATGGTCAAGCCCAAGGTCAACGCCATCTGCCGGCGGCTGAGCCGGGCAATGGAGCGCGCCGCGCTTTTCCTGCAGGAGAGTGACGACCTGCAGGTCGGCGTGCTGACCAGCGGCCAGGACAGGGCCTTTTCCGCCGGCCTCGATTTCAACGAGGCGGAGGGGCCGGGAAACGATACCGAGGGGGCGGTCGACGGCGGTTTCGGCGGCATCACCCGCCTGTGGGCGCTGAAGAAACCGCTGATCGCCGCCATAAACGCGCCTGCGATCGGCGGCGGCATGGAACTGGCGCTGGCCTGCGACCTGATCGTCATGGCTGAAACCGCCTATTTCGAGCTGCCGGAACTGCAGCGTGGCCTGCTACCGGATGGCGGCGGATTGCAGCGCCTGCCGCGCCGCATTCCCTACAATGTCGCCACCGCGATGATCTGGACCGGGCACAGGATGACCGCCGCCGAGGCGGTGTCCTGGGGGCTCGTCCACCGCGCCGTGCCGGCGGCCGAGTTGCGGCAGGCGGCCATGGATATCGCCCATAAGATGACGCGCGACGCGCCGCTGGCCCAGCAGGCCTTCAAGGAGGTGCTGCGCAATATCGATGGCCTGTCGGATCGCGAGGCGATGGAGATCCGCGCCGACAGCGGCCCGCAATACGCCACCTATGCACGCATGCTCGCCTCGGAAGACATGCTGGAGGGACAGAAGGCATTCCTGGAACGTCGCCCGCCGCAATGGCGCGGCCGGTAGGACCAAACGATACCAAAACCAATCAAGGGAACGACCATGTATACCTATATAGAGACAGAACGCCACGGCGCAGTCGGGGTGATCGCCCTCAATCGCCCTGAAGCACGCAATGCCCTTGGCATGGGCCTGACGCTGGAGCTGCGTCGTGCCATCAAGGAAGCCGCTGCCGATGCCGGTCTTCGCGCCCTGATCCTGACGGGGCGCGGCGGCGCGTTTTCGGCCGGCGCCGATATCAAGGAATGGGCCGGCAAGGTCGAGGGCGTCGATCCCTGGCCGGATAGGAACTGGGTCGAGGAATCGCTGAAACTCATCCAGGAGGTCCATGCCTTCCCCAAGCCGACGCTCGCGATGATCGACGGCGCCGCTGTCGGCGCCGGCCTCGACATGGCGCTGGCCTGCGATTTCCGCTACGCCTCAGACCGCTCGAAATTCATCTGCTCCTATACCAATGTCGGCTATTCGCCCGATTGCGGCGGCACCTGGCTGATGCCGCGGGTCATGGGGCTGGAGGCGGCCAAGCGCTTCGCCTTCACCGGCGCGTTGTGGAACGCGCAGACCGCGCTCGAAAACCGCCTCGTCTCGCATGTCAGCCCGCAGGCGGAGCTTCTTTCCGAAACGCTGGCCTTCGCGCGGCAACTGGCCGCCGGCCCCACGGTCGCCATCGGCCTGGCGAAGAAACTGATGAACGCCTCGTTTGCGCGCTCGCTTGCCGAACAGCAGATCGAGGAAGTCGCCGCCGGCCATATCTGCGCGGCGACGAAGGATCACGCCGAAGGCCTCGCCGCGGCGAACGAACGCCGCGCCCCGAGCTTTATCGGCGCATAAGGAGGAAAAAAGTGGATTTCAGCCTGAGTTTCGAACAGGAAACCCTGATTCAGTCGCTCACCGATTTCGTCGAGAAGGAACTGTACCCGCATGAAAACATCGTCGAGGAACTGCGTACGGTTCCCGAGGACATCGCCCAGGAGATCAGACGCAAGGCGGATGCTGCAGGCTTCACCGCCATGAACATGCCGGAGGAATTCGGTGGGCCCGGCCTCGACCACCAGACCATCGCCCAGGCGGAGCGGGTGTTCGGAAAGCCGTCGGCGGCCTTGTCGCTGCTGATCAAGCGGCCGACGCAGATCCTGCTGAAATGCCAGGGCGAGCAGATCGACGACTACCTGATGCCGACGATCCGCGGCGACAAGACCGATTGCTTCGCCCTGACCGAGCCCGGCGCCGGCTCCGATGCGCGCGGCATCGTCACCCGGGCGGAGCGCCAGGGCGGTGAATGGGTGATCAACGGCGTCAAGCAGTTCATCTCCCATGCCGACGATTCCGACTATATCATCCTCATCGCCGTGACCGGCGTCGACGAGACGCCGAAGGGGCCGCAGAAGCGCTTCACCGCTTTCCTGCTCGATGTCGACCTGCCGGGCATCCGCATCGAGCCGATGAAATCGATCTGCACGCGCGGCTACAACCCCAACATGATCTATCTTGAAAACGTGCGCGTTTCAGACAGCAAGATCCTCGGCAAGGAGGGCGAGGGTTTCGTGATGGCCAATGACTGGCTCCATGCCGGCCGGGTCAATCTTTCGGCGCATTGCGTCGGGCGGGCGGAGCGCATCTTCGAGATGGCCTGCGACTGGGCGGCCAACCGCAAGGCATTCGGCCGCACGATCGGCGAGTTTCAGGGCACCGGCTTCAAGATCTCCGATATGGCGCTCGACATCCGACTGGGCGATCTGATGGTCAAGGAGGCGGCCTGGAAGATCGACCAGGGGCTGATGGACCGCGCACAATCCTCGATGGTCAATCTCTATTGCTCGGAAATGGTGTATCGTGTCGCCGACAACGCCGTTCAGGTCTTCGGCGGGATGGGCATGATGGAGGATTTCCCGATCCAGCGTTTCTGGCGCGATGCGCGTATCGAGCGGATTTGGGAGGGCACCTCCGAAATCCATCGCGACATCATTGCGAAGGACATCTTGCGCGGCTATCGCCAGTAGGGTAGCGGGCAAGAAAAGGGGGACCGGATGAGGCGGGCAGAAAAGAAGATCCTGACGCTTGAAACACGGCGGCGCGAACTGACGATCGCCACCTTGGAATCGATCCGCAAGCACGGCTACATGAATTCGACGATCAGTACGATCAGCGAGGAATCCGGCCTGTCGCGCGGCTTGATCAGTCATTATTTCAAGAACAAGGACGATCTCATCCTGTTTGCCTTCCGCCATCTCACGGAGCTTCTGGAGGCCATTCACCGGCAGGTCGTGCGATCCTGGGGAACCAGCCATTTCGACAAGCTGCTGGCCGGCGCCATGGTGACCTTCCTGCCCAGCCAGCCCTATCGCGAAGTCTGGCTGCATTTCTACAGCGCCTCGCGCCTGCAGCCGGAAGTGGCGCAGATGCATCGCGCTCTGTGGGGCCGGTTTCGGGCGTCCGTCCAGCGGCGGATCACGGCGGCTGCCGAGGAACGGGGCATCAAGATCGACATACCGACCGTGACCCTGATGTACACGCAGCTGATCGACGGTCTGTGGCTCGGAATGGTGGTGGAGGAAGCCTATGACGAGGCGACCTGCCGCCAGGTGATGCGCGACTGGCTGTGCGACGTCTTCGGGGAAGACCGCGAGAAGCACTCCATCGTGCCGCCCTTCGATGTCGCGGCGCTGCGCGAGGAATTGTCCCTCTGAACCCATGAATATGGCCCGGGCGCGCGTGTGCCCGGCTTCTACCGTCGGGTCCGCTGCGGTCCCGGTTCGCATTCCCATGTGTTTAACGAGGCAGAGGCCATGTCGAATTCTTCTTGTTTCACCCTTTCTTCACGCCTGTCGCCAGCCCTGCGGGAAAATTTCAGCCGCCTGCTGGCCCCGCGCCACATCGCCTTCATGGGCGGCGCCTATGCCGAATCCACCCTGCGCAACATCCGCCGCCATGGCTTTGCCGGGGAGGTCTATGTCGTCAACGCCAGGCGCGACGAGATCGGCGGCTATAGATGCTATCGCAGCCTGTCCGACCTTCCGGTCTCGCCGGACGCCACCTATCTCGGCGTCAATGCGGATGTAACGATCGGCGCCCTCGAGGAACTGAACCGTCTGAAGGCCGGCGGCGTGATCTGTTATGCATCCGGCTTTTCGGAAATCGGTGAGGCCGGGGCGGAACGCAACCGAAGGCTGATCGCGGCGGCCGGCGACATGGCGGTCGTCGGGCCGAACTGCTACGGCCTCGTCAATTATGTCAATCACGCGAGCATGTGGCCTTCGGGCTATCAGCCGCTCACCACCCGACGCGGCGCCGCCGTCGTCGGCCAGAGCGGTAATGTCTGCATCCACCTGACCTCGAACCAGCGCTCGGTGCCGTTCAGCTATCTCATCAGCGCCGGCAACCAGGCGGTCCTCGGCTTCGAGGATTACATCGACTACCTGACCGACGATCCGAACGTCACCTGCATCGGCCTTTTCATGGAAGGCATTCGCGACGTGCCGGCCTTTTCGCAGGCCTGCCTGCGGGCGCGCGAAAAGGGCATGCCGATCATCGTCTGCCGCTCCGGCCGCTCCGAACTCGGCGCGACGATGGCGGCGAGCCATACCAGCTCGCTTGCCGGCCAGAACGAATATTATGACGCGCTTTTCGCCCGCCTCGGCGTTATCGCCACCGATACAGTGCCGCAATTCCTGGAGATGCTGAAGATCGCCTCGGTCACGTCACCGCTTACGGGGCCGCGCATCGCGGTGTTTTCAAGCTCGGGCGGCGACAATGGTCTGGCTGCGGATTATTGCTCCTTCGCCGGCCTCGCGCTGCCGCAACCCTCGAAACGTCAGGTCGATGCGATCAAGCCGCTGCTGCCGGATTTCGGCCATGTCTCGAACCCGCTGGATTTCACCGCCGGCTATTGGGGCAACGAGGAATTGCTGACGCCTATGTTCACCACCATGCTGGAGGGTGACTACGACAGCGGCCTGATGGTCATGGACCATCCCTCGCCAAAGGTGGCAGAAGATGCCGGCGAGCCGATCCTGGCGATGATCCGGGCATTGGCGGCGGCCGGCAGGGCCACGGGCAAGCCGGTGTTCATGGGCTCGGTCAATCCGGAATCGATTCCTGAGAGCGTGCGCGTCTGGATGCTCGACCTCGGCGTCGTGCCGCTGCAAGGGTTGCATGACGCCGCGACGGTGATCGCGCTCTGGGCCGGATATTGCGCGATCCTGCGGCAGGACCGCGCGCTCGGCCGCCCGCTTACGGATCTCGTCCCCTATCCGACGGTTGCGGCGCAGGGGCAAGGCCGCACGGTCGACGAGGCCGAATCCAAGCGCCGGCTGTCGGCCTGCGGCCTCGCCGTGCCGGAGGGCCGCGTGCTGACCCGCGCCGATCTCGACGCCCTGCCCGAAACCCTGGAAGCGTCGGTCGTGCTCAAGGTCCTGCATGAGGAGCTGCCGCACAAGACGGAGGTCGGCGGCGTCGCCCTCGATCTGCGCCGCCGCGCCGATTTGCAGGCGGCGGCGGATCGCATGGCCGAGACGGTCCGCCATCATGCGCCCGGCATCGTGCTGGAGCGTTACCTGATGGAGCCGATGCAGGCCGCGCCGCTGGCCGAACTGATCGTCGGCGTCAAGCGCGATCCGCTGTTCGGCATGGTGCTGGTCATCGGCGCCGGCGGCATCTTCGTCGAGCTGCTCAAGGATGCCCGGCCGCTGCTGCTGCCGACCTCCCGCGGTGAAGTCGAAACGGCGCTACGCAGCCTCAAGACCTTCCCGCTGCTGGACGGTTTCCGCGGCAGGTCCCGCGCCGCCCTCGAACCGGTGATCGACGCCATCTTGGCCATCGCCGCCTATGCCGGCGAAGCACGCGAAACGCTGCTGGAACTCGATGTGAATCCGCTCATGGTCTACGATAACGCGGCGGTCGCGGTGGATGCGCTCATCGTGGAAATCGCGTCCGGCCCCGCAGCCGCAGCGTGTATTCAAAGCCGTTGATCATTCACGGACCCGTTTCGAAGGATCGGACGCCTCCGATCTCCGGCGTGCGCTTTGCCACGAAGCCGACGACAGCGGCTTCGGGCAGTTCATGCTGTTCTTTCGGGGGCAAGCTCGAAACGAACGCCTTGAACGCTGCCAAAACGTCTTCGGGGCTGTCTTTCAACACGGCATGCGTGGCGTAAGGCAAGTTCAGCAGGCGCGCACCTTCAACCTGCTCGGCCAGCTCGAAAGCCTGGCGGCGGGAAATCAGGAAGTCATCATCGCCATGGACCACAAGAAGCGGATCGACCGCACCGACTGACCCGGATAAACATCTTCGTCGTTCCGGACCGGACCGCTCTCAACTGCCGCTTCTGCCGGAGGCGGCGCAGCAGCGGCCTTCCGTCGAGGCGCGGTTCGCGCTCATCGGTGCTCAGCAGAGCGGCGTGCTTATCGGACAGCTTGGATTTCGGCGGAGCAAAACGCGACCGTATGAAGCGCCTGGGCAAGCGCCTCTTCCGGCTCCGCCGGGAATTCCTTGACGCGCCAGGCGATGTAACCGTCAGGACGGACGAGAGAGGCCCCGGATGAACCGATTCCGAAAGCGTCGCCAAATGCTTGGGCGTCGACCGGCCCGGCCGAGGTCAGGGCGAAATCCGTTCCCGCGAGGTCGCGGGCCACCCAGGCGAGCGCATCCTCGCTAAGCTGCCCCTGCGACAGGGGAAGAAGCTGCCGCAGGCTCAGGGATTTGAAGGTTTCGTAGCCCGAATGGGTCATGACCTGCGGCAGTCGAATATCCAGCACCGCCTTGCCCGCCGGATGGCCCGCGATGCGCTCGATCGGCACGTCCAATGGCGAAGTGACGGGCGGGGGCAGGGCAGCCTTGCCGCCGCCGTCGATGAGCACGCAGTCCAGCTTCAGCGCAAGCCGCGCCCCCACAGCCGCCGCAGGCTCCCGCCAACGCGCATTTTTCGTCAGCAGCACCCAGTCGCGTTGCAAGAGGTCGAGCGTCGAACACCGAACACCGTCCCGGCCGACCCAGACATGCGGTGCGCGGGTGCCAGGCTGGCCGGTCCACAGATCGGGGCGCAGCGCCGGCGGCAGGTCAGGGCCGGCGTCGATGACTGCGGCCGAGCGGTAGATCTGGCCCAACTCCATCGCCACGTCGTCGATGATCGGCACGTCCTTGTCACCAGGTCTTGCGTAACGGGCATAATCGGGCCGGGCGAAGATCTGGTCGTGGCGCAGCCAGGCGATGGGGCGGCGCTCGGCGTCATAGCTATCCAGCAGTTCGGGGCGCGACCGGCCAGCCAGGACGGCAGCAAGCTTCCATGCGAGATTGTGCGCATCCTCGATGCCCGTATTGGCGCCATAGCCGCCGCGCGCGGGCGGTAGTGTATGCGCCGCGTCGCCGGCCAGGAATATCCTGCCGCCGGCGAAGCGGTCGGCGATGAGCGCACTCAGTTGCCAAAGGCCCGTCGCGATGATCTCGAAATCCATCTCCGGCCGCCCGACGGCCCGCTGCACCATTGCGCGCAGCCCGGCTTCATCATGGTCCCCGTCATCGGCTACGATCAGCAGCCAGCGCTCCTGGCCCGGGCTGGCATCGCGATAGACGGTCAGCATCGCCTCGAAATCCGGCTGGTCGATCTCGAACTGGCTGATGCCCGGCTTGAGATAGCCATCCAGCGCGGCGGCGCGGAACAGGATGCTGCGGACGGTCCGCGTCATGCCCCGGCCGGAGCGGCCGATGCCCAGCTCCTCGCGGACAGGGCTGGCATGTCCGTCCGCGGCGATCAGGTAGTCCGCGCGCAGCGAGTCCTCCCGCCTCTGCGAATCCCGAAGCATGGCGGTGACGCCGCGATGGTCCTGCTCGAAGGCGGTCAATTCGGTGGAAAGCCGCACGTCGACACCGAGCTTGATCGCATGAGCGCGCAGGATCGGCTCAAGACGATCCTGCGCGATCGCCGCGCCGGTGCAGATCGAAAAATGCGTGTCGTCCTTCACCTGCTGGTCCGGCGCCTCGCCCGGCGTCCAGGCGACGTCCTCGCTCGACCATTTTCCGGCGAGGCTTTCGACCTTGATGCGACGCGGGCGTCCCAGGCCGGGCGGCACCTGCGGTATCGCGTCACCGAGGCCCGCGGCGCGATAGAGCTCCATCGTCCGCGTTGTAAACCCCATTGCGCGCGGCAGCGGCGAACTCGCAGGGTGGCGCTCGACGAGCACGGCCGGAACCCCGCGCGTGGCGAGAAACACCGCCGCCGAAAGTCCGACCAGCCCGCCGCCAACCATCAGAACCGATGTCTTTTCCATGCATGTCATCTCCAAGGCAGATACAATGTATTGGTCGATACAATGTATCGATCATCCGCGTTGTACCGTCAAGAGGGCGATGCTAGGGTGGGCTCATGCTGAAGAATGACTCAAGCCCGATATGGGAGCGTCCCGAGCGCCAGCCACGACCTGTTCCGGTGCCTCTCAGCCGGGAGGTCGTCGTTCAGGCGGCCATCGCCCTTGCCGATGCCGAAGGGCTTTCATCGGTGACGCTGCGCAAGGTCGCCGGCGTGCTCGGGGCGGGGCCGATGCGGCTTTATGGCTATATCGCCACGAAGGAAGAGCTGCTCGCGCTCATGGTCGATGCGATCTACGCGGAAATGCTCGAAGGCGAGGATGCGACAGGCGCCTGGCGCGCGCGAATCGCACGGCTGGCCGGCCACCTGCGGAGCGCTGCGCTGCGCCATCCCTGGTTCGCCGCGTTGTTGGGCGGCAGGCCACAGCAAGGTCCCAATGCCCTGGCCTTCACCGAAGCCATGTTGTCGGCCGTCGCCGAGGCGCCGGGCATCGACGACATAGACACTGTCTTTCTGGCCACGAAGGTCATAGGCGCCTATGTGGTCGGCGCGGTGTGTGACGAGGCCGCCGACGCGGCGGCAACGCAGGAGAGCGGCCAGACGAAGGCGCAATGGCAGGATGCAAATTGGCCTTACATTCAGCGGATGATCGCCACCGGCCGTTTCCCGATGCTCTCCAAGGTCGCCCATCAGATGACGCATCCCGCTCCCGGGACGCTCTTTGGCCGAGGGTTGGACCGCGTCCTTGACGGCATTGCCGGAACGACCTCGACTTCACGTTGAGGTCGCCAATCAGCGCAGGTGGTCCGTCGAAAGTCGGTAGTTCCCCGGAAGGAAGGCCATAGCCGGCACGTCTTCCTTCAGCCATCGCAGAAGGACCGGAGCCAGCCGCTCAGCCCGTCGGCGTTTTAGGTGTCGCTCAGCATGGGCATGTGATCCTCTTCTTTATCGAAAGAGAACCACAGGCCAAATCCAAGCACAGAAATAACTGAGTACGGACGTTAACAGCGGTGCGCACCTTATTCACGGTTTACGAAACCCGCAGGCCTATCTCGTTCCTGCACGCGTTTAACCGCGATCGTCAATTCGTCATTCGCCAGGCTGCAACACTGCCGCATCGCCAAACGTTTCGGTAGCGCCATCGCCGCTTAGTGCTGCATTGAGTTTTCTGACGTCAAGCTCGTTTTCCCACCGGGCGACGACGATCGTCGCGACGGCGTTGCCGATGAAATTGGTCAACGCGCGGCATTCCGACATGAAGCGATCTATGCCGAGAATGAGCGCCATCCCGGCCACGGGTACGGAAGGCACCACCGAAAGCGTCGCAGCAAGGGTGATGAAGCCTGCACCGGTGATGCCGGCTGCACCCTTTGAGCTCAGCATGGCCACAAGGAGCAGCAGGATCTGGTCGCCGATCGACAGCGGGATATCCATGGCCTGCGCGATGAACAGGGCGGCGAGCGTCATGTAGATGTTCGTGCCGTCGAGATTGAACGAGTATCCCGTCGGGATGACGAGGCCGACGACGGAGCGTTTGCAGCCCGCCTCTTCCATCTTCTGCATCAGGCCGGGCAAAGCGGCTTCCGACGACGATGTGCCAAGAACGAGCAGCAGCTCTTCCTTGATGTAGCGGATGAGCGCCAGGATGGAAAAACCATTGTACCTGGCGACCGCGCCGAGCACCACAAAGACGAAAAGCAATGATGTAACGTAGAAGGTCGCGATCAGAAAGGCGAGATTGGCAACTGAACCGATGCCGTATTTGCCGATCGTGAAGGCCATGGCGCCGAAGGCGCCGATAGGAGCGGCCTTCATGAGGATGGCGACCAGCCGGAAGATCGGCGAGGTCAACGACTGCAGGAAGTCGACGACCGGCTTGCCCTGTTCGCCAACCATGCCGAGCGCAATCCCGAACAGAACCGAGAAGAACAGCACCTGCAGGATATCCCCTTCGGCGAAGGCGCCGACGATGGTCTGCGGGATGATGTTCATCAGAAAGCCTGTGATGGTCGATTCATGCGCCTTGGTGGCATAGGTCGCCACCGCATTGGCATCGAGCGATGCCGGGTCGATATGCAGACCGGCGCCCGGTTGCACGAGATTGGCAATGACCATGCCGAGAGCAAGCGCCAGCGTCGAGAATGTCAGGAAATAGAGCATCGCCTTGCCGGCGACGCGGCCGACCTTCTTCAGGTCCGACATGCCGGCAATGCCGGTCGCGACCGTCAGGAAGATTACGGGAGCAATGATCATCTTGACCAGTTTGATGAAGGCATCGCCGAGCGGCTTCAATCCGGCAGCGAAATCCGGATAGAAATGACCGACAAGCATGCCGGCGCAGATAGCGACGATCACCTGGAAATAGAGATGGGTGTAAAATGGTTTCGGCTCGCGCGTTTCCACGGTGGCAGACGAAATGTGCATGACTTCCTCCTTATGCACCCCAACCGGAAAACCGGCTCTTCCCGAGGTGACTTGCTGTAACTGCCAACAAACTGAGCAAAGGATGTGCCAAGTCGGGCGCAGGAGGATAAGCGCCTGTATTATATTGCCTATTCAATAATGTGGAAACCGGTAGGGCTCTATTTGTGCGGCTTTTCACACAAATCATATTGAGTAAAGTGCGACTTCATGCTCAAGTTCGCCGATGAATGAAACGTCCGTCAATCCCATGTCTGCCGACCTTGCCCGCTTGATACGGAGGCAATGGCTTGGCTTCTTCTTGCTTTTCCTCGCCCTGTCGCTGGGCGGGCTCTCCGTGGCCGGGCACTATGGCAGCGCTGCCGCCCTGTCGGCGATCGAGGAACAGGGGCGGACCGACGCAAACCTTAAAGTCGCGCTCCTTCAAGCCGTGCTGGAGCGTCCGCGCGCTTTGCCCTTCCTGCTGTCCCGCGATCGGGACGTCGCGGATGCGTTGACGGATATGGCAACCGGAAAACAGCAATTGCTCGATCTGAAATTGGCGGAACTCGTCAAAGAAACGAGCGCTGCGGTGATCTATGTCATCAACGCCAGCGGTGTCGCGGTTTCCGCCAGCAACTGGCGCGAGCCGACGAGCTTTGTCGGCAACGATTATTCGTTCCGCGCTTATTTCTCGCGCGCCATGAAGGAGGGTACGGCTGAGCACTTCGCGCTCGGTTCGGTCAGCAAGCGGCCAGGCCTCTACATTTCACATCGCATCGGTCCGGCAGACTCTGCGCTCGGAGTCGTCGTGGTCAAGATGGAATTCGACCAGCTTGAGACGAATTGGCGCGAGAGCCAGCGCCCCTCCTATGTCGTCGATGCCGATCATGTCGTGCTGATCACCAGCATTCCATCCTGGCGCTTCATGACGACGGAGCCGCTGCCCAGCGACAGTCTCTCCGCTATCCGTGAGAGCCTGCAATTCGGGGAGGCACCACTCGCGCCGCTCCCCTTCGAGCGGAAGGTGGACAGCAATCTCGTTCGTGTGTTGTTGCCGGGCGGCGGTGCGCAATCCTATCTGCGCATCATCACACCCGTCGCCTCGACGCCCTGGCAATTTGAATATCTCGTGCCGACAGACGACGCGGTCGCCGCGGCGATGCGGGAGGCGCGACTCCTCGCCCTGCTTCTTCTGGTCGCGATTGCGATTGCAGCCGCGATCTGGCTTCGCCGGCGCCATGCGGCCCTTGCCAATGCCGCCCGCGAACAGGCCGCGCGCGAGGAACTGGAACGCCGCGTGATCGAGCGAACCTCCGATCTGAGCCGTGCACGCGACCATCTCGAAGCCGAGATCGCCGATCACCGGGAAACCGAGACCAGACTGCAGGCGGTGCAACAGGATCTCGTGCAGGCGAACCGCCTTGCCATTCTCGGTCAGGTCGCCGCCGGTGTTGCGCATGAGATCAACCAGCCCCTGGCCACCATTCGCGCCTATGCCGACAATGCGAAGGTGTTTCTAAGCCGCAACAGACCGGAGCCCGCGCGCGAAAACCTCGACCATATTACCGACCTCACGGATCGCATCGCGACGATTACCGAAGATCTCAAGGCGCTTGCGCGCAAGGGGCGCGCGGCGGAGGAGCCGGTCGCCCTGCACGACGTCATCGACGGTGCCCTGATGCTCCTGCGCAGCCGTTTTACCGGCCGGCTGAACCGTCTGGCGGTCGCCCCCTTCCCGGCCGATCTCCGGGTTCTGGGCAACCGTTTGCGGCTGGAACAGGTATTGATCAACCTCTTTCAGAACGCGCTGGAAGCCGTGGAGACGCACAGCAAGGGACAGGTCGACGTGAGGGTATCCGTTGACGGCGCCATAGTCACCGTCATCGTTGCCGACAACGGTCCCGGACTGTCGGAAGCGGTCCTCGCCCAGCTCTTCCAACCCTTCAATACATCCAAGGACAAAGGACTTGGCCTTGGTCTCGTCATCGCGAAGGACATCGTCTCCGACTATGGCGGCAGCCTGGAGGTCGAGACCGGCGCAAGCGGGGCAACGTTCAACATCCATCTCAGAAAGGCGGAGGAATGAGCACACCCGTTTTCCTGGTCGACGACGACCGGCAATTGCTGCGCGCGATGGCGCAAACGCTGGAACTTGCGGATTTCGCCGTCACGCCGTTCGCGTCTGCCGCCGAGGCGCTGTCGCAGTTGGACCGCGATTTCGCCGGCGTCGTCGTCTCCGACATCCGCATGCCCGGCATGGACGGGCTTCAGCTCTTTGAGCGCATCCTTGGGCTTGATCCGGAAATTCCCGTCATCCTCGTGACCGGCCACGGGGATATTGCAATGGCCGTCAAAGCCATCCAGGACGGCGTATATGATTTCATCGCCAAGCCGTTTCAATCCGAACGGCTGATTCAATGCGTGCATCGCGCAGCAGAAAAACGCGGCCTTGTCCTCGAAAACCGTCGTCTTCGCGACGTCGCGCGGCAGGCGGAAGACGATTTCCCGCTGATCGGCCAGACTCCCGTCATGGATAGGCTGCGCCAGACACTGCGCCAGATCGCCGATACGGATGTCGACGTGCTGGTAACCGGCGAAACGGGCAGCGGCAAGGAAGTCGTCGCGCGCCTGCTGCATAACTGGAGCCGACGTGCAAAGGGCAATTTCGTGGCGCTTAACTGCGGCGCCCTGCCGGAGCAGGTGATCGAAAGCGAGTTGTTCGGCCACGAACCGGGCGCATTCACCGGCGCGCAGAAAAAGCGCATCGGCCGCATTGAGCATTCCAGCGGGGGCACGCTGTTTCTCGATGAGTTGGAAAGCATGCCGCTCTCGACACAGATCCAGATGTTGCGCGTGCTGGAGTTGCGCGAGGTGACGCCACTGGGAACCAACGAGGTGCGGCCCGTCGATATCCGCATCGTGGCCGCGGCAAAAGTCGATCTCGCCGATCCCGAACAGCGCAAGGCCTTCCGGGAAGACCTCTACTACCGTCTCAACGTCATCTCGCTGACCATCCCGCCGCTGCGCGAGCGGCGGGATGATATTCCACTCCTGTTCCGCTATTTCGCCGAGCGGGCAGCGCGGCGTTTCCAGCGGCCGGCGCCGCCTCTTTCCGCCGATATCCTTCATCATCTGCGTGCGCATGACTGGCCGGGCAATGTTCGCGAACTCTCGCATTTCACCGAACGTGTCGTGCTCGGGATGACGCCCGGCACGGTAGCTGGGGGCTCGTCCGCGACGGATACGCAACCCGGATCGTTGCCGGAACGGCTGGAGCGGCTCGAAGCGGAAATCATCCGCGAGACGCTCACGGCCCATGGAGGCAATGTGCAGGAAACGATCGCCGCACTTCAAATCCCGCGCAAGACATTTTACGACAAGCTCCAGCGCCACGGCATCGTGCGCCGTGAGTTCATCGGCGGTTCCAGGTGAGCACGCCTATCTCATTCGAACGAGCGCCGGACCTTCCATGTCCGTTCGGGATGCTGCTCTATCATCTTGCCTCCCGCCCAGGCAGAGACCCCGGCTACGACCCCTATCTCGGGCGGCCATGCGCTCGGCCTGTCGAAAACCTCCAGGAGACAATGCCGGGTGCAGGCGAGCATCACGTGCAGCGTCTTG
Source organism: Rhizobium sp. YJ-22 (assembly GCF_029601685.1). Taxonomy (NCBI): domain Bacteria; kingdom Pseudomonadati; phylum Pseudomonadota; class Alphaproteobacteria; order Hyphomicrobiales; family Rhizobiaceae; genus Rhizobium; species Rhizobium sp. YJ-22. Next base: position 48,646 of record NZ_JARRIR010000011.1, on the reverse strand, counting down.
AGCGCCGATCACGGACACGACGTCCGAGGACATGTAAAAACAAAGAGATAGAGCATTCTTGCGCTTCGAGAAAAGCGGAAATGCTCTAGCCGTTCTGTCCGGCGAAATGGTGAGCAGTCCCATCCGAAGACGTTCCGGCCGCACGATAATGGCAAGCCAAGCGTGCTTCGTCCTCGGCGACCAATATGATCGCAATTGATCCCGAATTCACCATCGGACGCGCTTTCGCGCCAGTTGCTATCGCTGCACCGGGCCCTAGTTACCACGTGATCAAACGGAGGAATCAGATGGAAGGACGCGTTTCGCGGAGGGCAAAAACAGGCGTCGATGGTCTCGACGATATCCTGTCAGGTGGATTGTCGCGTCGTCATGTCTTTCTTCTCGAAGGCTCGCCGGGTACGGGAAAAACGACAGTTGCCCTGCAGTTTCTTCTGGAAGGTGCGGCGCTTGGCGAAAAGTGCCTCTACATCACGCTTTCCGAAACCGAGGAGGAACTGCGCGACTGTGCCCAGTCCCACGGTATGGAAATCGACAGCAATATTGAAATCTTCGAACTCGTTCCTCCCGAGAGCCTGTTGAATGCGGATCAACAGCAGAGTCTGCTCTATTCATCGGATCTTGAACTCGGCGAAACCACGAAGATGATCTTCGAGGCGTTCGAGAGATTGAAACCGGGTCGCGTGGTGCTCGACAGCCTTTCGGAAATCAGGCTTCTCGCCCAAAGCTCCCTGCGATACCGCCGCCAAATCCTTGCGCTGAAGCACTTCTTCTCGAGGACTGGTGCGACGGTGCTTCTCCTTGATGACATGACCTCTGACAACCTGGACAAGACGGTCCACAGCGTCGTGCACGGGGTCATTCATCTTGAGCAGCTGGCGCCAAGCTACGGCGCGGAACGCCGCCGCCTGCGGGTCACCAAGTACCGCGGTCAGGCCTTTCGTGGCGGATACCATGACTTCATCATCAAGACGGGCGGTGTCGCGGTTTTCCCGCGCCTGCGGGCGCTCGAGCACCGCACCGCGTTTGATCGCACGACGCTGTCGAGCGGCATAGCGGAACTCGATGCGTTGCTCGGCGGCGGCATAGAGCGGGGGTCGAGCACTCTTCTGATTGGCCCGGCCGGCACAGGCAAGAGCTTGTTTGCGCTGCAGTTCCTCGATGCCGCCGTCAAGCGCGGCGAGAAAGCGGCCTTCTTCATCTTCGATGAAGAATTGGGCTTGCTTTTGGAACGCACGAAAGCCTTGGATTTCGATCTGGAAAGCTATCAACGGGACGGTCTTATCCACATCGAGCAGCTGGATGCCGCGGAGCTCTCGCCTGGTGAGTTCGCTCAGCGTGTGTGCGACCGTGTCGCCAGTTTCGACGCAAAAACCGTCTTGATCGACAGCATCAATGGCTACCAGGCATCGATGCCCGAGGAAAGTGCGCTCATACTCCACATGCACGAACTGCTGCAATATTTGAATCGCCAGGGCGCGAACACCTTCGTGACATTGACGCAGCAGGGCTTGGTTGGAGACATGAAATCGCCTGTGGACATGACTTACCTTGCCGACACGGTCGTGCTTTTGCGCTACTTCGAGGCCCTCGGCAAGGTCCGTCGCGCCATTTCGGTCATCAAGAAAAGAACAGGCAGGCACGAAGACACGATCCGGGAGTTTACGATCGGCCGTGGTGGCCTTTCGCTCGGCGAACCGCTTTCCGATTTCCAGGGCATCCTGCTTGGAGTTCCGACCTTCGTTGGGGAGAAGCAGCCCCTTATGAACCTTTCCAGTGAGGATCAGGACCATTCCAAACAGTGAGGCCAAAGCCCTGATCCTTGCCCCATTGGGACGGGATGCGCAGATCGCCGGTTCGCTGCTATCAGAAGCCGGCATTCCGTCGAAGACCGTGAAGGATTTTGTCGCTTTCTGCGGTTGCATGGAAGAAAACATCGCCTTCGCGGTCCTCACGGAGGAGGCGGTGCGCTCGGCGGATTTGCGCCCTCTATCGGCGTGGATCCAGTCGCAGCCAAGCTGGTCCGATTTTCCTTTCATCATTCTCACTCACCGCGGAGGGGGACCGGAGCAAAACCCTTCCGCCGGGCGTCTGTCCGACATTCTGGGAAATGTCAGCTTCATCGAGCGGCCGTTTCATGCCACGACATTTCTCAGCGTAGCGCGCTCGGCGCTGCGGGGCAGGCGTCGACAATACGAGGCGCGCATACGCATCGAGGCGCTGGACGAAGGCGAACGGCGGCTGCAGACAGCCTTGGACGCTGGCCATCTCGGCGCATGGGAACTCGATCTCTCGACCCTCGAACTCGTCACGTCGGCCACCTGCCGGAGCATATTCGGGAGAAGTTCCGTCGATGCGTTCACTTATGACGATCTTGTCGCCGCCATTCATCCCGACGATCTGGAGGAGATGCAAGCGGCTGTGCGGGCAACGATCGAGTCCGGCGCCGACTACGCAATTGAGTATCGGACGATCTGGCCCGATGGCTCGCTTCATTGGGCCGAGGTCCGCGCGCAGCTTTATAGGGATCGCAGTGGAAAGGCGATCAAGCTGATCGGTGTTTCCTCCGATGCCACCGCACGGATATCATGGGAGGTCGAGCAGCGGCAATTGAACGAAATCCTGGAGGAACGTGTCGCAGAGCGCACGGAAGAACTCCACAAGGCCCATGCGGCCGTCATGGCGGAGGTGGCACAGCGTGAGCGGGCCGAATCACAACTTCTGCAGGCCCAGAAAATGGAGGCGATCGGCCAACTGACCGGCGGCGTCGCCCATGATTTCAACAACCTGCTGATGGCGGTGCTGGGAAACCTTGAGCTTTTGCGCAAGCATACGGACGGCGATGCAAAGGCGACGCGGCTGATCGATGGCGCATTTCAGGGCGCCAGACGCGGCGCGTCGCTGACACAGCGGCTTCTGGCTTTCGCACGCCGGCAGGATCTGCGCGTCGACACGGTCGATCTCGGCAGACTGGTGAGTGAGATGGTCGAGCTTCTGAAGCGCTCGGTCGGTGCGGGTATCGCCATAGAAACATCGATTTCCGAAAGCTTTGATCCGGTGCTCGCCGACCCCAACCAGTTGGAGTTGGCCCTTCTCAATCTCGTGGTGAACGCGCGCGATGCCATGCCGGACGGCGGAACGATCCGCATCGTCCTGTCCGAGATGACGCTTGCCACGCAAGAGGGGGATCTCGCCCCCGGGCGATACGGTGTGCTTTCCGTCATCGATGACGGCTACGGGATGGACGAGCACACGCTGCAAAAGGCAGTCGAACCGTTCTTTTCCAAGAAGGAGCTCGGCAAAGGCACGGGGCTCGGCCTGTCGATGATCCACGGCTTGGCGCTGCAGTTGCACGGGGCATTGCGACTTCGTAGTGCGCCAGGACAAGGCACCGCTGCCGAACTCTGGATTCCCGTTTCACATGAGCGGCTGGCCACGGTGGAGCAAGAGGACACGCCCCGGCAGGAACAACGGGCGCAATCGCTCCGCGTTCTTCTCGTCGATGATGACTTCCTGATCGCGATGAGTTCTGTCGATATGCTGGCCGATCTCGGTCATGAGGTGGTCATGGCGCATTCCGGAAAGGAGGCGCTTGCGCATCTCAAGGGGAGTGGCCGGTTCGATCTGATGATTACGGACTATTCCATGCCGGAGATGACGGGTGGAGAATTGGCAAAGGCGGCGCGCACGCTGTTCCCCGGGCTGCCGATCCTTATCGCATCGGGATATGCTGAGCTGCAGCCAGGCATCGACTTCGACATTGCAAGGCTTGGAAAGCCCTACACGCAGCAGCAACTCGCGACGGAGATCGATCGCATCTTGAAGGTTTAGATCGGGCGCGATCTGAGAGAGATCACAAGCGGCGCGGCGACGCCGGTTCTCGTCAATACCGGCGTCAAGCATGCAATGGTCGCCGACGGCTGCGCTATCGGCTCCTCGCTGAAGGCCGATGGCCGTACCTGGAACGCCGTCGATCCGCACTTCGCGCGCAAGTCGCGCGGCTGACACAGCACGGCCGCGGGCATATGAACGGCACCCTCGGCCAAGCCGATCGGATAGTAGCCCGGGCTGCCGGTGATCGCTGGATTTAGAGCAAGTTCGTTCCCGCGACCTGCCTTGTGTCGACCGTAGCCCTTGGATAACGTCGAAAATACCGAATTGATTCAGAGGCCTGTGACACAGTAGGAACGCATGACGATAAGGAATTTCTATCTGGCAGTCGCGGTGTTCGGAACTGTCGTCCCCTGGATGCTGTTCGGGTCTTTCTTCATGCAGCATGGCCCGGATATTCCGCTCTTTCTAAGATCCCTGTTCGTGAACGGTGCGGCCGGCGGGTTTTCCGCCGATGTGCTGATTTCCATCCTGGTCTTCTGGGTGTGGTCATGGCGGGATGCTGCGAGGCATAGGGTCGAGCGCTGGTGGCTGGTTCTTCCGGCAAGTTTCTTCGTTGGCCTGTCTCTGGCATTGCCGTTGTATTTCTATTTGCGCGAGCCGGAGTGAGTGCCCGCGCCGCCTGCAGGGTCGCGGCAGTGAGATAACGCGTTCTTCTGCCGCGCCGCCCGCAGTCGAGGATGGACACTGTAGGGTCGAAGATCAGCCGCGCGAAGTCGATCCGACGACTTGACCATTGTGGACGCGGCCGGTTTCACGGGCAAGCGCCACGATGATCGCCAGCATCACGGCTTCGGCAATGGCGAAGGCCAGGAAAGCGCCGGCAAACGAGCCGCCGGAGACCTTGATGACCACGCCCATCATCCAAGGCGAGATGAAGGTCGAGAGAATGCCGAAGATCTCGGCATATCCCACGGCAGCCGTTGCCAGTTCGTCGGGATATTTCTCGCTGAGCAGCGCAAAGATCGCGCCGCCGCCGAAGAGCGCGATACCGCTGAGCAGCGCCATGACGACCAGCCAGACAAACGGCAGCGCCGACATCGTGCCTATGGTGAACATCACCGCCACCAGCAGCGCCAGCACGGTCCCGAACTTTATCATCGCCGCCTTGCCCATGCGGTCGGAGACATAGCCGCCGATAACCAGGAAGAAGACCTGCGAAAGGCCCATCAGCGTACCGATCAGCGCCGCATCTTCCACGGGCATGGCATGAATGGTGATGTAGGCCGGGATAACCCAGGTCGCCGTGCCGGCAATCGCCATGGTGCAGGCCGAAATGCCGAGACCGCCGACAATGATCCAGCGCGACTTGAAGATGCTGGCCAGCGATACATTGGAGGCGCGATCCTTTTCCGGCTCCCAGAGGAAGCCCGAAATGCCGATATGGGCCGGACCGTTGCGGGTGAACAAGACGACGCAGACAGCGACGATCAGCGTGCCTGCAGCCAGGATGCCAAAGAAAGTGCGCCAGCCGAATGCGATCGTCAGCGGAATGCCAACGGCAAAATCCAGCGTGATCGCCAAGCTGTAGGCAGCAAGAATGAGGCCTATGACGCTACCGCGGCGGGCCTGCGGAAACCAGCCGATAATCAGCTTCATGTTGCCGAGGAAGATTGCCGCATCGAAAAACCCGACGAAAAGACGAAGGGCGAGCAACTGCCCGTAGCTCTGCACATAGACCTGCGCAATCATGCCAAGGCCGGTGCCCGCAAGACCGACGAGCAGCATGCCGCGTGCCGTCATGCGCTTGCTTACCTGAGACCAGACGATCATGCCAAGGCCGTAGGTGAGTGCGAAGATGCCTTGGGCAAGGCCGGCCTGCGCCGGATCGAGCTGCAGCGTTTCCGAGATGAACGGAATGACGGCGGCGAAGGCGTACCAGTCCGCCGCCAGGAACATCTCGCACAGCAGCGCCAGCGTAAGCATGCCGATTTGCCAGCGCTTTATTCTGGATTTGTCGAAATCCGATAACATTTCCCATTTCATTTGTCGGGTTCCCCTTGTTTGAAACGACTGCATCCGCAGCTGCCTTTTTTGTTGCGGCGGTTCTTCCGGTGTCGATGCAGCGGCAAGGCGGTTTCCCTTCCGCCGGCCGCATTCCGAAAAGGCTCAAGCGCCAGGCGGCGGTAGAAAATCCACGTCGTGCTCGGCGGCGATGCGGACAACTTCGGCCGGGTCGCCGACATTGTGGATGCGTTCGAACAGGCCACGCAGCTTGCCGGTCGGGGCAACCCAGAACACGCATTTCACCGTGGCATCGGCGGAATTGTTGAAGATGCCGTGAGACTGGCCCATCGGCAGGCGGATGGTGTCGCCGGGCTTGGCGGAGACCTTTTCTCCGTCGAGGAGCAGGTCGAGTTCGCCTTCCAGAAGATAGATGAACTCGTCCTGTGTCGGGTGGATGTGCGGCGGAACGAAGGTGCCGGGCGGCAGCACCGCATGCCACGCCATGGAGGCATCCGAATGCTGCTTCAGCGTATAGGTCTGGCCGAGAATGCTCCAGACGATACCCTCGCAACTCTCCGTGCTTTTGGTCACGCCGGCCGGCATGAAAACCATGGTCTGTCCTTTCTGATGTCTGGAAATGGTGTCTGCGTTAAAGAAGGCGAGCAGGCTGTCGGCGGCTTCCGGACGTTCCTCGAAGAGCAGGTGGCCGGTCTCCGGAAAAAACTCGGCGCTGGAATTGGAGATGAGCTTCAGCCAGGCATCGGCGGCGCCTGCCGGGCGCATGCGGTCGGCGCTGCCCCAGAGCAGCAGGGTGGGCGCGCTGATGCGCGGCAGCCAGCGTTCCAGCTTCGGATTGCCTTGCGGATCCTGCGCGAGAAGGCGGCCAAGCCCCATCATTTCCCGTCCCAGCGCCTGGTCGAAAGCCGGGTCCGGCACCTTCGGGAAATAGCGGACGGCTACCGTCGGATCGTGGGTCAGGTATCCCGGCAGGTCCTGCGGCGCGACCACGGAGAGATCCGGCACGGGATGCTCCGCGACGACCAGTCCGGCCGGGGCGACAAGGACCAGGCGGCGAATCTTCCCGTCGAACCGTGCCGCATATTCGGCCGCGATCCAGCCACCGAGCGAAAAACCGGCAAGATCGATGTCGCAAAGGCCGAGTTGTTCGAACAGCGTCGCGTAATGCAGCACGTAATCGTCGATCGTCGTGGCACCGTCGTCATCGGCGGATTCGCCGAAACCTGGGTGATAGGGAATGAGAACACGACGATTGGCGGCGAGCCGCCTGGCGAACTCGAAACCCGGAAACGTGCCGGCGCCGTGCAGAAAGACGATCGGTCTTCCCTGGCCGATGCCGTAAACGACGGTGCGGATGCCGTTCACGTCGATTTCGTGGCGATCGAAACCGTCCATGGCGGGAAAGAAGAAGGCGGGTTGGAGCATGACGGCTCTCCTATTCTGCAGCTTCAAGGCAATGGTGATGGATGAGGCGTGCGAGCTGGCCACTGGCTGCGGCGATCCGTTGCAGCACCAGTGGACTGGCCGGATGGCCATCCCTGAAATCCGCCTCGCTGGCATAGATGGCGGTCGGCACGCTACAGGCTTCGAAAAACCCGAAGAGCGGCCGAAGCTGGTGCTCGACCATCAGGCAATGGCGGGTGCCGCCGCCTGTAGCGGTCATCAGCACCGGGCGGTTGGTCAGCGCCCCCGGCTGCACCAGATCGAACACATGCTTGAACAGACCGCTATAGGAACCCTTGTAGACCGGTGTGCCGACGATCAGGGCGTCTGCGGCCTCGATCGCGGCGATCAGCTCCGCCGCCTGAGGCGACAGCCGCCCGTACTGCAAGGCATCGAGCTCAAGGCCCGCCAGGTCGAATATCTCGGTCTCGATGTCATGGTGATCGGCAAGGCGAGTGGCTACCGCCTCCACGAGCGCGCGCGTCTTCGAAGGCCTCTGCGTGTTGCCGCAGAAGCCTATGACCTTTGGTCCCGTCATCGTCATCGTACTCCCAGTCGGTCCGCGTCGCTGGTTGGCTGTCCGCTACCCGTGAAATTCCCTGGGCTGGGAGTATTCGGTCCGACTTGACCAATAGCAATTCCCCCCAAATGGGGGCGTTGTACCCCTGGAGCAGGACGGGAAGACTGACGGCGAATTGGCACTGCCGCCTTCAGGCAGCCCGTGCCGCAACTTCAATGAAAACAATATGAAGAGGGTGAACCCATGAGCAGTTCCGTCACGATGTTGAAGGAAGCCCGTGCCGCAAACTTCGAAACCATGCAGGCCAAGGTGGAAAGCATTCTGCCGGCGATCGAAGCAGCGGCCGAAGAGAGTGAAGCGCTCAATCGTCTCTCGGATACCACCTTCGAGCTGCTGAAGGCGAACGGCTTGTACAGCATGTTGATGCCCAAGGAGCTGGGTGGCGCGGAACTGCCGCATGTCGATGCGATGCGGCTTGCCGAGCGCGTGGCATGGGCACATGGGTCGGCCGGCTGGTGCGTCGTGGTCAACAATGCGGTCGGCGGCGTCCTTTCCGTGTTGCTTCCCGATGACGGGGCACGCGAGGTCTTCGCCGGCGGGCCGGATACGATGGTGGCGGGCAACGGTGTGCCGCGCGGCTTCGCCCGCAAGGTTGAAGGCGGTTACTTGATCAAGGGTCATTGGGCTTATGGCAGCGGCATTCACCACGCAAAGTGGATCCATTCCGGCTGCTTTCTCACCGATGACGACGGCAATATGCTGAAGTTGGCGAACGGAGCGCCGCGCATTGTCGTTACCCACCATCCACGCGATACGATCGTGCTCAAGGGCAACTGGGACGTGCTCGGCCTGCGCGCCACCGGGAGCTTCGACTATACGCTGAAGGACGGTGCGGAACTGTTCGTGCCGGATCGCTGCTGTTACGATTTCGCAGTTGCCGAAGCACAGCGCGGCGGCAAGCAATCGACGCTCGGCCTTGTCGGCTATACGGCCTGGGGTCATACGAGCTGGGCGCTGGGCGTCGGGCGCCGCATGCTGGACGAACTTGCGAAACTCGCATCCAAGCGCGTCGATGCCTTCGGCAAGATGAACGAGGGCGGCGTCTTCAAGTTCGAATTCGCCCGCGCCGAGGCCAAGTATCGCTCGGCCCGCGCCTTCATCTATCAGTCCTGGGGCGGTCTGGCCGATACGTTTGCGCATGGCGGCGAAGCCTCCGTCGAACAGATCGCCGACATCAAGCTTGCGCTGCGACATATCCACGACGTTATTTCCGAGGTCAGCACTTTCGCGCACCGTGCCGCGCGCGGCGCGTCGCTGCATGACGGGGTGATGCAGCGGTTCTACCGTGACATCCATTCGGGCACGCAGCATATCCTGATGGCCGACGAAATCGTCCAGGAATGCGGCCGCGTCTATCTCGGCGCCTACGGCCCGAATGCGAAATGGGAGGTCTTCGGCGTAAACGGCTGAGGCCCGTTCACATTTCCGTCATGAGGTGCTTGCTTTTGGTTAAATTTGCCGCAAACTCCCAGCTTGCGGTGAAAAGTACAGGAGGGGAGGGACAAGAATGTCCCTTGAAGAAGCACTCACCGCGACAGGAGGGATAAACGGATGACCTCGGCTGCTGACGTGACGCCCATCCCACCGAAGCACGGCATCGGCGATGCGATTTTGAGCATCGCCGCCAGCCGTTCGCTGCAGGCGCTTGGCGACGCCTGCGAGCGAGGCCTCCACCGTTTTATCGCCTCCGGCGCCATCGGGCTCTATTTCCTCGACGACCACAAGCCCTGTCTCTTCTACAGCAAGCAGGCGCCGCGAGGGTTCATCGAGGAATACGGCGATACCTCCTATCGCAACGACCCGATCCTCGAACATGTCGTCGATACGGGTCGACCTATCGATGGGGCTGAACTCCTGGGTGCCTCCGGCTGGCTTGCATGCGGCAATTTCAAGCTGCTCAAGCGTTGGGGGTTTACCAATTGCATGGCCGGCCCGCTGCATGTCGAAGACCGCATCGTCGGCGTCGTCTATACCGCGACCGGCGGCATGGCGGAAACCTATCCGCAAGAGGCGCGCAACGGCATGGAGCTTCTCTGCCGCGCCGGCTCCCTGGCCTTGACCCACATGATCGAGACCGGCCGGCTATCGAACCTGCCGATCGCATCGACAGGGAAAAACACCTTTCAGGCGCTCGGTCGGCCCGGCCGTCAGTTGTGCGAAAACGAAATGATCAGGCAATTGCCGCTGCGCTCTCGCGAAGTGGCGCTACTGCTGTGCGACGGCCTTTCCAACAAGGAGATCGCCCGTTCGCTCGGCATATCGCCCTACACGGTCAAGGATCATATCGACAGGCTTTGCAAGCGCCACGAAGCGCATAACCGCACCGAACTCGTTCAACGTATCCTGCGCGCGCATTGAAGCGGGCCTCGGCTGTTTTGGGGCTTTAGCAGGTCCGGGGCGGCTATCCCTGGCAGTTGCTTCTGGCCGGCGGCTTTGCCGGGATTTCATCGGCAGATCCAGTGTTCATGGCAGGACGAACCTGCCATCGGCAGGATTGTAAAAATTCCAGCATAGTCTCTTTCGCCCCTTGGAACCGAACACGGTGTCAGCGGTTCCTGCTTGCACATGCCGCCACACGCTCGATCGGGACGCAGGCGCACCAAGGGGGATCCATTGCATCACGTCATGCCTGAGGAAATCCGGCAACACTCCACGCCGCTTCCAATTCCGGCTACAAGACCCGGCCCTGCGCTCGTAGCAGCCCGTCTGATTTCGCATTTCATGGTCCTGAAAAGCGATATGGTCTACATCGCGTTGAGCGAAGCCTCGGCGGTCCGTATCGCGCAGGCGGTGCGCGCCCTTCATCCCGATATAGATCCGCTCCTGCTACCGCCTTGGGATTGTTTGCCCTATGATCGGGTTCCTCCGTCCAGACATTGCATGGGCCGACGAATGGACGCCTTGCGGGTGTGGATGGCGCGTTCCAGCGGCCCCAGGATGCTCATCACTTCGCTCGACGCCGTGTTGCAGCGGATACCGCCCGTTTCCGTCATCCGCGAAAGCTGGTACCGGCTCACGGTCGGAGACCGGTTCGATCACGCCGCTTTCCGCGCCTTTACGATGCGCACCGGCTATATCGAAGAGGGCATCGTCGACGATCCCGGAGAATTGGCGAACCGCGAAGACCTGATCGATATCTATCCCGCCGGCGCTGACGTGCCGATGCGCATCGTGCTCGACGATCACGGTTCCGTCGCCGAACTTCGATCCTATAATCCAGGCACGCAGCGGACGGAGTCTACGGTCGATGAAATGATTTTCGGTCCGGCCTCGGAGGCCGTGCTTGCCGAACCGGCTCCGGATCGCGCACCGGAGCTCGAAAAGGTCGATTGCCAGCTCCTTCAGCTTTTCGACACGCTCGACACCGTGTTCGACGCGATCGGCACCGCCGCCATCGGGCTCGCGCAGGGCGCTGACGAACGCCTCACGACGTATCTCGACATCATTGACGAAGCGCGAGAAGCGCGTGAGGAATTTGGCGGCGCAGCGATTGCTCGTTCCCTCTATCTGGGGCGTGCCGAATGGGAAGAAAAGCTGCACGCTGCGTCAGCCTTCCATCTTGCGCAGGGTGGTCAGGAGGCGCCGGGACGTTTCTGGAGGGAGGCCAATCCGCGTGAGGCTTTTCTTGACTATGTCAAGGCGCAGCTTGCTGCGGGACGGCGCATTCTGATCACCGGGCAGGGCGCGCGCTTCCGCGGGCTTTGCCGCCGTCTGGAAAGCGCCGTCGGGCGCAAGATGCGGCTGGTCGAAAGCTGGCGTGAGCTCGAGGGGGCGGAGCCCGGCAGCCTGCTGGCCCGATGCTGCGATCTTGACGACGGCTTTGCCGACCACACTCTGAACCTGGCAGTCATCCCGGCCGCCCACGTGGTCAGAGAAGCGACGACCGCCGTGGACAGCACCGTGCTTTGCGAGCCGGAGCTTCGCCCCGGGAATGTCGTCGTGCATGAAGATCACGGCGTGGCGGTGCTGAGAGGGATCGAGACCGTCGTTACCGACGGCGTCGAATGCGATGTCGCACAGCTCGAATATCATGGCGGCACCATGCTGATGGTACCGATGCACGAATTCGGCAAGCTCTGGCGTTACGGTTCACAGGCAGGAGTCGTGGGCCTCGATCGTTTGCATACCGAAGCGTGGCAGAAGAAAAGGGCGACGGTCGCCAAGGATATCCGGGCGGTCGCGCGGCATATGATGCGCGTGGCGCGGGAGCGGCAGCAGACGAAAGCAGCGGTTGTCGTTCCGCCGAGCGCAGACTATGCCCGCTTCGTTTCCCATTTTCCCTATAGTGAAACCACCGATCAGATGGCTGCCATCGAGGCTGTGCTGGCCGATCTGGCCTCGGGGCGGGTCATGAACCGGCTCGTCTGCGGCGATGTCGGTTTCGGCAAGACGGAAGTCGCGCTTCGCGCCGCTGCGGCGGTTGCTCTCTCCGGCGGTCAGGTGATTGTCGTTGCGCCGACGACGGTGCTGGCCCGCCAGCATTTCTCGACCTTTCAACGGCGATTTGCCGGCACGGGGGTTGAGGTTGCGATGCTCTCCCGCGTCGTGCCTGCTGCCGAGGCAAAGCAGGTCAAGGCGGCGCTTGCCGCTGGGGAAGTCAGCATCGTGGTGGCCACGCAAGCCGTTCTCGCAAAGGATGTTTCCTTCGCGAAGCTCCAATTGCTGATCGTTGACGAGGAGCAACGATTTGGGGCGCGCGACAAGACAAGGCTACAGGCTTTGGCGCCGTCGCTTCATACATTGATCATGTCCGCGACGCCTATACCTCGCACGTTGCAGACGGCGATGGTCGGCATGCGCGAGATCAGCCTGTTGACAACGGCGCCGGCATTGCGGCGCCCAGTGCGCACCTCGTTGACCGCATTCGATCGAGGCTCCGCCCGGGTCGCCCTGCTGCGGGAACACCGTCGCGGCGGACAAAGCTTCTTCATCGCGCCGCAAATCGACGATCTCGCCGCACTTGAGGCGGTCATTACAGAGATCGTGCCGGAACTATCCGTGAGAGTCGCCCATGGTCAAATGCCGGCTGCGGAGATGGACGAGATCATGGTGGGGTTTGCCGAAGGGCATGGAGATATTCTTCTCTCGACGAACATCATCGAAAGCGGGCTCGACGTGCCTCGCGCCAACACAATGTTCGTATGGCGCGCCGATCGTTTCGGCCTGACACAGCTTCACCAGTTGCGCGGGCGCGTCGGGCGAGGCAAGGCGCAGGGCAGTGTCTATCTGCTTCTCGAACCCGGAAAGGATGTTTGCGAGCAGACACGGATGCGCCTTTCGACGCTCATAGAATATGACCGGCTTGGTTCCGGCCTCGATATCAGCCTCGAGGATCTCGATCTCAGGGGCGGAGGCGAGATCGTCGGCGAAAGCCAGGCCGGCCATATGAAGGTCATGGGTATCAGTCTCTATCAGAGACTGCTTGCACGCGCGGTTTCGGCTCTTCGCAAGGAACCGGTTGACGTCGGCGAAGCCATATCCCTCAACCTCGGCCTCGCCGGCTCGATTCCGGCGGACTACGTCAACGATGTCACGATGCGGCTGAACCTTTACGCCAGGCTGATGCGCGCCACCACGCGCAAGGCAATCGACGACTTGGCCGATGAGTTCGAGGATCGCTTCGGAGAGAGTCCGCAAGGTGTCGAAATTCTGCTGCGGTTGGCGCGGCTGAAAATGCAAGCCGCCGCCTACGGCATCTCCAGTCTGGATGGCGGTCCGCGCGCGATAGCCATCGGCTTTGCCAGGGCGCCGTCGCGCAAGATCGTGGCCATGTTGTCGAAGCCACACGCGCCGGTGTCGCGTGGTGGCCGCCTGCTCTATGAATTTCCAAGCAAGGATGGGCTTGAAAGGCTTGCTTTCCTTGAAACGCTTCTCGGGTGTTAAACGACCTTATGCGTCAGCTTTTGGCGAACGGAGCCTTCGATGTGCGTCTGCGGCTGCCTCGATGGCTGTTCATGGTGCATGGTCGCATACCGGGTGTCTCCCTCGATTTGACCCACGACCACTTTCGATCATGGTCGCTGTCCGGCACTCCTCGGTGACGGACGCGCTGCATGTTTTGGAAGGCGCACGATTGATCTCGTCGACGAGAAGCAACCTAAAAATCCGGGACCGGACTGGTGGATTTTGCCGGGGGAGGCCTACGGCACGCCTGAAGCGAAGCATGCGCGATTTGCCGCTATGCCTCTGATAGAAGAGTTTTAAGCGCCGATCTGCTTCAATCCGTTCGGGCAGCGCTCCATGCGATCGGGGCGGTGCCTGCCGGTTTAGGCGAAGAATTAGCTCGCCTTTCGCGGAATGAGAAGAGGGACGTCTTGTGGTTGCCGCGTCCGGTAAGCCAGCGCCCAATCCCTGATTTGAACGCTCAAGCCCATTTCGATAAAGCGGTACGTCAGCGAGGACACCGCTACGGTCGCAAGAACGGTAACGCCAACGCAAAACCATCCCTGAAGCGGGCTGCCCCAAGCATAACGCTCATTTGCCCACATTACCCCCCACATGACGATGGGATGCGTGAGGTAGATCGAATACGAGATATCACCAAGATAACCTAAAATGCGGCCGCAGCGTATATGTAATGTCTTATCGGCGATGACCACGATCGTGAGCAGAAAAGCCAACGACGTTCCGACGCCGGACAGGCCGTGCGCAATGCCTGCATTTGCCAGATATTGATAGAGGACAGGCAGAGGCGCAATGAAAACGGCCAGGAGAGCCAGCCTCGGGCTCGGAAATCGTATGGCAGGGCAGCGATAAAGCATTCCTATCGCTATTCCCGCAAGAAACAGAAGATTGAGCGGACTTGTGACGATCGCCGCTATCGCCGATCGCAGCGTCAAAGAGGACAGCAGTTCCGGCGCGAGCAAGGGCGGCAGCAGGATCGCTGCCGCAGCCCATATCGAAAGCAGCTTCCAGAACTTCAATCCGCAAAACAGCGCCACGGAGAAAAGCAAGTAGAAATACACTTCATAATTTATCGACCACCCCACTGTCATCGTCGGTGAGAAGATGTTGGGATAATCGGCGTTCTGAACAGGCAGGAAGGACAGACTGCGCAGGAGAAGCAGCCCGGTTTGCCTTTCCGCGCTTCGTTCAATCACGAAAATCACGATCGTGCAAAGCATGTACAGCGGACAGATGCGCGCCAACCTTTTGACAAGGAATGTGATCGGCGAAACGATGGTTGTGTTGCCGCCAACCTTTTTCGTCGACGACAGAAAGATGACGAAGCCGCAGATCAGGAAGAACAGATCGACGCCGATCACGGAGGGAGCATGGAAAAGCTTCGTTCCCAAGCTCTGCCCCGCCGGCCCGAGGAATATGGCCGCGTGCCAAAGAAGCACTCCCAAGGCAGCAACCGCTCGCATCACCTGAATGATTTTCAGCTTCTCGCTAGGCGTGGACGATAATAAGTCTTGCTTATTAGTTGCTCGTAACTCCACTGATCACCGACACGATTCGATAGCTTGCAAACGGCTAGGTTGCAATGATACACGAGTTACTAAAGCGAAATGTTGCATAAAACACACGCTCGCCGATGCGCTCATTTACGCCGATCTACGATGTGAATTGCCCCCTTCGATTGGACGGTCAGCATTCGCAGACGGGCTGAAACACTAGCTCATATCCAACCACTCGGCATATCGAGGTGATCACGATGTCTGCCGAAGGCGGTGAACAAGGACATCGAGACGGCGGTTTCAACGCATGCTTTCTAGCCGATGGTTCAGCGGTGGCCTGCGATCCGGGAGAAGAATGTCTTGTAAGCCGACAAACTGGCCCACGCCCAGGCCACCAATTCCAAGACAATTTCATCGCCTTCCTGCGCGAGAATTATACGACTCTCGTCTCTTTCGGTCCGCTCGCTGCGGCGAAATAGTCATGCCCAGCCGTCGACGATAGGCTTCATCGGAACCGATCCATCACTGACGTTACGGTGCGGGCCTTCCAGGTCGGACAGGATCGCTTCGCCCGACTGACCGCAGCTATCTCGCGGCTGGAGGACGTGAAACGCTGAAACCCGCGACCAGCTTTGATTGCCTGCTACGCCTGCGGGATGGCGCCTGGCGCGGTGTGCGCCGGATGACGCCATTCGCGGTCCTGTTTCGCATGTCAATCGATTTGTCGGCCGCATGCGCGATCTTCTTGTCGGTTCTCACCACTGGCGACGCCTCGGGCGCAGATGCGGCAGCGGCCAGGGCCGCCGCCATCCACGACGCGATCATGGGTTTCGAGCATGGCTATCAGACCAGGATCGGCTCGCTCGGATCTCGGCTTTCCGGTGGGGAGCGCCAGCGGATTTGCATCGCCCGGGCGATCCTGAAGGACACGCCGATCGTTATTCTCGACGAGGCGACGTCGGCGCTCGATCCGGAACAGGAGGAGGAGATTCAGCGGGCGATATCGGCGCTCGCCGCCGGCCGCACCCTCCTTGTCATTGCGCATGACCTGCCGTCCATCGTTTTGGCGAACCAGATCGTTCTCCTGAACGACGGCAAGATTGAAGCTAGCGGCACCCACGAAACCTTGCTTGAATCGTCGCCCACCTATCGGCGCCTCTGGAAACGGTCAGTGGAAATGCGGCAGTGGCAAATTGCTGACGACCATCGTTAAACAATACAGCCGCAGTCAATCAATACGACAGGATGTCCGCATCTGGATGAGAAACCAGCGCTTTTTTGACTCACGCGATCACACGTTCTGATTATTTCTGCTTGCGCCTAAACCTGATTACGAGGTCGATTGCGACGATTTTCATTCCAGATGATGTTCTCTGGAAAAACACGAGCCCCAGATGGGGCAATCAGCAAACCATTGACCAAGAATTTGCGACAAGCCTGAAATACTCTGTTCAGGAACAGGGCAGGATACCCCTCAGGATCGTTTCGGCGATGGTGGCGGCGGCCTTGTCGTAGTCGCCGGCTTTTAGGCGTGACGTCTTGAGGGCGTCGATGGCGACGGGTTCGAAGTCGGAATAGAACTGTGTCGAGGCCCAGAGCATGATGAACAGGTGGCGGGGATCGACCGGCAGCATTTTGCCGGCGGCGATCCAGCCTTCGATGACGGTGACATGTCTATCCGTCACCTGGCGGATATGCTCGCGGTCCTTCTTCGTCAGGAAGCGGGCGCCCTGGATGATCTCGCTGGCGAAAAGCCGGGACTCGGCCATGTTCTTGCGTGTGTAGTCCAGCTTCGCCTTGATATACAGCCGGAAGGCGTCCGCAGGCTCGCGCTCGGGCGAGATATATTTCAGCGCATTGTCCCAGCTTGCCAGGAGATGGGCGATGATGGCGGTATAGATCTCTTCCTTGGAGGAGAAATAATAATAGACGTTGGCTTTGGGCAGTCCCGAGGCCTCGGCGATCTCGGCAATGCGCGTGCCGTCGAAACCCTTGCGCGCGAAAATCTCGATCCCAGCCTTGATGATCAGCCTGATGTTGCGCTCGCGGATGCGCTCTTCCGGATCGCGTGCTGCCCTTGCCATGCGTCTTTGCCTCCGTTCCGCCGTCGTTTCTGCCAGCAATTCTGCGTGGTGGCGACTTGAATCTTTCGCAATTCCCGCCTTTTCGAGGGTAATGCGAGCAATGCCTCTATTGCATAAAGCTGACGCTTTGGTCAAAAAAATCTGACCGGAGTATCATTTTTTCTGTTTTGAAAGTTGACACTTTGGTCAGCTTTTGACTAGTCTCCAGCCATCGGAAGAGCGAGGAGGTAGCGCAGTGCCGGCAAGACTGAAAAAGGCGATGGCGCAGACGCTCGCCGGCTGGGAAGCGGACCTGCCGCAGAACTGGCGCGATGCACTCGGTCCAATCGGCGACGATTTCGACCGCATCGACGCGGGCCTCGATTTCGAAGCCTGGGAGCCGATCTTCCCCGCGCGGCGCGGCAAGACCTTTCCCGGCCAGCCGAAGGGCGCGCATATTCTCGCCGCCTTCGACGGGATAGCGCCTGAAGGGGTACGCTGCATGATCCTCGGGCAGGATCCCTATCCCGAGCCCGGCTTCGCCACGGGGCGCGCCTTCGAGGCGGGCAATCTTGCCGGCTGGGCCGAACTCGACAAGATGTTTTCCAAAAGCATCCGCGCCTATATGCAGCTCATTGCGGCGGCGCGCCTTGGCGACGAAAGCCTGTCGCGCGATTTCGCCCGCTGGCCCGATGTGCGCCATCTGCTCTGCGATCCCACGGCCGGTTTCGAGTCACCAAGCGCGATTGCCGACCGCTGGGTCGGCGAGGGCGTGCTGCTCCTGAATGCTTCGCTGACGCTGTCGCGTTTCCGCGTCGATATCGATCCGCATCAGTCGCGCGGGCATCTTCCCTTCTGGCGCCCTCTGATGTTGCGCGTGGTCGAAAGGCAGATGGCGCGGGGAACGCCGATCGTCTTTCTCGGGTTTGGCGATGCGGCTGCGGATATTCTGGCGGAGGCGGGCATCCGTGAAGGGCTGGCCGGTTCGATCGGTTATGTCCAGCGCGCCCATCCGGCCTTTGCCGATCGGGTGCTTGGCCACGAGAACCCGTTCCTTCTTTGCAATTCCTATCTGGAGACGATGGGCGCTCAGCCCGTCGCTTGGTGAACCATGTCCGCTTCTGTTGAATATGATTTCATTGTCGTCGGCGCGGGCTCTGCGGGCTGCGTCGTCGCAAACCGCCTGTCGAAAGACCCTGGTAATCGCGTGCTGCTTCTCGAAGCCGGCGGCAAGGATCGCAATCCACTTTTTCGTCTGCCGATGCTGATGGGCAAACTCTTCCATTCCGGCATCTACAACTGGCATTATCACACCGAGCCGGAGCCCTATCTCGACGGCCGCTCGCTCTACTGGCCGCGTGGCAAGGTTCTCGGCGGAACCTCGACGATCAACGGCATGATCTATGTGCGCGGCAATCGCCACGATTACGACCGCTGGGCGCAGTCCGGTCTGCCCGGCTGGTCCTATGACGAGGTGCTGCCGGCGTTTCGACGCTCGGAGGCGCATGTTCAGCGCAACGGCGAATTCCACGGCGCCGAGGGCGAACTGACCGTCTGCCGGGCGCGGGGACACAATCCGCTGATGGACGTGTTCTGCGCAGCGGGCCAGCAGGCCGGCTATCCCGCCAATGACGACTTCAACGGCGCAAACCAGGAAGGCTTTGGCCGCTACGATTTCACCATCCGCAAGGGCAAGCGCTGGTCGACCTCATGGGCTTTCCTGCGCCCCGCTCTCGGCCGCCCGAACCTGACCGTGCTGACGGGTGCGGAAACCACGCGCCTCATCATTGAAAACGGCCGGGCGCGCGGCGTCGAATATCTCCGGGACGGCAAGCTTGAGAAGGTTTTTACACGCGGCGAAGTCATCCTTTCCTCGGGCGTCGTCAATTCGCCCAAGGCCCTGCTCCTCTCCGGCATCGGACCGGCCGACGAGTTGAGGGCGCTCGGCATCACGCCGGTGCATGACCTGCCCGGCGTCGGCAAGAACCTGCAGGATCACGTCGATTGCGTGATGAGTTGGGAATGCCGCGAGCCGATCACGCTGTTCGGCGATCTGCGCGCCGACAAGCTTATTCCGGCGGTCGCGCAGGGCATGTTGTTCGGAGAAGGTATCACCACCACCTTCCCGTATGAGGCCGGCGCCTTCATCCGCTCGCGCGATGATCTGGTCGCGCCGGATATCCAGCTGCATTTCATGCCGGCGCTGGAGAAGACCGCCAACCTGCATTTCCCCAATCCCTTCGCCAAGAAGCAGGCGGTGGAGGCCAATCACGGCTTCACGATCCGGGTCGGCCCGGTCAATCCGGTCAGCCGCGGCGAAATCACGCTGCGTTCGGCAAACCCGACCGACAAACCGAAGATTCTCGCCAACTACCTCAAGGACGAGTTCGACGTCCGCACGATGATCGATGCCATCCGGCTGACGCGCGAGATCGTCGGGCAGCAGGCCTTCGACCGCTATCGCGGCAACGAGCTGGCGCCCGGCCCCGCCGCTCTCGACGCTGCGGCGCTGACGCGCTGGCTGCGGGCGACGGCGATGACCACCTTCCATCCGGTCGGAACCGCCAAGATGGGCAACGATCCCATGGCGGTGGTCGATGCGCGGCTGAAAGTCCATGGCATCGCGGGCCTGCGTGTCGCCGATGCCTCGATCATGCCGGTCATTTCCAGCGGCAACACCAATGCGCCCGCCATCATGATCGGCGAGAAATGCGCCGAATTCATCCTGAATGCATAAGGAGGGATCGATGATCCTCGAACACCGCACCTATACCTTCAAGCCCGGCACGGTCGACAAATGGATGAAGAAATACGAGGCCGACGGCCTGCCGGTGCAGAAGCGCCACCTCAACAAGTTCGTCGGCCTTTACGCTTCCGAAATCGGAACGCTGCACACCACCGTTCTGATGTGGGCCTATGACAGTCTGGCCGATCGCGAGGCGCGCCGTTCGGCCATGTATGCCGATCCGGACTGGCAGAAATTCATCTCCGAGGTCTGGGCGCTGGATGCGATCCAGAAGCAGGAGGTGATGATCATGAATCCGGCTTCGTATTCGCCACCGCTGTGAAAACGCCTGACCAACGATAAACCTCAAGAAAGAAAAGGGAACCGACATGACAGACAAGACTGGGACGCCGATGCACCATTCCATGAACCGCCGTGCATTTCTGCAGGCGAGCGCCGGCGCGGCAGCGCTCGGCTTCGCCGCCACCATCCTTCCGGATTTCGCCAAAGCCGCTGGCGGGCTGGTCGCGCTGGTTCACACCCAGGCCGCCGGCGACAATGGCCCGGTCGACCAGATGATCGCCAAGCTGAAGCAGCTTTCGGAGGAAAAAGGCTTCGAATACCGCGCTATCTATGCGCAGGATCCGGCAACCTACGAGACCGTCTTCCGCACGCTCGGCGATGCCGGCGCGTCCATCATCGTCTCGACCTTCAACGAAGTGGCAGAGCCGTTCAAGGCGCTGGCGCCGTCCTATCCGGATACCAAGTGGATCCAGCTGTTCGGCGATGCCTTCGAGCCCGCCATCCCCAATGTCGTGACTGTTTCCTACGACTATTATCTCGGCTGCTATCTCTCCGGCGTCTTTGCCGCGCGGATGTCGACGACCGGCAAGATGGGCTTCATCGGCGGCATTTCCATTCCGCCGATCAATGCCGATTTCAACGCCTTCAAGGCCGGCGTGCAGTCGGTCAAGCCCGATGCGACGGTGACCGCCGCCTTTGCCGGTTCCTTCCAGGATCCGGCGAAGGGTCAGGAAATCGCCACCCAAATGTACAATAGCGGCATCGACTACATCCAGACGGACGCGGCCGCCACCGATGGCGGCATCATCGCTGCGGCGAGCGAACATGAAGGTCGCATGGTAAGCTGCCTGGCGCCGGCGCAGTTCCAGCTCGGCCCGAAATCCGTTATCTCGATCGTCAGCCTCGATTTCGGCGTCTCGCTCTACAATGAGGTTACCAATGCAGTCGGTTCAGCATGGAAGGGTGGCGTGCATGAGCATACCGGCCTCGGCACCGGCGTCATCGACTTCATTCCATCGCCGATCTTTGCCGAACAGGGGCCGCCTGCGCTGACCGCCAAAGCGAAGGAGGCTCTTGCCGAAGTCGACAAGGTGCGCGCCGGCATTCTGGACGGATCGATCAAGATTCCGTTCAACACCACGCTCTGAGCTTTCACAAGCCGGTCCGTCGGGACCGGCGTGCCAGGCCTTGGCGACGAAGTCGGCGGGTTCGCGAACGTCATGCTGTCGACGGTCGCGGCCCCTGCTCTCTGATGGGATCGATAGCATGTCCAACCCTCCGAAATCCGCGCTGGAATGCCGGGATGTCACCGTCAAGTTCGGCGACGTCACCGCGCTGTCGGGTGTTTCCGTTGCCTTTGCCGCCGGTCGGATCCATGCGGTCGTCGGCCAGAACGGCGCCGGCAAGACCACCTTTGCCCGCGTGACGGCGGGGCTGGTCTCGCCGACGACGGGCGCAGTCGACGTGATGGGCCGGGAAATCCGCACCGGCCATGTCGGCGAAAGCCGGGCGGCGGGTGTCGAGCTGGTGCATCAGAGCTTTGCGCTGCCGCCCTCCTTCACCGTAGCCGAGGCTATGGAATTCGGCGCGACCGGCAAGGGCGGCATCTACAGCCGCAAGGGCCTGGCCGCCAAATGGCGGGCGCATCTGGCCGGGCTCGATGTGCAGGTCGATCTCAACAGGCGCATCCGCGACCTGCCGATCGAAACCCAGCAAGGCATCGAGATCGCACGTGCCCTGGTCACCGATGCGCGCGTGCTCATCCTCGACGAACCGACCGCCGTGCTCTCGCCCACCGGGATCGAGATGCTGTTTGCGCGTGTCCGCCGCCTCAAGGAACGCGGTGTCACCGTGATCCTCATCCTGCACAAGATCCGCGAAGTTCTCGGCATTGCTGATAGCGTGACGGTACTGCGCGGTGGCCGCAAGGTCGAGGGGCCGCTTGATATCGCCGAGGTCTCCGCCGAGCGTCTCGCCAATCTGATCGTCGGCGACGCCGTCGCCAAGACACTTGGGCCACAGGATCGCGGTGCCCTTGTCGGGACCAGCACCGCATCCGGTGAGGAAGCGGCCCGGCCGGACAGGGCTGGTGGCCCCGCCGTCCTGTCGATGCGTTCCGTTTCCACCCGCCCTGACGGCGAGGGGATCGCACTCGACGGCATCGACCTGGAGATCCGCCCCGGCGAAATCGTCGGTATCGCCGGTGTCGAGGGCAACGGCCAGAAAACGCTGGTGCGAGCGATTTCGGCGCTTGCCGATCTCTCCGACGGCACGATCGGCCTTGCCGGTCATGACGTGACCGTGCAACCGCTCGCCAATCGCCGCGCCGTCGGCCTGCGCATCATTCCCTTCGAGCGCAATGTCGAGGGCCTGAGCCTGACAAGTTCGCTGTGGCAGAACTGGAGCGCGCGCGAATTGCTGCAAGGCAGCCTGCTCAAGGTGATCCGCCCCGCCGCGATCCGCGAGGCCTGCGACCGTTCGCTGAAGCAATGGAGCGTCCACTATCACAGCTGCGGCCAGCGCGCCGGCTCGCTGTCAGGCGGCAATGCCCAGAAGGTGATATTCGCGCGCGAGGTCGATGCGGAGGCGAAGCTGATCATCGCCGCCCAGCCGACGCGCGGCCTCGATATCGGCGCCACGGCTTTCGTCTGGCAGGCGCTCAGGCAAGCGCGCGACCGGGGTGCTGCGATCCTGCTGATCTCCTCCGATCTCGACGAACTTTTCGACATCTCCGACCGCGTCGTGGTGATGCTGTCCGGGCGCATCAACGGGGAGTTCCGCGCGCCCTTCGACATTGCCTCGGTGGGCGCGGCCATGACCGGCGCTGCTGCGAGGGCACACGCATGAAAGACAGTCTCAACACCGTTGTCCGCAGCCTGATTTTCGTCGTCCTCGCGCTGATGCTCTGCGCGGTGGTGTTCCAGTTCGCCGGCTATAATGCACCCGTCATGCTCTGGGCCGTGTTGGATGGCGCTTTCCTGCGCAGCGGCGCAATCGAGCAGAGCCTGCGCTGGGCACTGCCGCTGTTCATCACCGCCGTCGGCGTCAGCATTTCCTTCCGCGCCGGCTTTTTCAACATTGGCGCACAGGGCCAGTTCTATGTCGGTGCGATTTGCGCGGCCTTCGCCGCCGAGGTCTTCAAGGGCGGTCCGGCCCTGCTCGTCATTCCGGCGCTGTTGATCTCCGGCATGGCCGGCGGCGCACTCTGGGCGCTGTGGCCGGGCCTGCTGCGCCTGCGCTCCGGCACCGACGAGGTGATCACCACGCTGATGGGCAATTTTCTTGCCGGGCTGCTGCTGGTCTATGTCACCTCCGGGCCGTTGAAAGATCCCTCCGGTTCCGGCCAGCAAGCCTCCAGCCGCCCGCTCGATGCCGCCTATCGCCTGTCGAATTCGCTCGGGCTTTCTCCGACGATCATCGCCATCGCCGTTATCGTCGGCATTGCGATGTGGCTTCTGGTCAACCGCACCGCCTTCGGCGTGTTGGCGAGCCTGGCCGGGTGCAACGGCACGATGGTGGAATGGCAGGGCGCGCGTCTGTGGAAACTCGGCCTGTCGAGTTTCCTGATTTCGGGGGCGCTGGCGGGTCTGGCCGGCACCATCGAATTCATGGGGCCGAACGGGCGCATCGCCTCCGGTTTCCTGCCGGCGCATGGCTTCACCGCGATCCTGATCGCGCTCGTCGCTAATCTCTCGGTGGTGGGAACGGCGGTCGCATCCGTCTTCTTCGGCGGCCTTGCATCTGCGGCACTTTACCTGCCGATCATGGCCGGCCTGCCGGCGGCGGCGATCGACATCATCAATGCGGCGATCGCGCTGTTCATCACCGCACGCTCGAAGCTCATCGACAAGGTGCTGCGTCTGGGAGGGCCTGCGCAATGAACGAGATCATCATCGCCATCCTGCGCTCGGGAACGCCGCTGATCTACGTCACGCTTGCCGGCGTCATCGCCCAGCGGGCAGGGGTGTGGAATCTCGGGCTCGAAGGCCTGATGATCATCGGCGCCTGCGCCACGATCATCGGCATCATGGTCACGCAATCCGTGGCCGCCGCGCTTCTCATCGCGATGGCGCTCTGCGTGCTGGCTTCGATCCTTCTCTGGTTCGTCATCGACAGGCTGAAGGCCAATCCGATCATCGCCGGCCTCGGTCTCACCGGGCTTGGCGTCGGCGGCACGGCGCTGGCGGTGCAATCGATCTTCGGCAGCCAGGCGACCGTTACCGCGCCCTTCGGTCTTCCCAAGCTTGGGCCGGCCTTCGGCGCCTATGGCGTGCTGTCGGTTGCGGTCGCGGCGATGCCCTTCGTCGTCTTCGCCCTATGGCTGCTTCTCCGGCGCACGCGCTTCGGCTTGCGGCTCGCGGCTTGCGGCGAGCATCCCTTCGCCGCGCGCGGCGTCGGCGCCAATCCGTCGAGGATGCGGCTGGTGGCGTTGTGCATCGGCGGCGTGCTCTGCGCCATCGGCGGGGCGGAACTGGCGGCCGGCAGCCTGCAATTTTTCGCGCAAGGCATGACTGCCGGGCGCGGCTTCATGGCTTTCGCCGCCGTCATCTTTGGCGCCTCGCATCCGGTTGGTGCCACCTTCGCGGCCCTGTTCTTCGCTGTCGTCGGGGCCATCGGCATCCGGGCGCAGCTGATGTTCGGCGACAGAATCCCGCACGACCTGTTGCAGGCTTTGCCGTATCTCGCCACCATCTTCGGGGTCTGGCTGTCCGGCAAGCTGCGCGGCGGCGCCAAGGCCGCAAGCTCGTTTGCCGAACTCAGGGATCAATAATCCTATTTCCGGGACACTGTTCATGCGTGAAATCCTCATCCGCAATGCGACGATCGTGGCGATGGACGCCGCTCATGGCGCGACGCCATTTACCGGCGATATCCTGATCGGCGACGGCCTCATCAAAGCCATCGGCACGGGCCTCGCCGCCACGCCCGATGCGCAGGTTATCGACGGGCACGGCAAGCTGGTCATGCCCGGGCTGGTCAACGCCCACACCCATTCCAGCGAGACCTTTTTGCGCGGGCGTTATGAGTGCATGCCGCTGGAGATCTGGTTGCTTTATGCCTATCCGCTGCTGATGAACGATCCCATCGGCGAGCGCCTTCTTTACCTGCGAAGCCTGCTCCTGGCGATGGAATCCCTGCGCAACGGCGTCACCACGCTTTGCGACGATTTCTTTGATCCGCCACGGCACGATCTCGACCGGCTGGCGGCCGTCTTCCGCGCCTATGACGACGCCGGCATCCGCGCCAACGTCTCCAGCGCCGTGATGAACGTGCATACGTTGGATGCCTTGCCTTTCGCACGCGAGGTCATGCCCGAAGATTTGCAGGCGCTGCTCGATTTCGGTCCGCCGATGACGGCGCAGGCCTATATAGACTACTGCCGCTCGGCCTTTGATCACCTGCATGGAACATCGGGCCGCGTGAACTTCATGCTCGCCCCCTCCGCGCCGCAACGCTGCACGCCCGACCTCATGGCGGCCTGCATGGATCTGGCGGTCGAAAAACAGGTGCCGTTCCATACCCATGTGCTCGAAACCAAAACGCAAGGCGTGACCGGCCCGGCGCTCTACGGCAAATCACTGATCGCCTATCTGCACGATCTCGGCCTGCTGAAACGCAACACCACCATCGCCCATTCCGTCTGGGTCAGCGACGAGGATATCCGGCTGATGGGTGAGGCAGGTGTCTCCGTCGCCCACAATGCCATCTCGAACCTGAAGCTCGGCGCTGGTATTGCGCCCGTCCGCCGCCTGCTCGATGCCGGCGTGACGATTGGCCTCGGCACCGATGGCGTTTCCTCCAACGATACCGGGCGCATCTTCGATGTCATGCGCGTCGCCGGCCTCGTCCACAGCGCCGCCGGGCCTGAATACAAGGCATGGTTGAGCGCAAACGACGTCCTCGCAATGGCCACGATCGGCGGGGCCCGGACGGCGATGCTGGAGCATCTCACCGGCTCCCTGGAGCCGGGCAAGGCGGCCGATCTGCTCGTCCTCGGCCTGAACAACTATTCCTTCATGCCGCTGAACGACGTCGTCAGACATCTCGTCTATTCGGAAAACGGCTCCTCGATCGAAATGGTGATGGTCGCCGGACGCATCGTCATGCAGGACCGCCGCCTGACGAGCGTGGACGAACAGGCGATCTTCGACGAAATCGCCGCCCTCGTGCCCGCCTATCTCGCCGAACACGCCGAACTCGAACGCCGCAACGCGGTTTTCGAACCCGTCATGGCCGAAATCCATCGCCGCGCGACACGGATGAATATCGGTCTCAACCGTTATCAGGGCGACGCCGCCTGATCCGACCGGCGCTGATGGACAAGCGAGCAGGTAGAGCCTATATTAGCGTCCGGTATTACCTTTATACAGGAAGCTGCCATGGCATCCCCGACTTCGCTGAAGCTCGATGACGAGTTGAAAGGCCGAATCCAGCATCTGGCCGAAATCCGCCGCCGCTCGTCCCACTGGATCATGCGGGAAGCGATCGCGCAATATGTCGAGCGTGAAGAGAAACGGGAAGCGCTGCGGCGCGAGACGGTGGCGGCCTGGGATGAATTTCAGGCGACCGGGATGCATGTTACGGGAGACGAGGTCGAGACATGGCTCTCGAGCTGGGGAACCGATGACGAGCGCGACGTCCCTGAATGCCACAAATAATCTTTGCCCCGGCCGCCCTTCGAGACCTCGAACGGCTGCGTGAATTCCTGCGCCCGAAAAGCCCGGCCGCAGCAAGGCGGGCTGGCGACGCTATTCTCAGAGGTGTGCGTGCGCTGGGCGCACATCCGCATATGGGGCGCCTGATCGAGGAACTCCCCGAGCACTACCGGGAATGGCTGATCGATTTCGGCGACAGCGGATATGTGGTGCGTTATCGGATCGATGCGGAAAGCTTGACCATCCTCGCCCTGCGTCACCAGAAGGAGGCGGGTCTGTGAGGTAAGGTGAAGGCTCGATCAGGTCCGTCGCTCACCACCATGTCCTTGCCGCAGCGCGCAATGGAGATCGTCCTGGCCGGACGACCGGGACCGCCGCATCTGCAGCTTTCGCTGCGCCGGAAGGATGACTCGACACCGTCCCCGAGGCGAAGTATAAATCAATCGATTGATTTATACAGGCTTATCATGCAGGACAATGACCATCCCACGCGCACCGCCTTGATCCAAGCCGCGTTGCGCCAATTCGGCCGCGAGGGCTTCGAAGCGGCGTCGACGCGGGCGATTGCGGCGGAGGCGGAGACGAATATTTCGTCCATCGCCTATCATTTCGGCGGCAAGGAAGGCCTGCGGCTGGCCTGTGCCGATTTTGTCGCGGCGCGGGTTGGGAGGGCCGCGCGTGTGGCGCCGGGCGATCCGGCGCGGCTCGATCCAGAGGCCGCGCGGGCGGTGTTGCGGCGGCTGTTGCGGCGCATCGTGCTGTTCGTCACCAGTCCGGCATCGGAGTTGTTCGTTTCCTTCCTGCTGCGCGAGGTGGCCGAGCCTGCCAGTCCTGTCACCGAACGCCTGTTTCACACGTTGATCGAAAGTCGTCATCGGGCGCTCTGCCGCATCTGGGAGGCAGCGACCGGCAGGCCGGCGGAGTCCGACGACGTGCGGCTGGCGGTGTTTTCCATTGTCGGCCAGGCCGCCTATTTCCGGCTGGCCGCGCCGGTGGTGCAGCGTCGCCTCGGCTGGCAAGGCTATCCGCCCAAGGCGGCGCGCGCCATTGCACGGCGGCTGGTCTTCAATCTCGATGCGATTCTGGAGGCCGAGCATGGCTGATTTTCTCTGCGCTTTGCCTCTTGTCGCCGGCCTGTTTTCCGCCTGCGCACCGCCGGCGCCGTTGGCGACCGGTTACGCCGAGGGCGATTATGTGCTCGTCGCCCCGGTCGTTTCCGCCCGTATCGCAACCGTCCCGGTGCGCGAGGGCGAGCATGTGGCGGCCGGTGCATTGCTGGCGACAGTCGAGGACCGGGACGCCCGGATGGCACTGGCGGCGGCCGAGGCGGGATTGCGGCAGGCCGAAAGCCAGCTTGCCAATCTGCTCAAGGGCAGCCGGCCCGAGGAACTTGCGGTCATCGAGGCGAATGTGGCTTCGGCCCGCGCCAATGCACAGCGCACCGCAACCGAAGAAGATCGCCAGGAAAAACTGGTGCGCCAGCATATTTCCTCCCAGGCCGAGCTGGATGCCGCCCGCGCCGCCGCAACCGTCGCGGCCTCCGCCGTGGCGGAGGCGGAGGCGCGTCTTGCCGTCGCCCGCCTGCCGGCGCGATCGGAAGAGGTCGCGGCGGCGCGGGCGGCTGTTGCCCAGGCCGAAGCCAATCGCGATGCCGCGCAATGGCGGCTCGACCAACGCCGTCTCGGCGCGCCGAAATCTGGAACCGTCTCCGAACTCGTCCGTCACCCCGGCGACATGGCCGGCCCTTCCGTGCCGGTCCTTTCCTTCCTGCCGGATGACGGGCTGCATCTGCGCTTCTACGTGGCCGAGGCAGATCTGGCGGCGATGAAGCTCGGTGCCCGTGTCAAGGTCGAATGCGACGGTTGCCCGGCGATGTCGGCCACTATTACCCGCATCGCCGATCAAGCGGAATTCACGCCGCCCGTCATCTATTCCCGCGATGCCCGGCAAAAACTCGTCTATCGCATCGAGGCCGCGCCCGAGCCGGCGGATGCGCTGAAACCCGGCCAGATCGTCGAGATCAGGGCCTTGCCATGAACGAACCGGCGGCAAACCCGGCAATCGCGGTGCGCGGGCTCACCAAATCCTTCAGCGGACGCAAGGTCGTGGACGATGTGGCGCTGACGGTGGGGGAGGGCGAAATCGCCGGCTTTCTCGGGCCGAACGGCTCGGGCAAGACCACCTGTATCCGCATGATCTGCGGCTTGCTGACCCCGGATGCTGGGGAGGGACAGGTGCTCGGCCTTGACGTGCGCCGCGATCAGCGCCGCATCCGACGCGAGGTCGGCTACATGACGCAGCGCTTTTCCTTCTACGAGGATCTGAGTATCGAGGAAAACCTCGCCTTCGTCGCCGGACTCTATGGTCTGCCGCGGCAGGCTGTGGCCGATACGCTCTCCGATCTCGGCCTGACCTCACGCAAGAAGCAGCTTGCCGCCAGCCTGTCCGGCGGATGGAAGCAGCGGCTGGCGCTCGCCGCCTGCATCATGCACAAGCCGCGCCTGCTGCTGCTCGACGAGCCCACCGCCGGCGTCGATCCCAAGGCGCGCCGCCAGTTCTGGGACGAGATCCATGCCCGCGCCGCCGATGGCATGACCGTGCTGGTCTCCACCCATTACATGGACGAGGCCGAGCGCTGCCACCGCATCAACTACATCGCCTATGGCCGGCTGGTGGCCTCGGGAACGGTGGCCGAGGTGATCGCCGGCGCGCATCTGGTGACGCTTGTGGTCGAGACCGACAGGCCGGGGGCGCTCGCCGCCCGCCTGCGCGAACGGCCGGGCGTCGAGCAGGTCGAACCCTTCGGCGCCACCCTGCATGTCACCGGCAGCGACAAAGCGGCACTGATGGCGGCGCTGGAGGCCGAAAACGTCACCGCCCGGCCGGCCGAAACCAGCCTCGAAGACGTGTTCATCCGCCTCATGGACCAGGCCGAGGACAATATGCGATGAGTCCCTCCCGCCTCTATGCGTTGTTGCGCAAGGAATTTATCCAGATGCGCCGCGACCGTGTCACCTTCGCGATGATGCTGGTCGTGCCGATCATGCAGCTCCTGCTGTTCGGCTTTGCCATCAATGACGATCCGCGCCACCTGCCGGCGGCGCTGGTCGCGCCGGTGCAGGGGCGGTTCACGCAAGGCATGGCGGTGGCCCTGAAAAATACCGGCTATTTCGACATCACCCACCCGAATGCGACCGGGGAGGAGGCCGAACGGTTGATCACCAGCGGCGCGGTCTCCTTCATCATCACCATCCCGCCGGATTTCGAGCGCAAGGCGCTGGCCGGCGGCCGGCCGCAGATCCTGGTCGAGGCGGATGCGACCGATCCGGCGGCCTCCTCCGGCGCGGTCTCGGCGCTGTCGACCGTTGCCGCCAGTTTCGCGCAGCGGGAGATGGGAGCGGCCGCGACCGCCGGCCCGGATATCGTCGTCCACCGGCGCTACAATCCCGAAGCCATCATGCAATACAACATCGTGCCGGCGCTGCTCGGCGTCATTCTGCAGATGACGCTGGTGATGATGGCGGCGATGGCGCTGACGCGCGAGATCGAGCGCGGCACCATGGAGAACCTGCTGGCCATGCCGGCGACGCCGATGGAGATCATGATCGGAAAGATCACGCCCTTCATCGGTGTGGGCGCCGTGCAGGCGCTGGTCATCCTTGCGGCCGCGAAGGCGATCTTCGATGTGCCGTTCATGGGGTCGGCCGGCCTGCTGTTCGTCTGCATGCTGCTGTTCGTGCTGGCGCTGGTCTTGCTCGGCTATCTGATCTCGACGGTGGCGCGCACGCAGATGCAGGCGATGCAGCTTTCTATCTTCATTTTCCTGCCTTCCATCCTGCTCTCCGGCTTCATGTTCCCGTTTCGCGGCATGCCGGATTGGGCGCAGGCGCTGGGCGAGGTGCTGCCGGTGACTCATTTCCTGCGCATGGTGCGCGCCGTGATGCTGAAAGGTGCCGGTTCCGCCGATATTGCCGCGGATTTCGCCGCCCTGCTGGTGATGGTCGCGGTGCTCGGCGCTCTGGCGCTGCTGCGCTTCCGCCGCACCCTTGATTGATCGGCGGATGCCAGAGCATTTCCAGCCGAAGTGTGATCGCTTCGGCGTCGGACAATGCGGTAAAAACAAAAAGAGAGAGCCTTCAGCGCGCCAGGCGCCGCCCCAGCGCGATGCCCGGTTTTTCGACCAGCCGATGCAGCAGGTCGGAAGCGAGCAAAACCGCAGGCGGCGTCAGGATCGCCGTGAAGGCGACGGTCAAGGCATAGTCAAAGCCGATGACGGCGCAAAGACAGATGAGACCCTGGATGATCGGCACATGCACCAGATAGGTGCTGTAGGAGCGTGCTCCGAACCACAGCGCCACCTTGCCATCCAGCAGCCGGCCGAGCCCGGCCGGCTTTCCTTCCGGTCCGCCCGCCCAGACCGAGGCGATCACCACCGCCCACAGCACGTAGTGGATCTGCGTGACATCGGCGACCAGCAGCAACCCGCCGAAGAGCAGCAGGGCAGCCCCCGGAAACGGAACCTTTCCGAACAGATAAGGTGTGGCCAGCCGGCTGACGATGCCGGTGGCGAACAGCGTCACGGCTCCGGGCAGGAAACTCGGCAACTGGAATTCGCCGAACATTCGCTGGTCGTAGGCGACCTGCGCTGCAATCGCGATGGCAACCAGAAGCAGGCGCGAGCCGGGCCTGGCGATCATCGCCATGACCAGCGGCGCCACCAGATAGAACTGCCACTCCAGCGACAGGCTCCAGGCCGGCGACAGGAAGAAGAATTGCGATTCGTAGAGGATATTGGTCGGGATTGCGCCATGCAGCAGGGTGACATGCGCCAGCAGATGTGCGTAGAGCCCGCCATCCTTCATGCTGGCGATCTGCGCATGCATATGCGGCCCGGCCGCCAGCGATGTCCCCCATGGCGAGGCGGTCAGCACCTCGAAGAACCAGAAGGTGGAGACGATGCCAAGCGCCAGGCAAACGAAGTAGACGGGATAGATGCGCATGAAGCGCCGGATCAGATACGCGCGGTAGGGTTCGCGCTTTTCGAGGATCAGGTGGCAGATCACGAAACCGCTGAGGATGATGAACACCTGCACGGCGGTATCGCCAAGATCGCGCAACGGCAGCAGGATCGGATATTCGTTGGTGATCTGGGTCAATTGCAGGATATGCGTGACGACGACCGTCCAAGCGAGCCAGCCGCGGGCGCCTTCCAAACCATCGAATCTCTGCATGACCCTTCCTGACGCGAACCGGAACAGGCCGAAGCAGCGCCCCGACCTGACGCATCATGGGCGGCAGGCCGGGCGGCTGGCAATGCAAATCTTCCTGATTTCGGACATCGGCATCGCGATATTCATCCGGTGATGCGCGCCAGCACCCGGTCGAGCGCCGTGCGCAGCGCAGCGGTGCCGCCATGGGTTTCGAAATCGTTGAAAACCTGCTCGTTGAGGCCGCCCTTGGTGGCGTATTCGCGGCTGAGATCGATGAAAGGCGTATCGACGGCGGCGACGGCGGAGCGGGAGAGTTCGGCAAACAGCGGCGCGACATAGGCACGGCCTTTCTGCTCGGCAAGGCCATGGTCGGCCAGCCACTCGTTGGTGCGGTGCATGATGCCGAAATAGCTGGCCATCACCGCGCTTGCCGCCGCCAGCAGATCGTATTCCTGCCGGGTTTCGCATTCCACGGTCGTCCCCATGGCCGTAAACAGCGCTGCCGTCAGCGCATCGGGCGGATAAATGGCGGTGACGCCGGCGCGGCGGGCGACGAAGGGCAACGGAATGGCCTGCGTCAGCCTCACATCGGCGCCGATCCATGACAACAGCCGGTCGCGGTCCGTGGCGGCGATAACGCTGATGACACTTTGCCCGTCCCGGAATTGCAATGGCCGGATTACTTCCTCGGCGATCTGCGGCCGTACCGCCAGCACCAGCGTCTGGCAGGCTTCGACAATCGCCTGGTTGTCGCCGGCGATGCGCACGCCCGGAAAATCCGCCGCCAGCCGTGCGGCGATCGCGGCATTGCGGGGCGAGACGATCACGGTTTCGACGACCGGCATCGGCGCCAGCAGGCCGCGCACCATCGCCTCCGTGATCGCACCGGTGCCGATGAAGCCGATGGGTCCAGTTGCAAGCATGAGAAATCCGCCTTGTTGTGCGAGAAGCCAAAAATAGACATGCTAAAACATGTCGCGCAAAAGTATGCAGCGCTTTTCGACAACGACATGCGAAAAATCAAGGCTCTACAGCGCAAGCGGCTGTCCTGAAAGATCGCGAGGCCTTTTAGACCAGGCCGCGCCGGTTCGCCTCGAGTGCTGCCTCAGCCCGTGTCGAGATGCCGAGCTTGCGATAGATCGCCCGGATATGGGTGGAACAGGTATTGCGGGTGATGCCGAGGGCCACGCCGATATCCGCAGCCGTCAGGCCCTTGCCGAGCAGGCGCAGAATTTCCACCTCGCGCCTGGTCAGGCGGTCGGCGCGCTCCTCCTCATCGGTGACCGGCGTGTTCGGCAGCTTGCCGCGGAAATAGGCGAGGATACGGTGGGCGATCTGCGGCGAGATCGGCGGTTCGTCGCGCTGGATGCGGCGCAACTGTTCGATGAGGTTTTCGGTGCGAACGCCTTTCAGCACATAGCCGCGCGCCCCCGCCGCCAGCGCGTTGAACAGCGTCTGGTCGTCGTCGAAGATGGTGACCACCACCGGCATCGTGCCCGGGAAATTGCGGGCGATGGTCTGGATGACGTCGATGCCGTTGCCATCGGGCAGGTTGATGTCGATCAGGGCGAGATCGATGGACTGGCCGCTGGCCTGCGCCTTCGCCAGCAGCGCCTCCGCCTCAGCGCAGGTGGCGGCAGCAAGCGCCCTGGCTCCCTGGAAATGCAGGCGCAGGGTTTCGCAAATCCATTGCCGCGTTTCGCGGTTGTCCTCCAGCACGAGAACGGTGTGCATCGGCGTGGCATCCATGATCAGCCTCCCACCTTTTGCGGTTCGAGCGGCAGCGTGACCCGCAACGTGTAGAAACCGTCCGCCCAGCGCACGGCCAAGTCGCCGTCCAGTTGTGTCATGCGCTGGCGGATATTGCCGGAGCCGAGGCGAGTGCCGGCGCGATGCGGATCGGCCTCGTCCGGTCTGCCGGCGGGATTGACGATCTCGTGGACCAACTCGCCGAGACGCTCCTGCGTGCTGATGCGGATTTCGCCGGGACTCCCATGCTTCAATGCGTTCGACAGCGCCTCACGATGCACGGCATTGAAATTGCGATGGGTATGATAGGGCAGGATGCGTTCGGAATCGTCGGCATTTCCCAGCGGCCAGGTGAGCGTGAAGCCGTGCTGCTCCACCCGGTTGCGCGTCTCGTGACGCAGATGGCCGATGAATTCTGACAGCACGACCTGTCGGCCCGAGAGTCCGCTGGCGATCTGGCGGATATCGGAAAGCGCATCGATGATCGCCTCCTGCCGATGCGTCTCGTTGCGCGCATGCAGGCCTGAAAGCAGATGCGCGCCGACATCGTCATGCAGATCCATGGCGATGCGCCGTCGCTCCTCGATCACGCCCTGCTCATAGGACAGGCGATCCCGCTCGGCCGATTCAACCAGGCTAGCGAGCTGCATCACCAGCGCCAGGTCGCGATTGTCGAACAGCCGCCCGCCGCCGCCGGCAAGCCGCAGGCGCAGCCCGGTCGACCAGGAGTAGGGCGGGATTTCAAGCCCCAGGCCTTCGTCGAGAAGTCGTGGGGCGGAGCCTTCGGTACTGGCGATCGTTTCGCGGTGGGAAGGCTCGAAGTGGTCCTCGATGACCGCGATCCAGCTTTCCTGCTTGGCTGCGGCGGTCGCCTGAAAGGCGACGGCATTGGTCTGGTGGTAGAGTTTCGCCAGTTCCGGCGGCCGCTCCTGCAGCACACGGCGCAGCGCCAGATCGCGCCCGGCGATATAGAGAATGCCGGCCGCCAGCACCGCCAGTCCCAGCGAATGCGTCGGCGACAGGCTGAGCAGGTAGGCGATGGCCAGATCGGCCGTCAGAACGGCGACGATCACCGCCACATAGAACATCAGTCGATAGGCCCAGCGCCCGAGATCGAACAGCCGATACCGCATGATGCCGATTGCCGTCGCCGCATAGATGGCCGCCAGCGGAACGAAGGCGGCGCTCTGCGAGATCACCACTTCGATGCCGAGCACGACCGGCACGGTCACGAACAGCACGAAGGATCCTGCGCCAAGCAGCACCGAGACACCGAGCCAAAGCATCACCGCCCGGTCGGCGGGATTGGCGCGTGTGGCGCAATACTGCCATGCGACCAGCACGACGATACCGACCAGCAGAATGACGACGCTATTATGCGGCGTGGCGAGCGCATGTGGCAGTAGCTCCAGCCGATAGGCCGCCATGTGCAGGTAGCAGAACAACGGAACGGGCCAGAGATATTTCCAGCCGAGCAGCCGCACCGGATAGACAGCGAACAGATAGATCGCCCCGATGCCGAATAGAAAAGTGCTGCTCTGGTTCAGCAGTGACAAAATGTGAAACAGATCCGGCGGGAGGGCGAGATCGCGGGTGCTGTAGACCGCCGCCGCCAATGCCGCGCCGGCCGCGCCCAGTCCCGAAACCGCAAAGGCGGCGGCGGGCCCGTTTCCGGATCGCAACGTCACCAGAAAGGCAGCGACGAGCAGAATGCAGAAGGCCGCACCAATCTGCAGCCAGAAATCGGGATCGAGGTCCGCCGGCGTCCGGGGCTCGACGGTCAGAATCGTCTTCGAGACAGTATCAGCCTCGCCGGGCCGAGCGTAGACGACGCCGAAACCACCCTCGCTTAGCAGCGCCGTCATCAAGCCTTGGCGGTTGAAGAACCGGTTGCTGGCCGTATAAGAGGGAAGCATGTCCGGCTCTTCAATGAAATCCTCGTCCTCGAAGGCGATGGCGCGATCCGGCCGCTGCCTCGCGAAAGCCCTGAAATCGTCGGCCGTGGACATTGCCGCGACGTCCGTTCCGACGCCGTAGAGGCCTAAGATCGATGCGGGAGTGCCGTCGATCCGGCCGACGTAGCCGCCATCGATGCCGGCGCGGGCGCCGATGGGGATGTCGAGTCCCGTCCGCTTCTGCTGCACGGCCAGGACGAAGACGAGAAAGATCGACAACGCGATCGACACGAGCCAGAGAAACAGCCGCGAGGCCGGAGACAGCGACCAGCCCGCCATGGCGCTAGCGCCATCGCCCGGTCACGGGCAGGACATTGCGTCGCCGGTCCGCGCCCGGCGCCGTTCGTCGGCCATGCCATGGTTCGATGCAAGTCAAGTTCAAAATCCCCACTCGGCGAAACCGCTTTCCGCACTGGCGGCCGCATGCCCGAAACAGTTTAACGACCTGTTTCCCCTTGGCAATCGTCGCGTGCCGAAATTGTGTTCAGCGCCTGTGCCAACGCGGCGTATTGCATTCGGGCAGGGATTTCCCTCACCTGAACGGGTGAGGAAATGTTGTTTATCTATCAAACTATTAACCGCCAAATTGACAGGTCTGGCTCTGCCATTTCTATTCGGCCGAAACAGGAGGCTAATACATGACGACTGGACTGACGATCGGCGATCTCTCGGGACTCATTCAACTTGCAAAATCCGGCGTGGCCGGCTTGAACATCACGGATTTCGACGCGCTTTTCGACAAGATCAAGGAGCTGATGCGCGCCTTCAACCAGCTCACGCCTGAACTCGAAGCCAATCTCGACCTGGCCCGGCAGGAGCTGAAGGCCAATCCGGAACTTTTCTCCATCGGCAAGGCGGAATTCGTGAACTCCGTCGATGCGCTGCTCGCCAAATATCCGGCAAGCACGCCGTTGGCCGATATTCCCGAATTCCACGGCGGCACGACCGCGCCGCCGACAGGTCCGGGCACCGGTACCGGCACGGGTGCGCCGGGCGACATCGATTTCGCCAAGCTGGAAAAGCTGTTTGCGGATGTCAGCGTCAAATACGATCCGGTGACGCATAAGGTGACGGTTGTCGGCGCCGGCTATGAATTCGAGCGCGTCGGCGTCGAACGTCTCGAATTCAAGGACGGTTTCCTGGCCTTCGACACCGATGGCCATGCCGGACAAGTCTACCGGCTCTACGAAGCCTTCGGCCGCGCCGGCGAGGCGCAGGGCCTCGGCTACTGGATCAAGGCGCTCGATTCCAGCCAGACGGATCTGCCGACCATTGCCAAGCACTTCATTGCCTCGAATGAATTCACCTCGATTTTCGGCAATGCCCAGACGCTCTCGAATTCGGATTTCGTGTCCGCGCTCTACACCAAGATCTTCGACCGCGCCCCGGATGCGCCAGGCCTGAATTACTGGATCAATGCGCTGGCGAGCGGTGCCCAGCGCGACCAGGTTTTCGTGGCCTTCACCGAAAGCGCCGAGATCCAGTCCCTCGTCTCCGCGGACGTCAAGGACGGCATCTGGTACGTCTGACACTGGAAGTATCCCGGAGCGTTCTGCGCTCCGGGCGCCGCGGGGCATTGATCCTGATCTGATCCTTTTTTTAGGAAAGACGAGCCGCAGGAAGGCGCTGGCGGGTATCGGCAGATCCGGCTAGCGAACATGTCCAGCCGAAGCAGGACGGCTGCGGCGTCAGACAAGATACCCTAATCGCTGCCGTGGCGCGGGCTGGCGCCGAGGCGCGCCAGCACCTTGCCCGGAATGCCGTAGCGCTGGATGACATCGCGGCCGTTGCGCAGGCCGCATACCTCCCGGTGGATGAAAAAAGCCCAGACGGCTTGCGCCGCCTTGTCGACGAGCCGCTCCTGTTCGATGGTTTCCAGTTCCTTTGCCTCGCCTGCGGCAAGCGCCGCGAGCGCGGCCTCGACCGAAACCCCGTGCCGCCCGAGCGTGCTGGCCCGCTCGGACATCAATTCATATTCCAGGATGCCGAGGCCGGTTTCAGTAAGGTTGAACGAAGTAAAATTCCGCGGTGGGCGAACCGTCATTCTCGTTCTCCGCATGGCTGCCTCGACCGTCGTTTTCTTCAAACGATCCGGCGTTTCCTGCCGGTAAGGTGTGTCGCAGGCGCGGCAATTTCAATGTGAAATCGAGACCAACGGCTGATTTTCACGGCAGGTCGCGCTTGGATGGCACAAACTTTCAGTCGCCCGAAATCAAGCCGTCGAACACTTCGAGCAGGGCATCCACGATTGCCTGGCCGAGCGCATTTGCGGTCTCGGCGATGCGTTCGTCGCTGGGATCGCGCGCCGCCACTGCAAAGTCGCCGCCCTGATTGGCCACGATCGCCCGGGCGCGCTCGATGGCCCATTGGGCAAAATCGCTGCGGTTCGAAATCGTCATCGTCTCGGTCGATTCATCCATTTTCGTGGTCTTTCGAGCTGGAGTGTAAACAGAAGATCGGACTGGTGTAGCCCATTCGAACCGCTTCCGTCCACGCATCGAACCGGCCGACGTCGGAAGGGCCGCTGTTCGCTCATGAGCCTGTGACCGGCAGAGTGCGGGATTCTATCGGCGATTTATATTTCTTTTCAGTGGCTTGCATCTTGCTTCCACACTCTGCCGGCAGTTCTTTGCGCTAGCGCAAAGAGTTGGGCCGGCAAACATCTACTTTCCCGGTCGAAAGACGCGCTCCGCGATTCCATCGGGGCCGATGCAGGTGATGTGTGAAATCTTCGATTGCCGCCCCGCGCCAGAAATCTTCCGATGCCGGCCGGACGATCCGGTCCCTGGCGCGGTTTCTGGTGCTGGTCGCGGCGCTGTGGTGCGGGAACCTGCCTGCGGGGGCCGCGCAGCTCGAAAAATACCTGCCGTCCCTGACCCCGCAGGAGTTCTTCCAGGGTGCAGACCGTATCGGCCCGGCCGAGGGTGAGCCGCCGATCGCGCCGGTCTTCAAGGGCAGCGAGCGGCTCGGCTATGTCTACCTGAACACCGATTTCACCAGCGCCGTCGGTTATTCCGGCAAGCCGATCCATATCGCCGTCGGCATCGATCCCAAGGGCGTCATCCGCGGCATCAAACTGCTCGACCACAAGGAGCCGATCGTGCTGATCGGCATCCCGCAGGCCAAGGTGGTCGCGGCGCTGAATTCGCTGATCAATAGCGATTTCCAAGCGGTTGCCGCCGGCACGACCAAGCCGCCTCAGGTGGAGATCGTCTCCGGCGCCACCGTCACCGTGCTGGTCATGGGCGACAGCGTCGTGCGCTCGGCGGTCGGGCTGATCCGCAGCGGCAGGTTGGGGGGCACGCCGCTGGCGGCGGAAAACCTGCCGACCGAAATCCGCAAGGTCGATCTCAGCAAAACCGACACCGCCGACTGGGCGACGCTGACCGGCGATGGTTCCGTGCGCAGCCTTCGCCTCAATGTCGGCGAGGTCACCGATGCCTTTCGCACGGCCGGACATAATGAAGCTGCCGGCCAGCCGGAGAGCGACAATCCGCAGGACGAATTCATCGAGCTCTATATTGCCCCCGTCTCGGTGCCCTCCATCGGCCGCAGCCTGCTGGGGCAGGCGGCTTACGACCAGATGCTCAAACGCCTGAAGCCAGGTCAACAAGCGCTGCTGGTGGCTGGCGACGGCGTCTATTCCTTCAAGGGCTCGGGTTATGTGCGCGGCGGCATCTTCGATCGCATCGAATTGCTGCAGGATGGCCAGGGCGTGCGGTTTCGCGACAAGGACCATACCCGCATCGGCGACCTCATGGCCGACGGCGCGCCGAAACTGCGCGAAATCGCCCTGTTCCGCGTCCCCGACAGCTTTGCCTTCGACGTCACCAAGCCTTTCGACCTGCAATTGCTGGTGCAGCGCGGTTTTGGCGCGCGCGAAAAGGCGAACGTCACCTATGATCTTGGCTACAACCTGCCCGATCGCTTTGTCGTGACCGAAAAGGTGGCGCCGCCGCCGGCCGCGAAACCGGCCGCGCCGCTGCCCGACGCGCCCCGCGCCATCCCGCCGGTCGGCGAAGGCCCGTTGCCGGATTTCCTGGGGGAGAACAATCCGCTCTGGGTGAAGATGTGGCAGATGAACACGATCAATATCGTGGTGACGCTCACCGCCACGGTGACCCTGGTCGGCATCTTCTTTTTCCAGAACACCCTGGTGAAGCGCCCACGTTTCTTCAAATGGCTGCGGCGCGGCTATCTGCTGTTCGTCCTCGTCTGGCTCGGATTGTATGCCAATACGCAATTGTCGGTGGTCAACGTCCTCACCTTCATCAATTCGCTGATCACCGGCTTCAACTGGGAGTTCTTCCTCACCTCGCCATTGACCTTCATTCTCTGGGGGTCGGTTGCCGCCGGCCTGCTGTTCTGGGGGCGCGGTCCATTCTGCGGCTGGCTCTGCCCGTTCGGCGCCCTGCAGGAACTGAGCAACAACCTCGCCCAGTGGCTGAAGGTGCCGCAGGTGAAGTTGCCCTGGGGCCTGCATGAGAGGCTTTGGCCGATCAAATACATGATCTTCCTCGGTCTTTTCGGCCTGTCGCTCTATTCGGTCGCGCTGGCGGAGCTGTTTTCGGAAGTCGAGCCGTTCAAGACGGTCATCATCCTGAAATTCGCCCGCGAATGGCCCTTCGTGATCTATGGATTGACGCTGCTGGCGGCCGGGCTGTTCATCGAGCGCTTCTATTGCCGCTATCTCTGCCCGCTCGGGGCGGCGCTGGCCATTCCCGGCCGCATCCGCATGTTCGAATGGCTGAAGCGCTGGCCGGAATGCGGCTCGCCCTGCCACCGTTGCGCCAAGGAATGTCCCGTCGAGGCCATCCATCCCGAGGGCCAGATCAATGTCAACGAATGCATCTACTGCATGCATTGCCAGGAACTCTATCACGACGACCAGCGCTGCCCGCACATGATTCAGGTGCGTGTCAAGCGCGAGAAATTCGAAGCCCGCAATGCACCGCTGAAGCCGGAAGGCGCAAGCCCGCGCGGACCGGCCATGCCCGTCATCACCCACAACGGAAAGCCCATCGGCCAAGCCGATCCGGCCTCCTGAACATTCAACACCAAGGAGAAAACCCATGTCAGAAGACGACACCAAGAACCGCCTCAGCCGGCGCCAGTTGCTCGGCACCTCGGCGCTTGCGGCAGCCGCAGCCGGTGCGACCGGCATTGGCGGCGGCGCCATGCTGGCGGGCTCGGCGACCCCGGCGCTGGCGGCGGATCAACACAACAGCGCCGAGGTGAAGCCCGGCGAACTCGACGAATACTACACCTTCTTCTCCAGCGGGCAGAGCGGCGAGGTCCGCATCGTCGGCCTGCCGTCAATGCGCGAGCTGATGCGTATACCGGTATTCAACCGCGACAGCGCCACCGGCTGGGGCCTGACCAACGAGAGCCTGAAGGTGCTGACCGAAAACCTGCTGCCGGAAGACCGGGAGTTGCTGGCGGATCGCGGCGGCACCTTCCACAACGGCGACCTGCACCATCCGCATCTGTCATTTACCGACGGTACCTATGACGGCCGCTATCTCTTCGCCAACGACAAGGCCAATACCCGCGTCTGCCGTATTCGCCTCGACGTGATGAAATGCGACAAGATCATCCAGCTTCCGAACCAGCACACCGTCCACGGGTTGCGCGTGCAGAAATATCCGAAGACCGGCTATGTCTTCTGCAACGGCGAGGACCGCGTGCCGATCCCCAATGACGGCAAGAACCTGACCGACACCAAGAACTACCACGCCATCTTCACCGCCGTTGACGGCGAGACCATGAAGATCGCCTGGCAGGTTATGGTCGACGGCAATCTCGACAATGTCGATGCCGACTATCAGGGCAAATACGCCTTCGCCACCTGCTACAATTCCGAGGAAGGCACGACGCTGGCCGAGATGATGTCCAGCGAGCAAGACTGGATCGTCATCTTCAACCTGAAGCGGATCGAGGAGGCCGTTGCCAAGGGCGAGATCAAGATGATGAACGGCGTGCCGGTCGTCGACGGTCGCCACGGCTCGAAATTTACCCGCTACATCCCCGTCGCCAACAGCCCCCACGGCATGAACACCGCGCCCGACGGCATCCATGTGGTCGCCAACGGTAAGCTGTCGCCGACCGTCACCGTCTTCGACGTGCGCAAGTTCGACGACCTGTTCGACGACAAGATCAAGCCGCGCGATTGCGTCGTCGCCGAGCCGGAACTCGGACTCGGGCCGCTGCATACCGCCTATGACGGCAAGGGCAACGCCTATACGACCCTGTTCATCGATAGCCAGGTCTGCAAGTGGAACATCGAGGACGCCAAGCGCGCCTTCAAGGGCGAGAAGGTCAACCCCATCCGCCAGAAGCTCGACGTGCAGTATCAGCCGGGCCATAACCACACCTCCATGGGCCAGACCAAAGAAGCGGACGGCAA
Organism: Rhizobium sp. YJ-22; assembly: GCF_029601685.1. Lineage (NCBI taxonomy): Bacteria > Pseudomonadati > Pseudomonadota > Alphaproteobacteria > Hyphomicrobiales > Rhizobiaceae > Rhizobium > Rhizobium sp. YJ-22. The sequence goes on along the minus strand of NZ_JARRIR010000011.1, from coordinate 6,303 downwards.
ATGGCTGATTTCGCTGAACAAGTTCTCCAAGGACCGCTATCTCAACGTCGGGCCGCTGAAGCCGGAGAACGATCAGCTCATCGACATCTCCGGCGACAAGATGGTGGTGGTGCATGACGGCCCGAGCTTTGCCGAGCCGCATGATGCGACCATCGTCCACCGTTCCAAGATCAACCCGGTGAATTTCTGGGACCGCAACGATCCATTCTTCGCCGATGCGGTAGCACAGGCCAAGAAGGACGGCCTCGACCTGATGGAAGCCAACGAGGTAGTCCGCGACGGCAACAAGGTGCGCGTCTACATGACATCGTCGGCGCCGGCCTTCGGCCTTACCGATTTCACCGTCAAGCAGGGCGATGAAGTGACCGTCTACGTCACCAATATCGATGAGATCGAGGATCTGACCCACGGCTTCGCCATCATCAACTACGGCATCAACATGGAAGTGGCGCCGCAGGCGACGGCATCGGTCACCTTCAAGGCGTCGAAGCCCGGCGTGTGGTGGTATTACTGCTCATGGTTCTGCCATGCCATGCATATGGAGATGAAGGGCCGGATGCTCGTGGAACCGAAGGAGGCATGACATCCATGCCGCGTCTTCGCCCGACATCGCGCCTGACGTTTCGCAGCGGCTGGATGCGGCTGGCCCTGCGCATCGGGCTCGGTGTCTGCGGCGCGGTTTCCCCGGCTCTGGCCGGGGAAACCCTCGTCCGCCCGGGCGACGACCTGCAGGCGGCGCTCTCCAGCGCCGCTGAAGGCGATACGATTAGTCTCGCGCCCGGCCGGTACACGGGTCCGCTCGTTCTCGACCGGCGTGTGACGCTGGAAGGGGCGCCGGGCGCGGTCGTCGACGGCCAGGGCAGGGGAAACACGATTACCGTCAATGCACCGGGCAGCACGGTGCGCGGCCTGGAAGTCATCGGCTCCGGCGGCAATCTCTACGATCTCAATTCCGGAATCTTCGTTTCGCAGACGGCGACGGGGGCGCTCGTCGAGAACAACGTCCTGACCGGCAATCTCTTCGGCATCTACTTGCATGGGGCCGCCGATTCCGTGGCGCGCGGCAATACCGTGACCGGCAAGCGTGGCGTGCGCATGGCCGAGACCGGCAGCGGCGTTTCCATCTGGAACGCGCCGGGCGCAAAGGTGCTCGACAACGTCATCCGTTACGGTCGCGACGGCATCTATACCAATGCCAGCAAGCGCAATGTCTTTCATGGCAACCTGATGGAGCATGTCCGCTTTGCCGTGCATTACATGTATACCGACGACAGCGAGGTCAGCGGCAACATCTCGCGCGACAATTCCGTCGGTTTTGCGCTGATGTACACCAAGCGCCTGAAGGTGCTCGACAATCTTTCGGAAGGTGACCGCGATCACGGTCTGTTGATGAACTATACCAACAATTCCACCGTCAGCGGCAACCGTGTGCTCGGGCGCCTGCTGCCCGCCAGCCGTTGGATGGATGCCGGCGTGCAGGCGGCCGAGCCCGGCATGGCTGCGCCGGTCGATACGGTCGAGACAGCCGATCCCGGCAGCGACCGGATCGGGCCGGAAAAATGCGTCTTCATCTACAATGCCAACCGCAACCGCTTCACCGACAACCGGTTCGAAGGCTGCAATATCGGCATTCATTTCACCGCCGGCTCGGAAGGCAATGCGATGAGCGGCAACGCCTTCATCGGCAATCGCACCCAGGTCAAATATGTCGGCACGCGCGATCTCGACTGGTCGGTGGACGGGCGCGGCAATTTCTGGAGCGACAACCCCGCCTTCGACCTTGATGGCGACGGCATCGCCGACAGCCCCTATCGTCCCAACGATCTCGTCGACGTGGTGTTGTGGACCGCGCCGCAGGCGAAAATCCTCGTCAACAGTCCCGCCGTCCAGACCATCCGCTGGGCGCAGACGCAGTTTCCGGCGCTGCTGCCGGGCGGGGTGGTCGACAGCCATCCCCTGATGCAGCCGCCGCGAAAGGAACGACCATGAGCGAAACCGTGTGCCTCACCGGGGTCACCAAGACCTATGCCGGCGTCGAGGCGATCCGCGACGCGTCCTACAGCCTCAAGGCGGGCGAGACCGTTGCGCTGGTCGGCCATAACGGCGCCGGCAAGACGACGATGATCAAGCTGATGCTCGGCCTCATCCATCCGACCGCCGGCTCCGTGCGCGTGCTCGGCGAGAACCCCGCCGCCGGCGCCTTCGCCGCCCGCCGGAAACTCGGCTACCTGCCCGAGCACGTCTCCTTCAACATGGCGCTGACGGGGGCGGAAACGCTCGCCTTCTACGCCCGTCTGAAGGGCGCGCCGAAGAGCGACATTCCGCGCCTGCTGGAGCATGTGGGCCTGGCGGACGCCGCGCATCGCCGCGTCGGCACCTATTCCAAAGGCATGCGCCAAAGGCTGGGCCTCGCGCAGGCGCTGCTCGGAGAACCGGCCCTGCTGCTGCTCGACGAGCCGACCACCGGTCTCGATCCGGCGCTGCGCCGGCATTTCTACGACCTGTTGCAGGCCATGCGCGCCGCCGGCGCCACGATCCTGATGTCCTCCCATGCCTTGACGGAACTGGAGAGCCAGGTGGACCGCGTCATCATCGCCGATCGCGGCCGCGTCATCGCCGACGGTTCGATCGAGGCGCTGCGCGCCATCGCCAAGCTGCCGGTGCGACTGCGGCTCGGTTTTCGTGATGCCGGTTCGCCGCCCGATATCGCCGGCATCCGCTGGCGGCCGCTTGGCGGCGGCAGCGTCGAGACCGAGACGACGCCGGAGGGCAAGATGGAACTGATCCGCCGCATCGTCGCCGCCAACGGCAATCTCGCGGATCTCGACGTCATCGTCCCGACCCTGGACGAGCTATACGCCCACTTCCTGTCCCGCAAGGAGGCCGCGGAATGAAAAATCTCTGCGTCATCGCGCTCAAGGAAATCCAGGAGGGCCTGCGCAATCGCTGGGTGCTGGCGACCACGCTGCTGCTGGCGGCCTTGGCGCTCAGCCTCACCTTCCTCGGCAATGCCCCGACCGGTTCTGGCATTGGCAGCGGGCGGCTCGACGTCGTCATCGTCAGCCTGTCGAGCCTGACGATTTTCCTCATTCCGCTCATCGCGCTGCTGATCTCCCATGACGCCATCGTCGGCGAGATGGAGCGCGGCACCATGCTGCTGCTTTTGAGCTATCCGGTCGGGCGCAGACAGGTGGTGCTCGGCAAATTCCTCGGCCACTTGGTCATCCTCGCTTTCGCCACCGTCGCCGGATATGGTGCGGCGGCCGTGGCGCTGGTGGCAAGTGGGGCCAGCATCGATGCGGCTAGCTGGCTTGCCTTCCTGTCCTTGATCGGCTCCTCGGTGCTGCTCGGGGCGGTGTTCATCGCCATCGGTTTTCTCGCCAGCGTCACGGTGCGCGAACGGTCCACAGCTGCGGGCGTCGCCATCGGCGTCTGGCTACTGTTCGTGTTGATCTACGACATGGCGCTGCTTGGCGTTCTCGTCGTCGATCAGGGGCGCACCATCGGCGCGGGCGCGCTGAACGCGCTGTTGCTCGTCAATCCGACCGATGCCTATCGCCTGTTGAATTTCGGCGCCGGCGGGGCGGGAACGCTGACCGGCATGAGTGGCGCCGCCGCCAACGCCACGCTTGGGCCCGGCACGCTTGCCGGCGCGCTTGTCCTGTGGACAGCGCTGCCGCTCATTCTCTCCATGCTGCTGTTTTCGAGGAAGGAACTATGAATCGCCTGGCTTCCCTTGCCGTTCTGGCCTTCGCGCTTGGCCTCGCCGCCTGCTCTCCCGAAAACAAGGCGGTGCCGCCGCCCTTTGCGCTCACCGAGACGGCAATGGGCCGCTATTGCGGCATGAACGTGCTGGAGCATCCCGGTCCCAAGGGGCAGGTGATCCTCGATCCGGTGCGCGAAGCGATCTGGTTTTCGTCCGCCCGCGACACGCTGGCCTTCACCATGCTGCCGGAGGAGCCGAAGACGATTGCCGCCATCTATGTCTCCGACATGGGCAAGGCCCCGACCTGGGAAGAGCCCGGCGCCGAGAACTGGATCGATGCCAGGAAGGCTTTCTACGTCATCGAAAGCGCCGCCGTCGGCGGCATGGGCGTGCGCGAGGCGGTGCCCTTTTCGCAGCGTTCGGCGGCGGAAAGCTTCCAGGCGGAGAAGGGCGGCCGCATCGTCACCTTCGGCGAGATGCCGCAGGACTATATTCTCGGCGCCGAGACGGCGAGCGCCGGAGAGCAGCCCTGAGTTGGAGCGTTCCCGCTTTTCCTTGAGTGGCGAAAACGCTCTCACCCCTGTTTTGCCGCATGTGCGGAGGCGGGACCGCGTTTTGTGGTTTTGCTGAAAATGCTCTGAAGGAGATGTATCATGGTGGACCGCATGTCCCGCAGACGCTTTATCGGTATCAGCGCCGCGCTCGCTGGCCTGAGCCTGCTGCCGCCGCGCGCGGTGCGCGCCGAAGACGGCGCACAAGTCTGGCACGGCTTTGCGCTGGGCGCGCCGGCAATGATCGTCCTCAACCATCCGGACAAGGCGGAGGCTAGGCGGCTCTTCGGCCGCATCGAGGCCGAGACCGAGCGGCTGGAGGCGATCTTCAGCCTGTTTCGTTCCGATTCCGAACTCGCCTTGCTCAACCGCACCGGGGCCCTTGCCGCTCCGTCCGCCGAAATGGTGAACCTGCTTGCCCGCTGCCGCGATATTCACCGCGAAAGCGGCGGGCTGTTCGACCCGACGGTGCAGCCGTTATGGACATGCCTCTTCCGGCATTTTTCCGCCAGCGACCCCGATCCGGCCGGGCCGGCTGCCGAGGAGATGCGGCAGGCGCTGGATCTGGTGGGTTTCGATGCGCTGCGCGCCAATGCCGACCGCATCGCCTTCACCCGTCGGGGCATGGCGTTGACCCTTAACGGTGTGGCTCAGGGTTATATCACCGACCGCATCACCGCTCTCCTGGCCGAGAACGGCCTGACGCAAAGCCTCGTGGATATGGGCGAATATCGCGCGCTCGGCACCCGGCCGGACGGCACCCCCTGGCGGGTCGGCCTGTCGACGCTGGAAAGCGATGCAACGCCCGACCGATTCGTCGATCTTGCCGGCAAGGCGCTGGCGACATCGAGCGCCGAAGGTTTCAGTTTCGATGCCAGCGGACGCTTCAATCATCTGCTCGATCCCAGAACCGGCCTTTCCGCCTCGCTCTATGCCTATCTCACCGTCGTCGCGCCGGATGCGGCTGGGGCCGATGCCTGGGCGACGGCATTCAGCCTGATGCCGCCGGACGAAATTGCCCGGGTGGTGAAGGCGCAGGACAATATCACCGTCTATCTGCGCCAGCGCGACGGGAAAAGGCTGGTTCTTTCCGCCTGAAGCGCGACCAAGCGTTTGCATCGCCTGCATTCTCGTCCTAAAACCCCGGCTCACGCGAGAGGAACAGGGACGCATCATGATTGATCGTGAACTCGTCGAGGTCCTGCCGATCTTCCAGGGGCTCGACGCTCCGGCGCTGGACAGATTGCTGACCCATGCGGTCCAGCGCAATTACGCCAAAGGGGCGGCGGTTTTCCAGCAAGGGGAGGATGCGACGCATTTCTTCCTGCTGCTGCGGGGCCGGTTGAAGGTGTTGCAGGTCACCGCCGACGGCCAGCAATTCATCGTGCGCGTCGTCAATCCGGGCGATCTGTTCGGCGTCGCGATGGCCATCGGCCGCACCCAGTATCCGGGCACGCCGGTCGCCGCCGTGGACAGCATCGCCCTGGCATGGCCGATGACGATGATGCACGACATCCTGCAGCGCAGCCCGACACTCGCCATCAACACCATGCAGATGATCGGCCAGCGTCTCGATGCCGCCCACGAACGACTGCGGGAAATGTCGACGCATGACGTCGAGGGCCGCGTCGCCCATGCCGTCATCCGGCTGGCGCGGGAGGCGGGCGTGATATCGGGCGCTGAAATCCGCATCGATTTTCCCGTTTCGCGCCAGGACATCGCCGAGATGACCGGCACGACGCTACATACCGTCTCGCGCATCCTCAGCCATTGGGAAACGAAGGGGCTGGTCAAGGGCGGTCGCCAGCTTCTGGTGATCACCGACCTGCCGGGGCTGCGCCGTCTCGCGGGCGAGGAAAACGACTGACCGCCGGATATTTCCCGCTCTTTGTTCCCCCGCAAAGAGGGGGCGCCGCACCGGGCGTACACCCATGCCAGTCCTTGAACCAATGGAGACTGACATGCTTACTCGCGCAACCGGTACTCTCGTAGCCGCCGGCTTCATGGCCCTGATGGCCTTCCCCGCGCTTTCCGCCGAGATCGAAG